>DIYH01000021.1 GCA_002435755.1 Flammeovirgaceae bacterium UBA6059
TCAACTTATTTCAGGACGAGACATTCAAATAAATCTAAAAGGCTTCCAGGTTTGGAAGCCTTTTTTGTTTGGAGTTGTGGATGATACTTAAGTCAATGTCCGACCTCATCGGTCGAGGCATCTACGCAATAGATCAAAATGTCAACCATCCACCTACTGCTGGAATCTTAGAGACAAAAACTATGCAATCATCCATTGAAAGCAGTCACCGCTGATAGGCCATGCAAAGTCTTTTCACGACAAGGTCTTCCTATCCTACATTCCAGAGCTCTCAAAGACCAAATCAAAATGCAGTCTATCAAATAAAACTACGTACCGTCCTCAATGTCCAAGCTCTTCGGAGCGTGATCACTTCTTCCAACTGGATTCCCCTACAGCTGAGTGAATAGTAAGCAAATCCCTGTTCTTTCCATCAGCATTTCTCTTACCGATTCGCAACTCAACATATAGTTATTATTTTACTTTTTTAATAGCAATAAATAATCAAGTAAGGGATTCCCCTATTTTTAGTAAGGAGCTGAGTCATTTTTGTTTAACCATCTATATAAATAAATAAACAAAATATGAGAATAATTAAACCACACACAGATATGTTTATGGAATCAGCAACAAAATGTGAAATTCGAGACGCTCTGGATGGATTCGAGCAAAATCGACATATTGTATAAAATAGGTTAAAACACTAACTTTTTGTTGATCTTAGCGAATAAGAAATAGAGAAAAGCAGCAGTTAAACTACTTAATGAGTAATGAACAGAAATAGGTGAAATACTGACATCAATCTGACAGGTGTAGATTAATAATAATAACAAATGGAAATCCCAAACCAGCTATTAGAGAAACTATCATGGGTGGCCATTAAGACGGATAACTCCGTGGTGATCACTGACAACAAAGGGCACATCGAATGGGTCAATGAGGGCTTCACAAAACTTACAGAATACTCTCTTGAAGAAGTAAAGGGTAAAAAACCCGGAGAACTTCTTCAGGGCCCTGACACTGATCCTAAGCACAAAAAACTCATTCATCAAAAGCTCGCCAAAAAGGAACCTATCGAGCAAGAAATACTTAACTATTCCAAATCAGGAACAGCTTATTGGATTCATCTCTCGATAGTACCTGTACATGATGAAAAAAGAAAAGTCACCAATTTTGTTTCTATCCAATCTGATATCTCAGACAAAAAGAACCGAAGACTTGAGTTAGAACGCCTTTTGGCGGAAAAAGAAGAACTCGCAAAGCAACTCATGATGTCAGAGTTAAAGTTCAAAAGTGCCTTTAAGCAAGAGAAGAATATCAATGACACGCTCAAAAGAACGATCAACAAATTAGAGTCTACACAGGGGCAACTAGTCAAACAAGAAAAGTTAGCTACCATTGGTACCCTCACAGCCAGCATCGCTCATGAAATGAACAATCCAGTCAATTTCGTGTACAATGGGATCAGCTCTCTTGATGATTTGCTGAACGACTTGGAAGGTTATTTCGCAGGTTTAGGAAAGGTACTTGATGCCTCAAAGGACCCTTCTACCAAAGAGCAAGCACAACAAATTGGCGATCACTACGAGGTAGGAGAAATACTTGAAGACTTACGCTCTATTAGCAGTGAAGTAGCTGATGGAGCAAAACGAATTGTTGAGATAGCCAAAGGACTTAGGGTATTCTCAAGAACTGACGAAGAACAAATACTGAGTACCAACATCAACGATCTGCTTGAATCAGTCATAATTTTACTTAAAGGCAACTTCAAATATACAATAGAGCTTACAAAGGATTTTGATACTAACCTTCCTTCGATAGACTGCTATCCGGGCCAACTCAACCAGGTATTCATGAACCTGATAAGCAATGCCATTCAGGCTATCCCAAAAGAGCGAACCGATGGACATATTACTATAAAGACCCGAGAGTTTGGGCCCGATGTGATCATAGAGATACATGATAACGGCTCGGGCATTCCTAGCTCCATTCAAAACAAAATATTCAAACCTTTTTTCACAACTAAAGAGGTTGGTGTGGGCACTGGTCTGGGTATGGGAATAAGCAAAGACATCATAGAAAAACATGGTGGCTCCATGCGATTTGACTCAAAAGAAGGTAAGGGCACGATCTTCTATATTCAAATTCCTAAGAACATCGACACCAGGTCGCAAAGTGCTTAATCATGATTAATAAAGCGACCATAAAAGCTACCCAAGTATTCAATCTTAATCCTGACAATGGATTTGATATGGATATACCAAAAGGCGCAAACACCTTTCTCAAGAACAGCTTGAGCTTTATGAAGCAACTTGCAGTAAGAGTCCAGGCTGAAAAAGCAGCCCCGACTTTCTTCTATCTCCAGGAAGGCCCTAGTACATTAATAGCTCGTCGACTTAAAAACGAGGGTTGGGTGGTATCCTATCACGACGAGCCCGTCAATCCATTTAAAATCAACTCACTGCTGTCCATTCATGTCTAAATCGGGCAAGAGCTCAAAGCTTTTCGAATTCATCAAAAAAGAATTGACCAATCTGGAAGGGATGGGTCATTATGACTTTTCCAAAAAAGAGGTAGTACTTGCTTTTGGGGATATAGAGTTGCTCCCAGACTATTTCCATAGTCTGATTCCGAAAATGCCTAAATCTGCCAGTGAACTTTATTTTGACTTACCCAACAATCGTTTTGTGTGTGTCTACCCAGACCTCAATTCAGAGACCATAGTAATAATTGGTTCTCGTAAGTCATTCCCGATAGTGGCTAGCCTCATAAAAGAATGGATGACAACAGAGGGTGAGCATCAAGAAGCCAAGACTCAAAAATCAGTTGTAAAAAACACTGTTTCCAAAGTTAAATCGAGCTCTGCGCCTTCTAAGAAGCAGGCCTTCTCGTCCACAAGAAAAAAGGTTGTGAAGAGAACTTCCGAACCGGAAATAGCAGTATTGGAAGCAGAGTATCTGCAACCAGATTCGAATCAACCCAGTCCAGCTGAGGGGCCTGATGTGATGGCCATAAGCAGGATCCAAAAGCGCATCAAGCGCAAGCATAGTCTCTCTACTTACTTTAAGGAGTATGCCGTTTTTGAAAATCTGAATTCGTCTGCCAGCGGGCTATTGCTCTGGAGAAAGAGGAAAGAGAACAAAGTCATTATAGTCACAGCAGATTGTCATCAATCTGGCACATCCGGAGCTTTACTGTGCATCAATTTCTACAACATTATCGACGAGTATGACTTTTCCAATTTCAGTTTTGACGCCTTTTATGAATTGATCAATACCAAGATCCATCATTCTAACCTGGACTATATCAGTGAGGCGGATGCTCCTCCTGATTTGACAATGGGTGTCTATCAATTGGACCTAAGTTCGATGACACTGCAGTTAGAGACCAGAGGCGATGGTTGCTTTCTTGTCAGGAAAAAGAAAATACTCTTTGATGGCTCCACACAAAATGAACTGACCTCTACCGTCAATTACAGCACAGAACTCAATATGGATGACATGCTGGTTTTTCATAGTTCAGCATTATCCGAACGGGATGAGCTGGGCAGGCAAGTTAAAAAGTCCTCAAAACCCAAAGAATTTATTGGAGTCATTGAGGATGGGAGTCTCGCCCAAATACTTAATAAAAACAGTCAAAGCGACTATCTCCTAGGCGCATTGACTTTCACTAAAGATCTATTTTAAACTATAAATAAACCCTAATTATGAAGCTTGACAAATCAATTGAAGCAACTCTTAAAAATGTTCCTAAATCTGTAGCAGTAGGCGTTGTAGACCTGGATAGTGGTATGATGCTGGACATGAAAACTACTGCCAGCCACCCACAAGAGGTTTTTGACTTCCTGGCTGCCGCTACAAAGGACATGTTTGAAGGTGAAAATGTGATGACCATTGAGAGCCTTTTCAAGAAAACAAGAGGAGTAGAATCTGACGAACATTATTTCAAGGAAATAGTGGTGTATTCATCTAACCTGTTACACTATTTTGGGCGTTTGCCTCAGAAAGAATCAGTGGTATATTGCGTAGTTTGTTCCGCAGACGCTAATGTAGGGCTCGTGCTCGTGAAGGCCAGAGAAATTGTAAAAGGGATGGAGATTTGAGCCAATCCCCTCTATTGAACATCAAAAATTTGACGGTCAGGGATGAGCGAAAACTACTTCTTTCATCCTTTGATTTGTCACTTATTCAAAATCAGAGTGTGGTTCTGATGGGGCCTGGTGGTAGTGGCAAATCTTTAGTTCGCAAGTTCATCTTAGGCGAATATCACTCTGATCTGAACTACTCCGTAAGTACCTACGATAATAACTTCCTTAACCCTTTCGTAATCAATGCCAACGACCTAATCCCCACGGATACGAATGTACCAACAGACGGTCACGACTTATATTTGTTTGACGAGCCGGATAAAGCTTACTCACTTGAGGATTTTCTACTAACATTCAATAGATTAAGATCAAAACAGAAGAGCATTTTGATATGCACTCATCATTTGGGATTTATCAGAGAATGCTCTGACATCATTTACTTTTTGAAGTATGGTGAGACAAGAGGCGTTTTCACTCCACATGATTTTTTCAATAGTACAGACCCTGAGATTGCCTATATCGCCAGAATGGGTTGCTAAATAATATCTATGCTAGGATTTAAATGGATCATTTCTAATAAGTTGGCCGGATCTCCCCAGCCAGGCCTTTATGGCGACTGGGATCAAGACATATCCTATCTCAAAAATGCTGGAATCAATTGTGTCATTAGCCTAACAGAACAAGCGCTTATTCAGAAAGACCTTGAGGCCAATGAGTTCACATCTATTCATTTTCCGATCAGGGATATGGATATCCCTCAGCCTAGAAACGTATTCGATCTGATTAACAAGATGCGCGTTCAGCTCAAGGATGAAGTATTTCTGCTTCACTGTAAAGGCGGTGTAGGACGAACAGGCACAATTGCAGCCTGCTATCTGGTTGCTGAGGGCATGGAAGGAGAACAGGCTGTAAAAGCAGTGAGAACAGTCCACCCCTCCTATATACAAACAAGGATCCAAGAGTCTTTTGTAAGCCACTTTAAAGAATACTACACGGAAAACATGGGAATCACCTGACCCCACAGACATAACCAGGTTAGCACAAGAGATCCTTCAACAGTTTATTTTCAATCATTTAGTTCAGTTTCATATATCAAGGAGATCAATTGCTTTACTCAAAAGGGCAAGGGAGTAATGGAAGCAACTCGTATGTTACCTCCATTTCCAAAGACCGGTTCTACTCTGAGTCCTTGCATATCTGCTGGTGACTTCTCTCGGCGCTCTCTTTCCCCCAGCTAGGAGCAAAAGGGTTTTCCGGATTTGTTTGCTGCGCAAACAGCTCTAAAGATTTACTCATTGTAGCACATGCCTCGGCATTTCCACCTCCCATAAACTGGGCCGTACCGTACTGCATTTGGCCTAATAGAAAATGAGCTCGAGGGTTGTTGGGACTGAGGGCAATGGCCTTCTGAAATGAACCGAAGACCAGCCCACTATACTGCATCCCACGGTTCGCCGGATCTGCATTAAGCTTCATCATTTGTATATACCCTCTCAAGGTTTCAAATTCAGCATCATCGGGTAAAACCTCCTCACCTTTTGCCACAGCCTCCAATGCCAAATCAAGATACTTGTCCTTGTCAGCCAGATTGTCGTACATGCTGCTCATTCGTAAGTAGCCAAAAGCAACATAATAGTGTGGCTCCCAGCGGTCCGTTTCGGCAGCTCCTACCCGGTCCAGTTTATTGATTATCTGTTGAAGGTTTTCAGGATTATCCGAAGAAAAAATCGCCGGAATACTTTCTCCCATGACACGTTCAAATGCTCCATTGGCCATAAGCCCAGTGGACACTACCGAAAAAATGATGATGATCAGGTTCTTTTTCATAATTGTAGAATTTAGATATCCAGTATTTGATTTAAAGATTTGGCAACTGATTGATTCCCTTATTCTTAGAGAGGGTAATAAAGACACCTAAAAAGATAAACCTTGGTGCCGGTGGTGTGATCGGACGACCGGCATAGATGCCATTTTCACCAGTTTCGCTGGCGTACTCGTACCCGAATACATTATTGATAGCAAGTAGATTATTGACCATGGCATGCACGATTACCTGGTTGCTGTACAGGTAGCTGATATTGAAGCTCAAATCATGATACGCTGGCGTACGGCCAGACATGAACCTGTCTTCATTGGGGTTGTTGTATGGTCTTGAGCTTGCAAAAGAATATGTACCACCTACCTGGCTCTTGATCGAATTGATAAACTTCTTGACCACCACAGAAAAGTTGTGGGCGGATGCAAAAGATGGAGTGAACGAACCTGGAAAATTCTGGTAAGAACGCTTTGTATCAAGAAAACTGTAACTCACCCAATAGTCAGTGTTAGCAAAAGTCTTAGAGTCGCGCCAAAACACATCTACACCACGGGCATGTCCTCTGCCATCAAAAGAATAGGTCGTTGGATCGAACACATTAGTATAGCGTGCCAAATCCTGATAACGCTTGTCATAAGCCTCTATTCTGAAACTACGACCTTCATGAGACCATTGATAGTTGGTGATGTAGTGCTGTGCACGCTCGTTCGCGGCTTCATTATCCAGGTAGGTCACTTGTCGATCAGGTGCCTGACGAAATTGACCGTAGGCTACTGAGACCTGACTATTCTCACCTGTCTTATAGGCAGCAGATAACCTTGGATCCAGATACTGTCGATTGGTTAAGCTGTTATGCTCAGCTCTGAGGCCCACCTTAAATGCCAATGATGAGGAAGCAAATAGTTCTGCTTCAGCGAATGTGGCTGTGATCAGCTCATTGAAGTCAAATAAGGCTGTCGATCCATCGATTAACCATTGCTCCTGATTGGTACCAATCACTTCTGCACCTGTCATTATTGATAGCCTATCGGAATGTTGATAATCAAAGGCCAACTTGCTGTGAAAACCATGAAGAAGCTCCTCCTGACTTGTTTGGTCCAGTGCCGCAAAATCTTTGCTCCTTGTATAGGACATACCCGTTTTTAGGCCCCAGCGATCATTTATCAATTCCCGGTAGGAGGCGTTGACATGAGCATAATCATTGGTGACTGTTACCGGATGTTGTATTTCAGGATGCACAATATCCTCTTCGTAAAGATGTAATGAGGAGCTGCTAATATTCGTATAGAGCTTGAGCATACCTGTCTTACTCGTTTTCTTCCGATAGGCGAAGTTCCCATTGAATTCTTCAGGCGCTTTGTCCCAGCTCAGGTTCTGATTCACTAAGGCGAAATAAGGTGTGAGATTGGTGTATTGTACTTTACCGGCAAACGAGCTTTTGTCGAATGATCGCGTAGTTGAAGCATCCACACCCACAGTCATAAGTGATAAGTCGGTCCTGTTAGTCTCAGCAATATCTTTAGAGTTGAGGATCAAGGCTGATGACAAGGCCTGGCCATACTCTGCAGAGTATCCACCTGTAGTAAAGTTGGTTCCCTTAAACATAAAAGGTGAAAACCGACTTCTACCGGGCGTATTTGGCGCAGATGGGCTGTACTCATTATGCACAAGCATACCATCAATGAAGGTCTTGGTCTCTCGTCCTTCTCCACCCCGGACGAACAAACGGCCGGTCTCTCCCACCGTCTGTGTTCCTGGTAAGGTATTGAGCGCACCCGGTACATCAGCTGTGGTACCTGCAGTCGTCACGACATCCAGTGGTCTCAGTACCTCCTGCTTGCTACCCTCAGATGCATTGAAGCTACCCGCCGTGATCACTACGGCGTTGAGTTCATTGATCTCCTCCTTTAGCTCAATCTCGACAGGAGAGAGATGATCCTCCAGCACTACACTGGCTTTGTGATAACCAATAGATCTCACGACTAGGTTAAAACTATCCTGCTCATAGGTCTCAAATGCAAAGAAGCCTTCTAAGTCCGTGGTAGCACCATCGTAGGTGCCATCGAGGTAGACGTTGACTCCCACAAGTGGTTCACCAGACTTACTGGTCACCCTACCGGAGATCAATGATTGAGAGCTGGCTGTGTATGAAAAAAGGAGCAGTAGAAGTATTACCCATGTTTTGATCATTGAAATCATCATGAACCAAAAGTCATATTACAAGGATGCATTGACCAATTGGATCAACCGAACTGTCATATTACCTGGATGAGTAGTAACTCATGTAGCTATTTATACCAATTGCGATGTATAAAGGCGTAATAAATTGTGTAGTGGATTTTTTCATTGCAAAGGCGAAAAAAGCAGGCCTAGCAGCGCTAGGTCAAGGCTTTTCAACGCATGAAATGGAAAAATCAACAGCAAGATAAGCGTCATTATATGTGGTAGTTGGTATTACTGCACGGAATGGTATTGGGGATCTAAAACTGATGTCTTACGGCAGCTCGTTTTATTTGATGTCAGGCTGGTTTACATTTATCTCATGGATAGCGTCATTGAGATTGCGATAGGTATGCTGGTGATGAATTCTTTTCGCTACTTCCTAATTGCTGGCATAGCCTTTATCATTTTCTATTTACTCTTGCGGTCCAGTATCTCCGACAACAAGATACAAGGTGCTTTTCCGAAACAGAAGGACTATATCAGGGAGGTGGGATACTCTATGATCACCATTATCATCTTTGTCCTGATAGGACTTTTAATATATGCAACGCCATTCCAAGAGTTAACGCTGAGGTACAATTTGATCGAAGAGCATGGCTGGTTTTATTGGTTGTTGAGCATATTAGCGATGATCTTTATGCATGATACTTACTTCTACTGGACACATAGGGCCATGCATCACCCAAGAGTCTTTCGCTATTTTCATAAGGTACACCACGACTCTATCAATCCATCTCCGTGGGCCTCTTATGCTTTTCATCCACTGGAAGGTGTTGTAGAAGCATCTATCATATTCCCAATAGTCTTGCTTGTACCACATCATACTTCGGCTTTGATAGTCTTCCTCTTTTTTATGATGACTTACAATGTCTACGGTCACCTGGGATGGGAGCTATACCCGAGAGGTTTTCAACAGACATGGATTGGCAAGTGGATCAACACGTCGGTCAACCATAATCAGCATCACAAGCACTTCTATGGCAACTATGGGCTCTATTTCTTGTTTTGGGACAGATGGTTAGGAACTATCAGGCTCGACTATGATAAAGAGTTTGATAGAATAACGTCAAAATAAGAATACAATGGTTTTCAATGCTTGATAACAGCAACAACATGACGTCAAAACAAGTCCAGAAAAGTGCGTTTAAATCTGCCATTGGCTTTTTGTGGCAAGAGAGTCTTTAGCTTTTCTATCCAAGTAAGGTAAATCAGCAATATTACCTGAGAGGATATTATCGCTTGACAGTTTTTCAAATATCCAAAGCTTATCCATTTTGGCTAATACTTGCCAATCAGGCAATTCATTAAGAAATCGTACCAATTCTTTAACAGAATATAATTGAATATCATCGATAAGTAGTAAACCGTTTTGCTTTAGTATATAGTTACAATAGAAAAAATCTACAAAGACAGTCGGCCAACCATGACCTCCATCGATGAGTATGACATCCACTTCACCAAATTCCTTATCCAATATTAGTTGAGGTAACATCAATTCACTTATCTGACTGTGATACTCCAGACAACTGAGATCAATATCATTCTTTGAACAATACTCGCGTATTCTATCAATAACGGAATCATTAGGATGAGCAATTGTGGTGAGCTTGATTGGTTCTTGTAGACAAAAGAATATAGTCGAATTTCCAGCACCTGTTTCAAGTATCCTTAAGCGGGCATCTGAAAAGTGGTGTAGAAGAACACTTGCTATAACTCTAAAATGTATCCTATGAAAACCACCTGTATTCCGAGTCTGTCCATTATCCCAAGAGTGCAATAGAGGTATGTTTGACAAGAAAGCATCCATTTTTGACTTGCTCAAGTCATTGTTCATATTATGTTATTCAGTTCC
The DNA here is from genome assembly GCA_002435755.1 of Flammeovirgaceae bacterium UBA6059. Classification (GTDB taxonomy): domain Bacteria; phylum Bacteroidota; class Bacteroidia; order Cytophagales; family Cyclobacteriaceae; genus UBA6059. The sequence goes on from DIYH01000021.1 coordinate 9,958, forward strand.
GAGCATAAGGTAACCTGATCAAAGCTTTTTGATCGATACATTCTCCGAAATTCCTGATACAATTTCTATATTGATACCATCAGACAGCCCAGTAGTTACTTCCCTACGTTCAAACTGTTGATCACCAAGTGCTACTTCTACGAACATTTTGTCTGCTTCAAAGATCAGGTTACTCTCACGAATAGCCAGTACATCATTTCGACTTTCCAATACAATATCAGCAGTAGCGCTATATCCTGCTCTTAGGAAAGTATCGTCTTTCAATATGATATCTGCCTTAATATCAAACTTGATAGCACCATCTTCAGCTTCACCCTTAGGAGAGATAAACTCAAGCTTTGCATCAAAGTATTCGCCTTCTATAGCTCCTACACTCATGATCAAGTCCATACCTACCGCGATTTTTCCTACTTCGGACTCATTGACCTTCCCTTCAAAGATCATTTGATTCATGTCGGCTATAGATGCAATGGTCGTACCTTCATTGAACGTATTAGACTCTATGATGAAAGTACCTTCCTTCACAGGGATATCAAGGACCATACCGTCTACTGTCGATCTCACAAGATTAGATACATTACCTGTCTTCTTTGAGGCCCCTTCTCTTACCAGATCAAGATTGTTCCTTGCTGCTTCTAGCTCTTGTTCCCTAAGCTTGTAATCGAGTACAAACTGGTTGTAATCAAAGTCTGAAATGACCCTCTCATCAAACAACTCCTTTTGACGGTCTTTTTCTCGTCTGGCATTCTCGAAATTGATGATTGCGGTCTCCACCTGAGCCTGAGCATTGTTTAGTGCAACCACGTTAGGTATGATCTTGATCTTTGCAATCAGGTCACCAACCCTAACATCCGCCCCCTCTTCTAAATAAAGCTCATCTACTACGCCTGATACTTGTGATTTCAACGCAACTTCTTTCCGAGGTACGATAGATCCTGTTGCTATTGTCTTTTTGACAATATCTGTTTTAAAAGGCTTATCAGTTTCATAAACCACAGGGGGCTCCTCTGATTTTTGATACAGAAAATAGCCCGTACCTACGAACATGGTGATGATGATAAGGATCGTAAGGAAGATGAAAAATCTTTTCATAAGTGTTTGACTTGTATTGTTGAATTATTCGTCCCTTAAAGCAATTACAGGATCAACGCTCGCCGCTTTAATACCGGGAACAAGCCCGGCGATTACTCCTGATATGAGCAGTACTACTATCGCTGAAACAGCAATATCAAAATCTATCTCTGGTCTGCTAAAAAACTCCGATTCTATACCAAGCTCATTCAAGGCATAGGAAATGCCTTCTATTGTGAATACACCAAACACCAATCCGAAATAACCGGATAGTCCGGAGATCACTAAAGACTCCTGTACGATCATACTTATAATTGACCAGGGTTTGGCCCCTATAGATTTACGTATGCCGATTTCCTTGATACGCTCTTTTACGATGATCAACATAATGTTTCCTACACCTACCATACCCGCAATGATGGTACCTACTGCAACCAACCAGCTAAATGCTGCAATACCGGAAAAAAGCCCTTGCATCTCTCTGAACTCCTCCTCGACATTGAAGCTACCCAAAGCGGCCCTATCCTCTGGTGCTATTTTATGTCGCTTCTTAATGTCAGCCTTCACTATCTCCTCAAGCTCGGCACCCGAAACTCCTTCAGCAGGTACCAACCCAAACCAACCTATGTAAGGTCCCCAGTTGAAAGCCTGCTGCAATGTGGTATTGGGTATAAAAACTGACTGCAGATCGTCTAGCGCATCTTCACCTGTTAGTCTGGTCCCTAATATGCCTACTACCTTAAACGGAGTACCTGATATGGTAATGTGTTCGCCGATAGGCTCTTCATCGGGCTCAAACAGGTCAGCTTTGACACGCTCACCTATAACGATAACATTGCGCTTTTGAGCTATATCAAATGCGTTGATAAAACGACCACTGTTGATCTGAATAGGCTTTATCTCTTCATACTGGGGGTAATCTCCCATGATGGTGTAGGCCACCTCCCGATTTCCCCGCTTAAGTTGAAAATCACTATCTGAAAACCTGCCGCCAATCTGTGTCCTTGGAGACACTACTTTGACCTCTTTAATTTTACTGATTATGTCATAATCAGTGTTGGTGAGGTCAATACTCCTGCCTGGCTGAAAGCCAGCATATGCAATAGATGTCTGCTCTGACCAAACGAAGACGGCATTTTTAGCCAGGTCAAAGTTTTGCATAACACCATTACGCAGACCATTACCCGCACCCAGAAGTACCACTAACATGAATATGCCCCAAAAAACACCAAAACTGGTCAGGGCCGTTCTGAGTTTATGTTTCCGGATCGTCATCCATATCTCCTGCCATTTGTCTATATCGATCATATTAGTCACTTTTCAGTGCTTCTACAGGTTTTACACTAGCCGCTCTAATCGCAGGAAATAGCCCGGCTACCGCTCCGGCTATCACGAGGACAACTACTGAAGTGATCGCCACTTGGAAATCCACTTCTGGCCTCTTGAAAAACTCTATGTCGGCACCCATTGCCTCTAGCATTTTATTGACACTTTCAAGCAGAACCACACCTAAAAACAATCCAAAGTAGCCCGCTACAGCCGTGATGAAAATAGACTCTTGCATGATCAGGCTTACAATCGACCATGGAGTAGCACCTACTGCTTTACGTACACCGATTTCCCGTGTACGTTCTTTTACCACAATGATCATAATGTTGGATACTCCTACAATCCCGGCCATCAAAGTGCCGATCCCCACTAGCCATATAAAGAGCTCAATACCAGCAAAAAGCTCTGTCACCTTCTTATGCTCTTCCTCCTGATTATGTACATAGAAAGCCCGGCCATCATCAGGGTGAATTGTATGTCGCCGCTTCATTAGCTTAGTCACACGGTTTTCGAGCTCAATACCACTGGTACCTTGCTCGGTCGTTACCACGAATATGTTTACTGCCCGATCTGGATTGAATGATTGCTGAAAAGTGCTGAAAGGAATGTAGACACGCTGGGCCTGATCCATGCCTGCACTGCTATCGAAGCTAAATACTCCGACGACTCTAAAACTTAATCCTCGTACTGTGATGTACTCACCTACCGGATCTACATCGGCTGGAAAAAGAGACTCTGCTACGCGCTCACCTATGATGCATACCTTCCTTTTTTCGATATCATCAAGCTTGTTAAGCGATCTTCCACTCACAGTTTTTTGGGATACCTTGATCTCAAAATAATCAGAGCTAGCGCCAAAAATGGTAAACCGCGAAGAGTTCGTCTTATATCTAATGATGTAGTCGCCTCTCAGCCAGTTCTCAGGAGATAGGAACTCTACGCCCTGTATCTCATTATCTACTGCCTCAAGGTCATCTTCATAGAGCGTGTAACTACGCCCGGCAGGCATTCCCTGGTAAGACATAGAAGTTCGCGAAGGTATTACCCAAATACTATTGGTTGCATCGAGTAACATACTGCTACGAACACCATTCTGAAGCCCCTGACCAGCACCAAGCAACAAAATCAACATCAGTATGCCCCAGAATACGCCAAAGGCGGTAGCAAAAGTCCTGACCTTATTGTGCCGAATGGCATCAAAAATCTCTTGCCATTTGTCAAAATCAAACATGAGCCAGAGTGTAGTTTTCATCCAGGATAAGTCCATCCTTAATATAGATCACCCTGTCAGTCTGGGCTGCTATATCGTTCTCGTGAGTTACTATGATGATCGTCCTACCTGAATCGTTGACTTCCTTGAACATCTCCATGACTTCTTCAGAAGTCTGACTATCGAGTGCACCGGTCGGCTCATCGGCCAGGATCACTTTAGGATCGGTGATCAATGCTCGGGCTATCGCCACCCTTTGCCTCTGTCCACCTGACATCTCGGTCGGTAGGTGATCTGCCCAATCGGCCAGTCCAACGCGCTCCAGGTACTCAGCCGCCAACTTGTTGCGCTTCCTTCTACTTACTTTTTGATAATAAAGTGGGAGCGCGACATTTTCTACTGCATTCTTAAAACTGAGCAAGTTGAAAGACTGGAAAACAAATCCAATCAGTTGGTTCCTGTAGTTTGCAGCTTTTGATTCGCTAAGATTTTTAACCAGGTGATCACCCAAAACGTACTCTCCCCTATCATAGCCATCAAGTATTCCCAGAATATTCAATAAGGTCGATTTACCAGATCCTGATGAACCCATGATCGACACAAGTTCACCTTCTCCAATCTTCAAATTGATACCCTTAAGCACATGCAGCGACTGCTTTCCTACACTGTAAGATTTATGAATGTCTTGCAGATGGATCATCCCAACCTGTTTTTGGTGATATAATGATGAGTTAGCAATCTATGTTGCCTCGAAATCAGCCCGACATTTATTCTGTCAAAAAATGTCACTGACTTGTCAGGAATGCTAAGAGTAATGTCAGATCTCCCAAATGCAAAAGTCCTCACCCTTTCCATATCGGGTAAGGTCGCTCAAATGATATACTTCAAGGGTATGCAGATCCTTCAACTGGAAGTCACTTGAGCCTATATCAACTAGGGTAAACTCAAAACTTTCGCCATAGTTGATCAGCCGGTACTTTTTACCTGCTCTTAAACTATTGTATGCTATGCCGTGAGACTTTGCCATGTGTAAGGATAATTCTTTGGTAAGCCAAAAGTAGCCATGCACCAAAAAACATTCAATTCATCTTGATGAAGTCTTATCAAATAAACGACCCAAACGATATGATCTAAACAAGGTATCTAAATTCAGTACTGCCTATGGCTTATAACGGGTGTAACTATTATATACCATGATCTGGCTATGATTAGACGGTAAAAAACATTAAAATTGACAACCTAACCAGAAAACTATCATGAATTCAAAAAACTACAACTACCTGACTTCTTTGACGCTATTGGTGGCAATGTCAGTGATGCTATTTTCTTGTGGTGGAGGTGGCAAAAAAGATGAATCAGCTTCCAGCGAGTTTTCAGAAGCCCAACAACAAGTTGCTGAGGATATAGATAAGGTAATCCATGATCTACCACCACCATCTGAGATCCCTTTTCTTCTTCAAGCGACAGGTAGTGAGTTCAACCCAGAACTCATCAGCTCTTTGGATGGTGTAGAAGCATATAAGACTTCAATTGATAAGGCTGCCATGAACCTTGGTATCTATGCCACTGATGTTGGATACCTGGCTTCCTATGAACAAGTACAGGACGCACTTAAGTACATGGAGGCATGCCAGTCACTCGCAGAAACGGTAGGTATTGCAAGCTCTTTTGACCTTGACTTATTGAGTCGATTTGAAGAAAACCTGGGTAACAGAGACTCTTTGGCCAACCTCTTGAATGATGCACTTATAGTAGCTGAAAGCAGGTTAGAAAGTGATGACCGACTCAATAGCGCTGCACTCGTTCTGGCTGGTAGTTTTGTTGAGGGACTTTATATTTCTACAATGGTAGTAGAGACCTATCCTGAAGATCTCCTACCGGAAGAAAGTAGAAACCTTATCCTTGAACCACTTATTAAAATCGTACTTGACCAAAAGCAACCGTTGTTAGATCTAATAGAATTAATGGGTGATCTTCCCGAAGACGACATGATCAACACGATGATAGGTGAGCTAAACGTATTGAAGAGGATCTATGACGATGAATTGGATATCGTTGGAGACAAGATTAAAAACAACAACGGCGACTTTGTCTTAACCAAGGACGAGCTTACTACCATTACCTACGATGTGAAAAGGATCAGAGGTGTGATCACAGAATAGTAGTTGCCAGATTTCATAAAAAAAGCATTGAGATACAATTTCAATGCTTTTTTTATCTTTAGCATCTGCCGAACCCTAACCAACTGAGATGAGCGAGAAGTTATTGAAGGTCATTCTTGAGCTACTGGCTATTGTAGCCAAAGAGGATGATGTAACCAGTGATGAAATAGTCTCTGTTCGGAAATTTCTCGAAGCTCATGTCAATAGAGCAGACACTAAGAAGTATCTAAAGTTTTTCAATAAGTGCGTCGAGAAGATTGACAGCCAAAGCTCGGACACGAAAGATGAGAAAACCCGAATCACAGAACTCACAAGTAAGGTAAACGCTGAACTAACTAAGCAGCAGAAACTTGTGGTCATGATAGGCCTTATGGAACTGATTGTGGCTGATGGCTCTATCAGTGAGCGTGAGAGCGAACTTGTCTATTTCATCGGGGAATGCTTTAATTTCAATAGGAATGTCCTTCACCACATTCGTTCATTTGTAGTTAACAAGAAGCGCGAAAAGTTTGCCGCGGAAAGTGTCCTAATAATTGATGACAAGGACAGTGACATCAAGGCAAAACATCTTCAAGTTGAAGAGATGAATGGTTTCCTGGCTTTTTTTCGAATACCACTGCTCGAAGCGTACTTTGTCAAATATGTCGGCAAATCTTCACTGTTCCTAAACGGTTTACCCCTAAAGAGAAACTTGGTTTCAGTGTTTCCGCATGGCAGTACCATAAAGGGAAACAAAAATACACCTGTCTATTTCAGCGATGTTGTGAGTAGCTTCCGAAAGGATAGTCACGAAGAGCATATTTCTTTCGTTGCTGAGAATGTCAGCTACAAGTTCCCAAATGGGAATGTTGGGCTCGTAGATGTCAACATTGCTGAAGAATCTGGAAAACTCATTGGTATCATGGGCGGCAGTGGAGCGGGTAAGTCCACTCTCTTCAATGTACTCAATGGCAATGATCAGCCAGCTGACGGCACTGTAAGGATCAATGGGAAGGATATCCACAACGACAGATCTGCAGTTGAAGGCCTCATTGGATATGTTCCTCAGGATGATCTGTTGATAGAAGATCTAACAGTATATCAAAACCTTTTCTATGCGGCCAAACTTTGCTTTGCGAGCTCCTCAGACTCAGAAATAGACGAATTAGTAGTCAAGACACTTAACGCACTTGGCTTAACGGAACGCAAAGATCTGAAGGTGGGAAACCCTCTTCAAAAAACGATCTCGGGTGGTCAGCGTAAGCGGCTCAACATAGGACTGGAACTGTTGCGTGAACCCTCCGTAATGTTTGTCGATGAGCCTACAAGCGGGTTGTCCTCGAGAGACTCTGAAAACATCATGGACTTGCTCAAGGAGCTGTCGCTCAAGGGAAAGATGGTCTTTGTTGTAATACATCAGCCCTCATCTGTGATCTTCAAGATGTTTGACAAGCTCCTTATATTAGATGTAGGAGGCTATCAGATATACTACGGCAACCCTATTGATGCTGTGATCTATTTCAAGACGATCGTTGATATGATCGATAAGGATCTAGGTTCTTGTATTGAGTGTGGCAATGTCAACCCGGAGCAGATTTTCAATATCATTGAAACAAAGGTGGTCGACGAGTATGGTCAACTGACCACTGCCAGAAAAATATCGGCCAAGGAGTGGTACGAGTACTTTAAGGAGAATATCACCGTTGAGGAGGTTAAGGAAGTCGATGAAGAGCCGGTAAAAACCCTTAAAATCCCAAGCAAACTCAAGCAGATAGGGGTCTTTGTAACTCGAGATGTACTTTCCAAGCTTAGCAATAGACAGTATCTTATCATCAATTTGCTCCAAGCTCCTTTACTAGCTTTTTTGTTGGCCTTTATTGTCAGGTATGCGCCAGCAGGTCAGGAGTACACGTTCAGAGAAAACCTCAATATCCCAGCTTTTTTCTTCATGAGTGTCATTGTAGCGCTCTTTATGGGGCTTACGATCAGCGCTGAAGAGATCATCAGGGACAGGCGAATTTTGAAGAGAGAGGCCTTTCTTAATTTAAGCAGACTTAGCTACCTATTATCTAAAACAGGCATACTGTTTTTCATGTCAGCCCTTCAAACCATCATGTTTGTATTGATCGGCAACTACATACTTGAGATCAGGGACATGAGTATTGAATACTTCGCCGTGTTATTCTCCATTTCCTGTTTTGCTAACATTCTAGGTCTGAATATTTCTTCTGCCTTTAATTCGGCGGTTACCATTTATATATTGATCCCAATACTGATCATTCCTCAACTGATACTCAGCGGAGTAGTAGTTGGTTTTGATAAGTTACACCCTTCACTTACCAGCGAAGACAAAGTGCCCTTGATCGGAGAGCTTATGGCCTCAAGATGGGCTTATGAGGCTCTTGCAGTGAATCAGTTTAAACACAACCCTTATGAGGAAGAGTTTTATGAACTTGACAGAGCTATAGCCGATGGGGAGTATAAGACCATCTACTTTCTCCCATACCTGGAATCTGATCTAGACTACTGTCATCATCACCTAGGCGCGGAAGATGTGGAAATTCAAGAACTAATGTCAGGTAAACTTGATCTCGTTCGTACTGAGCTCAAAAAGGAATTGAGTGTTGTTGGTGAAGACAAGTTTCCCCAAGTTGATGATCTGACAATAGCAAGTTTTGACAGCCAGTTATTTGAAGAGACGATTGACTTTCTCAAAGCACTAAAAAAGTTTCATAATAACCGCCGTAACAAGGCAACTCGGGAAAAAGATCAGATGATCGCCCAGATCAGTAAGTCTCCTGAAGAAAAACAGGCTCTGCTCGACAAACGAGATGCCTATCAGAATGAATACATTATTAGGATACTCAAAAACACAAACACCGACTTACGAATCATAGAAGAAGACGGTCACCTTATCAGGAAGGTGTACCCGATCTATGCAAGAGACGAGTTTCCTAGCTCACCTTTGGACTTCAGAGTGAACTTTTATTATCCTGAAAAGCATTTTCTTGGTAACTATTACGATACGCTCAACTTCAACATTGCAGTGATCTGGGTGATGACCATTATCCTTTTCATTACACTCTATTTCGATTTACTGCGCAGAGTGGTAACAGGAAAAGACTGACGCAATGTTCTTTTTGTTATCTAAGTTGCTCACCTTCCTGATCATGCCATTAAGCTGGATTATTGTGAGCTTCTCTTTATCATTTTTTTTTCGAGCACAAAGACTCAGGTCTAAATTCAGGGCTCTCAGCTTTGCCTTACTTATCTTTTTTACCAATCCATTTTTTAGTGGTGTTTTCATGAGCTGGTGGGAGGTACCTCCTATACCCTATCGGGAATTAGCTGATCAGTATTCATTAGCCGTTGTGCTAACAGGAATGGCTGATCTCGAACGACTGCCAGAAGATAGGCTTCATTTCAATGAGTCCGTAGACAGAATCAACCACAGTATCGAGCTTTATAAAAAAGGTCTCATTAAGCAAGTCTTAATTACCGGGGGGTCTGGATCGCTTTTGGAACCAGGGCTTAGAGAAGCACCTAAGCTAAAAACATACGCTATTGCAGCCGGAGTATCTGCAGAAGATATTATTGTTGAACCTGACTCAAGGAATACACATGAGAATGCTCAATTTACAGTACAATATCTCGCCGAAAACGAGCTAATCAGTGAACCATTTGTTCTTGTAACATCAGCATTTCATATGAAACGGGCTGCTGCCTGCTTTAGAAAGGAAGGGGCTATCTTCATTCCATTTAGTACCGGATATAAAACAAAACCACTTGATTGGACTCCAGATGAACTTATCATACCTTCTCTTGGAGCTTTGGCCACATGGCATACATTGATAAGAGAGTGGGTTGGCATGATCATGTATCAACTGGCAGGTTACGTATAGCTTGTAACACACTTTTAGCTGCTTTAAGAAGGGTTTGATCGAATAATACAGACCATTCAACGATTCCGAATTAGCAAACTATCATATCGCGCTAGTTCGCCATTTTCTTCTCGCTATCTTTACCTTATCATTAATCCAGACGTTAGAAGTTTTTTTAAATATGAGGTCATTGATCATTGCTGTTGATTTTGATGGTACTATTGTCGATCATGAATACCCGAGAATAGGAGCAGAAAAACTTTTTGCTTTTCAAACCTTGAGAGCACTTCAAGACAAGGGTCACCGATTGATACTTTGGACTATAAGAGAAAGCAAAACACTCCAAGAAGCTGTGGACTACTGTCGTAGTAATGGAGTAGAGTTCTATGCAATAAATGAGAACTTCCCTGGCGAAGGATTTGAACCCGGACAAAGCCGTAAAGTCAATGCGGATATCTTCATAGATGATAGAAATGTAGGCGGTTTTTTAGGCTGGGGAGAAATATGGAATGCCATAGAAGGTGAAAATCTTGAATATGATATCGAAAAGAAAAAAGGACTGCTAAGCCGACTTTTCGGATAGTGTATCTTCTTTACCAAAAGCCCACCTCAAAAACTCAGGAAAAATCTCACTCCAGGTCTGGTAGTTGTGCTCACCACCTTCTATTTCCCAATAGATAATTTCCTCTTCGCTGTACCCTACTCTTTCTAACTCTTTGATAAGATCAAGGGTGTCATCAATTGAATCAATGATGCCATTATTATTGCGGTCGCATTCTTCATCCTGCGTCCCGGTTTGGAAAAAGAAACTAAGATCATCACGTTTTTCACCATTTCGGATAATATCGTGCATGATCCTATAAGCATCTGGATCACTATCGTCAAGCCCCTTGTCACGCCACCAAAATGAGCCACTAAATACGCCCACTTTCGAAAACCATCTGGAATAATTCCAGGCTATATCTATGGCACTTAGGCCTCCGAGAGAAAATCCGGCAATGGCCGAATCTTCAGGGTGCTTCATGCATCTGAAATGTTTATAAATGTATGGTACCAGCTCTCTAATAATGAAGGTAGTATATGTATCAGCAAGATTACCCCTGCCCATGTAGTCAGGCCTCCCGGAAGTACCATATTCATGCAGCCGGTCTCCGGCGTGGACAGCTATTACCACAAGTTCATCGATCAATTGGTCACTGTAGCATCTCTCAAGAGTGTTAACCAATTTTAATTCTTCCATATCCTGTCCATCATTGACAAGAAGAGCCGGATAGAAATAAGGTCGAAATTGGTGATAAGAAGGAGGTAGATATACATCCACTTTCACCTTACGTTGCAAGTATTTCGACCTCACCCTCAACTGGTGCTGTACGATCCCATGGTGGTGCTCTAAGACCTCTCTTGATTTGACAAAAGGCTTGAGCGAACTGATATGGAATAGCCCTCTTTTCACAGCAGTAAAACTACACAATAGCCGTACAAAAAGATTTTAAAATCTTTTTGTACAATAGGCTGATTTCAATCGGTTTCATTGATCTTAATCAACTCTATGCTCCGAAGGATGTTTTTCTTTCTCCATAAATGAAAGTAAATTCGCGGTAAAATTGAGGTTATCTTAATATAAACAAAATTTCGTTTTGAAAGAAGAATATTTAAAATGGTACTCTCACAATCTCAGCAAAGAGATTGAGATGCTAGTTTTTGGGCATGCCGGACATCCGGTAATCATATTCCCCAGTACCAAGGGCCGCTACCACGAGAGCAAGGACTTCAAGCTGATCGAGTCTGCTCAGTGGTTCATAGACCAAGGCTTAGTTAAAATCTACTGTCCTGACAGTATTGATGCCTACAGCTGGTACAATAAAGACATTCATCCGGCTGATCGTGTTAAGAATCATATCTGGTATGATAAGTTCGTCAGAGAGGAGATCGTAGATGCCATAAGACACAACCACGGTATTCCAAAAGTAGCAGTATCAGGAGCAAGTTTTGGAGGGTTCCACGCAGCTAATTTCGCCTTTAGACACCCAGAAGTAGTGAGTCATCTATTCAGCATGAGTGGGGCTTATGATGTTCGCTCGTTTATGGACGGATACTATGATGACAATGTATACTTCAACAATCCAGTCGATTTTTTACCCAACAACAATCATCCTGAACTTTGGAACATGAACATCGTGCTGGGTGCCGGTGAGTGGGATATCTGTCTTGAAGCCAACCAGCAGCTTTCCGGAATCCTCAATGATAAAGGCATCAATCACTGGTTTGATCTCCGTCGATGGGCAAAACATGATTGGCCATTATGGAGAGACATGTTCCCTCATTATCTATCACTCATTCACAAGTAGTTACTCATAATATCTCATAGACATGAAAAAAATTGGCATCCTTTTCGGCAAAGAAGACACTTTCCCATGGGCATTTGTTGATCGCGTTAACGAAAAGAAAATTAAAGGTATTCAAGCAGAAGCCGTATCGATTGATATGGTGCAGCAGGCCGCTCCCACTGACTATTCAGTAATCATTGACAGGATCTCTCAGGACGTACCGTTCTACAGGGCTTATCTCAAAAACGCCGCTATCAGTGGCACAGCTGTTATCAACAATCCGTTCTGGTGGAGTGCAGATGAGAAGTTTTTTAATAATGCCCTAGCGGAAAAAATTGGGGTACCGGTACCTAAGACTGTACTGCTACCATCTAATCATCGCCCTGACGATACAGACGAGAACTCATTCCGCAACTTAAAATTCCCAACCAGCTGGGAGCAAATCTTTGAATACATAGGTTTCCCTGCCTATATGAAACCATTTGCCGGTGGTGGATGGAAAAATGTATACAAAGTAAATGATGCTCAGGACCTGTTTAACAAGCATAGCGAAACCGGTCAGTTGGTCATGATGCTCCAGGAAGAGATCGTTTTCACAGAATACTTCCGTTGCTACTGTCTAGGAGGAAGCAATGTGCACATCATGCAATATGAACCTCGCAATCCACACCACTTGAGATACGTGACCGATGGGGCTCCTATAGCTAAGAAGCTCTTAGCAGAAATCGAAAAACTGACCGTTAAGCTTAATCAGGCATTGGGTTATGACTTCAATACCGTAGAGTTTGCGGTAAGAGATGGAGTTCCTTACGCCATTGATTTTTGCAACCCAGCTCCTGATGCTGATATCAACTCTGTTGGACAGGTCAATTTTGACTGGATCGTAGAAAATGCCGCCAATATGGCGATTGAAAAAGCTAAGAGTTACAAAGAAGGTCAGCTCAACCTGACATGGGGCACTTTCATCAGCGATGTTTTCACGCCATCTCAGATAAAAAAAACACCCGTGGAAAAAACTCCCGCCAAGAAGTCAACCTCAAAATCTTCAGTAACAAAGAAGTCCCCTGCCAAAAAACCGGCAGCCAAAACGACCACAGCTACTAAAAGTACAGCGAAAGCTGCAACAAAAACTCCCGCTAAAAGATCAGCAAAAAAATAATTAGCAGGAGTGTCTATGAGATAGAGAAATGGATCAGGGTAGTTATATTCGTCTGATTCATTTCTCTTTAAATCTTGTTATATGCAGTTTACGCTAGGTATAGAAGAAGAGTACCAGGTCATTAGCCCTGAGACCAGAGAGCTCACTTCTCACGAACAAAAGATCGTAGAGGTGGCCAACAGGCACATGGAAGATCAGGTCAAGGCAGAAATGCACCAGGCCGTGGTAGAGGTAGGCACCAATGTCTGCAAAGATATCTATGAAGCCCGTGATCAGGTACGGTATCTCAGAAACACAATCAACAGCATTGCCAGTGACCTGGACCTTAGAATTGGTGCAGCTGGAACGCACCCTTTTAGCGCCTGGCAGAAGCAGCTATTGACACCTCACCCCAGATACAATGAGATCATCAATGAACTACAGGATACTGCCAGGTCAAATCTCATTTTTGGATTGCATGTACACGTAGGTATAGAAGACCGTGCTATGGCACTTCATGTTGCCAACTCAATCAGGTATTTCCTTCCTCATTTATACGCTCTCTCAACTAACTCTCCGTTTTGGGAAGGTCGTAATACGGGCTTCAAGTCATTCAGGACCAAGATCTTCGATAAGTTTCCCCGCACAGGGATCCCAGATTTTTTTGATAGTGTCGCTGAGTATGATGACTACATCAATCTTTTGATCAAAACCAGGTGTATTGATAATGCTAAGAAGATTTGGTGGGATATCAGGGTACATCCCTTCTATCCTACCCTTGAAATTCGTATTTGTGATATACCGCTGAATGTAGACGACACTATTGCAATAGCGGCCTTGATACAAGCGCTTGTGGCCAAACTCTACAAACTTAGAGAGTCAAACCTCAACTTCATGATCTACCGAAGACACTTGATCAATGAGAATAAATGGCGAGCCAGCAGGTATGGGATTGATGGAAAGCTGATTGACTTTGGAAAGGAACAGGAAATCAATACCCGTGTTCTGATCTCCGAAATGATCGACTTTGTGGATGATGTAGTTGATGACCTTGGTTCAAGAGATGCAATTAACCATATTCATAAGATCCTGGAGCAAGGCACTGGTGCGGATAGACAGTTGAAGGTATTTGAAGAAAGTGGAAGCTTAGAAAAAGTGGTGGATTTCATCATAGAACAAACTGTGGACGGTGTAGAATGAGTAGTGAGAAGGAAAAACTGAAGCTTGCCATATTGGATATGAACAACGGTCATCCCAATCAGGGGATGCGCTGTATCAGAGACCTTGCTTCAAGGTACTTAGACGATGTGACTATCAGTGAGTATGATGTCAGGGTGACTAATGAAGTTCCTGGTCTGGAATATGATATCTATATCTCAAGTGGTGGGCCTGGCAACCCTCTGGAGGGCAATGGCATCTGGGAGAACAGATTCTATGATTTGGTTGATAAGGTTTGGAACCACAACTTATCAGGTGAACTCCCTAAGAAGCATTTCTTTTTTATCTGTCACAGTTTTCAGTTAGCCTGTAATCACTTTGATTTGGGAGAGATCGCACCTCGTAAATCAACATCATTCGGAGTATACCCTGTTCATAAAACTGAGGCAGGCATGACTGACCGTATCCTGAATCCACTGAACGACCCCTACTATGCCGTTGACAGTAGAGACTGGCAATTGATACAGCCTAATCTACATGTCTTTGAGGAGCACGGGGCACAAATCCTAAGTTTGGAAAAAATCAGAACACATGTGGAATATGAAAGGGCCATCATGGCAGTTCGCTTTTCTGATGAAATGGTAGGCACACAGTTTCACCCGGAGGCTGACCCTGAGGGGATGAAAGCGCACTTTGAGAAGGAAGAAAATCGAGAAAAGGTTATAAAGAACTTCGGTGAAGAAAAATATAAAGACATGATGGAACATCTTGATGATCCTGATAAAATTTCCATGACCCACCGTGCCATCTTGCCTACGTTCATAGAGACATCAATTAAAAAAATCAATCAAGCCAAACTACAACCAGTAGTATGATCAGCCAATACAGGAGTCATTATTTAGCTCAATACTCTGACGAAAAGTATCAACATTTTTTAGACAGCATAGCTGCTGAGTACGATCACCGTCCTCCTTTTCGTATTGCAGAGACTCCTATCTTCATCCCCAACCCTCTTAAACAACGTCTCATCACTGCGTGCAATGACATAAGTGAAGTGTTGACACAACCCAACTTCAAGGAAATCACTGCAGATGCCATCAAGCATCCCCATTTACAAGTGCCCGGTGAAGATTATCATACACGGTTTCTGCAAATGGATTTTGGTATTTGCAAAGATGAAAATGGTGATCCGACCCCCCAGCTTATAGAAATTCAGGGATTCCCTTCGCTTTATTTTTTCCAGGACCTGCTGAGTAAGGCTTACAAGGAGCATTTTGATATTCCTAACGGCCTAAGCGTCCATCTTGAAGGTCATGATTCTACCTCTTATTTAGAGTTGCTCAGAGAAGTGATTGTTGGTGATAATAACCCAAAAAATGTAGTACTGCTAGAAGTGGAGCCTGAAAAGCAAGCCACATACATCGACTTCCTAGGCGCGCAGCATCACTTGGGCATTAAGGTACTATGCATTAGCAAACTCAAAAAAGATGGGAAAAAGCTCTACTATCTATCCGAATGTGGAGAACGAGTCGATATTCATAAGATATACAACCGCGTGATCTTTGATGAATTGAATCAAAGAGATGATATCCAGCGAGAGTTTTACTTTAAGGATGAAGTAGATGTCGAATGGGTAGGACACCCCAATTGGTTCTTTCGTATAAGCAAGTATACTATGCCACTACTTAAGAGTAAATATGTCCCAAAGAGCATCTATTTAAACGAGGTGACGGAATATCCAAGCGACTTAAATAATTATGTTCTGAAACCGTTGTATTCCTTTGCTGGTGCTGGAGTAAAGCTAAATGTTTCTAAAGAAGATCTTGACGCCATTGAGGATAAGGAAAACTTTATTCTGCAGGAGAAAGTCAATTATGAACCTATTGTTCAAACCCCTGATACACCTGCAAAATGTGAGATAAGAATGCTCATGCTTTGGAACAAAGGGGACTCAAGAGCCCAAATAGTCAACAACCTCGTACGATTGAGTAAAGGTGAGATGATTGGTGTCCGCTACAACAAAGACAAGCAGTGGGTAGGTGCTAGTGTGGGCTTCTTTGAGAGCTAGCGTCCTCTAGCTTTTCGGTTACGCCATAATCGGCGTTTTCTAACGTCAAGTCGATCTCTATTTATAATCGAATCAAATCGGTAGGCGATTCTTAACAGACCAGTAGGTCCAGCGTAAGACAGTGTGGTAGTGCTATTGCCAAGCTCTACGGTGCTATAGTCACCATGGTGGGCAGGCCAGTAAAGCCTGAATTCAACTCCTATGTCTAGTTCTTCTGTGAGCATGTAATTGACTCCTCCCACTGCAATTCCGTAAAGTGGGTAGCCAGTGTTGACATATGCAGTGTCAAAATCTTCATAGTTGATAGAATGATCCACCTCACCTCTAAGTATTCCAATTCCTAAACCAGCATATGGTTTGATCCCCCTTTTAAGGGTTAGTTCGTAGTATCCCACCAGAGAGCCGTGAAGTGTACTCAAACTGAAGTCGTCACTTCTACTTCTTTCCTTAAACACTACATCCCTGGTTTCCAGGCTCTGGGATGCAAAGTCTAAGCCAGCTCTCACATAAATTCCATTGGTTACATAATAGTCGAGAACCGCACCAAAGCTAACTCCACCATCCAAACGTACTCCAGAATTCTCTAGATAGATATTGTTGTAGTAATAAAGTATGGGGCGATAATAACCAACGTTCAATCCAAAAGCTGCAATTCTGCCATCCCTCTTGTGATAAGTACTTGACCTGGAGTGCTGAGCAAATGCATTACTACAGATGATAGAGTAAAGGATTATTGTGATCAACGTTCTCATATCATCCAGAATATACCAAACAAAAATAAAAAAGTACAATTCGCATTAGCAAAATACTGTTATCGTCAAAAAAATTGAGGTTCCTAAGTCGGTCAACGCTTAATACTGCTTATGAATTATGTAGTCACCAAAACTCTTTCCAATATTACGGCATATTAGCCAACAAACGGATAAGGTCATAACGATAAGCAAGTATTCTTTGTAAAAGAATCCCCTAATATTTCTTAAACTTTCATAGACCAATACTCTGAACTTATCCTATTAGTAGCTACGGCTATCATGATTCCTAAATGCTCCGTGGCTTTTTCTAAAAAACCATCTGTTCTGAAAATTGTATGCTATTCGTATCGAGGCTTCAGGACCAGCTGTTGACATGACCATCTCCCCAAAGTCAGCTACAAAATGATTAGATCGCCCATAGATCGCTTTAAGCTGAACACCAAAATCTAAGTAGCCATCCAATGTGTAGTTAAGACTACCAAAGCCTACTGCCATGATAGGGTAGCTTGTACCCAAAAAAGAGTTTTCTGATTCTCCTATGACCCGCTGGTGATCGCTGGTCATCCTGGCGATGATAGCACCAAACCCGCCTTGTATGTAAAAATGGCGGTATAACTTAATGTCATAGACAGCTGCCAACTCAGCCATTAGCATGTTTAACTTTACTTTTTCATATACCGGCTGGTCGGATATTATAATAGTTTCTGTTTGTACTCTTTCCCCCCAATGGCTTAGCCCACCTTTGATGTACCACTCGTCTATAAGCCTGTAAGTCAGAGCTCCTGCAATAAGCCTACTGCCTTGAAATTTACCTTCTGTGAACTGATCAAAGTACACCTCATTGTAAGAATAGAGACGAGGTTTATAATAACCTATTTGTAGTTCTATCGAAGAGAATTTCATGTTTTGAGGTACCCGGTACTTCGACATGTTTTGGCCAAAGCTCGTAGTAGAAGCAAAAATGGATAAAATGAGAACCCAACTCAACTTGTAAGACCACAGTCTGTATAGCGAAAGCAATAATGAAATCATGTTTCTCGAAGTTCAGCAGGAATAATCTGATTACTAAAATCTAACAGGCTCTCAGATAACTTTTCATTACTTTGGGTCTGGCAAAAGTCGCTTAACCGATCTACTACATCATCTATCTCGCTAAGGCTCGCCGTTGATGTCTCGGCAATCATAATCTTATCATGATAAGTACCTAATTGTTTCTCATCACCATGCCAAAGCTCCTCATATAGCTTTTCACCTGGTCGCAATCCGGAGAATTCTATTGAGATATCAGTATCAAGTCGCATACCACTCAATGCGATCATCTTTTTTGCGAGATCAACAATCTTAACTGGTTCACCCATATCGAAGATGTACGTCTCTCCACCACCACCCATAACACCAGCCTCCAGTACCAGTTGACACGCTTCAGGGATGGTCATAAAGTACCTGGTAATCTCAGGGTGAGTTACGCGGATCGGCCCACCATTTTCAATTTGCTTACGAAAAGTGGGAATTACGGAACCATTGGACCCAAGAACATTACCAAAACGTGTAACAATATATTTGGTACTGTACTTATTTGCATCATGCAAAGCCTTTATATACATCTCTGCAAGACGCTTAGAAGCTCCCATTACATTCGTTGGCCGAACTGCTTTGTCCGTACTCACCAATACAAATTTTTCGACTTGAAACTGTCCAGCGAGTTCAGCAACTAGTCTAGTGCCAATCACGTTGGTATTAAATGCTGCCTTTGGGTGTCGCTCCATCAAAGGAACATGTTTCAGAGCAGCCGCATGAAAAACTACATCGGGATGATGTTTTTCAAACACTTCTTTAAGCCCGACTTGATCCGTTACACTAATGATCTCATCGCAGACTTCACAAAACGTGGTTCCTATGGCTGCAAGAGCTTGACGTAGATCAAAAACAGGCGTCTCGGCATGATCAAGAATGACTACTTTCTTGACCTCATTTATTACTAACTGCTTGACTATCTCTCCGCCGATTGAGCCTGCAGCACCGCTAACCAATGCTGTCTTATCTCCGAAATACTTCTTTATATGAGTCTTGTTTAACTCTAATGGAGCTCTTTGAAGTAGATCTTCAATTTTCACCTGTCTGATTTGCTGACTGCTGATTTGCCCATTGATCCAAGCATCCATAGGAGGAGCTTGTCTAATAACCACCTGATTCTCAAGACAGGTTTCAACTATTTGGGTCCTTCGATCTGCATCAAGTCGCTCAATAGCTAGCACCAAGGTGGATACTTTCTGTGATTGGATCATTTCGCTATTGAAGCCTCTGCTGTCATACACCTCAATACCCTGAATTCGCTTTTTGATTTTATTTGGATTGTCTTCTAGATAGGCTACAATTCGTGCATTCATCTTTGAATCATTCAACAGCACATTCTTAGTAAGAATACCCAGCTCACCAGCTCCATAAATCACTGTATTGTTTCCTATTACCCGAGGCTTTAGTAGTCTGTAATAAGTCAGTTTAGTGACAAGTCTGAAGAGAATGAGTACAAACGTCGAGAAAAAGTTGTGCAGGAATAGTAGTGCAAAAGGTAGACGAATATCAAAAAACACTTTTGTCTTGTCAATGAGTATGTTGAGGACTATGAGCACTACAAGGCCTATAAATGCTCCTAGCACTACATTCAACGCATCTTCAAGAGAGGTATGTCGTATTACTCCACGATAGGATTTACTGATAAGTGAGCCAATCAAATAGGCCACCACAGCTCCAAGCGAGTACTGCACAATTTTAGTGACGACAAGTTGATCAGCCCTGAGGTTATATACGATCCAGAAGGCTACAGGTGCAGTAACTAATACGATCAGCAAATCCAGCAGCAAGATGAGCCACTGCGATATGAACTTATCAGAATGACGAAGAAGAAATCTTCTGATCATGACTCTATTCTCGCTCTGCTAGATTCCACATTGACAATAAAGTGTCTAATAATGAAATAGACAATAGAAAGTACAATGAAAACGGTGAGTAACCACATATTAGCGTTTACAGCCGAGGATTGTATAACATAGTGAAGAGAGAGGTTTACAGCCAATTGAACTAAAATGTACACCAGAGTGACTCGGAGGTGTCCCCAGTCAAGTTCATTTGCTAGAAGTTGAAAAATATGGCTTCTATGCGCCTGAAAGATATTTTCACCCCGAGTTAATCTCAAAATGATCGTCCATCCACCATCAACTAAGTAGACAAGAACAAGACCATAGAAGGCGACCGTTTGATTGTTTATGTTTAACAGAGTTATAGAATACAAAATGAAAAAACCGGCACTAATACTTCCTATATCTCCTGAGAAAAAGATTGCTTTTCCTTTAGGTCTTGCATTGAAAAAACAGATCAAAGCAATCGGTACTATAGCGTAAGCATATATAGAGGAATGAGTTGAATCCAGAAAATACAATGTGATCAAACTCAACAAGGTATAACAACCATTCAGACCATTGATGCCATCCATGAAGTTGTAAATGTTCAAGCCTCCTCCAAAAGCTATTAGTGCTACGCCAATCACTAACAAGTTCCAGTCTGAATTATATCTCAATTGTTCATCCAATACGAACAGTGAAGAAATCAAGACTACTTGAAACAGCATTCTATAACCTGCCGGTACATGGCGCAAGTCATCTACAAAACTGAGTATACCCACCAAGAAAAAAGCTACTCCAAACTGGATCGAAAAAAAAGAATAAACTACTGAGCCAACCGAAATGGCAAGCCAAAATATGATTCCTCCGCCTCTTATTGTCACATGCTCGTGAGAGCTTCGGTGATTGGGATGATCCACAATTTTGTATCGCGAGGCTATTAATATATACAATCGAGCTGCACCGTAGTAGAGCAGCATCCATATCAATAATTCAACCAAACCAAGCTTCATTTGATCAAATCCTTTATTCCCTGTTCGAACTTAAAAGGCATCTCATCCCAACCCAAGGCTCTTTTGAGCTTATCATTGGATATTGTCAACGGGTTAGCAAGTTTGTCATGAACTTCAGAGTTATAGGGTAGCCGAAGAATATCTCCAAGCCATGCTAAAGCAACCAGAAAAGGAATAGGTATATAAATGTTAACTGGGTTTCTGTTGGTTAAACTCGACAATTGACCAATCAAAACCCTCATACCCACTTTTTGATCATCCGCAATATGGTATATACCACTTTCAATATTATCAGTTATAATACTATAGATACTGAAGTTGAGATTCTCTAAATATAAGTAAGACCTTTCTGCCGTTATGGCCTTTAGCGGCATAGGGATTCTCTTCTTGACAAAACTCATAAGTCTCTTAAGATTCCCTTTGACTCCACTACCGTAAATCAAACTCGGCCTGAGTATATATACTTGAGCTTCTTTAGGGTAATGATTCATTATGTATTGCTCAGCTTTGAGCTTGGACTTTGAATAAGGTGTCTTCGGAGCTGGAGAAAGCGTTTCAACAAGAGTCTTCCGATAACTATTACCCAGCACTAAAATAGAACTCAAAAAAATGAATTTGCCTTTCCTATGCTCACGCCAGTAGTTAAAAATGGTCTGTGTTAATTCATAATTAGCTTTATCATAATCCATTACTGAGTCTTCCTGACTGGTGTCATGCGCTTTACCGGCAAGATGGATAATACAGTCGTATTCACCCAAGTCTATTAGATCGACTGCATCCCATTTGTACGAATTTCTAACTTTGTTATTGGTGGATTTTCCTCTATCCAGAGTATCAACTATAAAATCAGATTGGCTTAGGCAGTCTACCATGCTTCTTCCAATAAACCCGGTGGAACCTGTAATAAGAATTGTGTGAGTAATGTTCAAAGCAACTCTTTCCACTTCACAAAGTACTTACTGTAAATTTTGAAATAGTTGGTTTTTAATCCATTCTCTCTACAACCACGTAAGATTTCTTTGTTCAAGAGAATGTTACTTCCCATGTTTCGGGTACTTACTCCTCCTAACGCCATTCGTGTTGTTATCATTGGATGGTAGTGAGCCTCAATCCCATGTTTCCAAAACAACCGAATGATCAGTTCATAATCGGCAGCTATCTCATAATCTGTTTTATACAAACCATAAGTGTGGAATAATGACTTGCGAAGAAATACGCCCGGATGAGGCGGCATGAAACCCCAGGCTAATCGAGTAGGACTCCAGTTCTTAGCCGAGTAATTACGCCAAACTTTGCCTTGTTTTTCAAAAACAACATCACCATACACGGCATCTAATTTGTCATATCGATCAAACACAGACATTACAGTGTCTAGTACATTACTATCATAGTAAGCATCATCCGCATTTAATATACCGATCACATCTCCGGAAGACATCCGGACCCCTTTGTTCATTGCATCATAAATACCTCTGTCAGGCTCGCTCACCCAAGTTCCCTCTATTTGATTATCTCGTAGATAACTGCTTGTTCCATCACTTGAGGCACCATCTACTATGATATGTTCCTTGTTCTTGTATTGCTGAGATTGAAAGCTTCGTATTGTAGTGGGTAATGTGCCAAGGGCATTGTAGCAGACTGTGACAATAGAACACTTCAATGAATTTCTCGTGATTTTAGTGATTTAGCAGGATTACCTTGATGTATGGAATAAGACTTTAGGTTTCGAGTAGCAACAGAGCCAACGGTCAGCACTGAATGATTTTCACATCTTACACCAGGGCACACGACTGACTGAGCCCCAACCCAAACACCATCCTCTAAATGTATGGGTTCGACAACAAGATCAAATGTTGGTTTCTTATAATTATGATTACCTGTAAGAAGCATTGCTCCTTGTGAAATGCAGCAATTGTCTCCAATACTCACCTTACCCAGATTGTCGATCCAAACTTTTTCACCTATCCATGTATGATTACCAATCTCGAGAAACCACGGATACTTAATATTAACGTTTGGCTTAATTACTACATGTTTTCCCACTTTTGCTCCGAAAAAACGCAAGATCAATACTTTCAAATAAGAAAAAGGAATCCAGGCAGAATCGAAAATCATAAAGTTTACGAGGTACCAAATTCCACGTTTCAAAAATCCACCTGGTTTAAAGTGATGATTTCTGAAAGCTGATAAATCAGTCGTCTTCCTCATGACTTATGAAATTATCACATCTAGATCAAAGACACTATCTTCACGTTCAAATATCGTGTTGGATTGAAAATAGTCTTTTTCATTCGCAAACGTCAAGCCGGCTATAACAGTATTGAAGAGGTTTTTAATACGCTTATCCCTCTGTTAGGAGAATCTGTGCGCATTGCCAGAGTCCAATTGCTGTTCAAGTCGACTATTATCGGGCTAATAGTCAATTGGATTAGCTCTATAAACATCAGGGCTGATATACTGCATATTACTGGAGATGTGCATTATTTGGCCTTCTTTAAAAAACCTCCATTAATCATTACCGTTCACGACCTTCACTCCATTTTCAAAGGCTCAACTTTAGGAATAAAGATTAAGAAATGGCTTTGGGTTACAAGGCCATTCAATAAAGCTCGACACTTGGTTGCTATTTCTGAAAGTACCAAATCAGAAATCGTTCAATTAATGCCTGAGATTCGTGAAAAAATAAGTGTCATTCCCAATCCTGTATCGCCTGTTTTCAAGTTATCATTAAAGTCAGAATCTAATGGGTGTCCGACGATTCTCCATGTAGGTACTGCAAATCACAAAAACCTTGAAAAGGTCATCGTCGCACTACAAAATGAGGAGATAGAATTACTAATTCTGGGCATTTTATCTAATCAACAAAACAGTTTATTAAAAGAATCCGGGATAAAGTATAAAACCTTTTCATTATTACCTTATGAGAAGGTTTATGAGCTATATAAACGATCCGATGTTGTCAGCTTCCCCTCACTGTACGAAGGATTTGGAATGCCAATAGTGGAGGCCCAAGCGGTTGGTCGCCCGCTACTTACCTCCGACCTACCCGCAATTAAAGACATTGCTGGAACTGGAGCATTATTCGTAGACCCACATAGCATAGACGATTTAAAGCATGGTTTTAAAGAATTGATCAACAATGCTGAGTTGAGAAATCAGTTAGTTAGTAATGGCTTAGACAATGTAACTCGGTATAATGCCCGAAAAGTTGCTGACCAGTATCTAAGTTTGTACCGAGAAGTAGTTTATAGAACATGACCAGAAGGAAAGTTCTCATTTTTTACGATTACTTCACCCCAGCATTTAAAGCTGGAGGCCCAATCCAATCCTTATCCAACTTAGTCAAGTTCCTGTCTACGAAATACGATTTTTTCATATATACCTCTAACAAAGACTTAGATGATACATTGCTGCAAGTTAAACACGATGTTTGGCAAAAACATGAATCTGGGGCGATGGTCTATTATAGTTCTAAGAGAAGACCTAAGCTTAATACAATCATAGAGGTAATTAAGCCCATCCACCCGGAGATCATCTATATCAATGGTTTGTATTCCCTGGCTAATGTCATTTGGCCTCTCTTTTTTGTTAAGACAAGATCAGGTTTTAATGGTACAGTGGTCATTGCTCCCCGAGGTATGCTATCATCATCCGCTTTGGCAATTCGGAAATGGAAAAAGAAGATATACCTGATCATGATGAAAATCTTACTTAAGAGATCTAGGTTGCTTTGGCACGCCACCTCTTCAGAAGAGAAAAAGTCAATTGAAGGTTTCTTGAAGAACCCGGGACCGATTGAGGTAGCCCAAAACATTCCAAATATCAAGCTGTACGGTATAGAGGCAACTCAAATGTCAAGGGTTCTTCAAGAAGTCAGATTAGTGACCATCGCCGTGATCAGTCCAATGAAAAACATTGTCGAAATACTGAAAGCGTTACACCTATTGGACCAGCCAATTAGATACGACCTCTATGGTCCTATCAAAGATCACAGATATTGGAAAGAATGCTTGAAATTGGCCGAAAACCTGCCTCCGAATATCGAATTCAATTATAAAAAGGAGCTTGAACCTCACCTAGTAGAACAGGTCTTATCAGAGTACGACATATATATGCAGCCAAGTCAAAGTGAGAATTTTGGACATTCAATATTTGAAGCACTTCAAGCTGGGTTGCCGGTAATCACGAGCCTAAACACGCCATGGGTAGGCTTGCAAGAGTTTGATTCAGGAAAAAATGTAGATCCTATAGGCTCATCAATCGCCAGTGCTATCTTAGAGTTGATCTATGATATTCAAGACCAAAAGGTATTCCGATCAAAAGAGTACGTAGCTAACTATTTGAGACACAAGAACTACACTCGTCTTTATGACAGGCTCTTTTCATAGTTGGTCCAGCAACCTACCCAGTTGCTCACCCCCTTTTGTATAGCTATAGTTGGAGATTATTTCTTTTGATTTTAGTCCCATCTCTCTAAGTTTCTTGCGATCTGATGTCATTTTCAGAAGCTTATTTGTCAAATCATTATTCAGGGACTTCTTAAAAGAATACCCGTTCCCTCCCTCTCTCAATAGATTCGTACGACAACCTGTCATATCACTTAACAGAATAGCACAACCAGACGCCATGGATTCGTTAACAGACAGCCCCCATGTCTCCCCAGGACCTTTTGATGGTAAACAAAATATATCAGCCGATCGGTAAACTCTCGGCATATAGCTTTGATTAACAAATGGTACTATTTGTATCTGATCATTACCCTTTGCTAATTGCTCTATTTCATCCTTAAGTGGTCCATTACCTACCATAACCAGCTTGACTTTGTGCTCAAATCTATTCTTAGCCTTTAAGAAACTTCTAACAAGACCGAGCGGATCCTTCTTTGGGATAAACTTACCAGCAAAGAGTATTACCATTTCGTTAGGACTAATTCCCCATTGATCACGAAAATCTTCTTGATTAGAACCAAAGCGCTCATTATCAACTGCATGTGGTATGAATCTCAATTGATGTTCTTTCATACGTGCATTGGTAAAATAGGCTTTATTCTCCTGACCACAATACAGCGCATAATCCACATAATGGAATACATAAGTCAAGTAGAGCCTTCTGAATATAGTTTTAATGAAGAAATGGTGGTCTACCAAAGTAGAATCTCCCCTGAAAAGTACCGGAATCTTACCTTTAAAATAACGCAAACACCTAAGGTGACTCTGTGGTTTCCATCCGTATACCAAAAGTACATCTGGTTTAAAACTCTTAATTCGGGATACCAAGATACCCTTTGGCAAATGGCCCTGACTACCGGCCTCCGAGGAGTTATATACAAATTCGAAGTGATAACCTTCTAGAAGTGGAATATCCCATATGACCGACTGTCCAAAATCCTTGTCGTAGTAGTTATTGGCCGATTGGTCACATGTATAGAAAACCATCAAATCTATACCCGCCATCTCCGCAATTATCTTGAAAAATGGAGCATTGTATTGAATAGGATGCGTACTAACTATAGCAAGTCTCTTCACTTTAATTCAATGCTAGGTCACACTGTTTTTTTGAGGGTTTGATCTATACTTCTGGCCAATGATTCCACGCTAAACCTATTCAAATTTGATAGATTGGGCCTCCAATGATCTTTGGATAACCTTTTCTCAATGGTTTTAGCAAATTGCATTTCTAAGTTTTGATCACCGAGACGGACAATGTACTCATCAGCATTACATTCTTCTAAGACTGACAGTGCGGTACTGTTTGGGTTAAGTGCTCCTAAGATCGGCCTTTCACTTAGCAATTGCTGAAACACTTTGCTGGGAGTATAGTGTTGCTCAGTACTTCCCATCAACAGAACTGTATCAACAACTTCTAAGTTGGCTAAAACTTGGAGGTAAGGGACTCTTTCTCTTCTCTCGCGTACAAGGTGACCAATGTTGAGTTCCTGGCTCATTGAAATGATCGATCTTCCTTCATAATACCCAGTTCCATCGAACTGTATTAGGGTTTTTGAAGACCAACTTCCATTATCAACAAGCAATGCTACAGCCTTCAAAAAAGATGATATTACCCATCTTGATTTTGGCATGAACGCTCCTGCAAAATACCAATAGTTACTGTCCAGGTCGGGTTTGAAATGCGGACTTCCTAATTCGTAATCCTTTTGATCAAACCCATATGGAAACGAAAAATGTTCAACAGCTTGACCAGTACCCCTTTGTTGCCATTGTTTATTCTTTCTAACGAAGTTTCTCCTGAGCACCGGAGTATAATAGTCTTCGCTCACTCCACATATCCATCGCGCCCTGGCTACTGCTAGAGGTTCTAACCATCTAGCCATATAGTTGCTCAGTTTAAACCTCCACCCTTTTCTATGATCATTAGTTCGTACCCAGGGATCAATGTAGTCGATGACGTAATCGATACCTGTAGTAGCGTGAACCATTCTAGCAATTAGCGCTGTATAAAAGCTTGGAATTGACACCCAGATCAGGTCTATTTTGTTACTTTGTATTTTAATCCTTGTGAGTTGATATAACCAATAAAATCCTCTAAGTCCAATATCACCAATCAACCTGAAACCTGTCACCGGTAGGGCTCGGCAGGCTGTCACGTTTATTTTAGCATCAACGAGATCGCGCAATTCCATACTCAAACTTTCCTCGTAATAGATGGAATCAACTGTCACCACAGTGATGTTATATGCTAGTCTGTTAAGTCCATTTGCTATTAACCTAACTCTTTGTGCCCCGGCTAAGTTGGATGGGGGCCAATGCGGAGAAAGTATCAGGACATTCAACTTTCTTTACCTATCGGAATGGCAAACTCTTTTCTCAAGCTCCTGCTGATTCTTCGACCTCTTAAAAGGAGCTTTGCCAAGCCTCTGACCGTGTAAGGATTAAATAAGTGAACTGTTTGTGATAACCCAATGTCGTGTTTCACATAAATAACAGATCTAAACGGAATGGCCAAGACACTGGCCTTATGTTCATCTTTCAATCTTTGCTTTAAATAGTGATGATGAGTAAACAATTCGAAATCCCTAACGTCCCTGGATTCAAAATCACATTGAGGTAGGTATTCTACAGCAACAATATTGGTTGATCCGTTGATACCATGCAATATATTCTCCTGTAAAACATAGT
Organism: Flammeovirgaceae bacterium UBA6059; assembly: GCA_002435755.1. Lineage (GTDB taxonomy): Bacteria > Bacteroidota > Bacteroidia > Cytophagales > Cyclobacteriaceae > UBA6059. The sequence continues at coordinate 38,079 of DIYH01000021.1, forward strand.
TTTTCCCATAACCCATCACATATCCCTTTTGTATAAAGAAGTTGTCACTTTTATTTTTGGACTTTATGAGGGAAACCAGCTTATTAGAAACAAGGTCATCGGCATCTAATTTCATCACATGTGTACACCCATCTTTCTTTGCGAATTGAGATGCGTATTGGACTTTTTTGCCGATATCGTAATCAGTCTCGATAAGACTAACATTGATATCTTTCCTGTTCTCGTATCCACTTAATTCCCTTAATGGTAATCTGTTGTAAGGATATTTAACTTGTAATATTTGATGATCTAATTCAACACCGGTCAACTCATCACCGGAAACGATATAGCACTTGAAATCCTTATCTTGTTGATTATTGATAGATGCTACTGTATCCGATAGAAGTCTTAAATGAAATTCCCAATCGGGGGAAAACTCGCGAGAAACAAATGGAATAACAAAAGCCAGCTTATTCATGCCGGATCACTTTTTCAATATTAGGCAACCAGGACTTAGATATGCTCTCCCAAGCGAATGCTCTGCTCTGCTTATATCTGATTTTATGGTTACGAATAATGCTATTACGATCCTCGTACACTTTTCGCAAACACGACTTAATATCCTCCAAATCATTCACATTGGTCTTAATACCGTGCGTTGGTCTACTTTCCATGAAGTCCTTTTGGGCTTTTGTATCCGAGTATATAATGTAGTGCCCGGCCAAGTAATAAGCCCATATCTTATTTGTGAGGCATAGATCACGATTGGTATCGGTATTCGCGTCTTCCAGTGCTAGACCTATGTGAAAGCTCGCAAGGAATTTATGCAACGAATCCTGGTCCATGACATCATGAACATGTACAAAGTGCCTGTCAGAAATCAAAGAAGCAAAAGAAGGACGCAGGTTGCCAATAAGGTGAAGTTCTACATCCAATTCGGATTGTTCTATAGCATCCAAGAACTTGTCAATTCCCCTTCCATAATCGATATGTTGAGAAAACCATACCAGTTTTAGTGGTTCCTTTTCGTATTGACCTTGATCAAACTCCGAGGAAGGAAATGTATTCGGAACTACCATTCCCGAAAGCTTCTGGCCAGACAATTCTTCACATGCAGACTCAATTGGTGCACTCGAGAAGGTACAATAAGCCGCATGGTTCAAGCAGTGACGAAGTATTTTTTCTCTAGCTCTAATGATTGATGATTTTAATGCCTTATCCTGTTCCCCAGGATAAAAATCTTCTATATCAACGACCATCGGTCGCCCAGTTCTCTCAGAAAGCCAGCTACCGACGTACTGTGCACTTAGATTATGACAGAGAATGACATCAAAACGCGTTTTGAGCCTGTAAGCACTCCATAGCAATGGGACAGTCAGTTTATCTTCTGTTATAGCCAGAATCATTGTGGTTTTGACTCCAAGTTCTACGAAAAACAAGCAGATGTATCGGACAAGTGAATATAAAAACCACATAAGTGGATTATATCTACTCGAATCCACGTAAGTCAGTTCGAAGCTCGGTATGGTTTGTAAATAATAGTCTTCAAACTTTGAACTAGAAGCATCAAGTTTGTGAGCAAGCACCTCAACGTCATAACCATTGTGTAATAACATTACTAACTCCTTTCTCATCCGAGGATTGGAGGTCAAGTTCAGCGTTGTAATTATTAAGGCGGTATGTTTTTTTGAAACTATATGTGACGTATGATCAAAAATTAGGTGTTTGGTCTTGGACTGTGATCAACAAAGAACATAAAACCAGGTTCATAATTTGTTATCAATGAGATCATTGTAGAAACCATATACTTGTTGACTAAGGTTGTCAAGACTAAAATTTGTGTCTACAAACTCTTTAGCTCTCTGCCGAACGGCATCCAACTCATGGCGTGGAATAGCAAAGAGATTATTCAAAACTTTCGCAATGTTATCCGAATCAGGCCGTATCTCGACCGCTACATCATTTTCAAGGGCTTGAGGAAAATTGCATCCTTCGCTAATAATAGGAAGGCAGCCATAGGACATAGCTTCTAATACCGCTGTAGGAAAACCTTCACTTAGACTCGGCAAAACGAAAAAATCAGCTTCTCTAAGCATCGTTTCCTTTTCAGCACCGTAAGTTGGTCCCTTAATGCTGACTGTCGATGTATTGATGTTCATCGAACGGTACGTCATGATCTGGTTCAACTTATCAAGTTCTCCTTCATCCGGTCCGACTATTTTCAGCTGAGCTCCATGACGGAATGCCTTTGAGTTGAGCCATCCTTCAAGCAATGGAACCACACCTTTTTTCTTGTGCAATCGGGACAAAAAGAGAAATTTGTACTTCACTTCCTGTGTAGTGCTTTTTTCAATTGTGACGGATATTGGTTTTATGCCATTGCTAAGAAGATGTACTCGCTTATCAAAGTGTTTCCTAAGATTATGATATTCAGTCAAGCCAACAGCAATGTAGGCTGATGCAGCCTCTATTTTTCGCTTTTCAATCATATTGTAGTAAGGAAACTTCTTCCACCATTTGTGCCTCATGCTCCATGGTTCAAGCATGCCATGGGGAATAACTACCCAATTAAAGCCTTTGTTCTTCGCAGCAGCACCCCAGAAAGTAGGTTCTTTCCATAGCCCATGAGTAATGATCAAAGTATTATCTGGAGTATAGCCTGATAGCTTAATATCGAATGCCCGTGAATTCTCAATTTTGTACCACGGTACTTCCTTAATAGTATCCGGTATATCACTACTTTCAGGGAACCATATCTCTGGATGACACCCTTTATCTTCAAGATACGGAAACAGCTTAGTCACCGTATTCCATATACCATAATTAATGTGTTCTACCGAGTCTACAAGATTAAGAATGTGCAAGACGAACTCGCTTAAGTTTAACCCTATTGTAATTATAGTTAAATATTACATATAACGGCAAGACCGTAAAACAAAATAGCATAACTACCTGTGGAGTATAGCCTCTGCTAATGATCATATATATATAACTAAAAAACACAGCATAGGTCACAATCGCTAATTTGTTTGTACGGTGTTTCAAAAACCAATGCCAAACTGATCTGAATATCCATCCCCAGATAAAGTAACCAATCACAACTCCAGTATAGCCAAACATCAAGAAATACTCACCAAAATTCAAAACCGCAGCGCCCATGCCGTTACCAACAAAAATATGATCGTACAGGCTTTCAATTACCGAGATATAATTACCTGAGGGTTTATCTGGCCAAACAGCCCGCGGTATAGGCATCACAAGTGTTTGAACTATCGGATCCCATCCAATAAACAAATCCCGTTCTGGAGATTGATTAACCAGAAAACCTGTTGTCATAAAAACCGCTGATTCTCCAAACCCTTCTAACAGCAGCTCATAATTGGTAAACTGCTGTTGATCACTATAACCTAGGCCTGCGCCATAAGACCTGGTCTTACCAATAAAGCCCATTAACATAATACCGATAAGTCCAAGTGTAAAAAACAAAGCCAGGTTCACCTTTCGATTGAAAAAGAGAAAATAGATAGAAAAAAGACTCATGCCTAATGCAATGTGTCTCCAGCGAAAACCCTGCTTGGTGTAAACCGCTATCGCAAAAGCCACAATCACTACCAGCCAGACAAACTGGCGCTTTTTGTCTAGATAATGTATCAATAATAACCCAGAGGCACCAATCAGCAAATTAATGCCATTAAGCAGATAGCCACCAAGCGTACCCTGGGAACCAGCGAATAATGATCCGGAAGAGGAGTTGATCACCTCAAACTGACTCACCAGACCACCGGTTCCGACCAATATGACAATGCAACCGGCAGCAATCATACCCAATTGCTTCCAGTGGGTCGTCTCTGGTCGCAGCTGATTGATCCGTCTGTCTTTTAGCATACTTATCTCGGTTATGCGCTTCTTAGCCTTGCGGAAATTAAACCCAACAATACATGACAATAACGCTAATAAAGCCGCCCACCAACCATTGAAAAAAAAGTCACGGTGTTCAACGAATTTGTAATTGGTCAACCCAAGACCTAAAGTAATCAGTGGACCGAGCACCGCATAGTACAAAAAAATTAGGCCTACCATAGTTAAAGGTGACCAGAACCGAACGGGTTCCTTATGGTTCCAGTTGAGTATTGGAATGCCAATACAAACGGCCCCCAATAAGCTGACCAATATGACTTCTAGTGTACTCAATTTGGTGAAGGACTAGTCGATAATTGTATTAAATGTAAGGCCCATTGAACTGGATCAAATGATGAGATGACCATTTTTTGATTTTCCACAATAAGGCTTCTTTCCTGATCCGTGAAACCACACAAATGGTCAATTTTATGCTGTAGACTAACATGATCCCCTACCGGAAATAACATCTGATCGTCCTTTATTAAGTCTGCAACGCAACCACATGCTTCGCTGCAAATCACCGGTACTCCGGCTGCCATCGCTTCATTCACTACTAAGCCCCAAGGCTCAAAACTGCTCGAAAGCACACACAATAATGCATTTTGATAGACCTGAGGCAATGCTTCATAACTCAACCATCCTTTAAGTAAGATCCATTCTTTATCAGCTCCAATAAAGGTCCTTAACTCATGTCTCAAAGGACCATCTCCCACCAACCACAAAGCATATCGCCGATAAGTTTTTGAATTTCGATAGGCCTTAATTAAGGTCATCAGGTCTTTCTCTGGACTATAGCGAGCAACACAGACTATATAATCCTTTGATTTGAAATCAGCTTGACTTGCCCTAGTTGTTTCGAAATGAGCATTGTCTACCACGCTATAACCTGTCATTATTTTGGCTAATGGTTGCTTCAATCTTTTATGAAAAAAGTCCTTTGCTCTGCTACCAGAGACGAATAGGCCATCGACGAACCAATTAAGGAATAACCTCTTGAAGTAGTCTATCCACCATTTATTAGGATACCATGATTCAGCAAATAATATGGTCTTTACCCTCAGTAAGCGATTAATAAGAGCATAAATCACATATTCTGGGTGTGAATATCCTGGTATTATGACTACCTCGATGGAACTTCGCTTTACAATTCTTAGGTAGGCAAACAGACGATTAACCATATCACCAGCCTCTACATTCTCTTGTGATAAGTGGTGATGTCGGGTATCTTCAATCGGTACAGTACCCCACTGATACAATGTATCTCCTTCACCATACTCAGCGATATGTATCTCACCATATTTGTATGTATTTACGAGCCCCCTTATTCGCGCCCAATGGTATTCACCCATTCTATCCCAGATAATCAATAAATTTTTTTTCATCAATTTTTTATGGAATGATTATAAAGATAAATCCAATTGCCTAGTTAGATCAGTGACCTTTGAAGCGTAACAATTCCAGTCATAATTGATCGCCACCTGTCGCGCCGAATGTTTCATACCAATAAATTCATCATCGCTTTTATCTAGTAGCGATTCAATGGCCTTTGCAATCGCTCTGCTATTCCTAATTGGTACGATATATCCGTTTTTACCATCATCTATGACATCTGGTCCAACTGTATTTGGTGTGGTTATTACAGGCAGACCCGCAGCAAGTGCTTCAAGTATCACCAAACCGAAACCCTCAAAAATTGATGGGTGAACGAGTACGTCATAGTCTTTGTAAATATTGAAAAGAGATTCCTGATCGCGTGGTTTTAGGATTTTGTATTGACTCTTATATCTCTCTAGAGCTTTCCCACTTCCCTCTACATGTCCGATTAATGTCAAGTTAACACTATTAGTTGGCAATTTCTTTAAAGCAGCTAGAAGGTACTCAATTCCCTTTGCCTGCGATATTCTACCAACATAGAGTATTTTCAGAGGGTGACGTCTTTTGATATTAATGTCACTATTGATCAAATTTAATTGAGCACCTAATGGTATAATCACTATCTTTTTTTCAGGAAGACCAGCGTATTCCATCGTTTTCTTAGAAAATGAAGAGGAAACTATGACGTGATCAGCCAATTCAGGTTCTTTTAACAATCGTTCTTCATAGTACCTCGGTAAATTCAATTGAGCGAAACTGTCTTCCCATTCTGGATGGAGGTTTTTCTCCTCTTCTAATATTCTCTTTCCATATTGATAATGAGCACTTGGAAATTCATATACCGTGGTTAGACCGAGTGCCCTAGCCTTGATGAGTGATTGATAGCAGCTCCCTTGAAATCCCCAAAACATATTGGCTTCTTCTAGCTCAAGTAGCTTTGAAACATATCTATCAAAAATTATATCTCTTGAATACACCGCAGAGTTCATTACTCTGCCATTCCCAAATAGACGATGTGTAATAAACTCTTTAAACTCAAACCTCCAGTTTGACTTCACGACTTCTCCATCGAGACCTTTTAAAAACCTTCTGCTCCAGAATTTGCTATTGTACTTTTCTGATAAAAATTGGAGATATTTGGGTCGGATATATGAACTTGTATAAAATCGCTTTAAATATCCAGCAGAACGCAGGGCAAGTGCCAGATGATAGCTGTGTTGTTTACCGGCGTGAGAGACAATTACTCTTCTCATTTGTCACTTGAAATAGTATTTAGTACCAAATCAACATGCTTCTCCCAGGACGCATAAGTGAGGTATTCACTCCAATCATGGTCCTTTGCTGACAATAAGTGTTTTAACTTATTCTTTGCCTCCTTAGCATTATCGGGTTCCACGAGTTGACCTACATTAAACCTTCTTGCGATAGAAGCCATGGCATTATCTCCATCGCAAATCAATAATTTCTTCTTGAAAGAGGCTATGGAGCTAAATATGCCACTTTGCGACTTAAACATGTGGCTATAATTGAGCCAAATGATATCGGAAGCATTAATACACGCAGACATCTCTTCGTATGTCAAGAACCGATCAATAATTTTAACTCTATCCCTCAGTTCAGCTTTTTCAATTTGACGCTTTAATTCTCTAATGATATTACTTTGGTTCGATGGCTTTCCTGCAATTAAAAGATGCGTATCAGGGAATTCAGTTACTAGATCAATAGCCATCTTTGGGTTTTTTTCACTTCGAATGGCTCCTAATATTAAAATCAATGGCTTGCCCTCTGTTCTGGTGTTGAGCTTATTTAATAAATACCTATCTGACTCAGGTAATTGGTAAATCCCGTGTGGTACATTTAGGTAACGGGTTCTACTGTTTACATAGTATTTTTTCTGCGGAAGCTGCTCATGATACAGCCCATAGTCCATCATTGACAGCAATCGTGTCATGCACCATGAAGATATGCTCCTTGAAGGAGGATAGTCATCACGATCAGGATCATGTAATACGATGATATATTTATGTTGATTGGCAAAATACATATATAGCCATACCCATAGAAAAGCAGAGATTTGTTCAAAATCATTAAATATTATGGTTGAAGAGCCAGATGTACGGACATTCAAAAAAAGCCTTATCGGGTTAAACAGCTGTCTCCACAAGAAGTGAAAACTCTTTAGTCTCTTTGGCTGATCATGTGCCAATAACTTCATACATCCATCACCCTCATAGTGCGCATTCTTTGGTAAGATCAAACGGCACGAATCGACTTTTTTGTGCCGACTATACGCCTTATGCAATTCGATTGAATAATCATAACACCCACCAAAAGAGCTTGATTCATAAATTATTATCTGTTCAGGCAAATTAGTAAATGATTAACTTCTGTCGGTCAGCAAAAAATCATAATGTTTGATTAAACTTTCCGATGATATGACGAATTAAGTCATCTATCTGTATGATTGAAGTTTTGCTCTATTAAGGCGCACTTCCGCAGAGGTAAAAATCCAACCCTTTAGATAGCCAGAGATATAATTATATCGGGACACCTCAACGAGAAAAAGTGCATTCATTAAATCTCTCAAATTTAAGGCATAATGTGGCTTGAGGTCATGATAATTGCGCCAAGCATTGAGATAACTCCGTAAACCAATACTTGAAGGTACCAGAAAAATGAATGACCAAAGGATGTCAATTTGCATTATCAAGGTTATTATATGGAGTGCAAGAACGAAAATGAAGGTATATCTGGCGGCTGATTCAACGATTGTAGACCAAAAATTCTTCCTATTGATACCACTCTCCCCATCTCCCAGACCATATCGATAGGACTCTTTACCAAATTGACGATAGGACTTGTGCCTTCCCCAAAAGACATAAGGCTCTTCCACAAACAGGTACGGAATATTGACCTTCTTTATTCTTCTCCAGAAAATAGTGTCGTCGGCCGCAAGCGTTAACCATTCTTCATAGCCCCCTAGTTTTTCCCAAACTGATCTACGATAGGCAATGGATCGACTGGATGCGGTAAAGTATTGGTCTTGGACCACAGGGTATCCGTTTTGAAGGACAAGGTCCGCCCTGGCCGCTGCACTCTCCTTCTCAAAAGTACTCGCCCCAAACGCACCTGCTACTACATCAATAGCTTCATTTTCAAAATGTTCAACTAATGACTTAATCCAGTCAGGGTGATAGGCACATCCAAAATCTGTTGACAAAATCCAGTCAAATTGTGCCTCCGCAATAGCAAGGTTTCTGCCCTTTGCCACGTTACACCCCTTTTCTACAAGCAATTTGATCGCTATATCAGAGCGCTCCTTCCAGTCTTCTAGCGCACCTAATGTCCCATCCGTCGACCCTGCATCTGTAATGATGATCTCATCTGGCAATACACTTTGACTTTCTATTCCCGTTATCCATTCATCTAACCGCTCTATCTCGTTAAAGACGGTTGAAACTAACGAGAACTGCACCTTATTTTCTTTCAACTTTAATCTCCCCACTATAAACTTTCCACTGTCTTATCAATTCTCATTTACTAATTATTTTTGGCGTCAGTTCCATCGCTCGCTCGATACATTTATCTATATTGTAATACTCCCATTCAGCAAATCGACCTAACAGAAAAAAACCCTGTGATTCCAGTAACTGTCTTACTCGATCCACTTTAGCCCGTGTGCCCTGCTCCTGGATCACATAACTATTTGGTTCATAGTTACTTGCAAGTACTTCCAAATTACCTGGCAATTTCTTTACCTCTGATTGCATTACGTCTTTAGAAACTTGACCTGAGAATTCTACCGTACAGGTCAGGCGCCCTTTGGGCGCATTATTATGTTCGGAGAAATT
>DIYH01000022.1 GCA_002435755.1 Flammeovirgaceae bacterium UBA6059
GGAATCGATAGTATTGACAGTCAACAAAAGCAATGACAACAATACTTAAACGTTGTGGATTGATTAGGAATCGATAGTATTGACAGTCGTACCGCCCGCTTCATGAATAGCAATTTCGTTGTGGATTGATTAGGAATCGATAGTATTGACAGTTTGAAAAAGCAAAACGACATCTGGGTGATGGTTGTGGATTGATTAGGAATCGATAGTATTGACAGTCAGTTCTGATTAGAGAACAAAAAACTGTATGTTGTGGATTGATTAGGAATCGATAGTATTGACAGTAGTTCAATAACCAGGGGTATGTCGATCTCAGTTGTGGATTGATTAGGAATCGATAGTATTGACAGTTTTTAACGAAAGTAATAGAAAAGCACTTGCGTTGTGGATTGATTAGGAATCGATAGTATTGACAGTGCCAAGGGTAGTATACCCTCTAGAGCTGCTGTTGTGGATTGATTAGGAATCGATAGTATTGACAGTTATGACAGTGGAATAAGCGGAATAGTAGAGTTGTGGATTGATTAGGAATCGATAGTATTGACAGTACCTCAACAGCAAAGGACCGCTTGATGATAGTTGTGGATTGATTAGGAATCGATAGTATTGACAGTAAGTCTGCATTTGGTCTAGCGACGGGATCGGTTGTGGATTGATTAGGAATCGATAGTATTGACAGTCCTGTAAAACAAATCCCCGTTCGACTGCCAGTTGTGGATTGATTAGGAATCGATAGTATTGACAGTCAGTACAAGATCGACAACACACGATTTGAAGTTGTGGATTGATTAGGAATCGATAGTATTGACAGTCCTTATCCAGGTTAAGTGTTTCATCCGTAAGTTGTGGATTGATTAGGAATCGATAGTATTGACAGTTGTACCAAAGCTTGGACTTACCTGGGCCCAGTTGTGGATTGATTAGGAATCGATAGTATTGACAGTTTATCGTATGCGTTCCAGGCCCCGCAGTTGGTTGTGGATTGATTAGGAATCGATAGTATTGACAGTATCAGTTGGGCTAACCTTCTGATAATGATCGATATAGGGGAAAATGTCAATGATGAAAATGCCGCTTAGGAGGTGGGAACATCACTCTGAGCGGCATTTTTATTGTTTGTTTATAATCCTGTCGGGGTTTGGAGCCCCACAACAGGGTACTGGTGTCAAAACAGTTCCAACTGATTAGGTGCCGGGGGCAACTCACGCCTGGTCTTGGCCCAGAAGTTTTCCATTAGGCCGTACTGCTTGTCCGTGATCATCATCATAGAGACCTGCCCTTTGGGCGGTAGCATCTTACGCACGCGCTTTTTATGTACGTCCGCACTTTCGGCGCTTGCACAATGACGCACATACACGCTGTACTGCATCATACTGAATCCGTCCTTTTGTAGCCGCTTCCGAAACTGGGCATAATTCTTCCGGTCAGTCTTGGTCTCAGTGGGCAGATCAAAAAATACAAATAACCACATAAGTCTGTAGGCATTGAGTCGCTCAAACCGGATCATTGGAGTACCGGGTATTTGATCTTTTGGCGCTTGCCTTCAAAGCACTGTACCAGCGATGATGTCGTCTCACTCATGGCGACCATCATCGGCCGCTTTTTATCATTGACGTAGACATCTGCCGCAAGCAACTCCAGGTAGCGCGCCTTTCGCTCCTTATCCAGCACGTGCCAGTCACTGTAGTGACGGATGAGCTGCCATGTGAGTAGGTCTACATAAGGACGATAGGGCTCCATGATATCATCCGCCAGACAGAAGGCGTTGTACTTGTTGTGATGATGGATACCAAGTGTAGGCAGGAGACCACTGCCCACAAGTGCCCTGGCAATAGCAGCCCTAATGATGGCATAGCCATAGTTGAGAAAGGGATTGGGTGGATCGCCAAACCTCTCCCGCCTGAAGTTTTCACCAAACAGCTGCCCCCAGTAGTACCTGGCTGCTTTAGCCTCTCGGAAAGTGCTGTCGTCAGACTTTACATCTTTGGCCATTTGCTCAAGAGGTTGCCAAATGGGAAATGGTTCCTCTTCCACACCTTCGTCGATCACTTTGAGCACATTGGCCTGGTTACTGATTTTCGCGACAACTGTCTGCTGCCATAGCTGCTTGAGAAGGGGCTTGCCAGCAGCTATCTGGGCTCTGAATTTCTCATTTTGTGTCTGGTTGCCCTCCAGGTTGAGTACCATAGCACCAGGCATGTGCTTGTCATCACAAAAGATGGTCGCAACATTATTTTGCGATAGCTTGTAGACCAGATGGCTGGAAACACGTATCCTAGGGTGCTCTAACACGACAAAGCCTATGTCCTCTATGGGTGCCTGTGTCTTGTCTCCGGTCGGAGAGGTGATGATGAGTTGCTCCTGCTTACTGCTGAGCTCATAAGCTTTGGAGAAAAAAAGTGTACGCTTAAGCATAACGATACTGTTTTAGTTGAAACAATATCTATTAGCTGGTTATGCCTTGATAATGGCTACAATTATCGATCCATGATGGGCCGCCACTTAATACGACCAGTAATATGCAGATCAAAATGGACACCTTCTACAGCGATTTTAAACTTGTCCACACTCTTAGAAGGCAAACGAACCAGTGGCGGTGGGTCTTGAAGATCAATAGCATAAGCAGGCTTGAGGGTACTCGCCTGCCTCGCTTCCGTATGAAACCTGAAAAACACCCTGCCCTCTTTGTCAAACTTGGTCACCTTGTAGAGCCGCCGGTTCAGTTCACGAGAGGACAAGTGCAGCAACTCCTCCAATTCATTTTGATAGAAAAGCACCATAGTACCTTTTTTGATCATGTATTGATAGGGTAGTATGACCTCCTGCTTCTTGCCTACAGTCGTAGCACCAGGTATGAGAGGTTGGTCTTGTGAGAGTTGGTTGCTCAGTTTATAGTACTCAGCCGCCTCCATCATATTGACCACCTCATACTGCCGATGCTTTTTGCCTCGTGCATCCTCCCCTGCGTATACCGCTAGCGCAAAATTCTCATCATTGACCACATGGTACTCTTCCTTGTGTGGCAGTCGCGGTTTGACGCTTCGTACGAAGGTATGTGGCTTAAGGTGGATAGGGTCAGTGACTGTTTTGGCATAGCAACGAACTTTTTTAACGGGTACACCGCTGGCCATGCTGAAACCTGCATCAATCGCTTCTTTGAAGCCTTTGGCAGCTACTTCTTTCTCTATGATCTCACGGATCACCGGATCGACAATATTGGCTATGTCACCGGGTTTCAATGTTGCGATAGCCCTGCGTACTACATACCTGACCTCACCCTCGCTATCGCTTATAGCCCCGTAGTAGGTGTCTTTGTGCAGTGAGCCCCTGGCCGTATCGCCCCGGGCGTAAATCTTTTGCCCTTTGCTATCGCGGACCAATTTGCCCCTCTTGCGGAGTTTTCGCCTGGTCTGCTTATGGGTCTGGTCAGGGGTATGATGTGAGATAAGCACCTCTTGTCTAATGGCCTTCACATCTTCTGTAAAAGTGGGCCAGGGCTTGGTCGCCGCTATGTGCTTCCGGCCCTCACGCGGATTGCCCTCCTCTTCGTATCTCGTGGCTCTTGCCAGGCGGTCATAGAGGTCTTTAGTGATGCAGGCCAGCGTGATCGCATCCTCAGCATGGTGGGTATGGTAGTCACGCTCCTTGGGCTCGCCTTCTTTCTGCAAGCCCCAGTGTACCCTAAATGCAGCTGTGACATCTCCTTTGATACTGTACACTTTGTCGAAGTACATATTCAGATAGGCACGTGCATGTCTTGTGATGAAACCCGTATCCACGAGTTGGCTGTTTTTGAAGCCCGTCTTCACTTCTGTCATTTTGAAGCGGGCGATCTTCTCCCGCCAGTAGTCGCGTTTAAGTCTGAAGTAGTGCTTGTCCTGTAATCGCCTGTCCTTTTGGAGCTTGGTCTCCAGGCGCCCCCGAGGAGGAAGCTTGCGCCGGTTATACTGCTTCTCCAACTCGTCCAAGGTCTTTTGCCATTTTTCGAAGACTCTGGTAATAGGTGGACAGGAGACTGCTTTACCCTCCAGACTCAATGTCTTTTCCTCGTTGTAATTCGGACATTCTACAGGTAGCTTCTGGCCTTTTACCTTTCTATTATACGCTTGGTGTGCCAGCGTCTTATTTGCCTGGGAGTTGTCCTGGCTAAGGCTGAAAGGCAATGTGTGTTCTATATCAAAGATCGGAACTCCACCAACAAAGTCAGATACATTGATAGTAAGTCCCGTGTAGATACATTGATGCCCTTGCTCTTCCCAAAGCTTGTACTTTAACAGTTCGTCAACCGATGGCTCTATATTCTTACCATGCTCCGTCTTGAAGAGTTTGATGATCTCATTACGGTGCGCCTCACGCTCTCGCCTTAGCTCTTGTTGATATCGACGGATAGCTGCCCGCTCATTAGCATCCTTGAGTTGTCGGGTCAGCTCAATGTTGACCGTGTAGTTTTCATCCAGCTTGCCTTCTCTGATGAGCGCATTGATCAAGTGTCGCAGCTGGTAGAGCGTGCGCATCGCCATGGGATTTTTGATACTGGGTATTGCCGGACTAGCTAAGTAGCGTTTGCCATCCTTAGGGTCTACTTTTGGAGCTTCAAAAGGGTCGATGATGGACGGGTGATAGAGCTTGTCAAGTTGATTATCCGTCAAACCAACTTCCGATAGGTAGGTCTTGATCCTTTCGTCGAGCCGTTGTGGCTGTACAAACTTCCCCTGAGGCTGTAGTCGCAGTTGCTTTTCGAAACTTGCTTCAATATCGGATATGAGCTCCTGCTGCTTTTCAACTGGCCAGCCTTCAAGGACGGCTTCACCAATGACCTCATGGATGACTGCCACTACCTCCTTTTTATCCTGGGTATCCAGTTGGTATGCGCCATGTGACGCAAGCCCATCCTCTCTGAACCTACCGATCAGGCGATTGACGATCTCGACTTCTTTGGTATGTGATCGATGAGTATCGAGAATATGGGACAGTTGCTGACCTATCTCTCGTTGCTGCTTATCTTCCAGGCCTTCCGGTAGGTTGGCCATAAAGACAGCATAGGAAAAGATGTGACCATTCCTTAGGTGCGGAAGTATTTTGCGAATGGCTTTGAGGCTCAGCCTGCCATACTCGCGCTTGGGCCGGAAGTCTGCGAGCTTATCCTGCTGCTTCACACCTAGCCCGAGTTTGTCACTTCCAAAGGCTTTGACCTTGTCCTTGTCATCGAAAGAGAACAGCACATGCCAGATGTCATGGATGATCTCTTCAGGTGACTTGATGCTGCCATCCTTCTTTGTGCTGCGCTGGTAGCGCCCGGTAATGGTCTGTTTCCAATCCGCCCCGAAGAGATTTTCGATCAAGGCGTGAAAGGGACAACCGGAGATGACCTCATAAGGCTTATAGTTGAATCGTACTTCCTGTCCCCCGGGGGTGATCTCTTTCATTAGGTCTTTGAACTCGAATGTCGGCTTGCTGAGTCGGGTAAACTTTGGCCAAAGGTTTTCACGTTCTTCCTCGTTGAGCTGTTTGAACTTGCCGTTTTCATCTTGCTTCTTAATGCTGTTGATGAACTGTCGAGCCCGGAACTCCTCAAAGTCAGGATGAGATACAGAGCAGCGGAGCTTATCTGGCTCCAAAGTACACCTGCCAATCTGATGCTTTTGGGACTTGAGTGGTCGCTGGTAGAAGATGGCTGATCGAAGTTGGTCTCGAAGACGCTCGTCCAACTTCTGTACTTCGCAGATTACTTCAAACTCTGCCAAGTAATGTTCTTCTCTATCAGGTATCCATACCTTCCTTATATTTTCTAAGTTATTTCCAATTGAGCCACTTTGATTTTTCAGGTACACTGAGTGAAAGTATTGACCCATTGTGTTACACTTAGCATCACTAATCTTCTCCGAAAGTCTTTTTTTAGATTCTTTTACCGGCCCCAATTCGTCCTCATCAGTTTGATCTAGTCGGTTGCTTTTGAAGCCGCGCCGCTGTGCTAAGTGATACAGTGCACGACCTAGTTCCATTTGGCCTATTTTTCCACGACTTGCCTTATCTCGCAGCGCATAGGGGTTAATGCCTTCGGCCTCATCTGTCCTGAGCCATTCGATAAACTCAGGTTTTTTAGGGTACTGCTTTTTGTCCATGACCCAGATCCGGACTTCTGCAGGTTTGAGGGGGCACATATTGTGGTCCGCCAGGACCTTGAGGGTTTGTTGCTTTCTCTGTCTACGACGGGCGATAAGCTTACGTGCACTCCGGTAAGCGGTGCGCTCTGCAGCTCGTGACGACTCGACACCTTTTTCTATTTTCACTCCTTCGGAGAAGATGTGAACACCTTTGTCCAGAATTTTTTCAGGAAAGTCTGTATTTACAATGGCCCAACCAATACTATTGGTGCCTAAATCGAGTCCTAGTGTTTTGGGCATATTGTCTTAGTTGTTGGCAACAAAATCATTTTGGGTATAACAAATGTCATTTTCGGATTAGCTTTCCAACCAGATTTAAACTGTTCCAACTTGCCGGTGTACAAACTCAAGTAACAGAAGACACTCTTACATAAACTAAAATAGCATAAATAATAATCTGAAATAACACTCCTTTAAATGTATAAGGGTAATTCAGATAATTGAACAGGTTTTTTGCCACTTGTACCATCCTAATCTTATATTTCTTATCCATTATGGTACCTCCATAATAGTGCCCACTATTATGCTAAGCAAACAATGTTCATTTGTAAATATACTTTTTGTGTGAGTCTTTTATTTCGTTAATTTTAAAATTATAAACGCAAATTTGAATTGACCTGACTCTGTTCGATTCTTGTTTGTGGTTGTGGATTGATTAGGAAAAGGTCGGGTGCTGGTCACCCGACCTTCTTAAAATGATTGAATAGCAATGCCGAAGTTTCAAATCGATTATCGAAAAATAGACTTAATAGCTCAAAAAAGGCTTAATGGTATTGTCATGGCTGATATCATAGAGTTGTTCTCATCTGACCGGTCCATACTTGTTGGCTCTTCGGATATGAAGGAAGTGTTGAATATTGGGTATGTCAACGGGAGAAAGTTCATATACGCTATCTTCATTTTTTCAAAAAATCATACTTTTGATGTAGAACTCTTGGATGTAGGTATTCCTAATGAAAAACAGATCAGAGCGTACTGGTGCAAAGGTGGAAGAAACAAAGAGCCTGATCGATGATTTCGAAAAAGCTCCAAACAAACGTTTTTTTGGAGTTGCTGAATTAGAAATAATGGTAGAGGAGGCCAAGAAAGCCAAGAAGAAATAAGCAATTCCTAATCTTTTCACAATAAGGCTATAAGCCGAAGGATATGATCCTAGAGCCCTGCTTCGGTAGGGCTCACTTGTTTGTGGTGAAAGCATCCATACGGATTCAAAGGAAGTCAACGCTCTGAACCTTGACTTTTTTTAAGCTTCTTATTAGCAAGCCATCTCTGGCCGAACGAACAAAAAACCCATCGACACTATGCCGATGGGTCCATTAGGTCAGGGTTAAAGTTGTCTTGTTTCCTAATTCCCTTCTTTCACTGTAGGGTAAGTAATACCCAACTGCTCAAGGTACGAATCATACTTAGTCTCATCATAATAGTACTTCTCAAGCTCTTCCCGAAACTCACCCTGGATCTCTGTATTTAAGTAAATGGCTGGTACTTCATCATCAGGGATCATAGGCTTGTAGTCAAACTCCATACCCTGTACCTCGCGGAAATAGGTCCAGGCTTCCTCTACCAACTCAGGCTTGAGGATAAAATCCAGAATGGTCATGGCCTCCGCCTTTGCTCCGGCCACCACACCTTTGTGCGCAATCGGGGTAGCCATGGACACAGCGTTAGACCAGTGGTGGCCCTGTAAGCCGGGAATGTTAGATGGAAATCTCATCGTCACTGTAGGAAGCTTCCAACTAATGTCACCAATATCATCAGACCCTCCACTAATGAAAGATCTTACTGGCAGACCGATAGTGTCCAACTTGGTCTCCAAGCCATCCACGTTGATCGCACCTACTTCTTTCTGCAATGCTCTGGCGAGCGTCTGATCATTCTCATCCCATTCCGGTAGGCCTACCTCGCGTATGTTTTGATACATCGTCGCTGCGATCACTTTGTTGAAATGTCTTGGCCATGCACTGCCCAGCACCTTGCGCGTCACCTTCGTCTGGGTCATCAGTGCCGCACCATCCGCTATTTCGTTGGCACGGTCGTACATCTCCATGATTTTCGGGTATGTGACGTTTCTTAGGTAAAACCAAATAGAAGCCTTAGACGGAACCACATTGGGCTGATCACCACCGTTTTTGATGACATGATGTGAGCGTTGCAATGGGTCGAGGTGCTCACGCTGGTATTGCCAACCTACGCTCATAAGTTCTACTGCGTCCAGCGAGCTTCTTCCCCGCCATGGCGAACCTGCCGCATGGGCCGCTTCTCCTTCGAAGGTATACTCGACAGAGATCAACCCAGTACCTCGCGCTTGTCCGTACGATACATTGAGGTTATTGCTGACATGCGTAAACATGCTGATGTCTACATCATCAAAATAGCCGTCTCTGGTATAGTAGGCTTTGGTACCAACAAGTTCCTCCGCCACACCTGGCCACAGCATCAAGGTTCCCGACAGGCCATCGCGCTCCATGATCTCTTTCACTGCCAGGGCCGCTACTATGTTGAGGGGCGTACCCGAATTGTGTCCTTCTCCGTGACCAGGGGCCCCCTCGATAATAGGGTCATGATAAGCTACTCCTGGTTTTTGAGATGCCTTTGGTATACAGTCCAGATCACTACCTATCGCAATGACCGGCTTGCCACTGCCCCACTTGGCTGTCCAGGCAGTCGGGATGCCGCTGATGCCCCGCTCGATAGTAAAGCCATTCTCTTGGAGGATACCGGTAAGGTAGTTGGAGGTCTCTACTTCCTGAAAGCCTAACTCAGCAAAGCTGAATACCTTGTCGACCATCACCTGCGCTAGTTTGGCATTGGCGGCTACTTTTTCCGCGGCTTCCTTTTTGAGAGCATTGATCTGTTTGTTTGAATATTTTTTTTGTGCCATCACACTAAAGCAGCTCAGCGAAAGCGCAATAATTAAGATTCTTTTCATGATGCTATTGGTTTGGTCAATGGATCAATTAAGAGAATGATCAGTTAATGGCAAAGGGTTATTACTGATTATTCATATCTCAGATGATGAGCGGGATTGATATGAGCTGCACGCCAAATCAACTTGCCTATCGTAATTGCCACCATGATAGTCATGAAAATGACGGGAAGACCCCAATGGTGCATCCCTGTGCTAATATGATAGGAGTAGATGATATCCAGTACCTTATTCACCACCCAGTCTGAAGCTACAATCCCAACTACCACAGCACAAGCAAAATAGATCAACATCTCTTTATTGATCATGATGGCGATCTGACCTACCGTAGCACCCAGGATCTTTCTGATCCCAAATTCCTTCAAATGCTTTTGAATGTGAAGAGACATTAGTGAATACAGCCCAATCATAGAGATCAACACAGAAAGCACTGCACTGACCGTATTGATAGTAAGGGTTATACCGGTTGTAGTGTCCAGCGGTTTCAGCACTTTTTGTTGCATAAACCCCTGGTATAGCTGGTAAGGGAAAAGGCTATACCACAAATCCTCGACTTCCTGGTCGAACGCTATCATATCTATACCGTCAGCTACTCTCAATGATAAGTAACGATAGCTTTCTGCTGTTGCCGCTGTAAGTACCATGGGTCTCAGTTTGTTACCCAGCATAATCGGACGATGTGCAAAATCTTCAACAATACCAATGACCCTCATCGGCTGTCCGTAAAGATTTAAGGTGCTATTCAATGGATGATCAAGCTTTTCTGCCAGCATTTCATTGATGATGACCTCATTTCTATTCCATGAGTTTTTGCCAAAAGTGGTGCCATCTATAAGTCTCAAGCTCAAGGTCTCAGGATACTGGTGACCTAAAGACACATGCACAGCATCATACTCCATTTCCTGGTAAGAGATTTGGGTCCGAACTGAGTTGAACCCGATAGCATCAGCAGTACCACTTAAGTTGTTTATAGCCGTCCAATTGTTAAGTTCATTATAGAGCTTGCTAAACTGCCCAGGATGCTGGAGCGGGATGTTGATCACCCACCCAATCTCATATCCACGGTCCAGTTTGCTTACGTATTGGCTGTTTTCTAGGAATACAAAAAGACAGTACATGGTATAGACCGTCATAGCAAGCTGTAAGGCAATAAAGACTTTGGCTATCACTCCGTTACTTTTCAGTTTGGTTCGCTTCCGGATAGCATCAAGAGCGTTGAATTCGCTCAAGAGCATTGCCGGATACAAGCCACAGAGGAGTCCTATTGTCAGCCACAGACTAAAAAACAAAGACATCAATTGCCACACCGGTACGAAAGCAATAGAAATGATGTTGAGCTCCAGCATGGCATTGTATGCTGGGGTCAGGATATAAGCAAGAAGACATCCGAGCAACATTGCTACCAGTATGGTCAGATAGTTCTCAAACCACCATTGAGATAGCAATTGGGCATTGCGAGCCCCCATCACTTTACGGACTGCCATTTCCCTCAGCCTTTTTTGAGTAGTTGAGATACTGGTATTTACATAGTTGAAACATGAGAGCAAAAGGATACTAATAGCCGTAGCGAAAGTGCCCAGCACAGAGGCAGGGTGAAGGCCTTGCATAAAATGTGACCTCTTTATTCGATTCTCCTGATATGGCCAGTCTATGATTGGGATCACTTTAAATGAAGCGATCGAATGACTGGCTAGAAGCTCTGATTCATTTGAAAAAAGGGCATTGAGACTATGCTCAATATTAGAACTCTTAGCAGAAGGCCCGGTTTTTAGAAAAACCCCGTCTGTCATTAATGTTTCAAAAGGCTGATCGGACTTTTCAAGACGATCAAGGGACATTAGGCACGAAAATCGAAAACTTGTATTGTCTGGTATTGGGTCCAGCACATTTTCGATTTTTATGTTTTGGATGCTACCATCACTTCCAACCAACTCTACCATTTGACCTATACAATCAGGAGTACCCATCCATTTCAGTGCTAACTCATGGCTGAGAATAATGCTGTTCACCTGCATACTGTGTTTCATGCTACCGATAGTGGAATGATATTGAAAGACAGTGAGGAACTGATCATCTACAAAACCTACTGTCTCCTCGTACACACGCTCGCCGACTCGGAATGTATGCCGCCCATTGATGTATTGTGTAGTATGATCAATCGCAGATAGCTGGCCGGACACTCTATCTGCGAGGGTCTTTGGTATCTCCCCAATAAGATCTTCCTCAGACAACCCATCATGGATGGCCACTACGCGATAGATGTGGTCAGCCTCCTTAAAGAAATGATTGAATGTCAAGTTGAAATTGGCGTTGAGTACGGCCATCAAGCTTAATCCCACGCCTGCAGACAGGCTCAGAATATTGAGTATGATGTACGTACCATTCTTCTTCCAATGACGGAATACGGATATGAAGTAATTCGACCACATATGAGTTTCGTTTTCATCAAATGTGGGCCCAGATGTCATGTCTATCGTCCGAACGGATAACTTCGGACCTATTTCCCTAGGTTGAGAGCGGGTTTGACTTGTCCGCGATGACACGTCGTACAGTTGACCGCTGGCTGTTCAGAAGCCAATCCATCGATATCGGTAAGTAACTCCCTGTTGATCTTACAAGACATGGCACTCATTTCACGAGCGATCTGCTTTTGGACCTTCTCATCAGAGCCCCAGTCACTAGTGTTATGACAATGTTCACAACCTACACCCAATGATCGGCTATAGCCAAACTCCATGATGGCCAGCAGCGTTTTTGCTTTGCGCCCTTTTAAAGATTGGATATTGATAAATACCTCTTCTGCTGGCAGCTCTTCCTTACCAACGATCAACTTACGTAAGCCGTCAAGATGGACTTTTCTGGACATAACCAGACTATCTTGTGAAGATGGTTGGGTTACCGCATGCTGGTTGCCTATATGGTACACACTAGCAAAACCATAAAAGGCTATGGAAGACAAAAGAAGCAGGAGGTCTTTTCTCATAAGCTGAATTTACGACAGTCGGAGTGTAGATGATCTCTGATGCACAGCGAGAAATACTGATGAGTGAGATCAATGCAGTAAGAAGGGTCATTGGCTGTGAAGTCGTTTATATTCTCCGGGTGTCATCCCTGTACTCTTTTTGAATATGTGGTTGAAACTAGACTTAGAGTTAAAGCCACAATCCATGGCCACCCCAAGTAGCGTTAGGTGCTGTAAAGTAGGATCAACTATACGTCTCTTATACTCATCAACCCTTTTGTCATTGATATATTCAAAGAAGTTCTGTTGAAAATACTGATTGATCACCGCTGATAATTGATTTCTGGGAATTGCTGTTCCCTGCGAAAGCTCCTCCAAGGTCAGCCTGGGGTTGAGATGAGCCTGGCTATGATCAATATAGGACTCTATCTTATTCGCCTGAGCTTCCAACATCTCTTTCTCCCTTTGATCAGATGACTTTGGTTTGTTCAATTCCTTTTCATCGAGCCGTACATTCGTAAAAATGGTCGTCTGCTTGAGTCCAAAGTAGCCAATCACAAAAATGTTTAATGTGATAAAGCCTGATATACCATAAAAAACCTCGATCATCTTAATAAAACCAAACACTCCCACCCATACAAAACCAAAAGAAAATACGAAAGCAAGCATAGAGTAGATCAGCCAGTTTCTTAACCAGCTAAGATTGATCTGCTCAGCATAACTAAACTCTTCCTTGATCCTGCTCTTATGTCTAAAAAGAAGTATCAGGCTGAATGCAATGAATGTAACGTGAACACCTGCCATGATCAATGCCCAATATCGACTGATGAAACCGGCCGGCCCCTGGAAATCAAAGTATCCTTGAAGAAGAGATAGTTTGATCTCTACATTTAAAAAGTCAGCATACAGAGAGGCATTAACCAGGAGGTAGGGCAAAAAGCAGATCACCACTTCTGCTAATCGTAACCTACTCCTGGAGACAAGCGATCGTGTATACAAGTAGAGCACCGCTGTAGCAGCATACGGCATCAGCCCTAGCGGAATGATCCATTCGGTTATCTCATCGGCCTTACCAGAGAATACAAAATAGTAGAAAAGCAGGTTGCCAGCATTAAGCACTAGCCAGATCATAAGCAGATAGTCGAAACTATGCTTAGCTGACTTATTGCCAATCAATAAGGCAAGGAAAATCGCCTGGGCTATACCGACAAACATCAATGCGGTCATACACAGACAATATTAAGCTATCAGTACTATTTTTAGGAAATGGCCTCCTCACAGACCATCACTTCTCGCTTAGCACCTACACCAAGTGGCTATCTCCATATGGGCAACCTCTATAATTTCGCGCTCACCTGGCTTCATACAAGGATGGGAAATGGTCGCCTGCTCCTGAGAATCGACGATCTGGACCAGACAAGGGTGCGAGACCAATACATAGACGATATTTTCCATACACTTGAATGGATGGGTCTGGAATATGAAGAGGGTCCATCCGGTACGGGTGACTTCAAAACTCAATATTCCCAAACTCTGCGAATTGACCAATATCGCGAGACCGTCCACCTAATTCGCAACAACGCAGAGACATTCTATTGTCTCTGCTCACGCAAAGAACTGGAACGGCTCTCGCCTGATCGATTTTATCAGGGAACATGCCGTTATCGAAAACTGACATTTGACAATGGCCAAACTGCACTCAGGCTGGTCACCGATGAACAATCAATGATCAGCATTTCCGAGGAGAACGAAGAAGCCCAGCAGCAAAACATTCATCAACTTATGCCATTCCCAGTGCTAGTGAAGAAGGATAATGTGCCTAGCTACCAGGTCGCTTCGCTCACAGATGATCTCAATATGAAGGTCAATCTTCTGGTAAGGGGGAAGGACCTTTGGACATCAAGCCTTGCGCAAGCCTACCTCGCCAGAATCATACAATTGGATCCTTTTGAAAAAGTGAATTTTCTTCATCATGATCTCATCTCCGGAAATGACCATCTTAAGCTGAGTAAATCTCAACATGCACCATCTTACCGAAAGACCCACGCCAGTAAAAAGTACCTCTTCTCTATGGTAGCCAGAAGCATGAATATAATGGAGCAACCCGAATCCTTAGAAAACCTACTAGAAGCTGTTAAAAACAGTCGCTAAAGATTCCAGTAAACGCCCGCAATAAAATTTGGAGCAGCGAGAAGACGCTTGCCATATGCAGCTAAGCCGATAGAAGCCGTAATACCAAACTTGCCATTGATGTCGTAAAGCACTTCCGGGGTAATCGATAGATACTCAATGTTATTGCTAAAGACACCATTGTTAGGTACACCAAGATCATCTCCGTTCACTAGGGGTGCTACGCCATAAACCTTTAGGATAGGAATGAATCTACCCTTGGCATAGCCAATCTCACCCCCATAGCGGATCTCATCCGAGAAGTTGTTTGTACGATTGTTGAACCCTGCCAACAACGTCGCATACCAGCCAGAACTGAAACCACGGCTCAATTCAAAGGTCAACATCTGGTTGAATTCACCGTCCCCAGACTGGAGGAGCTGTGTGCGACCACCACTTGCCTCTCCTAGGGGCAGCCCTAATGTCAAACTCGCACTTAATACATAGGCGCTATTCTGGATCAAGCCATACTTGATAGTCACATCGGCATCACCTATAGAGTTAAGCTCATCCCCTTCTTCTATCAGCGTGCCGTCTGGTGTCTCGAGATTATTGAGAGTTGACCGTACAAAAAAGGGCATATAGACTATTCCTGTTAGACGGTCTGTCAAACCATACTCCATAAATACACTGGAGGAGTAAAGTGAGGTGGTAGTAATATCCAACACATCACCTGAAGGCGAAAAATAGCTATTTGCTCTGATCATCGACTGGCTCAGTTTCAAAAAACCTTTGCCTTTGGGCTGGGACCACCCACCACCAGCATATGCATCAATGGAGACAGTCAGAATGAGAAGTAGTACTAGTTTCTTCATATCAGTTATCGAATTCTCCAAAGCCAAAAGGCACTCCGAAGGGTTGGCAATAAACAATCACAAAATCATAAGCTTCCAATGCTACACCGTCCGGTGCACCGTATAACTGTTGACCAGAAGTCATTTCAAGGGGTCCAAGCAGGGCCCCACCCGTCACACTCAGAGCACTTGTAGCCAAATAGAGATAGAGTCCGGGACCATTCTGGGTTTGAAAATTATCCTCCAAACGAAGCTTGAGTCCGTCTCCATCTTGGAAGAGTGTGAATCTACCTTCTACAGTATAGTTATTCAATCCCTGGAAGGTACCGGTACGTCGGTTTTCAGCCAGAATCGTTTCGTCACCTATCTCAAAATCCATTGTGTTAACTACTTCACCGACACTAGCGCTAATGGTGACATTACCACGACTAACTGCTGTAGCCGAGCCTTGATTATCTACACTGAGTATTTCAGGGTTACTAGAGGACCATTGCACCATGGCATTCGTTGGATTCCCGAATTCATCGAAGTGCGTTACAGAAAAATCGAAAGTAGTACCAAGCTCAAGGGATACAAGCCTCTCAGTAAACACTATACGCTCGGGAATAGGCTCAATCTCCAAGGTATCAGTGCCTATGCATGACTGGAAAAGTATCAGCACAAATGTCAGGTATAAGATGCGGTTCATAGGTAGCAATTTACCTATATCCAACGCTCTTCCCCCAAATTGGGTATGTCATGGCCTTGACATTTGAGGATCGGAGTGTAATTCAGGGATTATGTTTAAAGTAGCATTCTTCTGGAAAACATTTTAGAGAGTCTCTTTAATGAAATTAGTCATCATCATGTATAAGTGATTTCTTGTTTCTGTTCCTCGAATGCCATGGGCCTTGTCCGGATAGTAAAATGATCTAAAACCCTTCCCTGCGTTGATCAGGGCCTCCTGCAGAGCCACACTATTTTGGAAATGTACATTGTCGTCACCTGTACCATGTATCAGCAGGAAATTACCTTTAAGCTTCTCGACATGGGTCAACGGAGAGTTGTTGTCATAACCACTTGGGTTGTCCTGCGGTCGCTGCAAGTAGCGTTCGGTGTAGATTGTATCATAAAACCTCCATGTAGTGACAGGGGCTACCGCAATACCTGTCTTAAAAACATCAGCCCCTTTGAACATCGCCAATGAGGACATGTAGCCACCGTAACTCCAACCCCAGATACCAATTCTATCTGCATCAACAAACGGTAACGATCCCAGGAACCTGGCACCTGCAATATGGTCTTCAACTTCTAGTTTGCCAAGTTCTTTATAAGTCAGCTTTTTGAATTCTTCACCTCTTCCACCTGTACCCCTCGTGTCCATCACAGCAATGATATAGCCCTGTTGAACAAGCATCTGGTGCCAGATATAATGGCTTCCGGCGTAGTTGTGCGTTACATTCTGTGATCCCGGACCACTATACTGAAAGATGAGTACAGGATACTGACGTGTACTGTCAAACTTAGCGGGCTGTAATAGGTAACCATCCAGCTTCGTCTTATTGACCGATTCATAGGTGAAGTATTGCTTAGTGGCCAGGCCATACTCTTCATGCTTTTTAATGAGCTCATCATTATCCTCCAGTACCTTCAGTGTCTCATTTGTTTTGGTCTCAACCAGTGAGACTTGTACGGGATTTTCCGGTAGGGTGTGGTAGTGCAGATAGTATTTGAAGTCTTTGCTCATATCTGCGCGCGTCCATCCCCCTGTCTCAGGAGAAAGCAGCGCTTTGCCTCCACCTTTGATGTTGACCTTGTACAAAGCACGGTCCTTAGATGACAACTCGGTAGAAATGTAATACAGCACCGGTGTACGTGCTGACTGATCTAAGCCAACCAGTTCGGTTGACTCCCACAAACCAGATGTAACCTGATTGGCCGTCTGACCATCCATAGTATGCAGAAAGAAATGCTTGTAGCCTTTTCTTTCACTCGAGATCAGAAAGTATTTACCATCATTGAGGTAGATAAGATCATCTACATAATTCATGTCGATAAAGGTGCGTGACCTATCGGTGAATACTACCTCTGCGCTACCTGTACGTGCGTCAACATGCATTACATCGAGCTTATTTTGTAACCTGTTGAGCCTTAGAATTGATAACAAGGTGTTGTTTCTGGTCCATTGCACACGTGGGATATAGATGTCAGTGTCCTTACCAAGGTCCACATCCACAAAAGCATTTTCCTCAACGTCAAAGATCCTTACGCCCATTACTGAGTTGGCCTCACCTGCTTTGGGGTATTTGAACTTGTAATCCTCCGGGTAGAGGCTCACATTGTTCCATTTCTGCATATTGTACTCTTTCACTTCACTTTCATCAAATCTCATGAAGGCGATTCGGCGACTATCAGGGGACCAGAAAAAAGCTTTTGTAATGCTGAATTCTTCTTCGTAGACCCAATCAGTACTGCCATTGATGATCTCATTCTTCTTCCCGTCATCGGTGATCTGCAGTTCGGACATATTGATAAGGCGAACCATGAACAGGTTATTGCCTCTTGTAAATGCCACCATCTTACCGTCAGGTGAAAACGTCGCGTAACTCTGGCGACCATTATCCGATAGGGGCTCAAAACTCTTGTCTTTGAAGTTGACTACATAAAAAAGGGCCGTATATGATCTACGATAGATACTCTGACGATCAGTCATCAATAGCATCTGCTTCTCATCTGGACTAAACTCATAGTCATCGATTACTACTGATTTGTCTGACCCGTCAAAAATGATACTATCGGGCTCTTCACCTGTGATATCGTAGCGTACAATCTTATTGTCAGACAGTGCTGTGTAGAACTGTCCATCATTCATCCAGTTAACATTGCTCACTGTCTTCTGACTGAATGTACCATCGGTGATATTCGAGATCTCGATCTTTTTTTGGGCTGTCACCGTCTGAGATATCAGTAGAAGTATTAGTACAAATCGGGTCATCATAGTCGTTGGTTTTGTTGTTCGCAAATATATGTAAATAGGTCTATCGCAGCTTTTAGAGCTCGATGATGAAAGTAAGCTATTCCCGAATTGTTCCTCATAGCACCTATCGGGAATCAATATATATCAGTTCATTGTTTATCTTCCGTTAACGACCTAACGAGCACAACCGTATGCTGACACTTGATGATATAAAAGTCTTTGAAAATGTTTCTGAGGCGGCCAAAAAATGGTTCCTGGAAAAAGCTGATCGTAAAACCGCTAAAAAAGATGATGCCATTTTCCGAACAGGTGACCCCATGGATGATATGCATATCATCCTTGATGGTAAAGTACAATTCATGATCAAACAGGGTGGAAGCTATGTGCCGGTAGCTATTGCTCAAGCTGGTGATATTTCCGGATTATTACCTTTCTCAAGAATGAAGGAAGCGACCGGCAATGGTATAGTATTAGAGAATTGCACTTACCTTTCAATGAATAGGAAGCACTTCCATGAGTTAGGTGAAGTAAGTCCGGAACTGATGCAAGCGCTCGTGAGTCATCTTTCCGATAGGGTACGCAATTTCACACGTTCGCAACAGCAGCAGGAAAAGATGGCCTCACTCGGCAAGCTGTCCGCCGGCCTGGCGCATGAGATCAATAATCCAGCTGCTGCTATCAGTCGTACGTCCGGCTCACTCCGCGAGCGCCTGCAACAAATACCCGAACTGACAGCACGACTTCTGGATCATCAGCTCACAAGAGACCAACTCCAGGCTGTGACATATCTAGTCACAGCCAAATGTGACCTGACGAATAAAGCCCCGATTAGTATGATCGAGCGCGGAGAATGGGAAGACGCCCTGGTCGACTGGATGGACGAGCGTGATATTGAAGAGAGCTTCGAGTTTGCAGAGGCACTCCTTAATGCAGGAGTAAAAGTAGAGGACCTTGATGAGATGGCCCAGTCCTTACCACAGGCCTCCCTTGGAGATGCTTTGTCCTGGATCAACAGTACCATTGAGTCTGAGAGGCTGTCAGTAGAGATACATGAAGCATCAGAGCGTATCTCACATCTGGTCGGTTCGATCAAGACATATAGTCATATGGACAAGTCCCCTGACAGAGAGAAAACACAGCTTCATGACGGCCTTGACAGTACCTTGACCATGCTAGGGCATAAGCTCAAAAGCACTCAGATAAGCATTCACAGAGATTATGAAGATAACTTGCAGCAGGTTAATGCCTTTCCCGGAGAACTAAACCAGGTATGGACAAATATACTAGACAATGCTATTGACGCACTTGGAGCCGAAGGCAACATTACCATCAAGACTTTCAATCAGAATGAGTTTGCAAGAGTAGACATCATCGATGATGGACCAGGCATTCCTCAAGACATTCAAAACAAGATCTTCGACCCATTCTTCACCACCAAAGGTGTAGGTAAAGGCTCAGGTCTTGGGCTGGATATCGTTCTTCGCATTATCCGCAACCACAACGGAGACATCAAGCTATTCAGCGAACCTGGGAACACAAGGTTTGAGATTTGCTTGCCGGTTTAGTCCGTGGTTATTGGGTTATGATAGTAGTCAGTCAATAGTAAAGAAGCGATGATGGATTATAAAGATTTGGAGGTTTGGCAAAAGGCCAGGAGCTTAGTCAAAAAGGTTCACAAGCTGAGCGCTGGTTTCCCCAAATATGAAAGGTTTTCGTTAACCCAACAAATCAATCGAGCCGCAATACCTATCCCATCCAATTTCGCAGAAGGTTATGGCCGTTTCCATTCGAACAACAAAATAAGATTCATGTATATCGCCAGAGGTTCACTGTTCGAAGTAGAGACACAATTATATCTTGCCTTCGATTTAGACTACATATCACAAGGTACTTTGACTAATTTACAGGAGGAGATCACAAGTGTTAAAAAGCTCGTGAATGGCTTTATGAACTACCTGAAAAACGACCGACAATCATAACCCAATAATCAAAGACTAAAAACCGAGGACCAACGACTATTCAATGAAACTTCCTATCATATTAATACTCGACGATGATCCGCAGGTGTTACGCGCTATTGAGCGTGACATAAGAAAAGAGTTTCGAAAGCAATATCGAGTACTAAGCACTACTTCTGCGGATGAAGCGCTAGGCACTATCGGGGACCTGAAGCTGAAGAATGAAGTAGTAGCGATGTTTTTGTCGGATCAAAAAATGCCGGAAATGTTAGGTGTAGAGTTCCTTGAGAAAGCGCGCGAAGTGTATCCTAAAGCCAAAAGACTGCTATTGACAGCTTATTCGGATACGGAAGCAGCTATCAAAGCCATCAACGATGTACAGCTTGACTACTACTTGCTTAAACCGTGGGACCCACCATCCGAAAAGCTTTATCCAGTATTATATGATCAGTTGGATGAATGGCAAAAGCAGTTTGTACCTGAATTTGAAGGCATCAAAGTGGTGGGTTACCAATACTCATCTCTTTCTCATAAGATCAAAGATTTCTTGTCAGGAAACCTTATCCCCTACCAGTGGCTGGATGTAAACAGAAGTACCAAAGCCAATGAACTGATGGGGCTTGCTCAATACACAGCTGCCGATCTACCTGCAGTTTTTTTCGAGGATGGAAGCCGGCTTGCCAAACCTAGTCTTGCGGAACTGGCTGAAAAAATCGGGCTTAAATCTAAGGCCACAGAAAAACTGTAGGATGTAGCGATCATAGGGGCAGGACCCGCAGGGCTAGCCGCAGGAGTTTATGGCGGTTCCGAAGGACTCAAAACATTACTTATCGAAAAACGCGCTCCAGGTGGTCAGGCCGGTACAAGCAGCCGTATTGAAAACTATTTGGGTTTCCCAAAAGGGCTGAGCGGCGCTGAACTATCTCATCGTGCCATAACGCAAGCCACCCGCTTTGGAGTAGAGTTGCTTTCTCCTCAGGAGGTAGCAGAGATCAGTGTCGAAGGCAACTACAAAAGGATCAAACTGATTGACGGTAGTGAGGTCAACTGTAGGGCAGTGGTCATCACTAGTGGGGTTGATTACCGTAAACACCCTGCAAAAGGAGTGGATGACTACAGTGGTGCCGGTATCTACTATGGAGCTGCTATGACTGAGTCTGCGGCTTGCCAGGACCAGGACGTCTATGTAGTCGGAGGAGGCAACTCTGCTGGTCAGGCCGCTATGTATCTTTCGAAGTTTGCTTGCAAAGTACATATTGTGATACGTAAGCCGGATCTGAGCAGTAGTATGTCACAATATCTCATCGATCAAATTGGTGGAACAGAAAACATTGAGGTGCTAGGCAAAACGAACGTTATTTCGGTAGCGGGTGAGGGACATCTTGAAAAAGTGATGTTGGAAGATATGGACACAGGTCAACAGCGTGAAGTGGAAGCAGCAGCCATGTTTATTTTTATAGGAGCAAAGCCCTATACAGATTGGATCACTGGCATTATCAAAGATGAAAAAGGCTTCATAGAGACCGGACAAGCATTGCACAAATACGATGATTATCAAAAGACCTGGAAAAATCCTCGTGAGCCATTTTTGCTTGAAACCAGCAGCCCTGGGGTATTTGCAGCAGGGGATGTACGAGCAGGTGCTATGAACAGGGTCGCTTCCGCTGTAGGTGAAGGAGCCATGGCCATTAAGTTCGTTCACGAATACCTTGCGGAAGTGTAGTAACAGTTATTTGTGATTTGATTTTTCTAATGTTCTTTGGTACTTTGCCAATATTGTGAAGAAGTATACGGCCATAGCAATAGATGACGACAAGGTCTTCCTGACCATCCTTCAGAAGTTGATGGACACCATCGATTTCGTAGATCTGGTGGAGACACATAACAACCCAGTCTCAGGAGCACTTTCTGTTGTCAACCAGGAACCGGACTTTCTATTCCTGGATGTGGAGATGCCCTTCGTTGATGGTTTTGAAACCATCGAGATGCTGAAACACCGACCCAAAACCATAGTCATTAGCTCCCACGAATCATCTCACGAATCAGTCCGGATGATAAAGCCGGATGCTTTCATTTCCAAGCCAATCAACAAAGAGGAATTGGAAAAGATCCTTACTCAGCTTTTAGAAGTATAGCACACCTTCGATGTAATATTGGTTGTTCTTCAGGCCGACTGTCACCATCTTCTTCTCAAACTTTTATCTATGAAGAAGCTGTTTTTCTCATTACTATGCCTGCCTATTTTATGTCAAGCCCAGCTACTCAGTCCTGAAGAGTTCAATGGTTATCCGGGTGGCTCTACTTATACGGTCACCGGCAATCATTACAGGTATTATCAACACCTCGCTGAAAGCGATAGGGTACTCCACAAGATCTACGGTAAAAGCATCCAGAGCAGAGACCTGGTTCAACTGATCATCAGTAGTAAGGAGAATCTTGCCAAGATCGATGATATCAAATCAGCAAACCGAAAACTCACCAGACTTACAGGCCCATTAGATGAAACAGAAAAGCAAAGGATCATATCTGATAATCCTTCTATACTTTACATTTTCATTGTTGATACGGATGAGGAAGCAGGTGTAGAAGTACTGTCAGAAGTAGCCCATGATTTGGCTACCAGAGAGGATGC
The DNA here is from genome assembly GCA_002435755.1 of Flammeovirgaceae bacterium UBA6059. Classification (GTDB taxonomy): domain Bacteria; phylum Bacteroidota; class Bacteroidia; order Cytophagales; family Cyclobacteriaceae; genus UBA6059. Next base: position 22,562 of record DIYH01000022.1, read on the forward strand.
TATAGCAAATAGTATTCGTGATAACCTGGTTGTGATCATATCCCCACTTACCAATCCTGATGCGCACGCAAGGTATGTGACGTGGCATGGTCTGTACAACATTCCTGGTGCCTCTAACGATCCGAATGCTGTCGAAAACAGGGCCCATTGGGGAATGAACACTGACGGTAACGCCATCGGTCTTGACGTGAATCGTGATTTTAGCTTTTTTTCCACTCCTGAAATGTCAGCCCTTGCCGAGCAAATCATGGAGTGGCGGCCCAACCTTGTGTTGGACGTTCACAGTGGACCAACTACTCACTTCATTCCTCCGTTTGCTCCACCTTATCATGATCTTTGGCCTGACAAGGCTTACGACTGGTGGGTTGAAGTAGCGGAAGAAACAGGTAAGCGCTTTGGAGAAAAAGGATGGTCACTTTTCAGTCGCAATCAGTTTGATGGTGTGAGTCATGTTGGATTTGGACTTTCATGGGCGATGCTTGGGCCAAGCCTCAGCTCTTTTTTGTTTGAGACATTTGGAGGACGGCCAGGACGTACTACTTCCTTCATCAGAACAGATGGTACATTGGCTACCATGCGCATGGCGATGGACAGGCATGCCGAGGGTACGTGGACTTTGATGGAAGTGGCTTCCAGGGAAAAAAAACGACTCATGGAAGATGTGTATCAAGCTCAACTCAAAGGAGTACGAGATGCACAAAACACGTCGATCAAACATGTGATCATTCCAGCAGATCAAGATCCATCGAGAGTTAACAGAATGCTGGAACGATTGCAAGTTCAGGATATTGAAGTACAACAAGCACAAGCAAACTTCTCAGCCACCGTCACTACCTATGATCAGTCTTTGCAGAACAGCAGGCAATCCTACAAAGCTGGAGACTATATCATCAATTTGGACCAGCCACAAGCTCGATTAGTCAGATCATTTTTTGACCCAACAATAGATGATAAAACCCCCAGGACGTGGGTTCCAGCAGGTCGCAACATGCCATTCTATGATGTGACATGGAACACTTATCCGCTGATCTTCGGAGTAGAAGCATATCATACCAGTACCTCATTATCCGTAGACACACGACCATCTACCTATCTCGAGGATGCATCGACGCTTCCTGAAAAAAGCTATGCTTATTTTGTGACGCCAGATCTGGAAGCGAGCTACCGACTTGTCATACGCATGTCACAGGAGGGATATAAATGGCGCGTTTTTAAAAGCTGGTTTCAAATTGATGGGGTAACTTACCCTAAGGGCACTTTCGCCGCACTGTCGCTACGCAATCCGGAGCATTTCCATGAGCGACTGATTGAGCTAACTAAGGAATACAACGTCAGGGTCAATACTACCGACAATCCTTTTACAGAGGCAGGAGTCACCTTCGGTGATGATGTAAGACTAGCACCCATCAGGCAGCCCAAAGTAGCTGTACTTGCCGACTGGCCAGTCATGCAGGACCACTATTACGGCGGTATTCGCAATGTCCTGGAGCACGATTATGATGTCACATTTTCTCCGGTGATGCTTTCCACGCTCAATCAAGGTGACCTATCACAGTACACGACCATCGTACTCCCCAATGCTGGTTTGGATATTCGAGGTGGACCTGGATTTAGTCGTGGCTATAAGGGTGCACTACAGCTTAATAAGCTGCGAAACTACGTACTTCGTGGGGGTACATTGATTGTCTCTCACGCTGCGGGTGAAGTGATTGCTAACGATGAAGTATTGGGTGCAGGAGTAAGTTTCGAGGGTTTTGCAGAGTATTCAAATGGTACAATTCTGAAGGGTCAATTCAACAACACAGATAAAGTCCCTACTGAACAAGTGGCCTGGCAACCTGGGATGAATGAAGTTGGTCCTTCGATTCTGTCAACGGGATACAGTACATCGACAATAGGGCTGCCTGCAGCCTACCCTATTGTGCTCAAGCCAGAAGATGAAGATAATGTCGTTCTGAGTTATAGTATGGACAGGTCCGGTCTTTTACTCGATGGTTTCATGTTAGATGAAGACAAGGAAAAACTAGCAGGTGCTCCCTATATGCTACGGACAAAAGTTGGCAAGGGCCATGTGGTTTACTTCACTTCTGACCCTACCTTCCGCGGCTATTGGTATAGCATTCACAAACTCTTTCTGAATGCTATTCTGCTAGGCAATCATGAGTGAGACGAATTAATCACCCGGTAAAGATGTTGCTATAGTATGGCATTTTGGGTCTTTATATTGTTCCTTCTCCTACCGGGAATCATTAGCATCCTGCTAGCACGCTACTACCACCAGTCTTATTTCGAATGGTTGATGTGGGTGTTGATCCTGGGGCCGCTGGCGTTACCCATCCAGTTTTGGACAGGGTTGAGAAGCACAGGTTCTTAAATCATCTTCTTCATCGCCATCATATAGCCGAGATGAAGCGCTTCGTGACTGTTGTTGAACTGTAAGGCATCTGAAGTACTATGTAAAGTCACACCAAAGCTTGTTGGGTACTCTTTGTACTCCTTGAACTTTTCGGCTTCCCAGTCTTTCCGGGTCTTATCCACCATATTTAATAGCTCCAACTTAATGCTATTCACTTCTTGTTGCTCAACCTCTCCCTCTGGCTTTGTCCCTTTTCTGAAGCGATCAATAAAATCATCCCTAATGTAACCTTGCTGCCCGGAAAGCCTGTAGACCAACAACTGCTGGGTTACCAGTACATGGCCAAGGTTCCAGACAAGGTTATTGCTGTACCCTACCGGAACACGGTTGAGCTGTTCATTTGAAAAACCAGATATCGTGTTTAGTATATTGTTGCGCGTGACACGCATGGTATCGAAGATGTGTTCCATAATTCATAGTATAATCAAGCTCTACTGACAAATCAGCTTAATGTCTGATAGTTCCAATAAGGCTAGGCATTATTGGCCCAAATGGCTATTCCTTCTCGGGATCAGAATCCACTCTTTAGCTCTGCCATCAACAAAGCGAATACCTTCAGCAGTGAAGATCGCTTCTTCCTCAAGCGCAATTCTTACTTTTTGATTGTTCCATGCAGCGATAGGCACCTTAGCATTAAGCTCGATAGAGTAAGCTGTATTGGGACGTAGTGGCCATTCTGCCGCTCCTTTGATGAACTCCTGTTTTTCGGATAGGCCTATAGTAGGGCCAGCACCGTGACCATGATAACCAATGGGATGAGTGTAAATGGTACCATCAATACCTTCTTTTTTCATTTGGTCAAGAGCACCCAACAGTATGTCATTGCCACTCCTTCCTTCAGCATAGTTCTCAAGTAATATATCCTGAAGACGATTGCCAGTAGCAAACGCTTTTTTGAAGTAGTCAGGTACATCTGTCTCTCCAGGACGTAGTACGTAGGCATTTTCCTGTGTATCAGTGTTGAGACGTAAGTAAGTGATACCAAAGTCACACCAAAGCAAATCTCCATATTGGATGACCTCTTCATCATTGCGGTAGCTAATGACCTCCTTTTTTTCCTCATCATAGCGCTGTATTGTCACTGAGGGGAAAAACCAGTCGATCAGTTTGAGTTCCCTTACACGTTCCCTCATCCACCACCTCACATCGGTGACGGTCGTGACACCTGGTGTGATCACTTTCTGAGAAAAAGCCTCCGCAATAATAGTGTGGGCCACATTACAAGTCTGTTCATACAAATCAATCTCGCGCTCTGTGCGTGTCTCGAGCCAGCGAACAGCTAGTCCTCCACCTTCATGGATCCTGTTCTGGTATTTCTTGGGCATATACTTCATCATGCCACGATAGTCTGTGGTCGCTAAGCCATCAGCATGTTTGAAATTCTCTGAGATGTTAACAGCGATCTTCTGAGGGTCTTTATCAGCCACTAGATTGGCCAATGCCTGCCACTGATCATCTTCGTACCACTTAGGTGGATTTTCCTCTGGCGTCCATGCCTTGGTATAACCAGGGATGCCGTGCTTCTGCACATAGTAGCGCTCTACGGGACCACTCGGCACAGGTTGATAAAAAACCAGGATCGTTCTCCTTCGGGCATTGATCCACCAAGATGGTTTGAGCGACCAAAAAACCGGATCTTCATTGTACTCGCGGGTGATGACAAGCCACATGTCCACCCCTTCCTCCTCCATCAGGCTTGGCAGCAGGTTGGTCAATCGGTTTTCAAGGATCTCGTCCATCACCATGGCTCTATCACGTAGAGGAAGGAGATGTGGCATTTCTTGTTGTGCAAACAGGGTACTTGCACTTATCAGCATAAGGAAGATTATGAGCCTAGCTTTCATTTTTTTATTTGAAAGCTAACTAACGACCCATTGATCTTCAACTGCTTTTACATCAGAGGGTGACCAGTCTGTCTGTTCATCTATTGGTGGATGGCCAACATAGGCACTTTCAGTTGCATGGCCATTTTTTTAGTCATACTACCGTGAAATATCCGCTCCAGCAAACCATGTCGGTGTGGCATCATCACAAGCATATCAAGCTCCTCCGCTTCTACAAATTGAATGATCCCTTGCTCGATCTTATCAACTGCTAATTGATGAAAATCGAACTTTGACTGGCCAATCACCTTTCTTAGGATCTTGGCAGTATGGCTTTTGTCGAAAGCCATGGCTTCATCGTTGTGATGCACATTGAATACGGTCAGCTTCGCTCCCAATGTATCCATCAGCAGTTTGACTATCTCTAGCTTTCGTGGCATGGTGATACTGTGAAAGTCTGCAGCATAGCCGATCTTATGAATGTCAAGATGGGATACATTCTCGGGTACGACCAAGATAGGAATGCGACAGGTAGAGATCACCTCACTGGTCACGCTACCCAGCCATTTTTCTAGTGGATCATGTTGGCCCTTTGTTCCCATGATGATCATATCGATCTTTTTGCTGTCGATCTCTTCCTCTATGGCGACAGTGACTTGGCCCACCACGTCCTTGACATGATAGTTGACTACTTTCAGTGATGGTATCTCATTCTCAAGGTTATCGAACGACCGCTGCACGTCACTATGGCTTTCGTCCAACATCGGTTCGATAACTACGTGACTGCCTATATCAGGATGAGGTGCGGGCATAGATATAGCGTTGATCAGGTGCAGATGCGCTCCCCAGCGGGCTGCTAGTTCTACTCCCACCTTCACGGCGTTTTTAGAGCAGGGAGAAAAGTCTATAGGGATAAGTATATTCTGAACATCCATGACATTGCCTTTTAATTAGGCTGTCAAAATAGCGAGTCAACAGGACTGACCAAATGACTGTGGCAAGACACATGAATGACAATTGTCAGTTCGGATAAATGTCTTGATATTCGTAAATGCCTCTCAAATCTGCCCGATACATAGCATTTCAGGACGAAAGCCTTGTTTTTGAGATCAAGCGCATTCGGGTACTCATATTCATATTTGGACTAGTCAGTATTCTGAGTGTATTAAATCTAATGCTCGCAGAGCGGCAGGTATTACGGTACTTCAGTTCAATGGAGAATTATAGTGCTATCATCTGGGTTTCAGTGTTTTTTCTTGTCTTCCTGGTACTTAGGTACCTGCGTGTACAGCACTATCAAAAACGAGGACTGCAGCTTCCCTCCATTTATCAATGGATTTCTGCGACTATGGAGATAAGCTTTCCTACTATAGCCTTGGTCACCGTGATAAGCCTTGAAGGAAAAGCATCTCTGGTCGATTCACCAGCGTTCCTTTTCTATTTTATTTTCATAATTTCTTCAATTTTCTACCTACGCCCAAAAGTCTCACTATGGTCGGGGCTCATAGCGGGAGCATCTTACAGCATAATCATCCAGCTTGAGTATACCGCCGATATGGATTTCCCGATTGTCGCCTACCATGCTCGCTCCTTTCTACTCTTAGCTGGAGGTGTCATTGCTGCAGCAGTTGCTCATGAGGTACGACAAAGAATCACTTTAGCCATTAAAAATGCTGCAGAATACGAACGTGTTGAGGCCTTGTTTAATCAACAGGTATCCCCGGAGATCGTGAGAGCATTAAAGGAAACTCAGCAAGAAACTCGCGTCCTTGAAGTCACAGTGATGTTCCTGGACATTCGCGGGTTCACTAAAAAGGTGGAGTACATGAGTCCTGAAGAGATCAATCAATTTCAGAATGATGTGCTTGGTCCAATGATCGAAATCATCAATCAGCATCATGGTGTAGTTAATCAGCTCCTTGGGGATGGATTTATGGCTTCTTTTGGGGCACCATTGGAGCGGGAGGATCATGCCATCATGGCACTGCGATCAGCGAGCGACATTTTCAATCACCTCCAAAACTCTCAAGATCTATCGGTCAATGTCGGCATAGGCATGCATTCTGGTAAGGTGGTCACGGGTAACATTGGCACCAAAGACAGACAGCAGTATTCTATTTCAGGTACGACGGTAATCGTAGCAGCGAGACTTGAGCAACTCAACAAAGAATATGAATCGAGTTGTCTGGTATCCGCGGAATTTTTCGAAGCTGCCAGTAAAGAGATCGCCGACCATCACAAACTTGGAGAAACAAGTATCAAAGGGATCAGCTCACCCGTTCAAATCATACAATTGAAGTAGCCGTTGTTAACAATTCAATAATATCTGATACCGTATTTTAGCGGTTGATACTTGCCAAAAACTATGGAACTATCCAATGAGTCCCTTGCTGTGGAGGAAACAGCATCTGCCAAAAAATACTTTGACCGTGATCTCAGTTGGTTAAAGTTTAACGAGCGTGTCCTTATGGAGTCTGAGGATACCAGTGTACCTATTCTTGAGCGGCTCAGGTTTTTGGCCATCTATTCCTCCAACCTTGACGAATTTTTCAGGGTACGGGTCGCGGATATCAGAAGTCTCGCTTTTATCGATAAGAAAAAACTGAATAAAGAGGCTGGCATACGTCCCAAAAGGCTCTTAAATATGATCCATGAGGGGGTTACTAGTCAGCTAGGCAGGTATGGAGCATCAGTAAGGACCGTGATCGAAGAGTTGGATAAGTGTGGCCTGAAGTTATACTTCGGAGAGCCCATACCAGAACGATACAATGAGATGCTACTCTACTACTTCAAGACCAAAGTATTGGGGTATTTGCAACCTTATGTTTTTGGGCGTAAGGAAGCTCCACCTTTTCTGAATAACAGAGAGCTCTACTTAGCGGTAAAGCTCAAAACCAGGAATGAAGGCGAAGTGCTATTCGGCTATGTCAATATACCTTCTGACAAACTTCCACGATTTGTAGAACTATCTACAGATGAAGGGAAACATCATTTTGTGTTTCTAGATGATGTAGTCAGAGCGCATCTTGACCTGATTTTTCCGAATTACGAACTGGTGGAGGCAGTAAATATCAAACTCAACAAAGATGCTGATCTACAGATTGATGATGAGTTTGATGGGGATCTTGTCAAGAAGATTGAGAATCAAATCAATAAGCGAAATCTTGGCCTGCCGTCAAGGTTCTTGTTTGACAGGAAGGCTAGTGAAGACTTGATCGCCCGTTTTAAAGAAGCATTTCAGCTTTCGGATACTGATATGGTCAGTGGTGGCAGGTACCATAACTCTCATGACTTTTGGCAACTACCTAATGTGGTTGGTCCGAATCATGAAAATGAACCTTTGCGTCCTATTCGACATACAGTACTTGATCATCATCGCTTCATATTTTCTGCGATAGATGAAGGAGATCAAATGCTACACTTCCCTTATCATAGCTATGAGTATGTACTACAGTTCTTCAATGAAGCGGCTATTGACCCTGATGTCAAGACGATCAGAGTTACATTTTACCGTATGGCAGCCAACTCCTTCATAGGAGATGCATTGATCAGTGCTGCTAAAAATGGTAAGGAAGTACTGGTGTTCATGGAGTTGAAAGCTCGGTTCGATGAGGCTAATAACCTCAAATGGGCGGCCAAAATGAAAGAGGCTGGAGTGAAGATCGTTTATAGTATTCCCGGCCTAAAAGTCCACGCTAAAGTAGCATTGGTCACCAAGTATACGCCCGATGGTGAAAAGAGGTACGGATTTTTAGGTACAGGAAATCTCAACGAAAAAACCGCTGAGATCTATGCTGATCATGGATTGTTGACCTGCCACCAGGAGATCACCTCCGAGCTCAAACAAGTATTTCTTTTCCTGAGTGAAAGAAAACAGCCCTCAGAATTTAAGCACCTGTTAGTATCTCAGTTCAATATAATTGATCGTTTCACAGCACTGATCGACCGTGAGATCACCAACGCGAAACACGGACTACCCGCCAGTATCATCATCAAAATCAATAATTTAGAAGAGCAGGGAATGATCGACAAGCTATATGAAGCCAGCGAAGCAGGTGTGAAAATCGATCTATTAGTGCGAAGTATCTGCTGTCTGATCCCTGATCAACCTTTCAGTTCAAACATAAGAGTACGCCGCATAGTAGATCGCTATCTCGAACATGCCAGGGTTTTTGTATTCTACAATAATGAAGATCAGGAGATATACATGGGCTCTGCAGATTGGATGAAAAGAAATCTGTACCGCCGTGTTGAGGTCACTTTTCCTGTCTACAACCAAGAGTTACGCTCTGAAATTATGAAAATATTGGAGCTTCAGATCGCCGATAATGTCAAGGCAGTTTCACTCAATGAGGAGCATGAAAACCTTCCTGTCAACGGAATCCAGGAACAACCGTTAGTGAGAGCTCAAACCGATACTTATGAATATGTGAAGGCCAAGGAGGAAGCCTAGTATGGGTATGGCGCCTTAAAAAAAGCTTCAGCTATTGCAAATGATAAAACGGCGATCACAAACCCGAACATAAACACCGTGTAGGCCGCACGTAGCATTCTGTACTTTTTGCCAAGTACTTTACCAAGAAAGTAGATATCCTTGGTAAGACTTCCATAGAGATAGCCAGCATCTTTCATCATCTCCTGCATGCCCCATTCATAATCATTAAGTTTCATGTTATGGAAGTTGCCAAAGAACAGCAAGTTGGTTCGCTTGTTAAGAATGTCTTCTTTCGTAAACCGACCTGATGTGACATTTGGTCTTGTTGCGAGAATGGAAAACACTATCGTGACGAGACAAACAATGGTCAGAATGATAGTGGGAATCAGCATGTGCGGATATTCTTCAAGCTTACGATAAAGCACCGAGATCAAGATCGACAAAATGATAGAGTTGATCGAGATCATAATATTGGCCTTGTTATCAGCCATAGAGCTGAGGTCCAGATGGTTTTTGGAGGTGAGGCGAAACATCGTTTCTATGCCACGGTCAGGCTTGAGTTCCTTGACCTTTGCTAGCTTCTGCTCCAATTTAGCCACTGACTTTTCAAGGTCCTCAATGTACTTCTCCTGTTTCTTTTCAGACTTCAATTTCTTCTTGACTTTTTTAAGGTTCTCTTTTTTCTGTTCGGCATACTTCTCATTAACATAGTCCGTGAAATAGGTATGCTCTTTAAAAAAATTCTTGTTAGAATCCATCCAGTCAATATCACTGTATTGCTTACCAGAAAGATTTTCAATTTCCTTCTTGAGTCGTGACGACTGTTCAAAATACTTATCGGTACTAAGGTGAAGCAAGTCGGCATCACAAACTACCTGTTCTATTAGGTTTTTTGGACTTTGGGGCATCTTGGTAGCCATGATGCAGCCCATCACTTTCACAATCTTGTGGTCATCAAGCTTTCGCTTTTTTAGAAAATCCTGGGCAAGCTCTGCGCTATGCGCCTCATGATCTGATACAGAGCTTTTATAACCTAAATCATGAAACCAAGCCGCCAGTTCCACAACTTCAAGATCTTCCTCATTGAGCTCACTGTGCTTACCTATTTCCTTTGCGGCACTGACTACATTCCATGTGTGTTCCAAGCCATGGTAGACAAGTCCCTCAGGAAATTCCTCTTTGAGTACCCTTTCAGCAAAGTCTTTGACTTCTATAAGTATTTCTTCGCTAGAAATCATTTTAGGAGCTTGAACCTGTTGGATAAACCTCTAAAGTATACCTTATGTGACATAAGTCTCATCAGATGAAATAGGAAAATAGATATATTGAATGTCTTTTTAAAATTAATTGTTAATCAGAGGCGTCATCTAGGTGCTTAATGTCCAAATCTGCTAAATTGAATTTATGAGTAAAACGCTACCACTCATCCTTATCGTAGGTATTGCCTTTGTTTTTTCTTTTAACGTCAGCTGTGAGCGCCCTTATCGTACCCTGGCCGACTCCCTCTACCATGTGGCTGGTGAGCGCTACAGTTACAATCTCAACGAGGTTGAAGATAAATACTTTCTGCCCTATGTGCTTGAGGAGGTCTCAGGACTCACCCTCTATGGGGACCACCAGGTGGCCATGATCAATGACGAAGAAGGGCGCATATTTATTTATGATCTCGACAAAAAAGATATAGTCAAAGCAATCCGCTTTGGTGGCAGTGGCGATTACGAAGGGATCGAGATTATTGATAATACGGCTTATATACTTAAAAGCAATGGAGACCTTTTCTATTTCGAAATATCAGAAGAACGCGAAGTAGAAGCCAAAAGAATAGAAACTCCACTCTCAAAGGACAATGATCTGGAAGGCTTGGGCTATGACCCCAAACGAAACAGGCTAATGCTCGTTTGCAAAGGCAAATCTGAGATAGATAAAAAGAATGTCTCTGGTCAGGCTGTCTACGGTTACGATCTGGACCAGCAAGATTTTAAAAAAGACCCTGAGTTTTCCATTTCAAAGAAAGACCTTAAGGAGTTCTTTGAGGATGCCAAAGACCAAGCCTATGATGCAGGGAAGATCACATTTCGCCCTTCGGGTATTGCATTGCATCCTTTCGACGGGCTTTGGTATATGATCGCCTCAGTGGGCAAGCTTCTCATTGTAGTCAACGATGAGGGTGAGATCCAGGCGAGTTATCCTATTCCCCCAAGATTGCTTAGCCAACCGGAAGGCATCTGTTTTTTACCTAACGGAAATATGCTGATCTCCAGCGAGGGGGAAGGTGACCGAGGCTATATGATAGAGTACGAAATGACGACTTTAAAATGATTTACGGCGTGAAAAGAATGCTGAGTGCAATTGTCCTGGTTATTGCCTTTGCCAGCATGAGCTACAGTCAGGAGAAGATATTTTCTATTTTCTTAATCGGAGATGCTGGTGAGCCCGATTCGCCTGTAGATCTAAACCTTGCATTGCTCAAGGACAAACTGACACAGGCGAGTGATCAAAGTGCTGTGATCTTCCTTGGGGACAACATATACCCAAAGGGTCTACCACCTGCCGATCATCCGGATCGCGAAGAGATGGAGCGGAAGATCATTCAGCAAATTGAGATCACAAAGGAATTCAAAGGTCGAAGATTTGTTATCCCTGGCAATCATGATTGGAAAAAAGGCAAAAAAGACGGGCTGACCCACATTCTCGAGCAAGGCGAATTTGTTGATGCCTATTTCGGAGGAGAACAAGTCTTCTTTCCCTCAGACGGATGTCCCGGACCCATTGAGGTATCACTTAATGAAGAGATCACCCTCATTATCATTGACACACAGTGGCTGCTGCATCCCTGGGACAAGCCGAGGGATGAAGACGGCTGTGGAGTAGCCGGTACCGCAGAGGTACTCGTAACACTGAGCAACATGCTTGAAGACAATGCCCATAAAAAAGTTATGGTCGTTAGCCATCATCCGATGTTTTCAGACGGTATTCACGGAGGGCGCATCCCTTTTAAGAATCATATTTTCCCATTAACAGAAGCTAACAAGTCGCTCTATATTCCCATGCCGGTACTGGGCTCTATTTCGCCTTTTTATAGAGCTGTCATAGGCAATATCCAGGATATCCAACACCCGAAGTACAAAGCGATCCGCAATGCAATGGTGGATATATTCGAGCAATATCCGAATACGGTCCATGCGGCCGGTCACGAACATACGCTCCAACTTTTCCAGAAAAACGAAGTGAGCTATATCGTAAGTGGATCGGGTTCCAAAACAACTCACGTTAAAAAAGAAGGCAAAGCAGAATATGCTGCAAGTAAAAATGGCTTTGTCGTTGTGGACTACTTTGACAATGGTGATATCGTATCCGAATACTGGACTGTGGATGAAGAGCATCCCAATGGCGAGCTTGCTTTGAAAAAAACCTTGGGTAACAAGCCCTATGAGGCACCACAGTCCATCGAAGAGTTCGTCGCAAACAACGACTTCCGCGACAGTACAGTAGTGACCAATGCCAGTGACCAATATCATGCAAGCAAAGGTCAGAAGCGTTTTTTTGGTACAAACTACAGAGACGAGTGGGCACAGAAGATCGAGGTACCTGTCTTCGATATTGGAAATGAGCACGGTGGCTTAAAGATCGTTCAACGAGGTGGCGGCATGCAGACCAAGTCTCTGCGGTTAGAAGCAGAAAACGGAGAACAGTATGTACTGCGCTCTATCGAAAAATATCCTGAAAACGCTATCCCTGAAGCCCTCAAAAGGACATTTGCAGTAGACATTGTTCAAGACCAAATCTCTGCTGGGCATCCCTATGGTGCATTCGTAATACCGCCACTTGCAGAGGCCGCAGGCATTTATCATACTAACCCTAAAGTCGTCTACATTCCGGATGATCCAAGGTTTGGTCAGCATCAAACCATGTTTTCCAATATGTTAGCGCTCTATGAAGAACGTCCGGCAAAGGATGCCAGTCGCCGTGACTTTTTCGGTAACTCAGAAGATGTTGAGAACACACTCAAAATCATCAAGCGACTCAAAAAGGATAACGACAATGAAGTGGATCAATCATTTGTCTTAAGAAATCGACTCTTCGATATGCTCATAGGTGACTGGGACCGACATGATGATCAGTGGCGATGGGCAACCTTCGATAAAGACAATGACAAAGGGCAGCTCTATCGACCTATACCGCGAGACCGTGATCAGGCCTTTTTCCTTAATGAAGGGTTTTTCCCTAAGATCGCAAGTAAGAAATGGGCACTTCCAAAAATTGAAGGGTTTGATTATGAAGTGGACTGGCCTCCCGGCCTTATGTTCAATGCCAGGTATTTTGATCGTACGTTTCTCACACAACTCGATCGTGAGGAGTGGATTGCGGTAGCAGAAGATCTGAAGAGCCGTATGACGGACCAGGTGATCGAAAACGCAATCAGATCATGGCCACAGGAGATCTATGCCCTATCAGGAGATGAAGTCATTGCCAAACTGAAGGCACGGCGCAAAAATCTGACAGAGTATGCACTCGAGCATTATGAGTCACTATCCAAGGAGGTGGAAGTGCTCGGCTCAGACAAGCATGAACATTTTATCATAGACAGGATCAACCCCCAGCAAACCAAAATCACAGTCTGGAAAACGAACAAAGACTTTGAAAAGCGAAAGATCATCTATGAACGTACCTTTCTGGCCACTGAAACAGAGGAAGTCCGACTCTACGGATTTGATGATGAAGACAAATTTGAGCAGATAGGCCTTGAGAAGAATAAAATTCGGATACGCATCATTGGGGGTAAGGACAATGACCTGATGATCAATAGAGCTAACACTTCAAGTGCCGGCAAAAAGACCAAGGTATATGACCTTAAGAAAAATACGGCCTTTGAGGGTGATGGTGGGTTTGCAAAACGACTATCGGATGACTCAGAAGTCAATGCATACAATCGTAAGGAGTTTCAATATGATGTACTAATGCCACTGATATCGGGTGCGATCAATCCGGACGATGGAGTATTCGTTGGTGGTGGTTTTATCTATACAAAACATGGATGGCGAAAGCCGGTATTTAAGTCGCGGCATACTCTATTAGGCAATTTTGCCTTTGCTACGCAAGCGTTTAACATCAAGTACAGGTCCGAGTTTTCTGAGACAATTGGTAAATGGGATCTGGTCACTGAGGTAGAGGTTAACCAACCTTTCAATGTGGCTAACTACTTTGGACTTGGTAATGAGTCGGTCTATGACTTTGAGAACAGGGATATCGACTACTACAGAGCGAGATATCAGGCCGGATATCTGACAGTCGATCTTAGGAAACGTCTAGGTGAAAACGCATCTTTCAGTATTGGCTCAAAGACACAGCGGTTCGAGATCAACGTCGAAGATGAAGAAGACGATGATTTTACTGATAGGTTTATCTATGACACGGATATAAACGGGTTGGACCCCAACCGTACATTCGAGGAGTTTTATTTCTCTGGTATACAGACCAAGCTAGAATTTGACAATACGGACCACCCTGCCTATCCGACCCGTGGCATGAAGTTCAATGCTTTCTTAATAGGCAATATTGGGATCAATGATATCACTCGGGATTTTGGCAATTTCAGAACGGATTTTTCCTTCTTTTATAGCTTTCAGTTCCCTGCGAAAGTCACTATTGCCAACAGGACTGGCTATGCCACGACTTTCGGAGACGCAGAATTCTTCGCATTCAACAAACTAGGGGGCAATACCAACTTACGCGGCTTCCGCAGGACGAGGTTCTGGGGGGAGAGTGCTGTTTTCAACAATACTGACTTGAGGATAAAGCTTGGCAGCTTCAGAAGTTATCTCTTCCCAGGTAGCTTTGGTATCAATGGCTTTTATGACCTGGGACGGGTCTGGGTCAGTGGCGAAGATTCGGACAAGTTGCATGATAGCGCCGGATTTGGCATATGGCTGTCTCCTCTGGGTCAAGCGGTTCTATCTGTCAATATGGCCTTTACGGAAGAAGAGAACCTGATAGTCTTTCGGTTTGGCTTCCTTTTCTAACCGTAAGCTCGAATCATTATCTGCTTTTGAGTAATTTGAAAACAAAAAAATGAGTAATTCTGATCTCTCTATAGATGTAGTTGTCGAAATTCCAAAAGGAAGTCGAAACAAGTACGAGTACGACCATGAGAAAAATGTGATCCGACTGGATCGCATGATCTTCTCTTCAATGTTCTATCCGAGTGATTATGGATTTGTACCTGATACCCTCGCTCTTGATGGCGATCCATTGGACGTGCTTGTCCTGGTGACTGAGCCTACCTTTCCAGGCTGTGTGATAGAGGTGCGACCTATCGGGATCTTCAAAATGACTGATGAAAAGGGGCCTGATGCCAAAGTCCTGTGCGTTCCTGTCAGTGATCCCAATTGGGATAAAATCCGGGAGCTTGGGGATGTCAATCCTCACCTGATCCGGGAAATAGAGCATTTCTTTCAGGTGTACAAAGACCTTGAGAAAAAGAAAGTGGGTATCGAGGGCTGGGAAGACAAGGACCAGGCTGTCAAAACCATCCTCGAGTCTAAGGAACGCTATATCAACGACCTCAAACAATCACTTAAGAAAAAGTAAGCGTACTTTTCTCAGATGCGCATCAGTGCCTGGAAGAATCCCAGGTTTTGCTCCTTATTCTTGACGATAAAAAACGGGGTGGTGAAGTTGTAGCGCAGCAGGGCTACTGCCACGCTTCCTAGTAGCAATGATGCTGCTGTAGTGCGCCCTCTTGATCCTATCATGATCAGATCTGCGTTTTGCTTGCTTGCCTCTACAAATATCTTATCGGCGGGCTTGTCATCATCATCCAGTGTAGTGATATAGTTAAAGCTGTTCTTGTCGAGATCATACTTTTTGGCAAACATATCAAGATCCTTCATCGAGTTATCACTCATGATTTGGGCAAACTCTTTGTAGGATTTTCCAGTATAGTGATAGCCGGTAGGCACTCTATACACATTTTGCACCGTTACTTCTGCTCCACAGCGCTGCTTGATCTCGAGAGCACGTGAGACTGCCCTATGCGCATAAGAGGAGAAGTCCACTGCCACAAATACATGCTTCAACGTCACAGATGGATTATTAGGTACCATCAGCACTGAGCACAGCGATATGTTGGCAATACGTGTCGGATTGGCGCCTGTACCATGATCAGTTTTTTTCCTGCCCATGATGATCAAGTCAATCTGCTTGATTTTTGCCCATTTTAGGATGTTCTCAGTTACGTTCCCATCCTTAATACCAATCTGATAGTCGATTATTTTCGAATCAATGTATTTATCGACTTTTGGCTTAATCTGA
Source organism: Flammeovirgaceae bacterium UBA6059 (assembly GCA_002435755.1). Classification (GTDB taxonomy): domain Bacteria; phylum Bacteroidota; class Bacteroidia; order Cytophagales; family Cyclobacteriaceae; genus UBA6059. The sequence goes on from DIYH01000022.1 coordinate 38,547, forward strand.
TCCACCAGCGTTTCATCTAATGGTGTATCCATTTCCGGAAACTCCTTCTTGAGAGCCTCAGGGATTTCAAGGGATTTTACCACATGGATAAAGTAGAGCTTCTCTACATTCATCGCCTTGGCAAACATAGCAGTGTACCGTAGCAGCACATCGTCCATGGCAGTTAAGTCAAGGCAAATAAGTAGTCGTTTAAGTGGATACAGCATGGTTTAAATTGCTAGGTGTACCGAATGTAAAAACTTTTTGGCTAAAGATACAACCCTCGCAGAATCATGTCAGTTAGGCTATGGTGATCAAAGTACTATTTTTGCGCACCTATCAAGTGAGTTGCTGATCAACTACATAGGAATTCTATGGCCAGAAGAAATAAAAACATCAATACTGAAGACGAAAAGAAAAAGCTAAGTAAGGAGGGCTTCAAAAAGCTCTTAGGTGTATTTCGATTCGTTTTACCCTACAGGTTCCCTTTTGGGATAGGCCTGGTGCTCTTGCTTCTTACAAGTGCCATGGTTATGTCATTCCCTTTCATGAGCGGCAAGTTGTTGGATGTTGCCTCTGGTAAAAATGATTGGTTCATTAACGATATCAATATCATCGCTGGTATCCTTATGGGTGTCCTCTTTTTACAGGGAATAGTCTCTTTTCTCAGAGTGTACCTCTTCGCATATGTGAGTGAAAACACAATGGCCGACATCAGGTACTCGCTCTATGAAAAACTAATGTCCCTGCCCTTTTCATTTTATGACAAGCGGAGGGTCGGCGAACTCATCAGCAGGATCACTTCTGATGTATCAATGCTTCAGGATACCCTATCTGTCACTGTGGCAGAGTTGATCAGACAGTTTTCCATTTTGCTCATCGGCATGGTAGCAATTTTTTATACCACCACGTCGCTAAGTCTCTTCATGATTGGCACTTTTCCGGTAGTCATCATCATTGCAGTCGTATTTGGAAGATACATTCGACGATTGTCTCGAAATACACAGGACGAACTTGCCAAAACCAATGTAGTCGTCGAGGAGACACTGCAGTCTATCAGTACTGTCAAAGCATTTACCAATGAACTCTTCGAGGCGATACGCTACCGCAAATCATTGGATAGTGTGATCAAAATGGCCTTGCGTACTGCCAAATACAGGTCTGGATTTATTTCGTTTGTCATCTTCGTTCTTTTTGGTGCCATCGTATCTGTCATGTGGTATGGTGCCTTGCTGGTGCAATCCGGAGAAATGACCGTCGGGGAATTGCTTTCGTTTGTACTCTATACTACATTCATAGGTGCTTCTATCGCTGGTATAGGTGACCTTTATGGTCAGGTCCAGAAAGCCATTGGCAGTTCGGAGCGGATACTTGAAGTACTCACAGAAGAGCAGGCTGAGGATGTCATCAACGAAACCGAGCCGTTCAGACTCCAGGGACATATACTCATGAAGAATATAGGTTTTGCATATCCTACCAGAAAGGACATGCGCGTCCTTGACAATATAAATATCGAAATCAATCCCGGCGATAAAGTAGCCCTAGTAGGACCTAGTGGTGCAGGGAAATCTACCATCATTCAACTTCTCTTACGCTATTATAAGATCGATAATGGATCTATACACATTGATGGTAAATCTGCTTATGATTATCCATTGAGAGCCTATCGGCAGAATATCGGGGTGGTGCCGCAAGAGGTCATGCTCTTTGGTGGTAGCATCAAGGAAAATATCTCCTATGGCAAACAATCAGCCTCCATGGAGGAGATCAGGGACGCAGCAGCCAAGGCCAATGCTTTGGAGTTTATCGAGTCTTTCCCTGAGGGATTTGATACGATGGTTGGAGAACGTGGCGTGAAGCTCAGCGGAGGCCAACGCCAACGCATAGCCATCGCCAGAGCTATTTTAAAGAATCCCGCCATACTAGTTCTTGATGAAGCGACAAGTTCACTAGACACTGCATCAGAAAGACTCGTGCAAGAAGCTCTTGATGAGTTGATGAAAGGACGTACTTCGATCATCATAGCTCACAGGTTGTCTACAGTCCGTCAGGCTGATCACATATTTGTGATCAATGAAGGTCGTATCACGGAAAGCGGCTTCCATGATGAGCTTATACAGATCAAAGATGGAGTATACAGCAAACTGGTAAAACTCCAATTCGCTGAAGAGGCCATGCAGGCTTAGTTCTTCAGCAACTGGAAAATTAAGTAGCGCAGGTATTCGGATACTTCTCCTGAACCTCCCTCTGACTCTGATACCTCCGTCAATGAGGGTAAGTGCTCCGAAAAGAACTTCTGATGATGAGAAGCTTCTATCAATGTGCTCATTAACCCTCTGGGATACTTAAAGTCTGGCTTCATTTCTATTACAAACCCAGCGAGTTTGCGACAAAGGGACTTGTATCCAAGGAAAAAGCCCTCTTTGTTATCGGCATCTACATCTTTAGTCAGGTAAGCTTTAGCAGACTCATCAATAACGATACGATATAACGCGTCCTCATTGATATGCAAGAATTGGGGGTCGAATCTTGAAGTCTGAGTGAGAATATCAATGACTATATCAAGCTTCTTCTCAGGGTCCTCTATGTTATTGGTTTGAAAATCGACCTGATATTCCATCCAACTCCAGTACCAGGAAACCAGATAAATAAGGAGCTTATGTTTGTTTTCAAAATAACGATAGATAGAGGCCTCTGTTGATTTAATCTCCGCAGCTAGCTTTTTAAAGGTGAAATTCTCAAATCCTATTTTCTCTATTAGGATGATGCTATTGGAGATAATGTTTCTGCCAAGCTCGGTATGTTCCGGATTTCGAAGGAAGAGCTTTTCGTTGACATTGATCTGTATAGTAGCTATTGATGCCATTTTTTAAATTTCAAACAATGTACAAAAATAGTAAATCGAACCTTATTGATAGTATTACCATCGCAGTAACCTTCAGTCATTGTTAGTAGTCATACTATTAACTTTCGAAAAAAAAGATTGAAGCACTAACTTTACGCAAATTGTGTTGAGTATGTCTATGGTAGAAGGTATTCTGAGAGATTTTGATTTAAGAAAGACTAAAAGCAGAGAAGATATACTCGAACTGTTCATAGACAATGATTTTGCCCTCTCTCAGTCAGATATAGAAGCTAACCTGAGCCATAATCTTGATCGCGTCACAGTATATAGAACCATTCGGACCTTTCTGGAAAAAGGGCTCATCCATAAGGTGCTGTCCGATGAGGGTTCCCCAAAGTATGCCCTGTGTTCCGAAGAATGTGAAGTCGCTGAACATCATCACGAACATGTCCATTTTAAATGTGAAAAATGTGGTCAAACTACCTGTCTGGACGACATAGATGTACCTAGAGTAACATTGCCTAACGGATACTTGTATCAAGAATCTAATCTGCTGATAAACGGAATATGCCCTGAATGTAAGCGAGGCTAATCACACCAGACACTCCTCCTGTACATCTTCTTTGACGATCCTAAGCTTGGGGCTGCCATCCGGTAGGCAGACTCCTGGTGGCAGATCGATCTCTGGTGGTGTAGATACAGGTAACCCGCCATCATCGTCATCATCTCCATCAAACCCTTTCTTTCTCTTTTTGAGAAGGGTGAACATGAAATAGACCAAAAAGAGATAGGCTATTCCACAGAGGATCATATCAAATGCGAAACCTTGCATAATTGCTTATAACGATATTAATTAATTTCTTAGTGGATTTCAAGAGCATAAGCATTTGTCCTTCATAATGTTCTAATGATCATCATAATTGGCATTGCTGACTTGCCCGAATAATTCTAATTTTAGCTCAAACCTCATTCATGCACAGTAGTATCCAGCGCGTATTTCTCTCTATAGGATTGCTCATTTTAAGCGTGCTCATTGGTGTCGGCGGTTTTATGATCATTGAAGATTATGGACTGAATGACGCTTTTTTCATGACCGCTATTACCATTTCGACCGTGGGCTACAACGTCGTTCAGCCGTTATCACCGACCGGTCAAATATTTACAGGCATTTATATCTTCTTCAACCTCGGCATATTGGCGTATGTCGTATCAGTTATTACGACTTACATCTTTGAGGGCGAACTCAATCATTTTCTAAAAAAGTATCGTATGGTCAAAGAACTAAAAAAAATCAACGACCATGTCATCGTATGTGGCTATGGACGCAATGGCAGCAAAGCTTGCGAGGAGCTTGACAATAGCAATGTGCCTTTTGTGCTTGTCGAACGAGATCCCGAGAGTGTGGAGGGCGTACTTAAGAGGTACAACATTCTTATAGGAGAAGCCACTCATGACGAAGTGCTCAAAGATGCCGGCATTGATAAGGCCAAAGCCATCATCACTACACTCCCTAGTGATGCTGATAATGTATTCATCACTTTGACGGCTAAGGAACTCAACCCCAACATTCAGATCATCGCACGAGCCTCCGAAGAAAACACTACTAACAAGCTGCGGCGTGCGGGTGCCAACAAGGTGGTCATGCCCGATGCAGTTGGGGGTATCCATATGGCACAATTGATCACTAAACCTTACGTCATAGAGTTTTTGGACCTCTTCACCGGTACCGAGAACAGTCAATTTGCCTTAGAGGAAGTACCCTACAACAGTCTTAAGACCCCCTTCAAAGACAAGTCCATAAGGGAACTCGATATACGTAATAAGACTGGTGCGACCCTTGTAGGATTCAAGGATGATATCAAAGGATTTCTTTTCAACCCCTCTCCCGACATGCTCGTTGGTCCGGATGATGTGATGATACTTCTGGGCTCACATAGCGACATAAATACGTTTAGAGAACTCTATGTTAATGATTAAGAGCTGGATATACTGTTGTCTTCTGACGCTACCACCGATACTCGGGCTATCACAAAATCTAAAGCAGGAGGTTGAAAAAAGGATCAAGGCTGAAGAGATGCCTGCTATAGCATTAGAAATCCTGGCTACTCATCTTAGCCAAGCATCTAAAATACGATACTACAAAGAGACCGACATAGGTCACCAAAGCTTTGAATGTAAATTCATACTAGATAGACTCTGGTATAGCGTTGAGTTTGATGAAAATGGAGCTATTGAGGACGTAGAAATCAAGATGGATTTTGAGCAAATACCTCAAGCCGCTCTCGATAAAATAAGATATTCGTTATCTGCTTACGACAGATACAGGATAAGAAGAACACAACGTCAATATACCTTAGCATTTCTTTCTTCCGATGATCTACTCACAATGGTGATCAAAGGTGCCGATGAACTTGAGTTGAGATATGAGATCGTGCTTTCCGTCAAGAAAGACGGAAGTTGGACAACCTACGAGATGCTCTTTGATCAGTCAGGACTACTAATAGAAAAAAAAGAGGTGGTTGACCGACAAACAGACAACATACTCTATCAATGAGGCGACTACTTTTCTTGTTGACTCTATGGTTAACGGCTAATATGGTATCCGGTCAAAGCGAGGAGACTGTCTTTGTATGGGAGGCATCAACAGCCGTCAATTACAAACTCGGCAAAAGTTGGTCATTCAATACTTCTCTGGCCACTCGAACGATTTGGTTGAATGAACAAACAACACAAGGAGATGACTTTCGCGGTGAGTTGAACTTTGGGGAAATCAACCAGTTTGCCACTTACCGTATCAATCCAAGACTCAAAGCTTCGATAGGATACAAGTACAGAATAGTGGAACCCACCGAAGGACGGAACCAACATGAACATCGCGTCACTCAACAAGTGGCTTGGTTGCATCGTCCGGAAGGCGTGAGAATGGCTAGTCGTGGAAGGCTTGAGCAGCGCATCCGTAATGGAAGACTCACCCATAGGTTCAGGTACAGATTCTCTGTTGATTTTCCATTATCGGGACAGACCTTAGACGCAGGAGAGTTTTATATGCTAGCTTCTAACGAAATCTTATATGAAAGTACCAGGTTCAATCGCAATGCCTGGGGCAATCGGTTCAGTGCCGGGGTGGGCTATCTTTTTGGCTTGGTAACTAAGCTTCAATTCACTGCAGCCTATCGCTCTGACAACATCAATCTTTGGACGTTGAACAGGCTTTTTGTTGAAACTTCGCTCTTTATCAACTTATAGAACTGCTACGGTTAACTAGAAGCCGATAGACTTACCCTTATATCCGTCAGCTTCTATTTTGGCAGCAGACTCCTCAACTTTCTCTCCCAAACGGGCTTTATAATCTTTAAGGTTTACAGCCACCTTTTTATCAGAAGTCCCAATGATCTGAGCAGCAAGGATACCAGCATTTTTAGCACCATCCAGCGCCACTGTAGCTACCGGCACACCTCCTGGCATCTGCAATATAGAGAGTATAGAGTCCCATCCATCGATAGAGTTTCTACTTTTGACAGGTACCCCAATGACCGGTAGAGTCGTTAGAGACGCCACCATTCCCGGTAGGTGAGCGGCACCTCCTGCACCTGCAATGATGACTTTGATCCCCTTACCAGCGGCCTCTTCAGCATAAGTCACCATTCGGTGCGGCGTGCGATGGGCTGATACGATCGTCAGCTCAAACGCTACACCCAATTCTGACAAAACCCCAGCAGCTTCCGACATAATGCGAAGGTCAGACTGACTACCCATAATGATTCCTACGACCGGCTTACTCATGCGATTACCTTAAGTTTAGATTTTACCAATTTAGCCTTCTCCTTTAACTGTTTCATGTCATTATCAACAATAGTAATATGGCCCATCTTACGGAATGGCTTTGTCAGCCGTTTGCCATAGAGATGTATATGTGCACCAGCCATTGCAAGCACTTCACTCAAGCCAGAGTAACGCGCCTCACCAGTGTATCCATCTTCTCCGAGGAGATTAACCATAGCAGATGGGATCTTGATATCAGTATCGCCTAGCGGCCAATCCAGTATAGCTCTGATGTGCTGCTCAAACTGTGACGTAATATTCCCCTCTATGGTTTGATGTCCACTGTTGTGCGTACGTGGTGCTACTTCATTGACCAATATCTCACCTTCTTTAGTAAGAAACATCTCTACTGCAAGGAGACCCACCAAATCGAGTTTCTCAATGACATCTCTGGCAACCTGTTGGGCCTTGTCCTCAATATGTGGAGAGATAGACGCAGGACTAAAGAGATACTCTACCAGGTTGTGTACTGGATGGAACGACAGCTCGACCACTGGAAAACTTTTGATTTCCCCAGAACTGTTGCGTGCTACAATCACCGCAAGTTCCTTTTCGAAATCCACGAATTTCTCCAGAAGGCCAGGCGCGTCAAAAGCCTTTTCCAGATCATCCTCAGATTTTAGGATACTTACCCCACGACCGTCATAGCCCTCTTTGCCAAGCTTGTTGACTGCCGGTAGGAAACTTGCATTCGCTCTCACTTCACCAGCATTTTCTGTTAGGACAAAGGGTGCAGTAGGGATGTCATGGTCCTTATAGAATTCCTTCTGAATCCGCTTGTCCTGGATCAGTTCAATGATTTCTGGTTGAGGAAATACTCTCACACCTTCCTCCCGTAGCTTCTTTAGCGCTTCAGTATTGACGTTTTCGATCTCTATGGTGACAAAATCGAACGACTTGCCAAACTCATAGACCTGGTCATGATCAGTGATAGCTCCTTGCCTAAACGATGTGGCAATGTCTTTACAGGGGGCGTTGGCATCAGGGTCCATGACATGCACCTCCAGGTTGTAATTGATAGCAGACTGGATCATCATCCTGCCAAGCTGACCGCCACCCAGTACACCTATCGTTGGAAGCTGTTTATCAGATGCCATAGCCTAATTTTTGTCGGTAAAGATATATATTCTCAAGCCTGGCTAGTCTGGAATTATTCCCATTTTCTGCATGAGGACTGATGCATTGAAGCTCTGGCATATGCCTTCGGATATTGTGTAATCGAAAATAAGATCACCTTCCTCCAAACGACTATTGAAACTGTAGTTCTTTACCTTGTCATTGGTAGCTTCGAGTTTACCTAGTGCTAAATCGTGTGTTGAGATCAGTCCAATAGCCGACCGATGAGATAGCTGGTCGATCAAGGCCATTGCCCCTTTATGCCTATCGTCAGAGTTTGTGCCTTTCAGAATTTCATCTAGTAGGTAAAAAATAGGTGCCTCTTCTGTCAACTCAAGAAGCTGTCTGATCCGCTTAAGCTCCGCATAGAAAGAGCTGACGCTTTCTCCCAAGTCGTCCTGTGTCCGCATTCCCGAAAACACTTTAATAGGAGACCATCTGAAATACTTGGCACATACCGGCAGCCCCATTTGAGCTAGCACAATATTGAAACCCACAGTACGTAGGAAGGTGCTCTTTCCAGACATATTGGAGCCTGTGACCAGTCCCACAGTGCCCTCGCTCTTGAGCTCAAAATCGTTCGCAATCCGTTTGTTTTCAGGTATCAGGGGATGACCTAATGATCTTGCTTCCACATAGTAAGCATCGACTTTATCACACTCCGGGAACACAAACTTTGGGTGCGCATACACAAAGCCAGCAAGACTGCCCAACATCTCTAACTCCCCGGCTACCTCTATCCAATCTGTCATAAGCTCACCATATCGATCTTTCCAGTCTACAGCCTTAATATACCAGTATAGATCAAGCATGAATACACCATTAATGATACCATAGATCATATTGGCTCGGTTATCAAAGTTCTGAAGTATGTTCTCCAAAGTGTGTAGAATCTTACTTGACGGTTTGCCCTCCCGTGAGAGACGTGCTTTTAGCTCGACAAGTTCTTTTCCCTTCACTGTCTCATTCTCAAATCTGAGAATGATCTCCTTGTAAGTCCTTATCAGGTTGAGTGAGCTTGATACTGACTTTGACATCTTATTGACCCTGGAGACATAGCCCATCATGATGGCATAGTGAAATAGTACAAAACCAAAAAAGAGGTGGTAGGCGTATGTAGGTATCATCAGCATCGACAAAATCATGATGGCTGGTGAAATCATGTTCAATATCTTAAGAAAAGTCTTATTTATTGCTTGCTCCCGATCTCCAATCCAAGCCAACAGAGCTTCATCTTCTCTCTCAATCCTTGCTTTCTCATCTTTAGATTTATAGTAAAGGCCCAACGCCTGTAGTTCCTGACGAAACGTCAAAGCCCCACTCAACTCTTTTACCGCCTCTTGTCTTACGGAGATTTCGTCACTCTGCAAGTGTTTTAGTAAAGCACTCACAAGTCTTCTTTCTCCTTGCCTGGTGGTAGCTCGGTTGGTCAGCTGGAAAAGCGATGGTCTGCCAAAAATGTCAAGATCTTGTGCAAATGCATGGTCATTGTCCAGGTGTTCTAGTCCTGTAGGTATCCCGGTCATATCACCATCTAACCTTTTGAGCTCAAGCTGGTTGATTGATCCCAGATGATTGATCATTGCACTGCGGGTTTTAGCTTTCTGATAAGTAGCTACTGACCACACAAAAAGTGGTACCAATACAATCAGGCAGGTGACCAAGGCCGTGCCATTGCTTATCGATAAGAAATAGACAGACAGACCGGTTGACAGCAAAAAGGTCGCAAGTCGGCTGATGGTCAGCCACTTGAGCTTGCTTTTTAGTATTTTTAGTTGATCGTTGCAATCATTGATCTTGTCGGTGAACGTACTGTAAGGGTTATGGACAGAGTTCATTGTTAATGAGTTAATTGCCGAAACTGCTCCACCATTAAGTGGGCCACCGGAAAAGCTTCAAAATTAAACCAATTCGCCTATGGTAAACCGCTACTCTTCAGCTTTGCCAAAATTCTTTTTGTGCACGCTGCTTTTTCTCATAACAGTAGGGTTCATTTCGATTGATGAAAGATTCATCATAGAACTCAGTGATAAGATCTCCAGCTACAATGATGCTATGCCTGTCGAAAAGGTATACCTACAAATTGACAAAGAAGTCTATCAGCCGGGAGACGATCTTTGGTTCAAGGGCTATATTCTGGACGCGATCTCTTTCAGACCAGTTGAGCGCTCAAAAACACTCTTTGTGGATGTAATTGATGGATCAGGTACAATAGTGGCTCAAGATAAGTTTATCATCAGAGGCGGCTACAGTGTTGGAGATATCACCCTACCCGAAATGCTGGATGATGGCAATTATCAACTCTGTGCATACACGAGTTGGATGAAAAATTATGAGGACCCACCACTTTTTGAGCGCAAGCTTCAAATCAAAAAACTCTCTCCGGTCGAAATGATCATGCCCAAGGTCACGCTTGACCTTGCTTTCAATGACTCTATCTATTATCCGGGCGAAGAGGTAGCAATCAAGGTTAATACTTCTACCACAGAGGAGCAGGAAACCAAGGAATTAGTTTACAATTTCAAGATATTGGTTGATGGAGAAGAAGTCCATAGAGGTACTGGTTATGGCCTCAATAATGGCAGTTTTTATATCCGTTATCAGATTCCTGATAACCAAAATGCCAGTCAATATCTAGCAGAGATATCATCAGTCTACGAAGACCAAACCATCTCAGTAGATGCTATCATTCCTGTAGATGTGCCTGAAGTGATGGTTGATTTTTTCCCGGAAGGTGGTAAGATTATCAAGGGAGTCAGCTCACGTGTAGCATTCAGGGCGACAGACAAGTTTGGCAGGTCGGTAGATATTTCTGGTAGGATTGAAAGTAGTGATGGTCAAAAATTAGCTGAATTCAGAACGCTAAATGACGGATTAGGAGATTTCAATTTTTTCCCAAGTGGGGACTCTTACTACTTTGTCATCACCTCACCCGAACTTGAAAAGAACAGATACAACCTTGGCAAAATTGAGGAGGAGGGACTGAATTTGAGTATCACAGGCCAATCAGAGCAAGCCATCCAGGTCAAAGTGTCGTCCTCTGATACCAAACGAAAAGAGCGTGTATTTCTGGCCGCTATGGTACGCAACCAGATCTACTGGTCATTATCAGGTAACCTGAAAGATGAAGCCTTTGTGAGCATCCCTTGCAACAACCTACCTACCGGAATAGCTCAAATCACTCTATTTGATGCAAACGGAATTCCTCAGGCAGAAAGACTCGTATTCACGAATGTGAACCGTAAATTGAATGTTGAGCTGATCACAAATAAGCGAACCTACGCACCACGGGAAAAAGTGAAGGCTAAAATAAGAGTAACGGATCCAGATGGGAATCCAGTCGTGGCTAATCTGTCCATGACAGCTTTCGACAATATGTATTCATTCCTGTCCAAAAATGGTGAGACCGATATTTTCAGCCACTTATATCTCGATTCGGAGTTGGACCGGCATTTACCGGACCTATCGAAGTATCTGGAAAATAGTGAGGAAGCAAGAGCAACACTAGACCTTGTCTTGATGACAGATGGCTGGCGCACGTTTGATTTCTCTGAAGTACTCACAGATAGCACGAAGTACCAGCACTCTATTAGTCGGGATTATTTTGAAGGTCAAGTAGTCAACAACTGGGGTAAGCCCGTAGAGGGTGCCAAAGTGAGCATTGTGCAGTCCGGCACCTACAGGACATTCGATATGACCACTGGAGTGAATGGCACATTTTATTTTGATAAGACCAATCTTGATCACAACCCCTCGGAGGTGCTCTTTAGTGCGTTATCAAAGCGCGGAAAGCAAAATGTTAAAATCGATCTTCATGAATATCAGGAAGACGAATTCATCGTGGACTATCTCGATAACAACCCTCTGAGCATAGATGATCAAGTCACAGAAGACAGGATCAGGTTCAACTCCATCTACTACACAGGTGACCGCCAGAGTTTTCTCAAAGATCTTGGTGACTATCGGCTACTCCAGGAGATCTTGATCGAAGAGAAGCGTATCCTACCAGAAAAAGTGGACGAGATCGTGGAAGAGTACAAGAGTTTTGCCACAGACTCTAAGGCAGGTGAAGAACTCAGAAATGCAGATGATTTTTTAGGAATATTGCGGCAAGTGACCAATGTACCTAGTGTCGATTTTGCAAATGGCAATGTTTACTTCAGGTCGCTCAGAGGGCAAGCCGCGACAGTCGGTGGATTTACACTGACGAGAGTAGACGATGCAACCGGTGCTACGGAACAAATAGGGCGTACCACGAGAGACAACTTTAGTGAATCTAATAACGGAGTGCTTTTTATACTAAACGGTACCCCTGTGGGTCATGATTACAACCGTCTCAATTATCTCAGACCTGAAATGATCGAGTTTGTGACAGTAATGAAAGGTAGCCGGGCAGCAACTATCTATGGTGGTCGCGCACAGGCGGGGGTAGTGTTTGTAACCACTAGGAATGATCACCTTGAAGACACTCGTGAAAATGAGGAATCGCACTTCACGATAGTCAATAACTATTCTTTCCCTAGGATTTTTGAGGGTAGAGAGTATGAGACTGAAATGGACATCATCAACGTAGAACCGGACCTCAGAAATACGCTACACTGGGAACCTGAGATAGTCCTAGATGCTAATGGTGAGGCGCAGGTCGAATTCTACAATTCCGATAGGAACACGTGGATCAATCTGAAAGTTGAAGGGGTGAGCCTAACAGGTTTGGTAGGCTCAGGTGTCAGTGGGTACAGGATCGACAAGACGGCAAGAGCTAACTAAGCCACTGATAGACAACAAAAGCTGAGAGATACGCCACAGCTGTCATGTATGCCAGCTGTAGCATCGGCCACTTCCAACCTTTAGTCTCGCGGTAGACTACTGCCAATGTACTCATGCACTGCATGGCAAAAACGTAGAATACCATCAATGAAAAACCAAGAGCTGGGGTGTACATCGGGCCACCTGTATCCGGGTTGATCTCAGCGCTCAATCGGCTTTTGATCGTACCCTCGTCCTCAAAGTCCGAGCCCACACTGTAAATGGTTGCGATAGTACCGACAAAAACCTCGCGAGCTGCAAAAGATGTGATTAAGGCTATGCCTATTTTCCAGTCATAACCGAGCGGCTTGATGACAGGCTCGATCCACTTACCCATCACACCGGCATAAGAATGCTCCAGTTGATAGGCTGCTATCGCATCATCCATAGCCTTAGCAGTTAATCCAGTTTCCTGCTCTCTGACTATAGACTCAGCATTTTCGAAGTTCTCCCCTGGCCCGTAGCTCGCCAACACCCAAAGTACAATCGAGATCGCAAGAATTATTTTACCCGCTTCAAAAACAAACGTCTTGCTCTTTTCAAGTACGGTAAGGCCTACATTACCCCATCGTGGTGATCGATAGATCGGCAGCTCCATCATAAAGTAACTCTTCTCATCAGTTTTGAGTAGTTTTTTCATGACGTAAGCCGAAAGAATCGCCATCAGGAAACCAAGCAGGTACATACCCATTAGGGCCATACCCTGAAGGTTGAAGAGACCAAAGATATATTCATCAGGAACCACCAATGCAATGAGAATAGCGTAGACCGGCAGTCTTGCCGAGCAACTCATAAATGGTGTTACGAAAATAGTGATGACCCTGTCCTTCCAGCTATCTATGGTCCTTGTCGCCATGATGGCCGGTATAGCACAAGCCATACCTGAAATCAGTGGTACCACGCTCTTACCATTGAGCCCAAACTTGATCATGATACGGTCCATTAGGAAGACCACCCGAGCCATATAACCCGACTCTTCCAGTATGGCTATGAATAAGAATAGTAGGGCAATCTGTGGAATGAAAATGATAACTCCCCCCAGTCCTGGAATAATCCCCTCCGCCACAAGATCATTGAGAATGCCCTCTGGTAAATAGCGATGGACCCATCCACTCATCCATCCAAAGCCCTCGTCAATCATGTCCATAAACGGCTCGGCCCAGGCAAAAATGGTCTGAAAGATCAGAAATAGTATGGCCAAGAAGATAGCATAACCATAGACCTTATGTGTAAAAACACGATCTAACCGGTCTGTCATTGAGTCCCTGAAGGACACCTCACTCACAGATAAAGCCTTACCAGTCTTATCTTTAATGATAGCCAGGCGATCAAGTGTTTCTTGCTCCTTGAGTTGCTTGTCATGAAAATCATACTCCGCTTTTACCCCAGCAATCCATTCTTTTTCATCAGGGGGCAAGTAGGAAATATCGTTGAGCTGCTGAGCCATCTGATAGGCACGATAATCACTTTTTTCAGGATATCTCTCCTGAAGCTTTTGCACAAGTTCAGGCGCAAGTTCCTTCACCGGATACAAAGGCTCTCTCGGCTGCTTTAGGTCCTTGGCTGAGATGATTGCATTTTTTAGTTCATCCAGGCCTGAGCCTACTCTCGCGTTGATAGTAACTACTGGAGAGGAGTATAGATCACTCAGCTTCTTCGTATTAATCTGTATCCCGGCTTTGTCCGCCATATCCACCATGTTAAGTGCCAGAATGGTCGGTAAACCAAGGTCAGCAACTTCGGAGAACAGCAGCAAATTACGATTTAGGTTGGAGGCATCCACCACCACAACCACTACATCGGGATAATCCTTGTGGTTCTCATCCGTCAATAAATTGATCACCACCCGCTCATCCAACGATCTCGGATAGATGCTGTAGGTACCTGGCAGGTCGATCAATTGAATGGTGCTGGTTCCAGACACTTTGGCTTCACCAGACTTCATATCTACCGTTACACCAGGAAAATTTCCTACTTTTTGATTGAGCCCAGTAAGCTGATTGAATAGTGAAGACTTACCAGAATTGGGGTTACCAACAAGTGCAACTTTGATCATACTCAGGACACTATTCAGTCAATAGAAATAGCTTCGGCCTCATTGATCCGAAGTGAAAGCTGGTATCCTCTGACTAAAAAGCAGCGAGGACCATTGAATGGTGCAGCAAACTTAAACTCAATCTCTTGTCCAGGCAGCACACCCATTTCCATCAGTTTGAGGGACATCTCACTATTGCTAAATCCGGTGACGGTCCCACGTTCTCCATGCCTAAGCTGGGCAGCTGTCCTCATGCTAATTTATTTAGATTGATTATAGATAAGCGTCAAAGGTACATCCAAAGCCACAATTGACCAATGTCAAATGTCAGATAGCGTATACTATCTCCGATTATTTCGTTAGTCGCACTAAACCAGAAGGTTTGGTAAGCCGTTTCCGAGAAGGATGACAAAGAAACAACTGAAAATCCAGGGAAATACCCGGTCAAACAGTGTTCATATTGCAAGCAACAAAAAAGTCAAAGAGGAAATTGAGACGGTTAAGCAAAGTATTCTAGATATGGACTTCAAGAAACTGCTTGGTTGCGGGGGCTAATTACTCGGAGATAAAAGTACGCCTTACCCGATCACTAACGTTTGTTAATATTTCATAAGGGATCGTATTCGCCCAAGCGGCCATGTCTTGAATTGTAGGCTCTTCACCAAAAATGACCACCTCATCGCCAACTTCACAAGGGACATCTGTAACATCGATCATGCACATATCCATACAGACACTCCCTATCACAGGCACTAGTTTTTCTGCCAACAATACTTTACCAATTCCATTGCTATAGGCACGGCGATATCCGTCAGCATAGCCTATTGGCAATGTTGCCACTCGTGTGGGGCGTTTGGCAACCCATATACGACCATAACCTACACTTTCTCCTGCTTCCAGTTCCTCAATTCTCGAAATATAGGTCCGAAGTGTTCCTACTACCCTCAGTTGATCATTGATCTCATTAGCAGCATCAAAACCGTAAAGTCCTATCCCCAGCCGGACCATATCAAAATGGTATTGCGGAAATCTCAACATACCGGGTGAGTTAAGAACATGCCGCAATGGTTGTTGACCAATTGCATTGGCAATCACCTTCTGGGCTTTAAGGAAAGTCTCGGCTTGCTGGTGCGAGTATTGATCATGAAGCGGGTCATCTGCTCCCGCCAAATGTGTCATGATCCCTGCTATAGCTACTTCATTTTCTGACAGCAACTTTACAAGATCTTCCAGTTCGGCGCTATCGATCCCTAATCGATGCATGCCGGTTTCTAACTTAAGATGTACAGGAGGAGCATTGTCGATTCCTGAAAAATGCTCAATAAAATGTCTCAATTGGTCTATTGAAAAGATCTCCGGCTCCAGATTGTATTCCGATAGGAGCGCAAACTGATCGGGCGTGCTGTTCATGACCATAATGGGAAGGGAAATTCCGGCCTCTCTTAGCTGAACGCCTTCATCCATAAATGCTACCCCCAGATAGTCTACCTTGTGATGCTGAAGCACCTGGGCGATCTCACGAATTCCCGTACCATACGCCATCGCCTTTACCATCACCATCAGCTTCGTACCGCTCGACAACTTTGCGCGATATATGTTCAGGTTGTGTACCAGTGCTTCAAGGTTAATCTCCAATACGGTATCGTGACGCTTTGACTGCAATGCAGCTACAATAGCCTCCAAATGGTATTGGCGCGCTCCTTTCACCAGTATAATCTCCTGGTCAAAGTTTGGCAAGTCATGCAAAAAGGACACAACATCATCATAGTACTCCACTTCTGCGCTAGCTATAGTTAAGTGCTTGCGAATAGGATCACCTATCCCGATCAATCGATCCAGGGAAAACTCATTGACCATTGAAGCCACCTTTCGATATACTTCAGCATCATCCTGGGCAGCTTGCTCAATTGGAGCTAAAACAAGGGTCTTCTTAAAATATTGATTTTGCCGTGATAGAAATTCCAGTGCTACTCTTAAACCGCTTAGGTCATTATTATAACTATCGTCAATGATATAAGTGCGATTTAGACCTTCCTTCAGCTCAAGACGCATCTTCACCTGTTTTAGTGTCCTGACTTCTTGATCTATTTCCTCTGGCTGAAACTCCAGCAACCTCAGCAGGATAATGACGTGCGTCAAGTTTTCTAAAGAACTGGGATCGGTGAAAGGCGCTACTATATCGAAGTGTCCAAAGCGTCCGGAAAAATGCATCACTGAGCTGTCGTAGTTAACATGCACTTCAGCTTTCAAGCCTCCCGAAGACCAAGCAATCAGGTCTTTATGAGGATATTCTCGCCTGATTTCCTTTTCTACCATTACATGATCTGCACAGTATACGATAGCACTGGCTGAAGCAAAAAGCACCAGCTTTTCCTGGAGTTTCTGTTGGCGGGAAGAGAATCCGGCATCATGGGCGCTACCAAGGTTAGTAAAGAGTCCAATGGTTGGCTGGATCACTTCTGCGAGGTTCTTCATCTCTCCGGGCTGTGATATTCCTGCTTCGAATATCGCCAGCTCATGAGTCTCGTTCATTTGCCATACCGAAAGCGGAACTCCTATTTGAGAATTATAACTCTTAGGGCTCTTTACGATGTGTCGGGAAGTTTGAAGAATCGCCGAAAGCCATTCTTTGATGATAGTCTTTGCGTTAGAGCCTGTAATACCAATGACGTCCATATCAAACGATCCGCGACGATACTTTGCAATCTTCTGTAGTGCATTTACTGCAGTATCTGCCAACCAGATATTGGCATCCGGATATCGCTCTAAATCAATGTTATGCTCAACTACGAGTGTTCTGACTCCTGCATCATAAGCATCCTGCAAATAGTCATGACCATCGTGATTATGGCCCTTGATCGCAAAAAAAACACCTTCCGATACTTGAGACAGGTGCCTTGTATCAGTTATCAATTGACCAATAGCAATGTTATTCCGATAGGCCAGCCAACGACCTGATACAATACCAGGTAATTGCCCGGTAGTTAGCTGGTAACCAGTTTCATTTCCCATTGATCAATCTGATTTTCAAAACCACAAGCTATCAAAAATTGATGGGCTATCTCTGAGCTTCCGTCTACATTGATCACTGTCAGCGGCTTGTCCTTAGCCAAAGAGTCCACATAAGAGATCATCGATTTACCAATTCCTCGGTTACGCCAATCTGTATGTACCCAGATCCGCGCTATCCGCCCTGTTGCAGGTTGAAAAACAAGATAGGCAACCACTCTATCTTCAGCATCAAAAAAGAGAAGCATCTTTTCATAGACCTTGTTACGTTCCAATTGGTCAAGGGTATCCATGAAACTGGTCGATAGCTCATCATTCAAATCCTCAATTAACATACGGTCAAAAGGCTTTAGCGCTAATTTAGATTTGCTGCCCGTTTGTGACTCGGGGATCATGCGCTTATAGCACCTCAACCTTCTTACTATCTTAAATCCAATCTCCTCATACACCTTGATCGCTCTGGTGTTACTCGCTATGACTTCTAGTACACATTGATTGATATCGCGCTGCTTCATTCGATAAAGCACCGCTTCGTACATATGTCTCGTGAGACTATTGCCGCGATAAGCTGGAATGACACCTGTTCCTCCATTGTAGACCATCAAGCTACCCTCATATTGATTAGCCGTCTGTGTGATGAAACCAATCATTTTATCACCTGAAAACGCTGCAACTGATAGTTGCCAATCGATACAAAGCTTAGAGAGCATTCGTTTTTCGAAGGCTTTGCGATCCATTCGCATATCGACTGTATAATCACCGAAGGCTTCAATGAAGGTATGATACAACTGGGGCATATCCGTAGGTTGCAAAAACCTGATTTGAATGGGCTTTTCTTTGGACAAAGGGTAAATGTTAAAGGAATACTTGAACTCGTTAAACAAATTTTAGTTATCTTCGTTTCCCTATTACGAATCTACACTTATGGTTAAAAAGCTTCTGTCAGTTGTACTTCTTAATTGTTTCTTCGTTTTAAGTCCTGCTTTAGCGAATAGTGGAAACGAAGACAAGAAGACTGGCAAGGAGAACAATAAAAATACTGATAAGGAAGAAAATCTCGAAAATGAGGAATATACCAATTATGAGAACGAAACTGAGGCCGATAGCAGTTTCCATTCTATCAGCAAGTACAATTTCCTGTTTTACATGGTATACAAAGTGAAATATGGTGATGTAGAACCGGTTAGTGAGAGCAAAACAGTTGTTGCTGAAGAGTAATAACAACAAGTTGAAAGTTTGAGGAATATGGGCGTCAGCCCTTTTTTTATGCTTTGTTCAATGCAATTGCTTAATGAACTGCGTTGAATTGCTCGAGATCTTGAAGTGTGATCTTTCCTTCATAAAAGGCTTTTCCAAACACAACTCCATAGACTCCCAGATCTGCAAGCTGCTTAATATCATCCATGGAGCGCATACCTCCACTGGCAAACAGGCTTATATTTGGAAATTCTTTGAGTATACTCTTGTATAGTTCTATCGCTGGTCCCTCCATCGCACCGTCGCGTGAAATGTCCGTGGTTTTCAAGAAGCGTAAGCCTCTTTCGTGGAAATAGCCGATATGATCCAACAGCTCTATCTTAGTTCCTTTCTGCCAGCCTCCTACTCTAATGTATCCATTGAGTACATCTGCTCCAAGTGCTACTTTCTGACGCCCATAGGACATCAACCAGTCAGCAAATAATTGCTTATTATAAACCGCTATAGTCGCAGATGTCACACTCTCCGCACCATGCTCGAAAACCTTACTTAGATCTCCATCTGTGTGGATGCCACCTGAGAAATTGATCTTCAACTTTGTAAAGTTGGCAATCATTTCCAATGCATGATAGTTAACCGGAGTGCCCTTTTTCGCACCTTCCAGGTCTACAAAATGAATGCGCTGGATACCATGCTCCTCGAACCTTCTAGCAATATCAATCGGGCTGTCCTTATAAGCCTTCTCATTGTCATAATCACCTCGGGTAAGTCTGACAGTTTGATTGTTAATGACTGATATGGATGGTACAAGTTGCATTTTGCTTTCCTCAATGATTTTGGTTCAATAACATATTTATGGCCCGGATTGTGCCGCCATCGCAAATGAAAATCATTATGAACTGATTTCAGCCTTCCAGCACAATTTTATAATTGGGCGAATTAGTAAAATACTAATTTTTTGGCAAAGTTACAAGCTTAAACCCCTGTCCATGCACGGTCAGTATCTGGAGTGAGTCGTCATCTTTAAGGTATTTGCGCAGCTTGGCAATGTAGACATCCATACTTCGGGCATTGAAATACGAATCGTCTTTCCATACCGCTTTCAGGAAGTGACTTCTCTCTACGGTATGATTGAGGTTTTTGCAAAAAATCCTTAAGAGGTCGCCTTCCTTAGCGGTAAGCTTCAGCTCTCTCATGGGTGTTTTCAACATCAAGTGATCATAGTTGAATGTGCAATTACCCATCTCATAGCGCTGGGGTTCGAACTGCTTCTTCTCTGCATTATCATGTATACGCCTCATAATGGCTTTGATACGCAACAGCAATTCTTCCATACTGAAGGGTTTGGTGAGGTAGTCATCGGCACCAACTTTAAGTCCTGCGATCGTGTCCTCTTTCATTGATTTCGCCGTTAGGAAGATGATAGGAATACTTTTGTCTTGTTGTCTTATTTCTCTGGCTAGCGTAAACCCGTCTTTCTTGGGCATCATGATATCGAGAATACAAAAGTCGTACTTACCGGTCTCATACTCACGCAAGCCCTCTTCACCGTCTACCGCAAGCTTGGTTTCGTACCCTTTCAAGTGCAGGTACTCCTGGAGAATTTGGCCTAGATTAGGATCGTCCTCGACAACAAGTATTTTAATGTTCGTCATATCGATGTTCAAAAGGTAGAAATATCTCAAATGTACTACCCTGACCTATTTTACTTTTGACACCTATATCTCCTCCATGTGCTTTAGCGATCCTCTTGACATACGCCAGTCCCAAGCCAAAACCCTTTACATCATGAAGGTTTCCGGTAGGCACACGATAAAAGCGCTCAAATATCCGTGCTTGCTCATCGGTCGACATACCTATACCATGGTCAGCTACGGCAATGCTGATCCCTTCTGAGCTGTCCCTAGTACTTACTGTGATCTTGGGTTGATCATTGCTGTATTTGTTGGCATTATCCAGCAAATTGTAAATAATGTTGGTCAAATGCGTTTCATCAGCCAATAGGCTGGTATGCATCGCCTCCGGTCGAAAATCAATCCACCCATCTCGTTTCTCCACCTGGATCTTGATATTCTCTATTGCCTGAGTCACTATACTGTGAACATCGACACTTTCAGGCTTCAGCTTGAAATCCTTCCTCTCGATGACTGCCATCTGTAAAACCTTCTCAACCTGTCTACCCAGCCGTTTGTTTTCATCATTAATGATGCCCACATATCGCTCCATAAGACCAGGGCTTGAGTTCACATCTTTATCCTGGAGCGCCTCACAGGCTAACGCAACTGTAGAAATAGGCGTCTTGAATTCGTGGGTCATGTTGTTGATAAAATCATTTTTTATCTCCGAGAGCTTCTTTTGCCGGAGGATGGTATGGATGGCGTACCCGAAACAAGAAATGATCACAATGACCAGGAATGCAGATGAAGACAATGTCAGCCAGATCTTTCCTAACAAATACTGTTGTTGATTGGGAAAATTGATCAAAAGCCAGCTGCTCTCCCCTATGATATCATTAGGAAATAAGCTGGCTCTAAGCTCAGACTCCATCAGTGTAGGAGGTGGCACAGGTGTATGTAAAGAGGAAAGGACAAAAGTCGGAGGACCTGGATCTTCAACGGCATAATCAAAGTCCAAATCAATCCCCTTTCTAAGCAGCTCACCTCGAAGCAGAGAATCCAACTCATTGAGGTCGATGCGCTTATCAATGGTTCTGTCATGGCTGAGCAGTTCATGAATTACCACCTGGACCATTTCCGATTTATTAACCACCTTTTCAAGGTCTTGCTGCAACTCCCCTGAAGTAAAATCAACACTATCAATCCGGCGTTTAAAAAAGACACTTGGAGGGGCGCCAGGACCTTCTTTGTCAATCATCACAAAAGCCGGAGACTCTTCTGACAATTCTATGTCGAGCTCCGATCCTGTGCTGAGTTTGAATGATACATTCTGGTCGTTGGCCTCAAGAAAAGAAGAATCGCTGACATCCAATATACGCTTCTCAAAAGTGCTTTCAATAAGCTCAACACCTTTGCCATCATTAACTCTTCTCCATTGGAAAGATGTCTTAAGATTGTCGAAAGTGACATCAAGTACTTCTTGCTTTTCCAGCTTCAAAGTAACAGTCCTGAGCACTTCTCGGACATCATTTTTGAAGCGTTCTTCATTGGCCTTTAAGACACTATTGATCCAATAGAACTGAAAATAGATTAACCCAAGAAGGGCCAAACTCATCGCCCCAACTATCCAGCGGATCTTTGTGGTACTCATAAGGCAAATTTACGAGTGATCATTTCCGAAGATATGGAATTAACCTTTTTTAACAGATGCAGAAAAGCACAGTTCTTATTCGACAAGTTCAAACTTGAAGCCTACTCCATGATAGTTGGTGATCTGAACGCTTGGCTCAGGCTTGAGGTATTTGCGCAACTTGGAGATGAATACATCGAGACTCCTACCAAAAAAATAATCATCGTCCCCCCATATAGTTTTAAGTATTACCTCTCGCTTCATCACCTGATTTTTGTTAGCACAGAAAAACAAAAGCAAATCTGCTTCTCGCTGAGTGAGCTTCTTGATTCCTTCAGGGCTGCTGAGCTTCAAGTCTGCCGGATCAAACATCATGGCGCCAAGTCGATATAGCTGGGATGGTGCTGCACTTTGTGCTTTGCTCCTACGAAGAAAAACCTCCATGCGCATAATTAGCTCATCAATAGAAAAGGGCTTGGTCAGATAGTCGTCTCCTCCTAGTTCGAATGCCTCTAATCGATCTTCAAGCATAGATTTAGCAGTAAGAAACAGGATTGGAATGTCATGATTATGCGCCCTCATTCGCCGCGCCAGGTTAAATCCATCCAACTTAGGCATCATTACATCCAACAGACATAGATCGAAGGTATTCTGCTGGTAATTCACCCAACCTTCATCTCCATCAAGTGCATGTATCACTTGATAACCTTGCTGAAGCAGATTGTCCATTACCACAAACCCCAGATTGGGGTCGTCTTCTACCAACAGTATTTTCTTTACGCTTTCCATATTGGGAGCATCACTTTAAACGTACTTCCCTGGCCCGGCATGCTTTGTACTGACACATTACCTCCATGGGCTTTAGAGATGATCTTAACGTAATTAAGCCCTATACCAAAACCCTTTACGTCATGTACATTGCCTGTAGAAACCCGATAAAAGCGATCGAATATCCGTGCCTGATCCTCTTTTGAGATCCCTTTGCCATTGTCCAATATTGATATAGTGACATACTCCCGCTCATTAGTGGTAACTACCGAGACAGACGGACTTCCTTCGGTGTATTTGACAGCATTGTCAAGCAGGTTGAATAGAATATTGGATATGTGCAGACGATCCGCCTTGATCTTAGTATTTGTCGCCTGGTGACTCACTTCTATGGCCCCTCCTCGGTTTCCTAACGGAACAGAAATGCGATCCACAGCTTCTTCTATTAACTCTTTGATATCTACCAGTTCCTTTTTCAGACCGATCTCTTCACTATCGATACTTGCCACCTGCAGCACTTTCTCCACCTGGTTCTTCAGCCGTGCATTCTCGCTTTCAATAATCGTGGCATAATTGCGAAGACGCTCTGGTGACTTGACAATATCAGGGTCCTTGAGTACCCCAGTAGAAAGGGCAATAGTTGAAATGGGCGTCTTGAACTCATGAGTGATATTATTGATAAAGTCCCTTTGTATTTCTGATAGGCGTTTTTGCCGAAAAATCACGAAAAGTGTGAAAGCAAAGAAGATCACCACAATGACCAAGACCAATGTACTAAAGGTCCAGATACCCATCTGACCTGCAAGATCAAAGGGCCGCTCTGGGAAATAGACCCCAAAGTAGTAGTCGTTTTCCGATAGGCTTGGGAAATCTCCTGCCTGTGCTGGGGTTGAAGTGGCCCCTTCAAGACTTACGAAACTGCCATAGACCATCTGTTCATCCCTACAGTCATAAATAGCGTATTCGAAACTTGAAGCAATGGCTCTTTTCTCAAACTCGGCGGTAAGAAAGTACTCAAGAACGCTAGGATCGATCATATTATTGGTCCTTACAATAAAGTAGTTCGAACCTAGTTGCTCTACAGGATTATTTCCAGGATAATCACTCTCTGTGTAGTTGCAGAGGGACTCCACGACATTTTTAAGGGCAAGGTTGACATTGAGCGTAAACTGTTTTTCCCTAAGATCAAAGGCCCGTCTCAGCCAAAAGACCTGTGTGACCAATATCCCCGACAGAGAGATGGTGGCCAGTACGATTACAAGTCGCAGCATTTTACGAGACATGCTCAAATTTAGAAAATGCCAGTATCAGTACTCGTACTTTAACAAGTCATTAACAATTGTTAGGATTTCATTAACAGGAGCTTAGTCAGGTTCAATACAGTTTTGAAGCATCAGACGCGCTGATCCTTATTTCACTATTAAACAATCGAATATTATGAAAACAAAAATGCTATTTCTCTTTGCGCTGACCTTCATAGGTTTCGCTATTATGGCAGAAGCTCCTGCAAGTGCTAAGTTCTCATGGGAGAGCACCAATCATGATTTTGGCGTGATCCCAAAAAACACTCCAGCAGCGGCATCATTCTATTTTGTCAATGAGGGAGAGGTCCCTTTGATCATCTCTCAGGTCAAAGCTAGTTGTGGTTGTACGGTTGCATCATACACCAAGGAGGCCATTGCTCCGGGTGGACATGGCACAGTAGAAGCTACTTACAATGCAGCAAAACCTGGTCCATTTAACAAATCAGTGGTCGTTTATGCCAATACGGGGGGCGATCCAATTGTACTCAGACTGAAAGGTATGGTTAAATAACAGCATTGGGTACCGCTAAGCGGTACCCTATTTCTCTCCTCAAAAGCTGAACGAATGAAGAAGACTCTTATCACTTTTCTAGTGCTTTGGATGATCGCCATGTGGTGTCAGGCACAAACCAATGGTGAAATTAAGCTTGAGACCTTCCGGGCTTACTTCGAATCACTCAGATCAAATCCTCGGCTTTCCTGGAACTTCACCACAGATACAGTTAGACTATGGTTTGATGAAAAGATAGGCCCTCCAGTTATCAAAGTAAAGGATAGCTCCTCCTCGGACAAGTGGAAAGCCTGGGATGTGGAAATGAACACAGAGCTATCATTAGATACAATTTGGTTTGACCCTAACAAACATGCCGTTGTAGGGTATTTCTTTGAAAACAACGATTTCTATAAACTCATAGGCAAGCCACCAACCAAAACCTTCCGCACTTATTGGTTGGTTGAGAACAAGATTAGTGAAGTTCTCATTTACTGGATACCAGAAGAAAACACCCTGTCTGATGAATACCTCAAACCCATTGTTGAATGGGCAAGGAATCATGAACCAGGCAAAATACAACAACTCTATCCGAACGGAGAGGTTGTTCCATCAAAGGAAAATGCAAAAGCCTGGAAAGAACTAATCAAAACCTATATCTCCAATAATGGCAAGCAATGAAATACGCACTGCTAAAGTCAAATAAACTATATACTACACTATTGGGAGTAGTAATAGGCATAGCCTGCGTGCTCAAGGACGAATTGATCTGCTACCTGAAAATATGGATGAATGGATGCTAATTCCGATTGGCCAATTATCTTTACAGCCTGCAAACATGGGTTGTTAGCTCAGTTGGTTCAGAGCACCGCCTTGACAGGGCGGGGGTCGCTGGTTCGAATCCAGTACAACCCACTTTTCTCTTCTTAAGGTCGCCGACCTACATGTCCTTCCACATTGTAGCTGACCCATTCTCCGAAGGCTACCCTCTGCCTACCGTCCAGCTTATA
Organism: Flammeovirgaceae bacterium UBA6059; assembly: GCA_002435755.1. Classification (GTDB taxonomy): domain Bacteria; phylum Bacteroidota; class Bacteroidia; order Cytophagales; family Cyclobacteriaceae; genus UBA6059. Next base: position 64,174 of record DIYH01000022.1, read on the forward strand.
GTATTGCAAATAGCCTTGGCCGTCAAATTGTAGCTCGTATTCCCTTTGACTTGAGTACAGGTTGTTCGTCTCTTCAAACCTTCCCGTAATCGTAGCTGGCTTGCTGTTGCTGAATTGCCTGATTGACAGTTCAATGACTCCCTGCCGAGCTTCTTCAGGTTTCAACTTATAAGTATAGCCTGTCTGGGAATCAACGGTCTGGTAAGCGTTGAGCAGGTTTGACTTATTGAGGTCCAGTATCCTAAATGCCTGTAGTTCGTTGGCCCAGGTAGTGCTGTCAGCAACAAGTGTGTCCGTTTCTTGCTTTTGATTAACCATTGCCACTTTGAAGGGAACAAGCCCTTGAGTACTAAGCAAGTCTACCTGTGCGGTAACCAAAGAATCCAGGTTGTAGTAAGCGGTAAGCCTGGTCTCCTTCTGGAGTTGGCAGGAGAACAACAGTCCAACCAATAGCACTGTCAATGATAATCTTATCATATCAGCACATTACCAGTCATATCTGCTGGCGCCTCGACACCAATAAGCTTCAAGATAGTAGGTGCTAAATCTCCCAGCTTGCCATCTTTGATCGGTCCATTGAAATCATTATCTACCAAAATGCAAGGCACTAGGTTGGTAGTATGTGCTGTGTTAGGTGACCCATCAGGATTGATCATAATATCCGAATTGCCGTGATCCGCTATGATGATAGCCGTATAGCCATTTTCCAGGGCAGTTGTGATGACTTCCTCTGTGCATTGGTCAACGGTTTCACATGCCTTAACAGCTGCCTCAAATACACCCGTATGACCTACCATGTCCGGATTAGCAAAATTGAGACATATGAAATCCACCTCACTCGCCTGTAACTCTGGTAAGATCTTATTCTTTATATCGTTGGCGCTCATCTCAGGTTGTAAGTCGTAAGTAGCTACTTTAGGTGAAGGGCAAAGCAGCCTCTTTTCTCCTTTGAACTCAGTTTCCCTGCCACCAGAAAAGAAGAAAGTAACGTGAGGGTACTTCTCAGTCTCAGCAATCCTGATCTGCTTCTTCCCATTTCGTGCTAACACCTCCCCCAGCGTATTCGTCAGATTTTCCTTATCGAAAATCACATGTACACCCTTGAAAGTATCGTCATAGTTGGTGAGGGTCATATAGTAAAGTTCCTGCTTTGACATTCCCTGATCAGGGAAATCCTCCTGGGTCAGCGCCTGAGTAATCTGTCTGCCACGGTCTGTTCTGAAGTTAAAACACAAAACCACATCGCCTTCGCCAATCTTAGCTACCGGTACACCCGCACTATCGGTATGAATCAAAGGTTTGATAAATTCATCAGTCACACCATCGACATAAGACTGCTCTATACCTGCGTGCAAGTCTGCTGTCTTAATTCCATTTCCATTGACCATGGCATCATAAGCAAGTTTCACCCGCTCCCATCGCTTGTCACGATCCATGGCATAGTACCTACCGGTAATGGTAGCGATCCTACCTGTAGATGCCTTCATATGTTCATCCAATTCCTTAATGAAACCAAGCCCACTCTTAGGGTCACAATCGCGCCCGTCTGTAAAAGCATGCACAAACACATCAGTGAGACCTTGTTCATCAGCCAGCGTGCAGAGACCCTTGAGATGATTGATGTGGGAATGGACACCACCATTGGATACCAGCCCTATAAAGTGAACTTTCTTACCATTATCTTTGGCGTATTTCAATCCTTTCATCAAGGTTTCATTATCCCCCAAAGTCTTTTCCTCAACGGCGAGGTTAAGCTTCACAAGATCCTGATAGACCACTCGCCCAGCGCCGATATTCATATGACCTACTTCTGAGTTGCCCATCTGACCCTCAGGAAGTCCTACCGCCATACCTGACGCTTCGAGCTTGCTATGAGGGTATTTATCATATAGACCATCAACAAATGGTGTGTCCGCTTTATCTATCGCCGATACCTCAGGGTTGGTGGCTATTCCCCAACCATCAAGGATCATAAGTATCACTTTCTTGTCCATGCCGCAAATATAATTATTAGCCCTAGGTTTGTGGCTTGTAGGTCGTTGTGTTAATTTGAAAAATACAAAGTATTTTTTGTGCGTTCTTGGCACAATTTGTGATTAATCGTGCAAGATGAAGAGGTTGATTTTATTCATTACGCTCTGCGTACTTATCTCAGGTTCAAGCCTGGGCCAGGAGGACATTCTCAAGAATGTGAGTACGGCTATGCGCGCAGGAAGTGCAAAAGAATTGGTCAAGTATTTCCACTCTGTAGTCGAGATCAACATCGATGGAGAGCGTTCCAACTACAGCCAGACCCAGGCAGAGGTAGTTATTCGGGATTTCTTCCAAAAAAACCCTTCCACTGGTTTTGAATACATCCACGAAGGTGCTTCCAAAGAAGGATTGAGCTATACGATCGGCAAGTACTCCTACAAAGAGGGGTCGTATCGGGTAGTGATGTTTATCAAGAAGTTTGGAGACAACTTTGCGGTTGATACTTTCAATCTTAGCAAAGAGTAGGCAAGGCAAGTTAAAATCCTGCCCATTGTATATTTTTGCGGCGTGAAACCGCCCTACATTACTCCAGATTTTCTGGATCAGTTTATTGAGCGTGCATTAGACGAAGATGTCGGCGATGGAGATCACTCCAGTCTGGCCGCTATATCTGCTGATCAAATGAGTGCTGCAAGATTAATCGCAAAGCAGAATGGTATTCTGGCTGGGGTAGAATTGGCCAACACAATCTTCGGTCAGGTAGATCATCGACTCAATGTGAAGTGTCATAAAACTGATGGTGACGCAGTGACTATTAGAGAAGACGTACTCATAGTAGAAGGTAAAACACAGTCAATCCTTAAAGCTGAAAGACTGGTTCTCAACTGTATGCAGCGCATGAGCGGTATTGCCACGAAGACTGAAAGCCTGAACCAGCTCATTGCCCACACAAAGGCTAAACTTCTGGATACTCGCAAAACGACTCCTAATTTCAGGTTACTTGAAAAATGGGCAGTGGCTATCGGAGGCGGACAAAATCACCGGATCGGGCTCTTTGACCTTATCATGCTCAAAGACAATCATGTCGACTATGCGGGTGGTATCACCAAAGCGGTCGCTTCTACCAGTAGATACCTGAAATCCACAGGACGGAATCTACAAATAGAGGTAGAAACTCGCTCCCTTGATGAAGTACAGGAAGCATTGCATACCGATGCTGTTGATATCATCATGCTGGATAATATGTCTCCGGCCATGATGAAAGACGCGGTGGCACTCATTGACGGCCGCTGCAAAATAGAAGCTAGTGGCGGCATCACAGAAGAAACCATCGTGGCGGTAGCGGAAACCGGAGTAGACTACATTTCGGTAGGTGCACTCACACATTCTTATCAAAGTATCGACTTAAGCTTGAAAGCTATAAATAACTGACAATGATCGTAAAGACGAAAAAATATCAATTGCCTACGGGAACCTATATGAAGCTTGGCTTCAAGAACATACTTAAGGAGCAATGGTGGGTTAGCTTGATTTTCCTAGCCATCTGCGCAGGGTACTTCTGGATACCAAGCTGGTGGTGGCCCGGCGGTGCGGTCATCGCCTTAGTTCTCTACCTGCTTTTCTGGCTTATCCAGTTCGCGGGGGTTACTCAGCTCGAGCAGGGCAAGTTCATGTTTGAGCGACTCTCTTACGAGATATCGAGTCAACAGGTGCTTATCAAACTGAACGCGAAGCAAGGTATGCCACTAAAATGGGAGTCTATCAAAAGGGCTGAAATGGGAAAAGATGCGTTCGTTCTCGCTATGAGTAAAGCTCAGCTAATACACCTGCCTTTCAGAATATTCAACTCTCAGCATGAGATCAAGTTCACCGAGACTATTCTTAAACGTAAAGGCTATATCAAAGAATAATGCCAACTGAGTCCTCAACTAGTAGGCATGATTATCTCAAGCAAGTCAAAGTCAAGGTAGCTAATTACTGTGCTTACAGGGAGCGCTGCTCTACTGAGGTCATGGAAAAACTGCTCCAATATGAGTGCAATGAGGAAGAAATAGGCAACCTACTGGCTTACCTTGAATCGGAGGGTTTTTTAGATGATCGTCGGTATTGTGAAGCTTATGCAAAGGATAAGTTCCGTCAAAACAAATGGGGTAAAGTCAAAATCAGAAAGTATCTCAACCATAAGCAACTCCCTGGTGACCTTGTGGATCAAGGATTGAAACATATACCAAATGACGAATACAAGGAAGTGATAGCGTATCTGGTTGGTCGAAAACTTGAATCTGTAAAAGGAGAAAACGACTATATCAAGAGCAATAAAACCGCACAATCGATTATTGGCAAGGGGTTCGAGCCAGATTTAGTATGGGAGGCTATAAAGTCACATAATTAAACGGAGATGTCGCGGCAGCAACATTCCAGAATCACCTACCTTTAGATTTTTACGTAAGCCTCCAAAAGCTTATATATGCAAGTAATAATATCGATGCTATTCATTTTTAATTGTTGGCAGCCAAGCGGTCATGTCAATAGTAAAAATGGTATTGGTATCCAGGGTTACGATCCAGTGGCATATTTTGTATCCCAAAAAGCCGAGACAGGAACCAAGGAAATATCCAGTACGTATAATGATATCACTTATTATTTTAGCTCTGAGGAAAACAAACAACAGTTCGTAAATAACCCTCAGGGTTTCTTGCCCCAATATGGCGGCTGGTGCGCTTATGCAATTGGTAAGTCCGGAGACAAAGTGAAAATTGACCCTGGAACATTCAAAATACTGGATAACAAATTGTACCTATTCTACAACTTCCGTGGTTACAATACGCTTAATGATTGGGACAAAGATGAAGCCAACCTACTGTCGCAGGCAGATATTAACTGGCAACAGATTACCAAATAGAGAACCAATCGACCGATGAAGACTATTATATCCTGGGTACTACAGATCGTTGCAGCGGTAATCATGCTTCAAACCCTCTACTTTAAGTTCAGTGGTGCCGAAGAGTCCATCTACATTTTCAGTGCTATAGGTATGGAGCCATGGGGTCGATACCTGACGGGAGTCATGGAACTCATTGCCGGGGTTCTGCTTCTTACCAGAAAATGGAATTTCCTTGGTGCTATATTAGGCATGGGCCTCATGTCAGGGGCATTATTTTTTCACCTAACCTCCCTGGGTGTTGAAGTACAGGGTGATGATGGCTACCTATTTGTGCTTGCTTTGGTTGTTCTGGTAAGTACTGTTGGCGTACTTACCATCAACATAGGGAAAGCCAAAGCTTTTTTGGGAAGCCTATCAAGCTAGAGTTATAATTGATCATATGAGCATAACAAAAGTTGCTATTGATGTCCTCATAGAGTTGAAGGAGGTGATATCACAAATCAAAGACGAGCACTACCGTAAACAATGCGACACACTGAGCGGGTCTACTATTGGTCAGCATGTCCGTCATACAATCGAGTTTTTTCAGTGCTTGCAAAAAGGTCTGGAACAGGGGACTGTCAACTATGATATGCGTGACCGTAATCTCCAAATTGAGTTAGACAAGCTCACGGCGATTGAGGTCATCACGGATTTGGTAGGGTTGCTTAAAAAACGTCAGTCGAATATCGAGCTTAAGCTAGAAGCAGCATATGGTACAAATGACACGGCAGCTGTGAGCATTCCGTCTAATTATTTTAGAGAGCTCTCCTACAATATCGAGCATGCTATACATCATATGGCGTTGATCAAGATTGGGATTAAAGATATTTGCGACTATATACAGTTGCACGAAGGCTTTGGGGTAGCCAGCTCAACACTCCGCTATCAAAACCGCTAATGGCTTTAACTCTCTCCGGAAGCTCAATCACCACTAATAAATCCAGGCGTAGACGCTCATGGTTGCAATGGGAGTATTGGCCATTCAACTTGCTATACGCTCCTATACTTCCTTACTGGATCTGGTTATCATTCAAGACCAGATCATTTTTCTTTTTTACCGCTGCTAATCCCGGAATAGAGTTTGGCGGTATGCTAGGGGAATCGAAAGAAAAAATACTTCGAGCAATACCATCCAGGTTTATTCCTGTTACGGTAAAGCTTTCTGGAGAAATCAGCGCCTCCCAGATCGTCAGGATCATGAAATCTGCCGGACTGGATTACCCAGTCATTCTGAAACCGGATATCGGCGAACGTGGGTGGGGTGTTGAGAAGATTGACGACTTCAAGGCTCTTGAAGACTATTTGTCCACTAAGAGACCAGCATTGCTATTACAGGAGTATGTGAGCTTCCCAATAGAACTTGGTGTTTTTTACCACAGAATTCCAGGAGACACCAAAGGCAAGGTAACTAGCATCGTTAAAAAAAGATTTCTGGCCGTAACCGGAAATGGGACTTCTACCATTCGTGAATTGATGACCCAAGATGACAGGGCCAAAAGGTACATCTCCAATTTTGAATCTCAACCTGAGAACCGTTTAGAAGAAGTACTCGCTCAGGGTGAGTCCGTTGAACTTATGCCTATTGGCAATCACTCTCGTGGCACTGCCTTTCTTGATACTAATCACGAAATTGACGATTTATTGAGTTCAGTTTTTGATGAAGTATCCGGTGCTATTGAAGGGTTCTATTTTGGACGATTTGACCTGAGGTGCTCATCTTTTGAGGAATTAAGACGCGGGTGCAACTTCAAAATCATGGAGCTTAATGGTGCTGGAGCAGAACCCGGTCATATCTATGATCCTGGCAATTCACTTGTTTCCGCCTATCGAGATATCATTTGCCATCTTCGTCTATTGGCTGATATCAGCATAGTCAATATGAAACGAGGCATTTCTCCGATCAGCTTCAAAGAAGGCCTCAAAATGATGCGTGATATACGAGCGTACAATCGCACGTATAAGCTATGAGTCAAGTTCTTTCAGTCTTTGGTATTGGCTTCATCGTCAGCTATCTAGGATCTATTCCACCGGGCACCCTTAACCTGACTGTTATTCAATTAGGTATACAAAGCCATCATAGGGCAGCTCTAAGCTTCGCATTTGCCAGTGCCTTTGTAGAGTTCTTCTTCGCGGGTGCAGCAGTTTTGGCACAGCAGTACTTTATGTCTAACCCAAGTTGGTCTGGCCACTTTGAGCTTATCACGGCCATTGTACTCCACATGATGGGTCTCATCAATCTTACCTACCGGAAAAATGGTCGGTCCAAAGAAGCAACCTTATCCCCAAAGATTGGTTTTTGGCAGGGTTTCATTTTGAGCTGTGTCAATCCTATGGCTATTCCCTTCTGGCTTACCGTCACTACCGCCCTCGAAGCAGCCAATTGGCTAACCATTAGCCCCAGTAATCTTGTCTTTTATTTGTTCGGTATCTCGCTAGGCACACTGTTGCTATTATGGCATGCTTCCCTCTTTGGTCGACGACTGAAAGCATTGCAAGACAAGCCATGGCTTATGTACAGGTTGCCAGGGTTTATTCTTTTGACCTTATCTTTCTATACCTTCTATCAATGGACACTATGATCTACCCAATCTCAGGTAGATAACGGTACTTCGCAGGGCCAACAGTAGTACTAGGGGCACCAGGGCGAGATTCAATGATTGCGGTAGCAAACTCCAAGAGAATATGAGCGCCACCTGGGAAACTCCACAAATAAGAAAGTAGGACCTGATTTTTGGAGCAAGAGAAGCCTTAAGAAGGAGTAACCCTATCGGAAAGTGGAATGGGACAGCCCAAAGTAAATTGAAATTGTATAGTGAGAGATGGTCTGTTCCAAACCATAAAAAGAAAAGTAACCATCCAACAATTCCTACTACTGTAAAAACCAACACATCTATCCATCGTGCCCAAAGCCCATACTTGAGTTCACGATGCGTAACAACACCAACTACTAGAAACAAGATGGCAAAAACCCAGACCGGTTTAAAAGGTGAGGATGCATCTTTCATAGGGGTGGACTTGAAAACATCTATCTCAGCTGCTATGAGAGGTTTTGATCCTGTAGAGGTTTGCATTGTAGCTCCCACCAAACCTTCATATACATAATCCGGAAGATACATGTAACCTCTGGCCGAAGCTGTTTCATCAATCTGTACACCTAGACATATGTCAATACCTAGATCACCCCAAGGCTGTTGGCCTAAGTACAAGTCCATCAAATCACGATAGCTCAGATCTTCGCTGACATAGCTCTCATTGAACGTAATCCGTTGAGGAAACACCGCCTCGAGCACATCTCTTATCTTGGTTGCGCAGTTATCATAAATATAGTTGTAGTAGTAGTCCCTGTTCTCTGGTAAGTAGTTGGTCTCAAGAAAGTCGAACAGTTGCTGGCGTTCTTCGAGATTCAAATTCAGGACTTGCTCCTTGATAAATCGATTGTAATGCTCATAGTACTGACGGGTGCGCCGATAATCTCCCTTGCCAAGCTTGTACAGTAGCCTACCACGTGTAAAATTGAGGTAGAAATTGGGCTGGTCGAAATCAAAAACACCATAGTTGTACACCCAGTCGATCTTATTCTTAGGGTCTATCACACGTATGCCGCTGTGTCCAAAGGCAGAGTATAGCTCACGCTGATCTGGTCCCATTGTCATGACCCTGATTTGAGACTGCTCTGAGAGATCAATCGCTAGGGCTTGAGTCACGGCCATTAGCCCTACTATAACCAGTAATAGTCTTGTCATTAGTTTGTTTCCAATTGCCCTTTGTCCGTCCATACGTTTTGATCAAATCCAACCTCTGGATAACTTACATGCATGTTGGAGCGAGGCAAAGATGGGCTTAATTTTCTAAGTAAGCAGACCTGGTCGCGCACTAAAAACATACTGAGCAACTATAGCGGATATCTCCAGTCGCGCTACTCAAAAGACCCACGTCATCATGGTCTGCCAATTAGCATATCCATCGAGCCAACGACTGCCTGCAATCTCAGGTGTCCAGAATGTCCCAGCGGCTTAAGGTCATTTACCCGGCCTACCGGAATGCTCGAACCAGCACTTTTTCATAAAGTGATCGATGAGCTTGCTCCTACACTAAGCTATTTGATCTTCTATTTTCAGGGTGAACCGTTCTTGCACAAGAACTTCCTGGAACTGGTCAGCTATGCAAGTGAGCGTGGTGTTTACACTGCCACCTCTACAAATGGCCACTTTATCAATGAAGATACTTCCCGGAGGATCGTCAAAAGCGGCCTGGATCGCTTGATTATCTCCATAGATGGAACGACACAGGAGACTTTCGAATCATATAGGGTCGGTGGACAACTGGACAAGGTGCTCAATGGTGCAAAGCAGATGATGGAGGCAAAAAAAGAAATGGGTTCAGCTACCCCACATGTTATGTTTCAATTTCTGGTAGTAAGGCCCAACGAGCACCAGATTGAAGACGTAAAGAGTTTAGCCGGGGAGATTGGCGTGAATGAGGTAAAATTCAAAACTGCTCAAATCTACGATTACCAACATGGTAACGACCTGATCCCGACCATCGACAAATACTCAAGGTACAAACGAACAAGTAATGGTCAATTCGCGATTAAGAATAAGCTCTTAGATCATTGCTGGAAAATGTGGCACTCATGCGTAATCACCTGGGATGGGAAAGTCGTGCCTTGTTGCTTTGACAAAGATGCCCATCACGTGATGGGTGACTGCAATAACAAGTCTTTTGGTGAAATATGGAACAGCGATTCATATCGACTCTTCCGTCAACAGCTTTTCCAATCTCGAAGTACCATTGAGATGTGCAGAAACTGTACTGAAGGGACTAAAGTGTGGGCTTAACGCTCTGAGGCCTTTATCTTTTTTTCTATCGCCTCCACATCAATGACATTGCAGCTATCACAGCCACCGCTACAGCTTGGGTTACCACTAAAAGCACGATAGACCAGTTTTCCTAAAAAAAACAGCGCACCTACGAATATTGCTCCTACGATCAGTTCCTGGATCATGTCAAATCAACCTTTAGTCTATTATGATAGTTCATTTGTTCCAGTACTTCTGGATTATCGATAGCATTTCTTTTTGAACCCAAGGATTACCAGCTACTAGTTCTCTATCAAATACAAACTGATCCGTGCCAGAAAAATCTGTGACCGTACCTCCAGCTTCTTCTACAAGCAGAGTTCCAGCCGCTACATCCCATGGGTTGAGATTGTACTCAAAATAACCCTCATATCTTCCGCAGGCTACATAAGCCAGATCTACCGCAGCACTACCCATCCGTCGCAAGCCATGAGTATTCTTCATGAGTTCATTAAGTATGGCCAGGTATTCATTGAGCTTTTCAAAGTTGTGATAAGGAAAGCCGGTAGCAAGTAAACTATCTCCTACCCCCTCAGCCTGACTTACACTCATTTCTCGATCATTGCACCAAGCGCCATGCCCACGCATTGCAACAAAGCATTCTTCTCTATTTACCTCATAAACGATCCCCATTTCCACTTTATCTTCTTTCATTAGTGCTATGCTAATGGAGAAAATGGGTAGACCGTGAATGAAATTAGTAGTCCCGTCAAGAGGATCAACTATCCATCGGTACTCAGCAGTTTCCTGCGCAATTGTCCCTTCTTCTGTGATGAACCCCGCAGCAGGTAGTATTCGACCAAGTTCTGAAACAAGCCTTTTTTCTGCCTCCTTGTCTACATATGATACCAGATCATTCTTACCTTTCTTCTCCACTTTGTTGAGATCAAAGGCTGTACATTCTGTCCTTATAAACTCACCTACGTCTAATGTGACTTCTTTTGTTGATTGGGTTATGTCTTTGATTTTCATGTAGCTATGTATCTGCTCCGGCGATGGTCACCACTATCTCTCCTTTGATCTTATTGGTGTTAAAGTAATCAAACACTTCTTGTAGCGTGCCTGTTATTGTCTCCTCATACATTTTGGTAAGCTCCCTCGACACGGAAATCTTCCTCGATGCTCCCAGTATTTCCAGACACTGCGTTAACAGCTTCATCAGACGGTGTGGAGATTCGTAAACCACTACTGTACGCTCTTCATCTACCCAGGCATTGATCCGTGTTTGTCGCCCCTTTTTATGCGGTAAAAATCCTTCGTACACAAAGCGATCTGTCGGGAAACCGGACTTAACCAGGGCTGGGACAAACGCAGTTGCACCCGGTAAGCACTCTATTGTTATATCATTGGCCAGGCATTCTCTCACGAGCAAGAAGCCCGGATCGGATATACCAGGAGTACCTGCATCACTGATCAGTGCCAACACCTCCCCGGATTTGATCCTGTTGACAGCATCATCCACTGTTTGATGCTCATTGTGGATATGAAAACTTTTCAGCTTTTGTGTTATCTGGTAATGCTTAAACAAGTTGGAAGAAGTACGAGTATCTTCTGCAAGCACCAAATCAGCTTCCTTAAGTACTCTGAGCGCCCTAAGTGTAATATCCTCAAGATTACCGATAGGGGTAGGTACCAAATAAAGGCCAGTAGCTGACATCAAACTAACTTATCAATCGCTTCAGCTAAGTTCTTGTCCCTGTCCGTGACCGTGTTTCCTGCATCATGGGTAGTGAGCTCAATAGTGACTTTGTTGTAAACGTTACTCCAATTAGGGTGATGATCCATTTTTTCAGCCAGGAAGGCCACTTTTGTCATGAACCCAAACGCTTGTATGAAATCATCAAACTCAAAAGTCCGAGTGAGTTTATTATCAGCTTCTTGCCACATATGTCTGTTGTTTACAGGTACCTAAATTAATCAACAACAGAGAAATGATTGCTAAAGCGCAATAATCCCTTCGATCTTGTAAGCCCGATCGTACACATTCAGCACCTCAGTACTGGTATTGACCTGTACTTTAGCTGTAATACTTATGTACTTCTGTGTTTTGGAAGCTTTCGAAGATACTTCAGCGTCTTCAAAAAGATCGAGTACCTCCTGCTCAGCAGCCATAGGTACTATGAATTTGAACATATACTGACCTGGAAAACTGTGCTGAGACTCCAGCTTCTCTTTAAAGGATACCCTATTCCAACTCATACTTCAAAAAAGAAAAAGCCATCTCAAAAGCTTAAGTAGAGGTTGATCTACTATCGCCTTAAGATGGCCCGAATAAATATTAGAATCTCTTAAAAGAACTTGTAGCGCTCGTCAACTATCGCTGCAAACTCTTTGATGACGTTATCAATGCTAAAACCAATTCTTCCTCTTCTCCTAGTCTCTATTGTTTCTGCGTACGCCTGATAGTCACTTAATTCAGCTGGTTCAGTCTTATCGACCATCTCTATGATTATAACACCATTGTCTAGCGCAAATGGTGCTGTCTTTTCACCATTTTCTAGTGAAAAGGCTACACCTACTGCCTCAGGAGCAAATCCAACGCTTGTGATAGAGTTGGCGCTAAGTTTAAGATCTGTCATGGAATAAACCGTCGCGTTTTCGCCATAAGCCGCTGCTATATCGTCCAGGCTTCCGGTCTTGCCTTCTAATTGTCCGGCAATCACATCTGCCTTTTTAGCATTTCTTACCTTATTCTCGATCTCGTTGCGTACATCCTCAAGCCTTGCTGTACCCTTGTCCTGCTCACCAGTTAAAGTAGCAATCACATAACCTTCATCTAGCTCATATACGTCAGACACATCACCAACACTCGCTTGTGCATACGCCCACATTACAATCCCTCTGGCATTAGAAATCGTCCCAAGTCGAGTATCGTTTTGACCGACTCTACTAGCAGATTGAAGTTCTACACCAGCCTCTTCGGCATTAGCACTAAAACTCGCAAGATCATCACTTGATGCTGAGAACATGTCTGATTGGCGATAGGCTCTATCTCTTGTCTCATCACTAGCTATGATGTCTTTTTCTATTTTAACTATACCATATCGCTGAGTCGTTTTGGTCTCGGTCACATCGATGATGTGATATCCAAATTGGGTTTCAACGAGATTGGGTAGTAGGCCTGTTGAAGTAGCATTGAAAACAGCGTCTTCAAATTCTCCGACCATACGTCCTGACTCAAACCATCCCAGGTCACCCCCACGGCTTGCAGTACCATCTGTACCGTACAGTCTTGCTTGTTCAGCAAAGTCTGCTCCTCTTTTGATCTCATTTAGGATCCTAAGTGCCTCAGTTCGTGCCTGCCCTTTGGACTCATCACTGTCATCTGCCCAGTTGATCAGGATATGACTTGCCCTAGCTGCGGCTGTACCACCTTCTGTAATCGCAGATAACTTGTATAGAACATATTGACCACCCTCCACTAAGGGCCCTACTATGGTCCCTTCAGGCATTATTTCACCATCTTCCTTAAGTTGCTCAGGTACTTCTCCAGCATTTACGTTAGTGTATGCATTATAGCCGTCCGAATTAGCACGAGCGTATGCTGAGTCATTACTTGAGGTAGCTAGTGTAGTCTTAATTGTCTCAAGTTCATCCATGATATAAGCTGAATCTTCAGCTGAGGGAGTCATTTCAAAAATGACATAATTAAGACTTCTGGAAGCCTCTCGCTGATACTCATCCGAATTATCACTCAGGTAAGATTCAAGCTCGGATTCGGATACCTCTACCTCATCATCACTCACTGACAAGTAAGGAACATAGAGATATTGGATCGAAGCATTGGACCCGGCACTTATGTATTCAGCTTCTCCTTCAAGGGTTGTAGCATTGTTAGAAGTGATAAGCAGGTTCTCATACTTAGTTCTCACTCGAGCTGGACCTAAGTTGCTCTCAAAAGAATACCATGACGCTTGCTGTTGAGCCGGCTGGTTTGCCAGATTCTGGAGAAACTGGATGACCTGATCACGATTGAACTGACCAGTTTGAGGGTCAGTGAAAGACTGTCTTATCTCAGGAGCAATGTTATTGCCTTGCACCATGTCAATTACCTCCTCCTCTGTTACCTGCACGCCAAGCTTGTTGTACTGGTTTTGGAAGGCAATGTCGTTGATAAGGGCTTCCCAGGTCTGCTGACGCACTGTGTTCATCTCATTACCAGTAGGATTTCGACCGGTGTTAAGTGCGTAGTTATATGACATCTCTTCCAGTTTCACCTGGAAATCCTGGAAATTGATGGTCTGTCCATCGATTTCGCCCACAGTTGTGTCATTACCACCAAGAAGTGTGGAGTTAGGTCCTAAGAGATCCGCCAACACGAAAGAAGCGATGGAGAACGCAATAACGCCTACCACTACTTTGCCCATTTTGTCTCTCAGAGTATTAATTAATGCCATTTAGTTTTGATTTAAGAGGCGCAAAAATAGCCGTTCAGCGAATAATTCCCAAACAGTCAATGACTTAAGTCAGAGCTTATTCCCTGTCAGTCAACTCGCTGATACTAAGCTTGACTTTGTCTATGCGAGCGTCTTCCATGGAGAGTATGGTGAACTCAAATTGCTCATGCTCCACCACATCGTTGATATCCGGGATATCTTCGTTTATAGAAAGTATAAACCCCCCAAGTGTATCGTAATCGCCTTCCGGAAGGTCTAAACTGTACTCCTCGTTGAGATAGTCAATTTCAAGGCGGGCACTGAAGATATAATTAAATGCATCCAACTGCTCCTCGATGTGCTCTTCTTCGTCGTGTTCATCCTGTATCTCACCAAATATCTCTTCCATGATGTCCTCAATACTGACTACCCCGGATGTACCGCCGTACTCGTCTACCACAAGAGCAAGACTCTTCCTGTCGGTTATGAACTGGATAAGCAGTTCGTTAGCAAGAGTTGTTTCCGGGACGATGATGATTGGTGTGAGGATGCTCTTGACATCCTTAGGTTTCTTGAAAAGCTCCAGCGAATGGCAATAGCCTTTAACGTCATCAATTGATTCCTTATACACCAAGATCTTAGAATGGCCACTTTCAACAAAGGCTTGCTTCAATTCCTCGATACCGTCCTCGATATCCACTGCCACGATCTCGGTTCTTGGGATCATGCACTCTCGTACCCGAATAGTTTTGAATTCCAGAGCATTGTTAAAGATCTTTGTATCTACTTCAGGGTTATCTGATTCACTTGCCTGTGCTAGTGTCTTCTTGATATAGTTATTGAGGTCCACCAGACCAAAGACGGGCTTGTCTTCGGCGTACTCCTGTCTAAGCACATGAACAATGAACACCTTGGACGCTATTGTGATCAGAAATACTGCTGGATACATCCCATAAAAAATGAGTGCCAGAGGTAGGGCGAATATTTCTAATAGATAGTCGGGATTGATAAGAAATAAGCTTTTAGGCGTGAACTCTGCTGTGACGAGTACTATAATCGTAGAAATGATGGTCTGGAGACCTAATACGATAAAATCAGTATTCAAAAATTCTGGCAAGATCCCAGCTATATACGACTGTAATATCTGCGCCATAAAAAGCCCGTATAAGGCCAGCGCCAAATTGTTACCCACCAGCATGGTAGCAATGAAATGTGACGGCCGCTCATGAAACGCAGACAATATTTTACCGGATAGGCCACCTTTTTTGCTCTTTATCTCAAAATAGAGCTTATCGGAAGTAATAAATGCGATCTCCAACCCTGAGAAAAATGCGGAGAAAAACAGGCAGACCAGTATTATCAGCCATTGGTCTTGTATCATCTGGGGCTTGCTGGTCTAGTTTGAGGTAAAATAACGGGGGCTAAGTCCAAGTCAGCTCTGTCGATCTTTCAGTCGATCCTTGTTATACTTATATAAAAGTAATAGTCCGACGCTTAACATAAAAATCCAATAGGATGCCATCATGCCATATACCATGGTCTGATGGATTCCGATAATCAATAACGCAGCACTTGTGGTAAGCAGTAGTATGTTTTTGAGCGACATGCTAGAATGCCTCGTCTTCAATCGGGATGGTCCCTGTTGGTTTCTTGATGGTATAGTAGTCAAAATCTTGAGTGGCTTCCAATCCTTCTCCGGTATGTAGCTCACCCTCACTTTTGATAGTGACAAATTTTTCTGTCTTGAAAAGTCCTTCTGCCTGATACCAAAATAGCTCCTCAGTGTTGAGTTCATCACCATTTTGAAGGTTCTTGACCACTACATTGCCCTCACCCAGGTAATAGTTTTCAGCTTCGACTTTCTTGGCCCTATCTGATCTGAAAGTCGCATTAAGCGTGCCATCTTGATCATAAATCTCCAAATTGAGTCCTTCCGGGAAGTTCTCATCACCATTGTCAAACACTTGTTGCAAAGGTGCCATCAACTTGAGCCGAATGATGGCAGAATCGCTGAAGAGTGTCTTAACATCTCTCATCTCTATCTTAGGACCATCATAGACCTCCTCCTCCAAAATCTCCTGCACTTTTTCATCGCAAGAGACTAGGCAGAAAAGAAGAACTACCAACAAAACCAAGTCTTTAAAGGACATAAATAAAAAAGGCCATTGAAATCAATGGCCCATTAATGCTTTAGAATTATCAGTTACTGCGGCCTTCTTTCAAGAGCTACAGTCTCATTGATCCAACAACCTACTGTTACGTTATCACCTTCGTTATAGTTCTCAGAAAACATTTCCTCCATTGAAGGGAATTGGGATTTAGCGTTAGCCATATTCTTAGAGTCTCCCGCACGATTGTACATTTTGTAAGCGGCGATGAATATAGCCCTGTCTTTCACTTTGCTCTCACCACCTTTACACTCTTGATAAGAGTTCATATATAGATTTCCTATCAGTGAATATGCTTCTTTGGTAGAAGGGTCTGCAGCTATCGCCTTTCTTGCATTTGATCGGGCGGCTACCTTGTTTCCATTGCTGTAATACATCTGCGCCATATTCAAGAAAACCTCGCCCTTCTTAGTATTATCGTCTGTCAAGGATACAGCCTGATTATAATACTCTTCTGCAGTGTCAAAATCGCCATCACCAGCCGCTTTAATAGCAATTACTTTGGCTAACCCGAATGACGGCTCTACATCATTCACAATCTTAGCAGCCTCAGGAAATAATGGGCTGTCTGAACACTTGCCTGTTAGTAGTAGTTGGAAAACTTTTTTGGCCATTTTGATATCGCCACTCTCTCTCATCTTAGGGCCTAACGTGCTCTCAACAAAAGCACAATCCACTGTGACTGTAGCAGTCAATATCTTATCTACATTGTCTTGGATCTTTGTGTAACGACTTCCATTGTCACCACCGGCAGATTTTTCGGCAATAATGTCACTGATCATAGTGTATTTGTCAATGACTTCTTCATCAGAGATCTCGCCCCCTACAAGCTTGAAACGTCTGATCACGTCCATATAAGCGACAAGGTTGTTGTCATAAACCTTACTGCCATTAAGTTCGAAAGTCTTGTCAAATAACTCTTTTACCTCAGGATACTTTGGCTGATTGTCTCTGTAGTATTTGTAAGCTTTATAGGCCTTTCTGTTGAGAACTTCAGCTTCTTCTCCGAAGTATTTGATGCGGAGATCATACATCTCCATAGCTCTCTCTTCGTAAGCTGTTTGCTTCTCTTTGTCTGTTTCTTTGTCGGCAAGACCTTCAAAAATCTTTGCTCCATTGATGTAGATAGATTTGTTGAGGTCTGGTGCATTCTCTAGTAACCAACTATGTGGCTCTATCGCTTCTTCGAAATTATCCATCTTGAGATAATCCGTGTAAAGCACATTTTTCTCTTCAGCTGTTGCTTTATCTTCTGGCCAATTCCATCCTGGCTGGGCCATTAGAGCACTACCAGCTACGAATGCCACAAGAAATATTGTGATTGTCTTTTTCATGGTGCAGGCAATTTAATTAAATTTTCTTCGGACAAACCAACGATCATTGATCGTGGCTCCTAATACAAACTTAAAATATCGTTCTCGTACGAGATTGTCACTCAACGTACCCTTTTGTCCGAACTTGAAGGCCATGTCAAGTGTGCTCAAGCGAGCAACTGGTAAAGACCAGCCAAAATTGATGCCAAAGTCTTGAATCTCGTTTCCTCCTACCAAATATGGGGACGTCTGATAAGAAAATCCAGCCCTGTAAGTAATCCTTTTGATGTAACTATTGACATCAGTAACGTCTGGTTTAAACTCTCCACCTAGGGCGAGACGAACGGTGTTAGTAAATTCTGTGTCATTATCATCTTCAAAACCTGCTTCATCTTCCCATTCCTGGAAACTTGCCTCCAGCCCTATCGTGAACTTGTCAAACTTCTCGAGCGTAACTCCAAATCCATAACTCAATGGCAGCCTGAATTGACTTGTTTCAAAGTTTAAGATGGTATCAACTGGTGTTACCCTATTACCAAAATCACGTCGCTCCAATACCCCAAGCCGCTCACCTTCAAGATTTCCTCTTAGATCGAAAATTGCTCCTAAATTCAGATAGTACTTGTCTTTCAACTTTTTTCGGTAATAAAGACCCGAGTTGAAATTGAAATCATTGTAGGTGGTATTTTCGACATAGGCTGTTCGAAAAGTATTCTCATTGCTTAAACTTGTGACTATTTCATTCTGGATCCTACCGAATACATAAGAAGCTCTGAAACCAACGGAAAGACCTTTAAAAAGCTTGAAACCATTAGCCCAATAGGCCTGTGAGATACCTCCTTCACCCAAATAATTGAAAGTGGCAACAGTACTACTTAAAGGTATGATCTCTTCATCCACAATATTGTAGCTCACAGAGCTGTAGGGCATCACACCAAATGAGGAAGTCCATCTGTTTTTTACGATAGGGAAGGCAAAAATCAAATACTTGAGATTGCCGGTACCAGATTGGTCTGTTGTAAACTGGTTAGAAATGCTTCTCACATCGGCTTCTACTCCCATTTGAAATGTAGTGAAGGCGTTACCAACCAGGAGAGCAGGGTTCTGATTGTTGATGTGCCAGACATTAGAGTAGCTTATGCCTAATCCTCCCATGGCGTCATTCTGCGCCACACCCAGGTTATTGATCTCTCCTATTCCATTAACAGTATAGGGTGAAAGTACTAATTGTGAATACCCTGAAAATGCCATCAGAATGCATCCCAACACTAAAATCTTACTTCTCATTAAACTCCAAAATCGCATTTAATCCGACTAGAACTATTTCGGGGACTGCAAAGATGTTTCCTTTTATACTGGATTCAAAGAATAACAGATCACCCCCGGTCATTATTACATTCAATTCACCCTTTTTACTTTTCATTGCCTCAATCACACCATTGATTTCAGCCCTAATGCCATTGAGAACACCACTAAGCATTGATTCCCTTGTTGTTGTGCCAACCCAACTTTCAACTTCTTCAACATTCTCTATCAACGGCAACCTACCGGTGAACTGGTGCATGCCCTTAAGCCTAATGTTGATACCTGGTGAAATCATGCCCCCCCGGTAGTCTTGGCCTGATTCGAGCAGATCATAAGTGATACAACTACCTATATCAATCACCAAACAGGAAGATGACGCGAAGAGCTTTTGAGCACCTGCCACAGCTGCCTTCCGGTCATTACCCAAGGTGCTTTTGGTCAGATAATGATTCTCGAAGGGCAAAGGTGTCTTTGCATCCAGGATTATTTTTTGTCGGGCCTGAGGAAGTGAATTGGCAAAAGCAGTAGGTTCTTCGCTAACTGAGGAGATAAGCAGACGTCCAAACTCATGATGATTGAGTTTATCGATAAGACTCTTATAGTTATCATCAACATAGCTGTATTTAAGCTCACCATTCTCAAAAATACCGGCTTTAATCCGCGTGTTACCCAAGTCTATTACACAATTGTTCATCAATTACAGTAAGTTCCCAGTACAAAACTGTCAAATACCTTGCAAACCTATAAGGTCATCGGCATTATGTCCGGCACTTCATTAGATGGGCTAGACATTGCATTCTGCGAATTGGCACCAGCAAATGGTCAGTGGAACTATAAAGTCAAAAAAGCAACAACTATTACCTACCCGGATGATCTGGTTGAGTCATTGCAATGTGCTACTAAAATGTCTGGTCTTGAGTTAAAGCAACTTGACATTGTTTTAGGAAACTTCTTCGCTGATCAAATTGGAAACTTTGTTAAACAACATCGGCTCACGCCACAGGTCATCTCTTCACATGGTCATACTATATTTCATCAACCGGAGCTTAGCCTGACCCAGCAGATTGGTGATCCATCGATCATTCATGCGAAAACGGGATTGCCGGTAATTGCCGATTTCAGAAGCCTGGATGTAGCTAAAGGTGGAGATGGTGCCCCTTTGGTTCCGATAGGTGACCAACTCCTTTTTGGCGAATACGATGCGTGCCTCAATCTGGGTGGAATAGCCAACATATCTTATAGGGACAAAAGTGGGCTTAGAAAGGCGTTCGACATTGTCCCGGTCAATATGGCGCTCAATCATCTGGCAAACAGGTCCGGGCAGTCTTTCGATACGGATGGCGCTATCGCGAAAAGTGGGCAACCGATAAAAGAACTGATCGCTCAATGGAGTTCGCTTGACTTTCATTCCAAAGCGCCTCCTAAGTCTCTGGGGTTTGAGTGGTTTGAGAAATTCATATTGCCAGGTCTGACAGGGCACTCCACAAGCGATTTGATGCATAGCTACGCCCTTTATGCCTCAACACAAATTGCCAATGCTATAAAAGAATACATGGGTAATGGGCCATTCAAAATTATGGTCACAGGCGGAGGTGCTTATAATGATTTTTTCATGCACTGTCTTAGGGATCAAGCGAGTGATAACCAGTGGGTGATCCCTGAATCTGCTATCGTTGAATATAAAGAGGCGTTGGTCTTTGCGTTACTTGGGGTACTTCGTATCCGAAATGAAGCTAACATATTATCATCAGCCACAGGTGCATCGAATGATAGCATAGCTGGAATCGTTCTCGGACATCCCTCAAATATTGGGTAGATTCGCGATCCCAAAATGATGATGATAAACAACAATGAAAGACCTACTCAAGAAATTTGAAGACAAAGCACCTGAAATCGCATTTGAATGGCATGACTCACAAACCGAAGCAAAAGGTTGGGTAGTCATCAACTCCCTGCGAGGTGGAGCAGCAGGTGGAGGTACACGTATGCGACTAGGCCTGGACAAGCGTGAAGTGGAATCGCTTGCCAAGACTATGGAAGTCAAGTTCACAGTGTCCGGCCCTAGCATAGGAGGCGCTAAGTCTGGTATCAATTTCGATCCTAGAGATCCTAGGAAAGAAGGCGTACTGAAAAGATGGTACAGAGCAGTGTACCCTTTACTGAAAAACTACTACGGTACCGGAGGAGATATGAATGTCGATGAGATTGAGGAGGTAATCCCAATTACTGAAGAATACGGTCTTTGGCATCCACAGGAAGGTATCGTTAATGGACATTTTGACCCTCCGAAACCCCAAAAAATACACATGATCGGTCGATTGAGACAGGGTGTCTCAAAAGTGCTTGAGGACTGGGACTATGTGCCAACTCCTTCCCCCAAGAAATTCACGGTAGCCGATATGATCACCGGATTTGGAGTAGCCGAATCCATTCGGCATTATTATGATCTATGGGGAGGAGATATCAGCTTAAAAAGAGCCATTATTCAAGGCTGGGGTAATGTTGGAGCCACTGCGGCACTTTACCTTGCCAAATATGGTGTGAAGATTGTTGGCATTATCGATAAGGAAGGGGGTATTATCAATAAGGAGGGTATTGATCTGGAAGGTGTGAAAACATTGTTTCATGACAGGAATGGAAATAAGTTGGTCAGCGATCAAATGATACCATTCGATCAATGTAATGAAGAAATATGGGATGTGCCTGCCGAAATCTTTGTGCCTGCTGCAGCATCCAGACTGGTATCAGACGACCAGGCCAGGAGAATGATCAACCAATCAATGGAAGTAATGTCCTGCGGCGCAAATGTGCCCTTTAAGGACGAGGAGATTTTCTTCGGGCCTATTGCCGAATATGTTGACAATAACATAAGTCTGCTCCCGGACTTCATTTCCAATTGTGGAATGGCTCGTGTATTTGCTTATTTGATGGGGCAGACGAGCAACGCTAAGATCACTGATGATGCTATCTTCAAAGATGTATCTGATGTTATCAGACAAAGTCTGGAAACAGCATATGGTGAAAGTGATGATAAAACCAAAATTGCTCAGACGGCATTTGCGATAGCACTACGGCAACTAGTGTAGTGATGGTGCTCAACTGATGACATCAATGCCAGATATGAACCAATTATTTATAGAAGTTGCTCAAGTGATTTGGTTTTCAGGCAGCTAATGGTAATATTAATGGACTAAAACCTGACCTCTTTTAATGAGAAGATTTGTCACCGCTGTTGCCATCTGGTTTCTGACCAGCATTCTGACATTTGGACTAGCCAACGCAAAGCCGGCGGTTACTACAAGTGACGTATCGTCCTCTATTGAATCTACCGTGGATTTGGAATCCACGGCAGCCGATATAGCTGCGGTTGAGGCCGGAGGAGGTGACCATCCAGCGGCACCTACCTGGCTGGTTTTCCCTTTTGTATTACTTCTGTTGATGATTGCCACAGGGCCACTATTCTATGAGCACTTCTGGCATAAAAATTACCCCATCATTGCGGTAGCCTTAGCTGCGTTGGTAGTGGTCTATTATCTATTTATACTACATAATACACATGCTCCGGTCCATGCCCTAGCGGAATATGTGCAGTTCATTTCGTTGTTATCAGCGCTATTCATAGCCTCTGGAGGTATCATGATCAACGTGGATAAGAAGGCAACACCGGTTGCTAATGTCACATTGCTACTGGTAGGTGCGGTAATATCCAACATTATCGGTACAACCGGGGCTTCTATGCTCTTGATCAGACCATTCATCAGGCTTAATAAAAACAGAATTAAAGCTTATCATATCATTTTCTTCATTTTCATGGTAAGCAATATCGGAGGCTCGCTTACCCCTATTGGTGATCCTCCATTGTTCCTTGGTTTTCTGAAAGGTGTCCCATTTTTCTGGACCCTGGAGTACAATATTATTCCTTGGGCAGTAGCTCTTGTGATATTGGCTGTGCTATTCTATTTGTTTGACAGAGGCAATAAATCAGACTATAGTTTCGGGGAGGACCAGCCGGTCTTCACCGATAAGATCGCGCTTGTAGGCGCAAAGAACTTCTTATGGCTTGCCGTTGTGGTGGGGGCCGTATTTCTGGACCCGAACGTATTGGATTGGGTGCCTGCCATCCATTATGATGGCCAAAAGTTTTCTTTCCTGCGAGAGATCATCATGCTTGGGTGTGCATTCTTATCTTTCAAGTTTGCGGATAAGAACGCCTTAGACGGTAATGATTTTAACTTCGAACCTATACGGGAAGTTGCTTTTATCTTTATTGGGATTTTTGGCACCATGATGCCAGCACTGGAGTTGGTAGGCAATTATGCTCAGTCTCCTGAAGGAGCCGCCATGATTACACACAATACGCTCTATTGGGGTACCGGAGTACTCTCTGGTTTCCTGGATAACGCACCTACTTATATCAATTTTCTAACTGCCGCCATGGCTTCTCAAGGAGCAAGTATCGGCACGTTATCAGAAGTGGTAGCATATTCTGAAGGTGCTTACCATGACTCTATTCTTAACCTCAAGGCCATATCAGTAGCTGCGGTATTCTTCGGATCGATGACCTACATCGGTAATGGCCCTAACTTTATGGTAAAGTCAATTGCGGAACAAGTTGGTATCAAGATGCCTTCTTTCTTTGGCTACATCATTCGGTTTTCGATACCTATTTTGCTGCCACTCTTCATCTTGGTTTGGCTTCTTTTCTTCGCCTTCGAACCTATCTAGAGATTAAACAGTTCCTTGTTTAAGGTGATCAGCGCTTCCTTCTTGAACTGTGTGTCAATCAAGATAGAAATGTTGTTTTTACTACCTCCATAGGAGATCATCCTGATTGGGATTTGGTCCAAGGCCCTGAAGATATCTTTACCCACTCCCTTGCGTTCTGCGACAAAATCCCCAACAATACACACGATTGATTGCTCTCTGTCTACTTCGATATAACCATAGGGTGAAATGTCTCTTATGATCTCTTCCAGGTGATCAGGGTTATCAATAGAGAGTGATACCGCAATCTCAGAGGTGGTGATCATGTCGACGGGCGTTTTGTATTTCTCAAATACCTCAAACACCTTTCTTAGGAAGCCATAGGCAAGTACCATTCTGGTCGACTTGATCTTTATTGCCGTAATACCGTCTTTGACAGCAATGGCTTTGACTGCCTGAGGGTTTTTCTCACCTGTAATGAGCGTCCCGTCGGCTTCAGGATTCATAGTATTCTTCAACCTGACTGGCACATTGCGCTGTTGCGCCGGAAAGATACAATTGGGGTGCAACACCTTTGCTCCGAAGTAAGCCAACTCACCAGCCTCCTCAAATGAAAGCTGTGCTATTGGTCGTGTATTCTCTACAATACGCGGATCATTGTTGTGTACCCCGTCGATATCCGTCCATATCTGAACTTCCTCGGCCTTTGTTGCAGCACCGATGAGTGTAGCCGTGTAGTCACTCCCTCCCCTCCTCAGATTGTCGATACCACCGGTGTTGTTTCGGCAGATGTAGCCTTGGGTCACAATAATGTCTACATCTGCAAATCCATTCAATAACCTGGATATGCGCTCTTCTATTTGTCTTAGGTCTGGCTCACCATTTTCGTCTATGTACATGAAGTCAAGTGCAGGGAGCAACTGAGCGTTGATCCCTCTCTCCTTCAAAAGCGCTGTGAACAGTTGGGTAGATATGAGCTCACCCTGGGCAAGGATGACTTTCTCCATTTTACTGTAGTAAGGCTGTGAAAGCAGCTTCTCGAGTTCGTCAAAATGTCTTTCAACAACGCTGTTCCCATTTCTTACACCCTCATCAGTCGCATACAGTTCAGTGACTAACAGACCGTACTTCTCCTTGAGTGCTCGAACCAGATGAAGTGTCTGGTCATTACCATTAGCAAAATGCTGAATTATCTCCACCAGTGCATTGGTCGTGCCAGATACAGCTGACAACACAACAATCTTGCGTTCACCATCTTGCGAGACAAGTTGTTGCACATGCTTCATCCTCTCAGCCGATCCGACCGAAGTACCGCCAAATTTGTAGACTAACATGATTCGGCTATGAAGAAAACCCCAACATCTTAATAGCAGTCATGGCCGCTTCATCTCCTTTGTTGCCGTGCTTACCTCCTGCACGATCAAGGGCCTGTTGCTTGGTATTAGGGGTCAATACTCCGAATATGACCGGTTTATTGAATTTCAGAGCTACCTGATTGAGTCCTTGAGCGACAGCATTCGAGATATATTCATCATGCTTTGTTTCCCCTTTGATGACACACCCAATACAAATCACTGCATCAATCTCTTCACGCTGCGCCATCCATTGAGCAGCAAGTGTCAGCTCATAACTACCAGGCACATCCTTCTTTATGATGTGCTCCCGGTTTGCGCCATTCTCCTGAAGTGTCTCCAATACACCATTGTAAAGGGCATCCGTAATATCCTCATTCCATTCGGATACGATGACAGCAAACTTCTTATCAGAAATATCTATAGTGTTTCTCTCACTGAATGAACTCAAATTTTTCTCTGAACTGGCCATTTTATTCGTTTGTTTAAAATAAAAAGGGGATAAAGTCTGTGTCTTTATCCCCCCTTCTATCAAAGCAACTTTATTTTATAGTATTCCTTCTATTCTTGCCTTGTGCTTCTTTGCGTCTCTTTGCTCGGCTGACTGGGGATAATCATCCAGTATCTGTTTATAGCACCTTAGTGCTTCATCCAACTGTCCATCGGCTTCATATACAACAGCAGCTTTTGTCAAATACACTGGCGTAAATTCTTTATTGGGATAATAGGAGATCGCCTTTTCATAAGAACTTATAGCATCACCGTATTGACCTAACTCCGCATACGCGTCTCCAATCAGCGAATATGCTCTTCCCTGTACTAAATAGTCACTTGAAGAAAACTCGTTGAAATAGCGAATAGCTCCTTCAAAATCACCCAACTTGAGATAGATATTACCAGTGTAGAACTGTGACAGGTTCGCGGCTTCCGTCAATGGAAACTCTTCAATGATCTCCAGGAAACCGTAGCTATTGCCATCCCCGTTGAGCGCTTTTCCTAGACTGTCTGCTTCGAAATAGTACACTGCCTGAAACATTTCACGCTGTGCTGCCTCATTTTGTGAGCTGGTATAGTAGTTGAAGAGAATGTATCCGGCTATGATCACAGCGATGAACCCACCTATTCCGAATACAACATTCTTATTCTTCTCTAAGAACTCCTCTGTTCTAGATAACTGCTCAGCTAGTACTTCCGGGTTTTCAAGTAGATCACTCCCGGCAGATTTTGGGGCAGATTTCTTAGTTTTCGCCATTCTTCACAAATTAAGGCTGCAAAGTTAAGTGAAAATCCTAGATAATGAACTTTCGGCCTTTTTTATTCAAGTATAAAGGGATAGTCCTCTTGAACATAGACATCCTTCAAGGCATCCTCCGGAGCGGGGTAAGGTGAGTCTTCAGCAAATTTTACTGATTCGTCCACTTGCTCCTTCACTTTCTTCTGAATTACTGAAAGCTCTTCTTCTGTAGCCACCTTCTTGTCAAGAATGATCTTTTTGATCTGCTCGATAGGATCTCTCATGCGGTAAGCCTCGAGCTCTTCTTTGGTTCGATATTTGGCCGGATCAGACATGGAGTGTCCCTTGTATCGATAAGTTCTAAACTCTAACAAGGTAGGCCCTTCTCCTTTGCGAGCTCGCTCTGCAGCCTCCGCTACGGCGTGATGTACTTCTATTACAGACATAGCATCTACTGCTGCAGATGGCATATCATAGCCCTCTGCCAGTGTGTGTAACTCATGTACATTAGAAATTCTTTGCACCGCCGTTCCCATGGCATAACCATTATTTTCAATCACAAAGATCACAGGTATCTTCATGTGCATTGCCATGTTGAGGGTCTCGTGAAAAGCCCCCTGTCGTACAGCTCCGTCTCCCATGTAGCAGATACACAAGTTATCTGTTCCCTTGTATTGCTCGGCATAGCCAAGTCCAGCTCCTAACGGGATCTGTCCCCCCACAATACCATGGCCTCCATAAAAGTGGCGCTCCACGTCAAACATGTGCATAGAACCCCCCTTGCCTTTCGATACTCCAGTTACTTTACCAAACAGCTCTGCCATGATCTTTTTGGGATCCGTACCAAGTGCTAAAGGATGGGCATGATCGCGATAGGCAGTAATGTACTTGTCTCCTTCCTTTAATGCGGTAACCGCACCCGCCACACACGCCTCCTGACCTATATAAAGATGGCAAAACCCACGAATCTTTTGTTGACCATAGAGCCTGCCAGCCATCTCCTCAAACTTGCGCATGAGAAGCATGTTCTCATACCAATACATGTAGGTCTCTTTCGAAAAATCGTCTTTGACCTTTGATCTGGATTGCTTCTTTTCCTTTACACTTGCCATAATATTTGCTTTAGTTCAGACTCCTGAAGTCATTATTACAGGGTCTTTCAAGGACTTGCGAAATTAAGGGAAAAAGCCCCACCGGACAAATTACACAGCGCCCATTAAACAAGGAACAAATTAGTAATTTAAGAGTCTACTGCTTCACAAAATCTAAGCCCTAATCGGTAGAGGTCATAAGCAATGCATCTTCACAATCTCCGCTTAATCAATTTCAAAAACTATACAGACCAAAGTGTAGAATGCTCGTCAGACGTTAATTGCTTAGTGGGTAAAAACGGAAGTGGTAAAACCAACTTCCTCGATGCTGTCTATTATTTGTCTTTCGCTAAAAGCGCCTTCAATAGCACCGATCACCATAACATACGGCATGGACAGGAGTATATGTCTTTATTGGCACAGCTACAGCTTAATGATAGCGAGGTGGATATTCAATGTAGCATTCCGGTAGGTCAAAAAAAAATCGTAAAATGGAATAAGCTGTCCTATGAAAAACTGAGCGAGCACATCGGTCGCATGCCCGTAGTGTTGATCAGTCCATATGATACTGACCTGATCAGGGATGGCAGTGAGCTGCGGCGCAAGTTCTTTGATATGATGATCAGTATGTTTGATAAGGCGTACCTGGAAAACCTGATTCGCTACAATCGCTTTCTCAAACAACGCAATTCTCTTTTAAAAGAAGGTAGTATCAAAAAGTCCTGGGATCAAACTTTGATAGACACTTATGACCTGGAGATCATAAAGCTTTCTAATTCTATTGCTAAGACCAGAGATGAGTTCACCGACTCTATCACAAATTATTTTTCAAATCACTATGAGCGGATTAGTGGTAACCAGGAGCAGACCTATATTCTGTATGAATCTGAAGTGATCAAGGAGAACTTTGTTGGAAGGTATAAAGCACAGATTGAGAAGGACAAACTCCTCCAGCGAACAACCATGGGAGTACATCGGGATGACTTTCTGTTTTTGATTGGTGACCGGCCTATTAAGAAGTTTGGATCGCAAGGGCAGCAAAAGTCCTTTGCTATTAGCTTGAAGCTCTCACAATTCCAATTGCTTGAAGACCGTTTAGAGCAAAAACCAATTCTGCTACTAGATGATGTGTTTGACAAGTTGGACGACCTAAGGATCTCCGTATTGATAGAACTCATTACCAGCAAGAGATTTGGCCAGATCTTTCTTACTGATGCGCGCCCAGAGCGAACGAAGGAAATATTATCTGATTATAAAGGGAGTGTTCAGTTTTTTGGTGTGGAGGACGGACGAATCTCACCAATGCCACTATCTTCGTGATCCCATGAAAAAAAACAATCGTCAACAAAGCACCGCCTCTCTTAAAGAAGTGATGGGAAAGTTGTTGGAGACCTACAGGATTGATCAGAAATATTCGGAAACCGAACTGATCTCTTCATGGGAAAGACTCATGGGTAAGCCTATCGCCAGCCGCACCAGCCAGCTATTCGTTCACAAAAAAATACTCTACGTTAAGCTGTCCTCCGCACCCCTCAAACATGAACTCAATCTTTCAAAAAGTAAGGTGATAGAGATAATACGACGAGAGTTCAATGACCAGATCATTGATGATATCGTCTTCAAATAGCTGACGCTATTTATCCGGCTCTATATATTGCTCTTGCATATCAGCAGGTACCACTACCTTCTCAGCCTTCTTTTCTTCACTGAAGAATTTCTGCTGAAAAATAAGGATAATCGCTACCCCAACAAAAATAGAAGCATCTGCGATATTAAAAACCGGCCATAACGCCATATAGTCACCTCCCCAAAGTGGCACCCAATCAGGAATTCGGCCTTCCCAGATATCTATATAAAACATGTCCACTACCTGCCCGTGAAACCATGGGGTCGGGGCATTGTAAGGAGCATTGTCTAAAAACACTCCGTAAAATGTACTATCAATTACATTACCAATAGCTCCTCCGAGTATCAACGCTACACACCAAAGTAAGCCCTGATGGACCTGCTTTTTAGCCAGGTAATAAAGGTAATATGAAATGAGTACCATAGCTACCAGTCGGAACAATGTGAGAAATAGTTTTCCATATTCCGATCCAAGCTGCATGCCAAAAGCCATACCGGGGTTAGTAAGGTAGTGAAGCTTGAAATACTCCCCGATAATATGGATCTGACCATTGACGCCCATTTCCATATTGAAGTGTACTAACAACTTGACAACCTGGTCAAGCAGGATGATTGCTGCACTTAGGATATAGTATTTACTGTATTTCACTTCTTGGTTTCGTAATTGTTATTCTACAACGTGATGAAAGCTGTATGGTTTTAACCCTTACAGCTACTTACTTATCTTGACCTTAACGGTAATATCATCAATTTCCAGCGTTAGTCCATCTTTTAGGTCCGCTACCTGCTTGAGACTGTTAGCCTGAGTTTCAACACAGATGTACTGCCTAAAGTCCTGCACAGCACCATCAACCAAAGCATTACCACTTTCGATGAGAATATCGATCTTGTCCTGAACTTCCAAACCTTGATCTTTCCTTATATTCTGGATTCTATTGACCAAGTCTCTGGCTACTCCTTCTTTACGCAGATCATCGGTAATAGTGATGTCCAGGGCTACTGTAAGCCCGTTTTCGCTTGCTACCTGCCAGCCAGGGATATCATCCGAAGTGATCTCTACATCATCCAAACCTAGCGTAATCGATTCTCCGTCAATATCCAGCGTGTGGCTACCGGACTTCTCTAGTTTGGATATATCATCGGAGGTAAACTGGCCAATGACCTTAGTAATATCCTTCATTTTAGGACCGTAGGCTGCCCCTAGCTTGCGGAAATTAGGTTTGACCTTTTTGACCAATACGGATGAAGTATCGTCAATGTATTCAATCTCTTTGATGTTAACCTCACTGGTGATCACGTCCGCTACCGCAGAGATCAAGTGGCGATCTTCTTCATTCAAGATGGGCACAAGGATCTTTGACAATGGTTGTCTCACCTTTATTTTTTCCTTCTTACGAAGTGAATGCACCAAAGAAGAGATTCCCTGTGCAAGCTCCATCTTATGCTCAAGCGACGAGTCTATAGCTACTTCGTCCTTAACAGGAAAATCCGTGAGGTGGACGGAACCAGACTTTTCTAGGCTACTTACACTATTCAGATCAGAGTAAATACGTTCAGTATAGAATGGTGCTATTGGCGCTGCAAGTTTAGCAACACACTTCAGACACTCGTACAATGTCTGATAGGCGGCCTTTTTGTCTTCATTATACTCTCCTTTCCAAAACCGCTTTCTATTGAGGCGTACATACCAGTTGCTCAGGTCATCCACTACAAAATCCTGAACAGCTCTGGCTGCTTTAGTAGGTTCGTAATCATCATAAGCTTCATCCACAAGCCCAACCAAACTATTGAGCTTACTAATGATCCATCGATCACTTTCTGTTCTTTTTGATAGCGCAATCACACTCCCTTCATAAGTAAAATGATCGAGGTTGGCATAGAGTGCAAAGAAATTATAGGTATTGTAAAGTGTACCGAAAAAGCGTCGCTGCACTTCAGCCACTCCATTTAGGTCAAATTTGAGATTATCCCATGGATTAGCATTGGCGATCATATACCACCGAGTTGCGTCAGGACCGTAAGTCTTTAACGTCTCAAAAGGGTCAATTGCATTGCCCAATCGCTTCGACATCTTATTACCATTCTTATCAAGCACAAGCCCGTTGGCAATCACATTTTTGAAACTTATACTATCAAAAAGCATCCCGGCTATCGCGTGAAGGGTGAAAAACCATCCTCGCGTTTGATCAACACCCTCTGCGATAAAGTCTGCGGGATAACTGGTCTTAAAGGCATCTTCATTCTCAAAAGGATAATGAAGCTGTGCATATGGCATAGCACCCGAGTCAAACCAAACATCGATAAGGTCCGGCTCTCGGGACATCTTTTTCCCGCTGGGGCTAACAAGGAAAATGTCGTCAACATAGGGTCGGTGCAGGTCAAAATCTCCCGGTAGACCAGATGACATAAATCCTGCCTCCACTGCCTTATTCACCTCGGTCTCAAGTTGAGCGAGACTTCCGATGCATATCTCCTCTTTCTTGTCTTCCGTTCTCCATATGGGTAGTGGAGTACCCCAGTAGCGCGATCGGCTAAGATTCCAGTCCACCAGGTTTTCCAGCCAGTTACCAAAGCGACCCTGTCCGGTAGAAGCTGGTTTCCAGTTGATCGTATTATTGAGTGCAACAAGTTGCTCTTTGAAGGCTGTAGTTTTGATAAACCAGCTTTCAAGAGGATAGTACAATATAGGCTTGTCCGTACGCCAGCAGTGTGGGTAAGAGTGCTCGTACTTTTCTACCTTGAATGCCTTGTTTTCTTCTTTCAGCTTGATGGCGATCAGCACATCAGTAGGCTTAAAGTCGGCTTGGGCCCGCTCGTCATCAGAGTAATACTCCTCCTTGACATACCTACCTGCAAAGTCTGTGATCTCTTTAACAAAACGACCTTGCTTATCAACTATAGGTACCTCTATATCCTCATCATCCTTCACAAATACTCCGGGCACATTGTTTTGCACCGAAACCCGATAGTCATCTGCACCAAAAGTAAGTGAAGTGTGTACGATACCCGTACCATCTTCTGTGGTAACAAAATCTCCTATGACTACCGTGAACGCCGGCTTAGGAAGTGGTACATACGGCAAAAGCTGCTCGTAATCAACCCCTGCCAACTCACTGCCCTTAAAAGTACCGGTGACTTTGTAAGGAACCAGCTTGTCTCCGTCTTTGTAGTCTTCTAATTGCAGTCCTTCTGCCTTAGCATTGAAGTAAGCGGACATCCGATC
This sequence comes from Flammeovirgaceae bacterium UBA6059, assembly GCA_002435755.1. GTDB lineage: Bacteria > Bacteroidota > Bacteroidia > Cytophagales > Cyclobacteriaceae > UBA6059. The sequence goes on from DIYH01000022.1 coordinate 96,325, forward strand.
TTTGGCCAGGATCAGCGTTACCGGCAGGTAGGTATATGGGTTGAAAGTTCTTACTCTCACATACTCGATGTTCTTGCCTACCGCCAATGCATTATTCGCTGGCAGGGTCCAAGGTGTAGTGGTCCAGGCAAGAATGAAAAGGTCAGTATCAACTTCTTCAAAAAGATGAGATGACGTGCCATTTTGCTCGACCTTGAACTGCGCAACAATCGAAGTGTCCTTTACCGGCTGATAGGTGCCAGGCTGGTTGAGCTCATGAGAGCTAAGGCCTGTACCAGCAGCAGGAGAATAAGGTTGGATAGTATATCCCTTGTAGAGCAAGCCCCTCTCATGAAACTTACTCAAAAGCCACCAAAGGCTCTCCATGTAGTCCCGATTGAAGGTAATGTAAGGATCATCAAGGTCTACCCAATAGCCCATCTTAACTGTCAGATCGTCCCACTGATCTTTGTACTTCATTACTGCCTCACGGCACTTCTGATTATACTCCTCAACCGAGATCTTGGTACCAATGTCCTCTTTGGTGATGCCTAGCTCTTTTTCCACCTGCAGCTCAACAGGTAAACCATGGGTATCCCAACCCCCTTTTCGCCTCACCTGGTAACCTTTGAGTGTCTTGTATCGACAAAAAATATCCTTAACCGTACGCGCCATGACATGGTGAATACCTGGTGTACCATTGGCTGATGGAGGACCCTCATAGAAGGTAAATGTTGGTTTACCTTCACGTTCATTTATCGACTTTTGAAATACACCTTCACTCTCCCAGAAGTTTAGGATTTCCTGAGCTACATCAGCGTAGTTGATACCTTTATACTCTCTGTACTTCACTTGAATTATTTTTTCGTTTCGTCCGAAACCTCGATCAGATCAACATTGATCTCCTCATCTTCCTCCTCATCATAAAACTCCGGATATTGCTCGATCAATGGGTGATTACTCGCACTACGCTTACCGCTATCAAATTTGTATAGTAGTGCTGGCAACAGCGTCAAATTCGTCATCATGGCCACTAACAACGTGATGGAAGTGAGCGTTCCCAGAGCCACAGTACCTCCAAACTCTGAAGCAGCGAAAATCACAAAACCAAAGAAAAGGATGATCGACGTATAGATCATGCTTGCACCAGTTTCGCGAATACTCCTACTGATCGCTATAGGTACAAAGAAGTTGTTAGAGAAAAGCTCTTGTCTATACTTAGCCAGAAAATGAATGGAATCATCCACCGAGATACCAAAAGTGATACTAAAAACTAACGCTGTGCTGGGCTTAAGTGGTATCCCAAAATAACCCATGATCCCGGCAGTAAGTAGCAATGGGATCATGTTGGGAATCAATGAGATAACGATCATGGTGAAATTTCTAAAAAGGATCGCCATAATGATCGCTATGATCACAAAAGCAATCACCATACTCTGTATCAGGTTCCTGATCAGGAACTTGTTGCCTTTGATGAACATCAAAGTGGTTCCTGTCAACGAAACATCCATCTTGCTGTCGGCAAAGATCTCATTCATCCTTGGCTTGATCACCTGATTGACCAGAGAGTCCATTTTGTTGCTGCCTATATCTGCGATCTTCAGCGACATCCTTAGCTTCTGGCCCGTCGAGTCAACGAATGAAGTAGAGATGTTATCCTGATCAGCGTCTTCTGAAAGGTACCTCAGTATGAAAGCCTGGTCCCGACTGTTGGGTAAGGCATAATAAGATGATTTTTGGTTGTAAAATGCCTGACGTGCTGCCTTCACAAAACTTACTACCGATACAGGCTGAGAGATATATTCTAGTGAGTCAAGAAACATCTCAAATTCATTGATCTTTCGAAGGTTACGAAGGTTTTGCACACCTTTTTTTACTCCTGTATCAATGATCACTTCCAAAGGCATTACTCCCGCGAAATTGTTTTCGAAGAAGGCCAAATCTTTCTTGACGTCACTATTTTCCGGTAGGTCGTCCACCATATACGAAACTGAGACGATCCTGGTAAGCCCAAGTGCAGCTACTACTACGATCACAGTAGTCGTGGTGAAGATATAGTAAGGGTGCTTGTGCACTACAATATCCAACCACGAAAGCACCTTGTCCAAAGGCATAAAGCTAAGATGCTTGAGGTGCCGCTCCTTTGGAGGTGGCAAAAAGCTGTAGAAAGATGGAATGAGAATGATACTTACAAAGAACGTAGCGAGGATATTGAGTCCTGCTACGATTCCGAATTCTTTCAGAATCGTGATATTGGTGCTTGCCAGAACAAGAAAACCTACCGCTGTAGTGAAGTTGGTGATAAAGGTGACGATACCGATCTTCCGTATGATCCTTCTTAGTGCCTGTAGCTGGTCACCGTTGGCTTGGTACTCCTGATGATATTTGTTGAGCATGTAGACAGCATTGGGGATACCAATGACTACAATGATCGGAGGTATCAAGCCTGTCAGTATCGTGATTTTGAAACCAAACAATGCCAACGAACCCATAACCCACACGACTATAACCCCAATGATGATCAGGGGTACAAATACTGCATTAAACGCTCTAAAGAATAGAAAAAGAATTAGGCCCGTAACGGCGACAGACAGGACCAGGAACATATTTAATTCGTTCTTGACCTTGGTCGTCATAATCGAACGAGTGTAAGGCAGTCCTGCATAATGCAGCTGAATGCCGGTATTTTCAGTGAAGGCCTCAGCTGCGAAAATGACATCCTGAACCAGCGTATTTCGGGCCTTGCTATTCAGGACTTCCTTATTAATGGTAACCAATACCAATGTGGCTCCATTGGTCTCATTAAGTAGCTGTCCAGAGTAGAACTTCAATCCGTAAGCTGCTGCCAGCAAACTGTCAAGCTCGCGTTGGTCTTTAGGCATTTCCGGAAATACTTTGACCAACTCAAACTTTTTCAGTGCTGTGTTTTTATTTAAAACCTTGAGGTTAGGCAATCCAAGCACATTGTTCACACCTGGCATTGAAGCGATCGCTTCCACCAGATAATTGAACTTTCTGAAATTATCTGTCTGATATACGGCACTGTCCTTGAGACCTAGTGCCAGGATGTTACCATCCTCTCCAAAGTTCTTTTTAAAATCCTGAAAATAGATCATCTCAGGATCGGTAGAAGGGACAATGTTGGCCAAGTCAAAAGACCACTGGATATACTTGGCCTGGTAGCCCATAAAGGCCGTAATGCCAATCAATAAGATGATGAGGGGTATCCTAAAACGTAGGATAATATGAGCAAGCCAGTTCCACATGTCAAAACAGCCCCAAAGGTATATTTTTTTGCCTTTTTGAAGTGAGGCTTTCCTATTAATTATGAGGCACTTAAAAGCCGCAATTTGGGGTCTCTACCTTACTCCTGGTAAGGAAATGCCTTTAATGGTCTGGAAGAAATTGAGGGCTGCAGAATCAGTCATTCCGGATACGAAATCAGTGATGATCAATAGCCGTTGGTAGAGGGAGTCAGCGGCCTTGAGACTGGTCTGATGCTCTACTGGCAAAAGACGAATAATATTTTTATGTCGACTGGTCGCACCGTCCCGAGCATGGAACGTAAAATAAACCGCCTTGCCAAATGCCTCCATAATACCATCGAGCACCTCAAATCCTGCTGCCTCTCGCTGTAGTACCTGCTGAGAACGATAGATCCTCTCGACTGAAATCTTACTGATCTCCTCAAGAGTGGACTGGCTGTCAATAATATCCGTTAAGGCTTGATCAAAAGTTCCTGCCAAGACCTGATCTTCATGGGCCAGAAATACGTCAGCTGTCTCATCCACTAATTTGTTGATAGCAAGTGCCCTCAACACGCCAACCCGTTCAGCATTACCGCTCATTTTTTTCAGCTTTTCGGGCTGAAAACTCTCTCTCAGTATCCCAGCCAACAACTCTTCAGTCTCATCGTAAGAAACCAATCCGAGCTCATGCCCATCCTCCAAATCGATAATGCTATAGCAAATATCATCTGCGGCTTCAACCAGGAAAGCTAAGGGATGCCTCATCCAAACATCTTGAGCCTGCTCATAAGGCATGAGCTTTAGCACAGTAGCCATGTCTTCGAACAATGACGCTTCTGATTGGAAATAGCCATACTTCTTATGACTCTTGCGCTCTTTGTCCTTTCCTTCAAATTTGGACGCATGCGGATATTTGGTAAAAGCAGCCAGCACCGGATAAGTAAGTCTAAGACCTCCATTGGTTTGGGTCAGTATCCTGAATCCTTGCGCGTTACCTTCGAAGTTGGTCAGGTCTGTCCATTCCTTTTCTGATAGGTGAGTGGCTAGCTTATCTCTCAGGCTACTGGCTTTGAAATAATCCGAAATACCAGCCTCTCCAGAATGACCAAAAGGCGGGTTGCCAACATCATGAGCCAGAGCCGCAGCGGCTACAACTGCTCCAAGGTCGTGGTAGGTAAACCCGGATTCTTCAAGTTCGAGATGCCTCTCTATAACCGTATACCCGGCTTTTTTGCCTAGTGATCGTGCCACGCTGGAGACTTCCAGGCTATGGGTGAGTCGATTATGGACAAAATCATACTTGGGCATAGGATGCACCTGGGTTTTGTCTTGCAATCGTCTGAAAGCGCTGGAAAAAATAATGCGGTCATAGTCACGCTCAAATGCACTCCGTATGTCTTCATGATCAGACACGCCCGACTTCTGGCGAACCGGTTGCATCAAATCGATCCATTTCATCCTCTCCATGAGCTGTCTAAATTAATTGTAGTCTTCGAGACCATAGCATAAAACAAGAGCTATTCAAGTTTATTAGCTTTTTCATAATTAACTGATACCAATCTGCATTTTGATCGGGTCTTGATTTAGTAATCTTGTCATCAGTTGATATGTCCTCGGCAAATACTCATTCAGTGCTTTTGGGCGCTCAAAAAAGTACTCTATAGCTACAGCAAAATATTCATAGATATCCTCCGCTGCATAATCTCTAAGCAGATGGTTTTGCTCTTGCCTGATCAAAACCATCTGCTTGTTAGCTTCGGCAATCCATTCCTTAAATAGGGATTTGTCAAAGAAGCCAAATTCCTCATTGGGAATTCGATTTTCCAAATGAAGTGCATGGGCCATTTCATGAAGCCCAAGATTGCGACCACTGTCATGCTTAATATAGCCTTCAACAAAGCTGGTCCATGATAGTACTATCAGCTGCATTCTTGGATTTACTTCCCCTTTGTGGTAGCGGTTGTTGATCGTAGAGTAATAGTCATTGGGGTATACCAGGATCCTCCTGAAATGAGCCAAATAGACGTTAGACAACCCAAAAGTGAGCTGTACTGCGGAGGCGCTGATAAGTACTTTGACCTCCGCTGTAATTTGCATGCCTCGACCTACGAATTTCTTCGTATGAAGAAACCTGACCAGCTTCTGCTCAAAAACCTTTCTATCCCGGCTATTGAGCGTCAGATAATATCTGAAGTACTGCTTCAGTACAGCCCGGTATTTCTTCCTTAACGGTGGAACCACACCTGGCATTTTTAAGCCCAGGTTGATCCGGCCAGTGGCATGCAATACGTAAAGCAGTGCCATACTCATGGCCAGGAACAAAACATACTCACCTATGATCAGCCTTAGGTTTTCTGTTTGCTCGTTCATGCTAAGACTACAACTGCTTTAAAAGACGGTTAATTGAGGTGGCTTCATGGAGCTCCGCTTTCAACTCCGCCACTGAAATCCGCTTCTGCTCCATTGTATCACGGTTTCTTACCGTTACTGTATCATCATTTAGAGAGTCATGGTCTATGGTCACACAGTATGGCGTACCTATAGCATCCTGACGCCTATAGCGCTTACCTATCGAATCTTTTTCTTCGTATTGCAAGTTGAAATCGAACTTCAGGTCTTCCATGATTGCGGTAGCCTTTTCCGGTAGGCCATCTTTAGCCACTAAAGGCAAGACCGCTACCTTCACAGGTGCTAAAGCAGGTGGTATCTTCATGACTGACCTGGTACTGCCATCAGCCAGCGTCTCCTCCTGAAGAGCAGATGAAAGGACCGCCAGGAACATACGATCAAGGCCGATAGAGGTCTCTACCACATACGGCACATAACTCTCGTTAGCCTGGGTATCGAAGTACTGAAGCTTCTTACCAGAATACTGCTCGTGGCTTTTAAGATCAAAATCGGTACGACTATGTATGCCTTCCAGCTCTTTGAAACCCATCGGGAAGTTGTATTCGATATCACAAGCCGCATTTGCGTAATGGGCCAGGTTGAGGTGATCATGGAAGCGGTAATTCGCGTCTCCAAGATTAAGGTTTTTGTGCCAGCGCATACGGTGCTCTTTCCAGTACTCGTACCAATGCATCTCTTCACCTGGCTTCACGAAAAACTGCATCTCCATCTGCTCAAACTCCCTCATCCTGAAGATAAACTGGCGGGCAATAATCTCATTTCTGAAAGCTTTACCGATCTGGGCTATTCCGAACGGGATCTTCTTTCTACCCGTCTTTTGTACATTCAAGAAGTTGACGAAAATACCTTGAGCAGTCTCCGGTCGGAGGTAGATTTTGCTCGCTCCTTCAGCTAGTGAGCCAAGCTCCGTCGAGAACATGAGATTGAATTGGCGTACATCTGTCCAATTCTTAGAACCGCTCACAGGATCAGCGATACCTACCTCCTCAATCAATGTCTTGAGATCAGACAACTCTCCTGAATCCATTGCAGATTTAAGTCGACTGTTAGCGTCTTCAATTTTCTGCTGATTGGCCGTCACTCGCGGGTTGGTCGATCTAAACTGTTCTTCATCAAAGGCGTCACCAAATCGCTTTTTTGCTTTGTCAACCTCCTTGTTGATTTTGGCTTCAATTTTAGTGACGTAATCCTCGATAAGATTATCCGCCCGGTAGCGCTTTTTAGAATCTTTGTTGTCGATCATAGGATCGTTGAATGCATCAACATGACCGGACGCTTTCCAGGTGGTTGGGTGCATGAAAATAGAGGCGTCAATACCTACAATATTTTCATTGAGATGCACCATGGACTTCCACCAGTACTCTTTGATATTGTTCTTCAATTCTGAGCCATAGACGCCATAGTCATAAGCTGCGCTAAGTCCCTCGTAGATCTCACTGGAGGGGTATATATACCCATATTCTTTGGTATGGGCAATGATATTTTTTAACGGATTATCGTCAGTCTTTGCCATGGCGGCAAAGATATATAAAATGGCATCTGATCAATCAGAGGGTGAAAATTTAGGGATTGAATATCAGCTAATTATCAAACCTCAGGGTAAGCTCATCCAGGCTTTTGTTAGAACCGACAAAAGTTACTACGTCACCAATCCTAAGTCTGGTATAACCATGTGAGATAATGCCTTGCCCTCCACGCTTGACTGAAAGGATAAGCACATCAGCCGGTAACCTAAGGTCACGCAAGGTGATACCATGCAAATTGGGATCGAGTACTTCCAGGTCTCTTGTATCCTGATCGCCTTCCATACCAAGTAATAAAGAAGTGGCTTGTGGCGATCTAACAAAATGATCCATGAGGCTCACCATTGCAGTAGAGGGGTCAATAATTTTAGCTCCTAGCTTTAAGAATCCATCATAGTTAGATCTGTCATTGAGTCTAACGATCACATCCCTGGTACCGAATTTCTCATAGGCCAACTCTGCAATCCGGAAATTCATCTTGTCTGAAAGCATGCAGACAATAGCTTCTGTTTTGTCTGCATCCATCGACATAAAGGTCTCAAAATCTATATTCTTAATGTATCGGATTGGAATATCGTCGGGTTCCTCTACAGTACCCTCTTGCTTGAATGTCGCAACCTGCACCTTCCAGTCTTTAGAGAGCAATTGCTTAGCCAATGCGACTGACTGAGGCTCAAACCCAAAAATGATCGCATCTCTAATACCGTCAAACTCAGGCGTAGCAGCACGACTGTGATCTTCTCCGAGTTTTTGAAGTGCCCACTTAAATAGTGGAGGCCCTACGAACTGGTTGATCACTATAACCGCAATAACGACTGTAGAAAACTGACTTCCCCACTCAGGAAATTCATTCGCAACTACTGTAGATAGTCCCAGGGCCACACCCGCTTGTGTGATATAGGGCATCCAGCCATAATGCCGGTAATCAATCGGATCTTTAGCCAATGAGCCACCCACATATCCTCCTATGACCATCGTTATCAATCTTACTCCAAAGAGTATCAATGCAACAAACCATACCCCTGCCAGTACGTCGATGGACATTGAAGCTCCGGTGAGCGTAAAAAAAGCTACATAGATGGTCGGACCTGCGTCATGTAATATTTTGAGAAACTCGGGCCGATACTTAGTGTAGTTGGTCACGAACACACTCGCGATGATACACACGAGCAAGGGTTCTAATATCACCTCATGACCCCAATAGGCAAGTGTCATTGCCCTGAACTCACCTGAAAACAAATATGCAGAATACCCCAGCAGCAATACCAAAAGCAGTTTGTAGATCGTACCAAATTTTTGCGAGAGCACTAATGCAATCAATCGACCTAAGAAGTACCCGAGACTGGCCGACAGCAATAGCTCAAGGATGATAGCCAGTATGCTCCAAAACTTAAACTCATCACCATCGATCAAGGTCTGTGCTATCGAAAGATTGATCGCAAATAATATGATCACCAGAAAATCCTTGAGCACGGTCACACCCATTACAGTCTGGGTAAAAGGGCCCTTGGCACGTAATTCATTTACTACTGCAATAGCTGAGGCGGGAGAACGAGCAACGAAAATAGTCCCTGTCAGTATAGCCACTGAGGCCTGAGCTGCCATGCTGAGATCAGCCATGTACTCGATGTAAGGGGAAAGAAAAAACACTGCTAAGCTTCCGAGGACGAAGGTGACCACCAGCTGACCAAAGGTATTCCATTGAATGCTCTTGATCCGAGATCTCAACTCACGCAAGTAAAGCTCTGCGCCAGCCGCAAATGCAATAAAAGCCAAGGACATCTCATTGATGAAGCCTAATCGCTCACTTGATATCACAGGTATCAGTCCCAGGACATATGGCCCTGCCAGTATACCAGAAATGATCAAACCCGTGATGAGAGGTAGCTTGATCTGCTGAAATACTTTGGCGATTTGATTGGCAGCTACAGCTATGACCAAAAAACCTCCAATGAGTACCAAAAGCTCTTTATGTTGTCCTAAAAAATCCAAGTACAGTATGATACAGCTTATTAATATTAGCCCGTTATAGTTTCAATTCCAATCAAAGCCAACTATGCTTATTCGCGGTAGCACTAAGTGACTGTAGGCTAGGCGACATAACTTTTTCATAAATTGAGCTATCAACAACTCCTCCATCAAATTGTCGTGTGACAAGCCTATGAGATTTCTGAATTACACTTTTCTATTGGTCACGATTATCGGATGCTCCAATGTCACAGTCAAAGAAGGTGATGGCAGCAAGGTATCACATGAGACGTGGGATGTACTACTCAAGAAGTATGTCACGACTGACGGTTTTGTTGATTACAAGGGTATACAGAAGGAGAAAGACGAGCTGGACAGCTATCTCAGAACACTTGAGGCCAACCCACCAAACAGAGAAGTATGGAGTGAGCAAGAGCAAATAGCTTACTGGATCAATGCTTATAATGCCTATACTATCGATCTGATTCTACAGTATTATCCGCTCAATAGCATCAAGGATATTGGTAGCACAATACAGGTTCCGTTTGTCAACACACCCTGGGATATCAAGTTCATTGAGATTGCAGGAGAAAAATATGATCTCAACAATATCGAGCATGGTATTCTGCGCAAGGATTTTGATGAACCTCGTATCCATTTCGCAGTGAATTGTGCGAGTTTCAGCTGTCCGGCGTTACGTGCTGAAGCCTACACTGGTGAAAAACTAGAGATCCAACTTGAAGAGCAGGCAAGATTGTTCATCAACGATGACCGAAAAAACAAAATCGCCGATGGTAAAGCGCAGCTCTCCAAACTCTTCAGTTGGTACAGCGGTGACTTCAATGATGATATGTCCGTAGAGGGCTACATCAACCAATATGCTGATATGAAAATTACCTCGTCCACTGATGTAGACTACCTCGACTATGACTGGTCACTAAATGACCTACCAGAATAATCATAGTTGATTAACCTCAAAAGGTTTCTGTTGATAACGGGGCATTTTATCTTCGGCAAAATTTTAGCTTATGAAAAGTGTCTGTGTCTTCTGCGCCTCAAGCAAGGGTTCCGAGCCTTATTTTATCGAGCAGTCCTATGCCCTTGGGCAACATCTTGCTGAAAATGATATTTGCCTGATCTTCGGAGGTTCCAAGGTTGGCTTGATGGGTGAAGTAGCCCGTGGAGTACTAGAAAACGGTGGTCAAGTCACAGGAGTGATCCCAAAGTTTCTGGCACGCAAAGAGGTAGCACACGATGGTATCCAGGAGCTAATCACTGTTGAGACCATGCACCAACGGAAAACAAAAATGTCGGAGTTGGCTGAAGGCTTCATAGCACTCCCGGGCGGTTTTGGTACGCTTGAGGAACTCTGCGAAATACTAACATGGGCACAACTACAGCTCATCAAAGCACCCGTGGCTGTCCTTAACTGGAAAGGATACTATGATGACCTTGTGTCTCTATTAGATCGAATGATGAAAGAGGAACTGCTCAAAAAGGCTAACGCTGACCTCCTAATGGTAGAATCAGAGTACACCGAGCTGATCGATAAGATGAAAGCGTATGAAGCTCCAAAAGAAAGCTTTTGGGCTAAACTTGATCTCACATGATTACAGTTTCACTCTTTGGCCTGTACTGGCACTTTCTTTCGCGGCTTCTAATATCTCCACCACGAGCATATTGTTTGTGAGAGCAGAGAGGTCAAAGTCCTCTATAGACAGGTGACCTTTGATCAAGGCAGCCATATATGCAAACGGGTCATCAAGTGGAGCTGAACGTTCTTCTAGTGAGAGTGAAACGGGTTCCTGGTCCTCGCCAAATTGATAAGTCAAGTCATTTCGGTTATGCACCAGCACTTGGCCAGTTGCTCCATAGACTTCCATGTCTTTTCGGGAGACGGGCCAATTCCAACTTGCCTGAATGATCACCTGGGCTTTTGCATATTCTAAAATGATAGTGGCCTCATCATCCACCTTTGGGTAGATCTCAGGTTTGATCTGTTGTGTTAAGGCCATTACTGATAAAGGTCGCTCACCTTTCATCAGCCAAGTCGCAAGATTGGCTCCATAGCAGCCAAAGTCAGTCAATGCACCAGCTCCATTTAGCGAAGGGTCCGTCAACCACTCTAAGAATTCATCATTGACCCCAATCTCTTTAGGACCAGGATGTCCGTCATGGATGACAAGCTTTCTTATATCTCCAAGCTTACCTGCATCGAGCGCATCTTGAGCCCAGAAATGTGTGGCATACCAAGTTGTTTCATAGTTCGTCAATAGATGGATATCATGTTCCTCCGCCAACTCCTTCATTTTTATAGCATGCTCATTGCTAACAGCCAGTGGCTTCTCTACCATCACATGAATTTTGCGTGGAGCACAGTACTCGATTACCTCCATATGTTCATAGATACTGCCAAATGCAGTAACAGCTTCAGGAGCGGTAGCGGCTATCATTTCCTCCATCGTCGGGTACCAAAGCTTTGGATCAAGTCCATGCTGGGTGATGTATCGATCTGCCAGATCTTTGTTAGGTTCAGCGATCCCCACAATCTCAACATCACCTCGATCAGGACGACCTAACAGCCAATGGACATGAGTATGGGTAAGACCAACCACTCCTATTTTAAGCGGCTGGGCCACAAGTTGAAAACTGAGTGACATAAATAAGATGATTACAAAGAGGTGACATTTCATGATTCAAATAAAACTGACCCGCGCCAAGATACATCGTGTCAAGGAAATTATAGATGAAGTAACAGCATATGCGTTAACATCACTCCTTAGAAACCTAATCAGCATAAAAGCCTGCTGATTAGGTTGCAGATGCCCACAATCTTGCATAGGCAAGCTCTCTGACCATGGGCACAACGGTCTGTAGCGAGGAGATCATAAAGCTATGGGCTTTGTAATAGTGAGTTGATCTAACCTCCCCTAGTTCATCAAAAGAATTCTCAAATCATTTGTCCTGCCACTGACATCAATTTGCTAACCCGGTTTATCGTCTACCGTTTCTTAGACACAACTAGCGTAAACTATGAGAACACTTATTTATCTATTGATTCTTCTTGCTCTGTCCACAGCGTGCGATCCTGAAAGACAGAAAATGATTGAGGAGGAAAAAGCCGCAAGAGCTGACACTGCTCAAACATTCATTAACAATGCCATCATTGTGCACGGTGGTAATAGGTTCACAGGGCGTACAGTAGAATTTGATTTCCGTAAGCGTCATTACTCTGTAGTCCGGACCGACGATCAATACATCTATACCCGTACATATGATCACGACAGTCTGGGTCATGTTCAAGACACACTTGTAAACAGTACTTCCTTTACTAGATACAGAAATGGTGAACTTCAGGAGCTCAATGAAGAATGGCAAGGCAGATTAGGCAACTCAGTCAACTCTGTGCTTTATTTCACGCAGCTACCCTTCGGTCTCAACGATCCGGCCGTGATGAAGAGTTATCTTGGTGAAACAACAGTTGATGGGCAACCCTATCATAAAATTCAGATCACTTTCAAACAAGAAGGAGGTGGGGATGACTTTGATGATATCTATGTCTACTGGATCCACAGAGATGAGTTTACCCTGGACTATCTGGGTTATGAATTCAGCGTCAACGGCGGAGGCACTAGATTCAGAAAGGCCATTGATCGACAAGTTATCAATGGTATCGTCTTCCAAAACTATATCAACTATAAAGCAGAAGATAAAGATACTCCTATCGGAATACATGATGAGCTTTTCGACAAAGGTGAACTTATCGAGCTATCACGAATAATCAATACGGACATCAGCGTAGTTGAAAACTAGGCTTTCTCTCATTGCTTCTTCGGCCCCAGTGCTCTTACAAAAACGATCAAGCCTACGATGAAGAGAGGGATGCTCAACCATTGCCCCATATTCAACGGTATATCAGCTTCCCAGGCTTCCTGGTTCTCCTTAACAAATTCATCAAGAAACCTAAGCGACCAGAGCATCATCATAAAGAGGCCAAAAATGAACCCATTATTGATCCTGTCCCTATGGTGATACCAGATATGTGCAAATAGGAAAAACATGATCAGGCAGTAAAAAGATTCATAAAGTTGTGCTGGATGCCTGGCGATACCAAGGGTGTGTACCTCAGCATAGTAATGGCGTTTTAATTGATAAAAATCTACGATGAGCGGTTTGTCCGGGTTGACATATACATGGGCATTCGCCTCTTTATAATTGATGAACGCATTTTTGACGCTAGTCTCATAGTAGTCTACTGTCTTGATCTCGTCAATGGCCAATCCACGTTTGTACTTTATGATGATTTTCATAGGTACATGACCGGGCTGCTCTGCCTCTGCCCTGCCTCCTCTCTCAAAGGTCACTTCTTCCACATTATCCCCACTACGATAGGTTAGCAAGTCCTCAACATTTTTGGAAAACACTACTCCAAAATTGCTGTCAGTAGGGACACCCAATATTTCTGAATTCATAAAGTTACCCATACGGATACATGCTCCAGTGATGCATGTCACTATCGCAATGCGATCAAGTATCCAGAGATATTTGATTTTTTGATCTTTGGCAAACAACCAAAGTGCGATCAACATCCCTATCGCCCCACCGTGACTTGCTAGCCCCCCTTTCCATACTTTGAATATCTCCAAAGGGTTAGACAAATAGTAGGCCGGATCATAGAAAAGGCAGTGTCCTAAACGAGCCCCTACCACTACCGCAATCACCAGGTAGAGTGTTATCTTGTCTACAGCTCTCTCATTGAGTCCTTCTTTGCGGTAGACAAAAAACATGATCTGCTGACTAATGATAAAGCCTAGCGCAAAAAAGAATCCGTACCATCTCGGTACATCAAGACCTGGGAAGATGTTTGGGTCAGGACTCCAGATCAGAAAAAAGGACAGTACAGACATGGATCAATATTTTCTCCAAAAATAAGGTGTCAAAATCATTAATACAGTAAATAGCTCAAGGCGGCCGATCAACATTAGAATGGCCAAAAACACTTTGCCAGCTTCAGGGATATGAGCAAAGTTGTCTACTGGTCCAACCGAGCCGATTCCAGGTCCGATGTTTCCGAGGCATGTAGCAGTAGAGCCTATAGCCGTCATAAAATCTACCCCTAGCATTGCCATCACCAACGAGCCGAGGGCGAATATACTAATGTAGATCATGATAAAGGCCAGGATGTTGAACGTAATGTCCCGACTCACAGCCTGACCATTGAATCGTACTGGAATGATAGCTGAAGGATGCAATTGACGCTTAAGCTCAAGAAAGGAATTTTTAATAAGGATGATATGTCTGACCAACTTCACTCCACCAGCTGTGGATCCTGCGGAAGCGCCTAAAAACATCATGATAAAGAAAAGCACAGTGATAAAACTGGCCCATTGTGTATAGTCAGTAGTGATGTATCCTGTGGTTGTGATGACTGACACTACCTGAAACAGTGAGGTTCTGATCGTCTCCTCGACAGGCATGCCAACATCCAATAGGAGCAGCATGCCTCCAATCACCACGGTCAGTCCAAGCAGTATACCTCCATAGTACCTGAGTTCTTCATTGTTCAACACTTTTTTTAAGTCCGCTTTGAGCACGAAATAAGAAACTGTGAAGTTCGTCCCAGCCAAAAACATGAATACAATAATGACATACTGGATAAAAGGTGAGGAGAAATGTGCAATACTATCATTCTTAGTACTAAATCCTCCGGTAGCCATCGTGGTAAGTCCATGATTGATAGCATCATAGAAACCCATGCCGCCCAACCATAACAACATGGTTTCGACAAAAGTCAGGCCTAAGTAAATGAACCAAAGGCGCTTAGCGGTCTCCTTGATTCGTGGTTGAAGCTTGTCAGGAGAGATGCCTGGTGCTTCTGCCACAAAAAGCTGCATACCGCCGATCCCAAGGATGGGCAGGATGGCAACCGCCAGTACAATGATGCCCATGCCTCCTATCCATTGGGTCAAACTGCGCCAAAACAGTATGCCTTTGTGAACTGACTCGATATCTGTAAGAATGCTAGCTCCTGTAGTGCTATAACCAGAAACGGTCTCAAAAAAAGCATCTGCCACTGATGGGATCGCACCACTAAATAGATACGGTAGCATCCCAAACAACGACATGATCAACCATCCTCCCGTTACAATGAGGTAGCCATCTTTTTTCTTGAGCTCTTTGGTAGCAGGATTTCTGGTAAGAAAAGAGAGCATACTACCAAAGGCAATCGTAATACCGCCAGCTAACGCAATAGCCATGAAATCTCCCTCAGAATAGTATAGACTAAAGGGGATACAGATGAACATAAACGCCCCATTGAGCATCAACAAGAGGCCCAGGATATTGCCAATGACTGGATAGTTAAATCTCATTTGAAGAAGCTTTCCACCTTGTGGATGCATTCAGGTCTTGATAGTACGACGACCCTATCCTTAGGTTGGAACATGAAGTTGCCACGCACGGTGTAGCCTTTGCCGTTTCTGATTATACCGCCAACAATTGCGGTTTCAGGAAATTTGATGTTTTGAAGCTCTTGATCCAGGATTTTGGATTTCTCCTTGACCTCAAACTCAAGAATTTCAGCATTAACTCCGTGTATTGAAGTAAGGTTGAGCACCTCACCTTTGCGAATATAGCGGAAAATAAAATTAGCGGCAATGAGCTTCTTATTGATCATGGTATCCACACCTATGTTCTGTGACAGGTGGATGTAGTCCATGTTTTCTACCAATGCAATGGTCTTGTTAACTCCGTGATTCTTGGCTACAAGGGAGGAGATAATGTTCGTCTCAGAGTTGCCAGTCACAGCAATGAAGGCATCCATATCCTTAATGCCTTCTTCCGATAGGAGCTCTACATCCCTTCCATCACCATTGATGATAAGGGTATCAGGGAGCATATTGGCCATCTCAAAGCACTTCTCTTTGTCTTTTTCGATCAGCTTGATGTTGTACTTCTTGCTGAGGTTTTTAGCGGTGTTGAAGCCAATCTTACTGCCACCCAGGATCATTATATTTTTGATGGGTACACGTTTCTTACCGGTAAGGCTCAGCACATGGTCTACCCCGTCAGGTTGAGCAACGAAGTAAGCATGGTCCCCAACCTCAAATTTGTTTTCACCATGGGGTATTATCGTTTTCTGATCTCTCAAAATGGCCACCGTGGTGAAGTTATGATCAGGGTTGAGATAAGCTGTTTCCGTTAGTGTCTTGCCGTTCAGCTCACTTTCTTCTTCAACAGTAATTCCCATTAGCGATAGCATACCCTTGTCAAATTCGAACGAATCAGTACTTGCCGATTCTTTCAGCAGGCGCTTGATCTCTCTTGCCGCCAGTGACTCAGGTGAAATGATCTCATCTATGCCTATATCCTTAAGATCAAGTTTGTCCTTGCGGTGCAAGTATTCAGTATTAGAAATACGGGCAATCGTACGCATTGCGCCAAGATTTTTACCTATGATGCAAGTCGCGATATTCGTTTCTTCTGATTCAGTTACTGCTATTAGCAAGTCTGCTTTTGAGACTTTGGCTTCCTCCAGTACCCTGAATGATGTAGCACTACCGCGAATGGTACCAACGTCAAGATGGTTAGCGGTGTATGCGAGGCGCTCGGCATCCAGGTCGATGATTACGATATCCTGCTCCTCGTAGGCCAACAACTTAGCAAGGTGAAAACCTACATCTCCTGCCCCAGCAATAATAATCCTCATGGAAATTGCAGCTAGTTATAAGCGTGCAAATATACGAAAACTCATACCGGTGTGTTATCAGCCCAATTATTTTTCGATGATCACCGTCTCAGCATCGTTGAGCCAACCTAAGATCATCAAATGAAGTACCTTACAAAGCAAATCTTTAGACCTGTATGTCCAGCCTGCATATACTCAATGGTACCGCTACACTTGACCTTTTTAGAAAGAGTGGTATCAAAGGTGAAGTTGTCGTTTGGAACGAAATACTTTCTGAAGGACCCACCCTCGTGGATATAGCCAGTGAAGACTTTCGGAGCACCAGACAAACCTATACGGCACAAGCATTCATGAGTAGTGGATATGATGATATCGTCTGGGGCATTTGGAACGTGCTCAATTCAGGTCAGCCGTTTGACGAGATCATTTGCTGGTACGAATATGATCTTTTCTGTCAGGTCAATTTTATGGCTATGATACACTGGCTCTCAGAGAACAGGCCAGATGGTAAGCTGTCCATTGTATGCTCAGGTCTCAACGATTCCGATAGATTAGTTGGGCTTGGTGAACGTGCTCCCGATGAGTACAATTCTTTGCTTAAGCAAAAAGTAACCCTGACGAATGCTCAAAAAAAAGAAGCATCGCAGGTGTGGAAATGTTACTGTTCCGAACAGCACGATCAACTTCTGCACATCTCACAGCGATCATCGCTACCCTACCTCCATGAGGCCTTGGCAGCACATGTTCGTCGCTTTCCATGGACAACCGATGGCCTCAGTGAACATCAGCGCATGATTTTAAGTTGGGTCAAAGAAGGTGTTACCTCTCAGCGACAACTGGTTGGGAAGTGCCTTCGCAATAACGGTTACTATGGCTTTGGAGACCTTCAGTATTTTAATATGATCGATACGCTTGATAGTTATATTGACTGGGAGAATGAAGCTCTGTCCGAACTCGGGATGGAGGCAATAGATGGTTCTATCAACCCAGGCGCTCTGCCAACAGCAACTACCTACGGTGGTGCATCGACTGCAAGTTTTAAGTTTGATCCCGATTTAAAACATCTGACACCATGTCAGTAATAGAGGTGTTTTCCATTTCTCTCGGGGCGGGATTGATTTTCATGACTGCATGCTATCTGCTAGCACTGTACAAGGATGACTATAGCATTGTAGATGCAGCCTGGGGTCTTGGTTTTGTAGTGATCAGTAGAGTGAGCTTCGGCATGCTTGATGATCCGACCATCTTTCATTTGATATCTAATCTTATGGTGTTGATCTGGGGCATCAGGCTGGCAGTTTATCTATGGTCACGCAACCGCAAAGTCGGAGAAGATTATCGCTACCAATCCATGCGCATGGATTGGGGAAAACACCACAGGTTACATGCTTTTTTCAAAGTGTTTATGCTACAAGGAATACTCATGTGGGTGATTTCATTCCCTATTATGATGATCAACACTCAAGCCTCACCAACTCCTCTGAGTCCTGTCTTGCTCTATGTAGGCTTAGTCTTGTGGCTCATTGGCATCATCTTCGAAGTAGGTGGTGACTGGCAGCTCTCGAGGTTCAAGGCTGATCTATCCAATATGGGTAAGGTGATGGACCGGGGATTATGGCGATACACTCGACACCCTAATTATTTTGGCGAAACTTTGCTGTGGTGGGGGTTTTTCCTATTCACTTTCACAAGTTTGGATGCTATATGGACTATTATCGGCCCTCTGCTGATTACAGTATTGCTATTGAAGGTCTCGGGTGTCACACTCCTGGAAAAGAAGTTGGCTAAAAACGACAAGTACGCCGAATATCAAAGAAAAACAAGCGCATTCTTTCCACTACCGCCTAAAGAATAACCAGAGTAGAAATGCCAGACAAGCATTAAATTCTTCATCAAAAAAATGAAGCAAGTTATCGTAAGTATAATGTTTTTGACTTTTGCCTCCACTATAAGTGCACAGAGGGTTTCTAAAAACAAGCAATATGCAATCGACCAGGCTGAAGAGTTGAGCAACCTCACCGAAGAGCTTTCCATGCAAATCTGGCAGCATTCAGAGCTTCCGCTTACCGAAACAAAATCTTCACAACTTTTGCAATCCACATTGTCCAAGGAAGGCTTCTCGTTAGAAGTGGGAATGTCTGATATGCCCACAGCTTTTGTCGCTACTTATGGCTCGGGCAAGCCTGTCATTGGGATACTCGCAGAGTTTGATGCTCTACCGGGAATAGGCAATGAAGCTGTACCCAAAAAATTGCCCAGAGAAGATGGCACTACATCGGGCCATGGTTGTGGCCATAATCTTTTTGGACCTGGTTCCACAATAGCGGCTGTTGCCTTAAAACGAACGATGGAGGCCAAAGGCATCAAGGGTACACTAAAGCTTTTTGGAACACCCGCAGAAGAGATCGGTGTAGGTAAAGTGTACATGGCCCGTGACGGCTACTTTGATGACCTTGATGCCGTAATCGAATGGCATGCCAGTACCAAAACGGAAGTACGCAATGTTTCCAGCATCGCCATCAACAATTTCGAAGTTGAATTTTTCGGACAATCTGCTCATGCAGCCGGCGATCCCTGGAATGGCCGCAGTGCCCTTGATGCATTGGAGATGATGAACTTTGGGGTGAACCTGATGCGTGAACATGTCGAACCGACCAGCCGTATCCACTACGTGATAAAAAGCGGTGGGGAAGCACCTAATGTAGTACCCGATTATGCCAAGGTGTGGTACTTCGTGAGGGACAAGGATCGTCCTACTGTAGAAAAGAACTATGATCGCATTCTCAACATAGCGGCAGGTGCAGCGCAAGCTACCGGTACCACACACAAAGTCACACTGATCTCAGGAGTCTACGAGTACTTACTTAACAGGCCTATGCAAGTAGTCATGTACAATAACCTGAAGCTGGTCGGTGGTCCTGAGTACACTCCAGAAGAGCAGTCCTGGGGCAAGAAGCTTCAGGCAAGCGCTGACAAGCCCACGGTTGGTTTTGATGGCAGCATTGTACCCCTGGCAGATGATTACCTGCAAAGCATGGGTGGCCCTTCAACAGATGCCGCAGATGTAAGTCATATTGTGCCAACAGCAGGGTTACGCGTAACAACCGCCCCCCTTGATGTACCGTGGCACAGCTGGGCAACAGTGGCCAGTCATGGCACATATGCTGGTGTCAAAGGTGCCATTGTCGCGTCAAAAGTACTGGCGTCTACAGGCCTGGATTTATTCACGGACCCTCAAATATTAGAAGATGCCAAAGTCGAGTTTAAGCGTATGAAGAACGGGAGAGTCTACAAAACTCCTCTGACCATGGACCAGAAACCTCCTGTACCCGGATTGGATAATGACTAGGCACTGGTGTCCATCTTTTTAAAATACTCTTTACTGGCCTCCATTACTTTGGGGGCTAGCAGTACAGCTGATATTACGGTAGGAAAAGCCATAAGCCCATAGACTAAATCAACAAAACTCACCACAACCGCCAAACTCGAAATCGATCCTATAATAATCAATACAATGTACCAATAGCTGAATAAGTAGCTGCGCTTGACACCCACCATAAAAGCAAATGCCTTTCGGCCATAGTAAGCGAGCCCAAATAGCGTAGTGAAAGCAAAGGTTAAAACGCAGATAACCAGAATGTATGGTCCAAATCCAGGCATGGCTGATTCAAAGGCCTGAGCTGTAAGTGTAATACCGTTGCTCTCAGTAGCCTGCCACACTCCAGTGATGAGTATCGCCAGTCCTGTCATAGTACACACGATGATCGTATCAACGACTGGCCCTATCATTGCCACAAGTCCTTCTCGAATAGGCTCATTCGTTTTTGCAGCGCCATGCATCATCGGAGCAGTACCAATACCTGCTTCATTAGAGAAGGCTGCCCGTCTTGCTCCTGTAATGATCAAGGCCCCTACAGCACCACCCATAGCCGCTTGGGCGGTAAACGCATCAATAATAATCAAACCCAGGGTGGGTAATACCTGATCGTAGTGAAGTAGCATAATGTATAGTACACTTGCCACATACACTATTACCATAAATGGTACCATCTTACCAGCAACGGCTCCAATTCTCTTGATACCTCCGAAGATCACCAATGCAACCAAAATGGCAATCAGCACACCCTGAATGAGGTTACTCATAAATGCATCCTGGCCAAGCCATCCATTAGGCTCCATCACCACGTCATTGAAGACCTGGACAATCTGGTTGGTCTGGAAAATTGGCGTCATGCCAAAGAAGCAAGTGATTGCGAAAAAATAGGCCAATGGCATGTATTTCTTACCCAGACCTTCTTTGATCACATACATGGGTCCTCCTTGCATTACGCCCTCAGAGTCCTTGCCGCGATACATCACTGCTAGTGAGCACGTAAAAAACTTGGTGGCTACTCCAAAAAAAGCACTGACCCACATCCAGAAAATAGCTCCCGGGCCTCCCGTAGCAATAGCTACGGCTACACCACTTATATTGCCCATACCGATGGTGGCCGCCAGGTGGCCGGAAAGGGCTTCAAAGTGGCTGATCTGACCAGCACTCTCTTTTTCGTCATACTTACCTCTGAGTATATCAATCGAGTGTCTGAAATAGTTAAATGGCAGAAACCTGGAATAAATCGCAAAGAAGATGCCTCCTCCCAGCAATACAATAAGCAATGGAGTGCCCCAAACGAAGTTAGCGCCCTGTACAATCAGATCTTCAATCATACCAATGGATGGTTGTTAGCTAAGCCGCTAAGTTAATAACTTAGATTGCTCAGGTTCTATAATTTATATCCCCCCTTAAAACCCAACCTGAATGTGTCATCACCTGTTTGTAAATCATGACTCTCAACAGCCATCCCCATGCAAAAATGAATGGTATACAGGGCATGGCATTCAAAATTTGTGGCGGACGAAAAGCAGCACAAATGACTTCTCCATCTGATTTAGTAGAGCCAGACTAAGGACTCTCCACTTAAGCATTGTTTTAATGGAGTGATCAATGCTAATAGTTTTTTGACCTCAACTGGCGTGGCTTAAACCTCAATTAAAGTAGTCAAAACCTCAAGTTAAGACCATATGATCTGTTCTTTATTGAGCGGTAGGCCTTTGAACATGCGAAAGGCATAAATTTGATTCAAATGCGAAAGAGACATTTTTTTGTTGTCACCTACTTTTTTGCTTTTTCTCTAGCTCATGCCTTTTCATCTGGGCCAAATGGCGATTTTGATTTCTATTTGAACAGCAGCAAGGAATACCTTGATAATGATATCCTATTGACGGACCTCTTTCTTGATTCTGCGTTAGCAATAGCGATAGAAAATGGCCGAAAAGACCAACTCGGAATAGTCACTAATCAGAAAGGGATAGTCTCTCTTAGGAAGGGTGAATTAGACTCAGCGGAATATTATTATCTGAAATCGCTCGATTACCTGGAAGAATATCCGGATTCACTCAAAGTTCGTCCTTTAAAAAACCTTGGAGTGGTTGCCTACTTCAGAGGCGACATGCAGACTGCCATCGAAAAACACCTTGAAGTTCTGGTGTACTATCTCGAGGTTCAAAACGCTACGGAAATTGCTCGTATTTACTCTAACCTGGGTGTTTTCTATAAAAACAATGGTCAGTTTATTCTAGCCTCTCAAAGCTATATCAAGAGCCTTGATTATTTCGAAATTATCGGAGATCGGGTTGGCATAGCAAACACAAACAGCAATATCGGTTCTATATATGTCGATCTGGAAAGGTATAATGAGGCCCTTACGTACTTTAGTATGGCTATATCACTGAGTGAGAATGGTAGTATCGAGGACAAAGCTATCTGGCATCATAATATGTCTATTCCTCTCCGGGAACTTGGAATGCCGGACAGTGCTGCTTACTATCAAAAGATTGCCCTCGAGTATAGATTGCAGCTAGGAGATTCTTCAAGTATTTCACAGTCTTACCATGAATTCGGATTAATACATTTCTCCCGGCAAGATTATCCCAAAGCAAGAGAGTATGTTCAGTTGGCGTACCAAATAGCCAAAAGGATCGGAGATGTAAAATACCAGGCCGTTACGTTAAATAGTTTGGCTGGTATTGAACTTCAAACCAGTAACCCTCAAAATGCTCTTAACCTGCTCACTTCATACGGCAATATAAGAGCACCTCTCCAAATACAAAGCAGGGTCATAAAGGAAAAGCACCTTGCTGATTCTTATCATCAATTAGGGAATGATGTGATGGCACTTAAACATCTAAGATTGTACGAAAGGATTAGTGATAGTCTAAAAAATGCAGATCTAAATCATCAGCTTGATCAGCTGAATACCTATTATGAATCTCAGAAAAAGGAGCAAACAATTAAAGAACAAGCCTTGGCGATAGAAGAAGCTAACGCTAAGTATCAGTCGGATCTAAGAAGTATAGTTATAATAATAGGCTTCATCATGACCATAGCAGTTAGTCTCCTGGCCCGTCTGTGGTATCAGAATATCAAAAAGAAAAACTTACTTCTAAAGGGACGGGTAGATATAGCGAAAAACCAGATGTCGCCCGAGTTTCTTTACGAATCGCTGGATATAGTAAGCGATCTACTGGATCACGACCAGGCTGAAGCTGAGCAGGCGGTTTACAAACTCAGTAGCCTATATCAAAAAATGGTGGAGAACTTCAAGGAAGACCTAATCCCATTGTCGGAGGAACTCGACCTGCTTCATGCATATACCGACTTGATGGCTATGCGCCGCAAAATTCGGTTTGAGTATACGTGCGATATCTTAAACATTGAGAAGTACGCTGTTGTCCCATTTTCATTCTTAATGCTATTTGAAAATGCTATCGTCTCTCAAGAGATCGATACCTCTCAACATATCAAATTGTACGATAGTGAAAACTCGTTTGTGGTGGAAAACATCTCTACCGGGGAGGTAGTCGGGGAGGTCCCTCAGGCCAAAGCAAGCTTTCCATTCATTGACCAAAAATACAAAGTGGTCTGTGGCAGAGGTATATCTTTTGAGCAGCCGAACTATAGGCGGTTGATCAAAATACCCAAAATAGAGTGGCATTATGCATAAGTACATTATCATCATTCTCTTGCTTTGTCAGATGAGCATAGCTCGCATTTTCGCCCAGCAATCTGCTCAGTTTGACGAACTGGTCTCTCAAGGCCATGCGATGATTTTTAAAGATATCAACCTGGCACTTGATCATGCTGACAGTATTCTTGGGCTAGCATATCTGCAACAAGATCAAAGAAATCTTGGCCTTGCACACGATCTAATGGGTAGGGTACAAGTATATGCCGGCCAGCTCGATCAAGCGCGCCCTAACTTTGATATGGCCTTGCATCATTTTGAGGGATACCACGATTCTCTGACTATAAAGACGATCAGAAATCTCGGATTACTCCATCATTACAATGATCAGCTAGATTCGGCCATTCTGCTAAGTCAAAAGGCTGCTGAGTACTATGAGAAAAACTCTAACTATCTCGAAACAGCAAAGAGTTATGCCAACATTGGTGCTTTTTTGACCTCTATGGAAAGGCCTAGACTGAGCATCGAAGCTACATTTAAGGCTATAAACTTCTTTAAAAAAGCCCCTGATGCGGATTACCATATTGGACGTATGTTTGTCAATCTAGGGTCGCAGTATTCTGCATTGGACAGATTTGAGCAATCTAAGGAGTATTACCTCAAAGCTCTCCAGACAGGGTTTGACAGTACAGATCTGGTTTCTTCGACATTACTTTATAGTAATCTTGGGTCAGCACTATGGAGGCTCGGAGCTGTAGATTCTGCTGAATTCTATTTACAAAAAGCATTGACACTCGCAATGGAATCCGGCAACCTAAGACGGACATGTGCTGTCTATCGCAGCATTGGTCGAATGTATATGGGTCTTGGTCAGTATGAAGAAGCACTAACTTATATCGAGCAATCAATCACTAAAGCCAAAAAAGGACCCTACCCAGATCTTCTGCACTCAGGAAAAATAGAGTTAGCTGAATGCAAGATGAGCTTGGGTAAACTTGAAGAAGCTGAGCAGGATCTGAAGGCAGCAAACGAAGAAGTATCTACATACAATCTGCTTTTCCAGGAAGCGAGGTATGGTCTACTGGCTGAGCTTAATGAAAAAAAGGGGGACTTAAATAATGCTTATCTCAACCTGCTTAAACGCCTTGAGGTGAGTGATTCAATTAAAGGCCTAAAGCTTCAGCAGCAAATTGATGAACTGAGAACCCAATATGAAGTACAAGAGAAGGAGGATCTTATCTATGAGCAACGTATAGACTTAGCCTCGGCGGAAGAACGTTATCAAAGCCGTCTTAATACTGTTCTTATTACTAGCTTCATCATTATTGTGGCATTCCTTGGCGGCATGAACTATTTGAGATACCACAACCATAAAAAGTCTAAACTTCTATTATCATCGCAAATAGACCTTATCAAAAATCAGCTTTCACCGCATTTCCTTTATAATTCGCTGAACATACTCAGCAATCTCATCGCGCAAGATATGGCCAAGGCCAAAACAGCTATTACCCAGTTGAGAGCGCTGTACCAAAGAATGCTCCATAGTTTCGGACATGACTTGGTTCCGGTAACAGATGAACTCGCAATTCTCCAAGCTTACTTTGACTTAATGGTTCATCGTTTTGGAGAGTCCGTCAAACTGAAGTTAAACATCAAGAGTAAAGTGAATCAGCTAGTCGTACCATTTACGTTTCAAATGCTCGTAGAAAATGCTGTCAAGCACAACAGTATAACCAATGGGTTAACTATTTGTATTCATGAAGAGGAACACCATTTTGTGGTTGAGAACAATATATCTCAAACCAAGAGCAGTAGTCCTTTCAGTACTCAAAAAGGCCTGAAGTTGCTCACCAAAAAATATAGATTACTGGGTAATAAAGCACTTCAGATTGAGCACCTAACAAATAAATTCATAGTGAAAGTACCAAAAATACCAGCCTTTCGATGACAGTTGTCATAATAGAAGATGAGGTCCACTCCCAAGAGAAGCTGATTGATCACTTGCATCAATACAACGCTAGCATCGAAATTCTGGCTGTACTTAACTCTTTAGCAGCATGTGAAAATTGGTTTAGCCTCCACAAACACCCTGACCTTGTTATATCTGATATCGAGCTCAGCGATGGAGTAGTATTCGATTTTTTCGAGAAGGTGAAGGTAAAGTCGCCTATCATCTTTACTACCCATTTCGAGTCATTTATAAAAAGGGCTTTTGAGGAGCTCTCTGTGAGTTTTCTTACTAAGCCTTACACTTATGAAGAGCTCGCCAAAGCTTTACAAAAATATGATTCAATGCGCCAGGCATACCTCATTTCTTTCAGTGAGTTGAGAAATCATACTACTCAGAAAGCCAACTACCGAAAGCGGTTCATTTCAAAGGTGAGCGGCCAATACTATTTCGTCAATAGTGATGATGTTCTTTACTTCAAATCACAGTTTCGAGGTGTTTATCTTTTTGCCAAAAACGGTAAAAAATACTTACTCGATAAATCACTTTCGCAGATAGAGCAAGAGCTTGATCCCTCTCTCTTTTTTAAAGCCAATCGTAACTATATCGTCTCTGTCGAGTCAATCGTAAAAATCATCAACCTCCCCGATGGTAGCGCCATTGCCCTGATCTCTAATGAGGAAATCGAAGTGAAAATCACCCGTACACGGGTACGTGAGTTTCGGGAATGGCTTGACAAATAGCTCAAGGCCAATAAAGCGTACATACTATACCTCAAGTCAAGCATCACCTATAACGGCTAAGCATCGTATATCCTCAACTGGCGGAAATGGGGGTTTATTACCTCTGCCGATTTGGCGACCTTGAGGACTTCAACAGCTAGGATTTAATGAAGATTTTATTGACATTTTCTATAGTCGCCGGTGTGAGCATTCTGGTCAGTGCCCAAGACGGGCCAGCGGATGTCGGCACTACCGATGGCACAGGCAACCTGATACTCTGGTTGGATGCTTCTACCCTGGATATCACAGATGGCAACAATGTAACTACCTGGCCTGATCTATCAGGCTACAACTCCAACCTCTCTCAATCCAACGTTAACGTCAAGCCTAACCTTCTCAACAATATCCTCAACAATAAGCCAGTGGTGCAATTCGATGGTGGTGATGAGGAGCTAGAAGGTACACATACACTGACAGGTGCGCCCGCCACAATTTTCTGCGTTTTCAAGTTTGATAATGCATCACAGCCAAGTGATAATAATGACTATGTCTATAGTGTTGGCAAGACTGGTGGAGCTAATAATCAACTCAGCCTCACACGACGGAGGAGCAATGATGCAGGCAATGAGAACAAATACTATTCATGGGATGGTGGAAGTACTCGTTTTGGCTCGACACTAACAGATCAACCTTACTTATCAAGGCAGATATTTGACACATCTGCTCCCTTCCATGATGTATATCTCAATGGTGCCTCGGCCACTCCTACCGACTATGTCACTGCGCTGACTAGTGTCTCCTCCCAAATCAAGTTGGGAGAATGGACAGATTTTTCGCCCACCTTCGATAATCAGCTCGATGGCTACATAGCAGAATTCATCATGTATAATACAATCCTGCTCCAGGTCGAAATCAATATCATAGAAAACCATCTAAGTGAAAAGTACGCTATAGCCATTGCCGGCGATCTGTACACAGGAAATCTTGAGAGCGATGTTACAGGGATAGGAACCGAGACAGATGGAAGCAAATCCCAGACATCTTCAGCCGGAATTTCCGTGTCACAATCGTCAGGCTTTGAAAATGGTGATTATCTGCTGATCGGACATGAAACCGCTTCAAACTCAATTAATACATCGGATATAGGAGATGTTACAGCTACGCTTACGGCCAGGTGGGACCGTTATTGGTATTTTGATATTACAGATGCATCTACAGCTGCTGCTGTTGATATTACTTTTGATCACACTGATGGCGATTTCTTTAACACGATCAATGGAATTGTCACTGACTATACCCTGCTATACAGGGCTACCGAGTCTGGCAACTGGACAAAGCTGACTGATGCAAGCATGGTGCAGGGAGATCAGGTAATCTTTGAAAATGTCAATATCACAAATGACGGCTACTACACATTGGGCACTACTTTCGGAGGTTTACAGCCCTTTGGGTTGGAAAAGGTGACTTTCACCACGGGTACCGGACCAGCGGGGGTAGATCAGGCTGACGGGACCGGCAACTTACAACTCTGGTTTGACGCTTCCGCAATGAATGCCGTCGAAAATGACCTCATGGTCACATGGCAAGATCTCTCAGGTTATGGACATAATGCAACACAAGGTACTTTTTCTAAGATCCCTACATTTGACGCTAGTGTACCGGCCATCAACAACCGTGATGCTATCCTTTTTGATGAAGCGCCAGCAAACACCTCTGGCCGGTTTTACAATGGCACTCTCACTTCGCCGGTGGCCACATCCACCACATTGATCACCGTAGGGTATTTCGGGTCCGTAAATCAGGATGACGATGACAATGACTACTTCATAGGAATAGGATCAGGTACAAGTGCCAATGAAGCACTTAGTATCAGTAGAAGACGTGCAGACGAACAACCCACACCTGGTGGTACCGATCATCCTGACGAATACTACAGCTGGTATGGTACGGATTTGCCAAGATATGGTCCGGTGATAACCGGGCAAAACTGGAATATCTACTACCAAACCATCGATAACAGCACGAATATTCACTCTCTTGCTATGGATGGTATCTCACAGACTGCTACGGACTATACTAGTGCCTTATCAACCAACACCGCTTTCAGTATTGGGAAATGGCCTAATGACGAGAATAATTTCTTAGATGGAGAAATTGCTGAGATCATCTTCTTTGATAGAAAACTGAATAGTGCGGAGGACACCATAATGCACAATTATCTATCTGCTAAATACGACCTGGCTCTACCATCTTCCAAGGACATATATGCAGGAGATGATGCCTTGAACGGAGACTATGATGAAGATGTAGCTGGTATAGGTACTGAGGCAGATGGTTCTAATATTGTAGCCACTTCCGCTGGCTTACAGATTGTTATAGCAAATACTTTCGCCAACGGGGAATACCTTATGCTAGGTCATAATACTGTTACTAATACTGCTAATGGATCAGACCCCAACTTACCCAACCATATCAAAGAGCGGTCAAATCGCGATTGGTATTTTGACATCACTACATCAACCAACATTGTGGTAGACATACTTTTTGATCTCTCGGAGTTAGAAGTTGAACTACCTGCAAGTGATGCCTCAAACTACGTATTGATATACCGCGCTGACAATAGTTCAGATTGGTCGGTGGAGGCAGTTGCCAGCTCCTATTCCAATGATCAGATATTCCTGGACAATGTCGCCCTTGTTAATGATGGTTATTATACCATTGGTACCCTCAACAATAATGACAGTCCCCTACCTGTAGAGCTGGTGGCGTTGGAGGCATATCAGAAAGATCAATCAATTATGATAGAATGGATGACGGCCACTGAACTTGGCAATGAAGAATTCCACGTATTGCACTCTCTCGATGGTTTCAGCTACGAGGTTGTTGATAAAGTAGATGGGCAAGGTACATCCATCCAACAGCACCATTATCAAGTCATTCACGACCACCCATCACAAGGGATCAATTACTATAAGTTATTACAATTAGACTTTGATGGGCAAAAGGAAAGTAGTGAGGTTGTCGCAACACTTTTTGATGACATATCAGCATTGGCTATTAACCTTTATCCCATACCAGCCAATAACGAGGTACACCTCGTACTACCTTCTAATGATTTTGACGATGCTCTAGACGTAGCAATATACGACCTTCAAGGGCAGGTAAAAATGAGGGGAATATTGAATGGAAGAACAATTGACGTTACCGCGCTCCCCGATGGAATGTATTTACTCAGACTTCAGAGTTTAAATGAGGCCTCCGAGCCTTCAGTTCACAAGATTATTATTAACCACAATTAATTAAGTCATGACGATTTCAACCAGCTACAATCCGGACGTAGAAGATCGGATACTAAGAATACTATTGTCCGATGAGCGAAAAACTAAGGTTTTAAAAAACTTAAAAGATATGCTTACCAAGATCAACAGAGATCAACTCAGTAGCCAGGGTAGACAGCTGATCACGGTGGTAGAGAGGCTTTTAGATAATTTTTATCTATATGAAAATAATATGGACAAGATGTTGGTTTGTATTGATCACACGAATACTCTTCAGGTGGAGAGACTTTTATCACTTGCGCCCGACCTTACATCTTCTGAGCTTAAGCTTTGCAATCTCGTTACCATGAATCTTGATAATCAGCAAATAGCAGAAGTATTTGGTATAGAGTCAGCTTCGGTTAGTGTTAAGAAATATAGGATCAAAAAGAAGTTGGGCATTGAAAAGGCTTCTCTTTTCAATTTTCTGGTCAGGCAAAAAAGCATAAGACATTGACCAGCAATCAACGCCTTACACCCTGAACAAAAACGTTGGACTAGTCAGTCCTTACCAGGAAGATTAGGTGTCAACCAGTGGTAGGCTACCAGCCAAACGTCATAAGCCGTTCGTCTTGTCGGATCATACTTCGATGGGTTGACGGCTTTCTGCTTTTTCATTGCCTGATAAGCCATTCTTTTGTGTTTCATCTTATAGGTATAGGACTTTCCCTTGGGTACGACACACGAACATCCTGATAAAAAAGCTACTTGGAAACAAAGCCCCAATATGAGCACCTTGTATGCTTTTCTAAGATAACTCATTCGGACCTCCTTTCTGATTGCTCTGTTTGAAGGTCTTCCGCACCTACTGATAACGCAGTAGAAACGTAGGCAAACAGGCCATTAAGGATGAATGTAATGAGCAGGCCTAGAACAAGTGGTTTAATATTTCTTGACATAGCATTATTGTTTGTTTGAAAATGATTTCAACAATGCTAGCCAGTAAGAAGAGGCCTGAGAAAAATCTACATATACATCTGATTATCAGAGTTATACATTAATAATACAAAGTATTACATTATATATACAACATTAGATTATTTATATAAATTAACAGAATAATACAGTGTTCTGCTAGCACATTTACAGAATGATCTAAGAAATGAATCAGGGTGTTTAGTTAGGCTCGCTTAAAGAAAGAATCTACAAACTCTCTCTTGTTGAAGACCTGGAGATCATCCACCTTTTCTCCTACGCCGATGTACTTAACAGGAATTTTGAATTGGTCAGAAATACCGATCACAACTCCTCCTTTTGCTGTCCCATCAAGCTTTGTAATAGCAAGCGAAGTGACTTGGGTAGCCTTGGTAAACTCTTGTGCCTGTACAAAGGCATTCTGACCTGTGGAGCCATCAAGCACGAGCATTACATCATGTGGAGCATCTTCAATGAATTTCTGAACTACCCTTTTGATCTTGGTGAGCTCATTCATCAAGTTGACCTTTGTATGAAGTCGTCCAGCTGTATCAATGATGACTACATCTGCATTATCCTCCACTCCTCTTTTCACCGCATCGAATGCTACACTTGCAGGATCTGTGTTCATGCCATGGGAGACCACCGGCACACCTACACGTTCTCCCCACAGGATCAACTGGTCAACAGCTGCCGCTCTAAAGGTATCAGCAGCACCAAGGACCACTTTTTTGCCTGCTGCTTTATATTGTGCCGACAGCTTTCCAATGGTGGTAGTCTTACCTACCCCATTTACTCCGACTACCAACAGAACGTATGGTTTCTTACCTTCAGGGATCTCGAAATCCTTAAGATCTACTGTATTGTTTTCCGATAGGAGCTCAGCTATCTCATCTCGTAGTATCTGATCAAGCTCATCTGTGCCCAGGTACTTGTCTTTGGCTACTCTCTCTTCAATACGCTCAATGATCTTAAGAGTGGTATCAATACCTACATCAGAAGTAATGAGCACTTCTTCGAGCTCATCGAGCACCTCGTCATCCACCTTAGACTTACCGACTACAGCCTTTGAGAGTTTGCCGAAGAAGCTCTGCTTAGACTTTTCGAGTCCCTTGTCGAGAGATTCTTTTTTCTCTTTGGAGAATATACCGAATAAAGCCATGCTATTTGGTCTTAAGGTGGTTTAACAAAAAAAGTCCCAAAAAGGGACTTTTACTATTTCTTACGATCGAAGATGATGATTACTTAGACAATACTGCCTTCACCTGATCTTCAGTTACCATCTCTTCTCTGAAGGTATAAGCGCCAGTCTTATCAGACTTCACTGCCTTGATAACTTTGGCATACTTGATACCACCTTTCTGCTTCAGGGTTGCTACTACTTTCTTAGCCATGGTTACTTAATTTCTTTATGAACAGTTACCTTTTTCAATACAGGGTTATACTTCTTCAGCTCTAGTCTCTCAGTAGTATTCTTTCTGTTTTTAGTCGTGATGTATCTCGATGTACCAGGCATGCCTGTCTCTTTGTGCTCTGTGCACTCTAGGATTACCTGTACTCTGTTACCTTTCTTAGCCATCGCTTGGTATTATTTATACTCTTATACTATTACGTTACCGGACTTAGCTGCTTTTTTTAATACAGCTGTGATACCATTCTTATTGATAGTACGAAGTGCAGTGGTAGACACTTTCAAAGTCACCCAACGATCTTCTTCCGGGATGTAGAATCTCTTAGTGTGAAGGTTCGGATAGAACTTTCTTTTCGTCTTATTATTGGCGTGGGAAACGTTATTTCCAACGCGCGGACGCTTACCTGTTACCTGACAAACCTTAGACATTTCTGTTGATTTTTTGAAACGGACTGCAAATATCGCAATTACAGCCTGATTTGCAAAAAGGCGGCTATTAATTAGATGACTTTTTTTGGTCATGTATACCGTAAGGACAGTGCTTGCATCCGGACTTGCAGCAATACCCTCTTCTCAGATGGTACTTAGCAGTAAAAACTAGGAAGCCTTGTTCATTGTAATAGTACTCATCTTGAGCCAATCCTCGATACCCCAATTTTGTAATTTTGCCTGCCATTTTCTTATCTGATCGCTACAACAAGGGGTAGTGGAAATTGTTCAGAAATCGCCTAAAATTTTAAATTCAGGGCGATTTCGCTAATTTTGAGCCTTGTTTTTATAGAAACCCACTTTAAACGGAATAGACATGATTCACAACGTAGCAACAAGTAAGGAAGCGATGCAGTTGGAGGACAAATATGGTGCTCACAACTACCATCCCCTACCTGTAGTACTCTCCAAAGGTGAGGGAGTTTTTGTATGGGATGTTGAAGGAAAAAAATATTTTGATTTCCTGTCAGCCTATTCGGCTGTGAATCAGGGTCACTGCCATCCCCGGATTGTGGGTGCACTCAAGGAGCAGGCTGATACACTGACGCTCACCTCCCGTGCTTTCTATAACGATGCGCTAGGCAGTTATGAAAAGTACGTTACCGAGTACTTTGGCTTTCATAAGGTACTACCTATGAATACCGGAGCTGAAGGTGTGGAAACAGCCATCAAGATATGTCGAAAGTGGGGTTACGAAAAGAAGGGGGTACCCGAAAATGAAGGAGAGATCATTGTATTTGATCAAAACTTTCACGGTAGGACTACCACTATTATCTCTTTTAGTAGTGACGCTGGGGCTCGTAAGAACTTCGGGCCATTTACACATGGTTTTGTGAAGATCCCTTACAACGACGTTGAGGAATTGGAGCGTGCTCTAAAACGTCCTAATGTGGTTGGCGTGCTTGTTGAGCCTATCCAGGGTGAAGCGGGGGTTAATGTCCCCAATGACGATTTTATCCCAGCCGTTGGTGAGTTATGTAAAAAACACAATGCATTATTCATCGCTGATGAAATTCAAACCGGTATTGGTAGAACAGGGAGTTTCCTGGCGGTTTGTGGTAACTGTACTTGTGAGCATCACTGCGAGCGACAGTCGACTTACACCAAGCCCGATATGCTGATACTTGGCAAAGCAATATCCGGAGGAGTATATCCAGTTTCAGCGGTCCTTGCAGACAATGAGGTCATGAGTGTTATCACTCCCGGCACACACGGTTCTACATTCGGAGGCAATCCTCTTGCCTGCGAAGTGGCTCTGGCGGCATTGAGAGTAATCGACGATGAACATCTGACTCAGAATGCCAGGAAGCTAGGAAAGATATTCAGAGATCGAATGGCTGCCTTTGCAGAAAAATCAGAAATGGTAACTCTGGTAAGGGGTAGAGGCCTTTTGAATGCTGTAGTCATCAATGATCATCCTGACAGCTCAACTGCCTGGGACATATGCGTTGCACTTAAAGACAATGGCCTTCTTGCTAAGCCCACCCATGGTAATATCATTCGCTTTGCGCCTCCTCTCGTCATGACTGAAGAGCAACTTCACGAATGCTGTGACATCATAGAACGCACTATTGCGGAATACGAAGCAGTTGAGGCCTGATGACTAATAGACAATGGATCATACTGGCGCACTTAGGCACGCTGTTAGGCTATGTTGTAGCATTTGGCACGTTTATCGTGCCTCTCGTGATCTATTTGTCAAAAAAAGATGAGAGTGAGGAAATAGCACGACATGCTAAGGCCTCACTCAATTTTCAAATCTCCATGGCTATTTATATGATCCCCGCCGTACTGTTAGCCTTTATTTTGATTGGGGTACCATTGGTCATCCTTCTTGTCGTGACCAATCTGGTTTGCGTAATTGTAGCTACAATCAAAGCCGATCAAGGTGAACTCTATCAGTATCCTGGTACAATCAATTTTATCAGGTAGTCATACGATGGAATCCGGTGATAGAGAAACTGAAAGTCTCAGGTTAGAGCTGGAAGATTTAAAAGAGGCTCTGTTTTTAGCCCAAGCAGACCTTGAAAAGTCACGAACTGTCAATATCGCATTAAGAGGATTTATCCAAAACCTCTATGAGAGTTGTGAAGCAATGGAGGATACAGAATTGCAAGTGAGCCAGGTGATCGAAAACCTCAGGAAAAACATCCGAGTGTTTGCCAAAGATCACTTGATAAGACTCTAAAGGCCCGTTAACAAAGCAAACTCAAACCAGTATCTAATCGACACTATGCAATCCTCAGACTTATAGCGCTGATTAGTTTTTTGGCAAAATCGAAACAACCATCAATGAATGGCGTATGAGTTAATATGAAAGGCACAAATCTGGGTGAACTTGAAGAATTGATATTGCTTTCCGTAGCTAATCTGGCAGAACAGGCCTATGGTTTGGCTATAAGGGATTTTATCAAAGAAAGGTGTGCGCGATCCGTAAGTATCAGTACTGTACATGCTACCATCCATCGATTGGAAGACAAAGGTTATCTCACATCTCGATATGACAACTCATCGGCAGCCGAGCGAGGTGGCAGACCAAAGCTGATTTTTAACATTTCTTCCGCCGGACGTGAGGCCATTAGAGTTGCGCGGGACCAGCGCAACAATCTTTGGAATACGATTCCGAGCTTGTCCTTCAATATAGCACTTACATGAAATCACCCCCAAGGTGGATTGTACGATGGCTCGAAAAAAGGTTAGACCATCGTTTATTCGATGAGATTTATGGAGATCTACTTGAGGACTTTCATCGCAATTCAACAAAATCTCACTTAAAAGCCAACTGGCTTTTCGTTCTTTCGGCTTCTGGGTATGTACGCTATCAGGGCCTTCACAAAATTTCTTCCACTCCTAATTCAAATGCAATGAGTCTTTGGCAAAATACATTCGTCTCCTCAATTAGAAATCTTAAGCGTAACAAACTCCACACGGGTATATCGTTACTAGGCCTTATTATTGGCTTTGCCGCAGCTACCGCTATCTTTCAATACACCCTATTTGAAAGGTCATACGATTCATTTCATCGCAATGCAGATAGAAAATATCGCCTTACCCACACCTTCGAAAATGCTACATCAATAACTGAAAACGCTACTACTTACCTGGCGGTTAAAGAAGCAATCGCAGAGGTACCGGAAATCAGAACATCTACTCATTTCCTGAATATCGATGCATCCATACGTGTCGATGACAACATATTTACGAACCAGGATATGATTGCAACGAATTCAGATTTTTTTGACGTGTTTGATTTCAACATACTCTCGGGACAGATTGACGACCTCAACAAACCCAACTTCGTTGCGATCTCAGAAACAACCGCGACGACTTTTTTCGGTAGTAGTCAAGACATCATTGGAAAGCAAGTTGAAATTCAAAACCTGTTTGGGCTATCACTCAATGTATCTATAGGAGCGATTTATCAAGACATACCTGAAAACTCGCATCTCAGGGCTGATTTTATCTTCCCTCTCAGTCAACTACTGACAATTGCAAGAAATGGTAATTTCTTTGGTAATATACAATATAGTGACCTGGTCTGGCGGTGGTTTGGATATCCTACCTATATAGAGATCGGAGAAGGCGATAGCAAAGACCTGGTAGAACAAAAAATCAATTCGATCATTTCACGGTTTCGAGAGCCATACAATGCGGCGCTTAATCAGAAACATAGTGTTTGGCTTCAACCTATTAAAGCAATTCATATTACGCCAGGCGTTCAATCTGAACTCAAACCTAACAACGACGTTGCTATACTTCAGCTGTTTGCGGCGATTGGTTTTTTTATTCTGTTATTGGCATGGACCAACCACATCAATATTTCTACAGCTCGAGCAATGACAAGAGCAAAAGAAGTCGGTGTCAGAAAGGTACTTGGTTCTGATAAGCGTCAGCTCCAACTTCAATTTTTGATGGAGTCCCTCTTACTCAATACAGGAGGCTTTGCTCTAGCCATTGGGCTGTTATTTATTCTAGGGCCTTATATTGAAGGAGTTGTAGCTATCCCATTCTTTGGGAATTTGTACCAGAACTATGGTCTGATGACGTCTCTCTTCGCTATGGTAGTAGTGGGGTCAATACTTTCAGGTTTGTATCCAGCTATCAGCCTGTCCAACTTCAGCCTCCAAGATACACTGAGAGGTAAGCTAAAGCACTCCAGGCGTGGGACTACATTAAGAAGAATCTTAGTAATTGTTCAGTTCTCCTGCACCATTTTTTTGGTATCTGCTTTATTCACGGTTCAGCATCAAATGTCATTT
The DNA here is from genome assembly GCA_002435755.1 of Flammeovirgaceae bacterium UBA6059. GTDB lineage: Bacteria > Bacteroidota > Bacteroidia > Cytophagales > Cyclobacteriaceae > UBA6059. The sequence goes on from DIYH01000022.1 coordinate 133,204, forward strand.
ATGCTCAGTGCTGACCTGGGGGCCAATATTGACCGCACACTGTTGATCACTGGTCACTCCAGTGCAGCTAGTAGTTCCACTTACAGGTCTCGTATGAGTGCTTTTCAAAATGAACTGAAACTCCTTCCAGGGATAGAAGAGCTCAGCATATCAAGCATCGTACCCGGAATTCGTAATGGTTTTAGAGTTTCAACAGAAGCGCGGAATGGAGAAGAGGCCGGTCTCTTTGTACATCGCTCATCCATCGACGAGGAGTATTTTGATTTTTACGATATTGAGTTAATTGCCGGTAGGTCCTTTCACTCAGGCCAGGATATTGATGGCACCACCTTGATCGTGAATAAAAAGACTACCGAGGAGCTCGGGTTTGAGTCCCCCGAGCTGGCACTTCAACAACCTGTCATATTTGCAGGCATAGAGCATAAGATCATAGGAGTAGTAGAGGATTTTTATCAACTGGGTGTACAGCAAGCTGTTGAGCCTATTAGTTTCACATTAGACACAGCTTATGCCGGCAACTATATCTCTCTACGTACGAGTGCTTCAAACACCTCTGCGATAGAGCAACAGGTACAATCTCTCTTCGAGCATTTCTTCCCTGACTCACCTTTTACGGGTCGTGTCATGGAAAACGTTTTTATGGACCAATACAATGGTGAAGAACAGTTCCGAGACCTGTTTTCGATGTTCTCGATAGTAGCACTCGCTATTGCCATACTCGGCCTGGTAGGTCTTTCTTCCTATATCGTCAGTCAGCGTATGAAGGAGGTGAGTGTCAGGAAGGTCTTAGGCGCCCATGACCTCCAGCTGTTTGTTTTGTTGAACAGAGAGTATCTGGTGTTAAGTGCCATCTCCTTTGTGATCGCCATACCGGCTGCTACCATACTGTCATCTCAATGGCTGGACAACTATGCGAATCATATCACACTGGGCCCATTACACTTTGTTGTCCCTCTTATCATTGTAATAACCTCCGTTTTTCTGACCACCCTTGGGTACACCATCAAGCTGATACGAGTTAATCCTGCTACGGTGTTGAAGCAGGAATAGACATGAGTAATTGACTAAATCTAAAGTCAGAGTGTTGATCATGAAGGTTTGCATCTACAGAAAAGCGGGCATCACACAAATCAGGTATAATAATGGCAGGGCAATGCAGGTGGTCTCACCTCAGAGGAAATGACAACAATCGTCACTGAGTCGTAGATAAAATGCGAAGTATCTCAGAAGGAGAAACAAATGGCAGTCCAAGAGGCGGAAATCGAGAATTAACCGGTTGAGCTGAGATTCAATTCCCGTGTTAATCAGTATGTTGATCATGGTTCTCCTATGAGAATGGACGATCAGCCCTGAAAAGTCTATAAATTTATTAGATGAAAGCCTGGATCATTCTCTTGCTGTTCCCCATGCTCGCAGTTGCCCAAGGGAACAAATCCAAAGTAGATTCTATCAACACCCATTTCTACGAAATCTACAGTGCAGATTTCAATCAATCAAAGACTTTGGTTTTGGAGGCTATTAAGATTGCCAAAGAAAATGGTTGGAAAAATGAAGAAGCTTTGGCCCAAAAGAACCTCGGGATCATATTGTATCTAAGAGGAGAATATGAACCTGCTCTAGCAGCATACCTGCAATCTTATAAACTTTTCGACTCGCTCAACAATTATCAGGGGCTTGGCCAACTGGCCAACGAAATGGCTAACTACTATCGTAAACTCTATGGCCCACAAGTCGGTATGTCCTACTTGGATAGTGCTGCTAAATGGAGTGCTATGAGTGGTGATGTTCGAACCCTCGGAACATCCTACGGTATGCGCGGAACATTTTACAAACTACAAGAGCAATATGACTCTGCTAAACTCTACTATCTTAAGTGCTACGATATCAGAAAAGAGCAAAAGGACAGTGTAGGTTTGGGCTATGTATACCTTGATTTGGCAAATATTGAATACGAAGAAGGAAACTCAGAAGCAGCATTGCAATTTTTTGATAAATCAATGCAAATACGTGAAGCCATAAGCGACAATCAAGGCATTCTTGAGACTATATATGCATTAGGCGAATACTACTTCAGCAGCGGAAACTATATCGTGGCTCTTGAAACATTCGTTAAGTGTGCTGAAAAAGCACATAACTTTCACTATCCAGACTTAGAGCTTCTAGCCATTCAATACATAGCAAAGTGTCACTTCGAACTCAACGATTTTCAACAGGCTTATATGGTTCAAGCAGAGGCTCAATTTTTAAAGGATTCTCTGTTCAATATTGATCGTTCAAGAGTTATTTCAGAAGTGAGAACCCAATACGAAACGGAGAAAAAAGAACAGCAAATTGAGTTGCAAGAAGCTCGAATTGCTGAACAGGCCGCACAACTAAGACTTAATTTGATCTTTATTGTTGGGCTTGTGGCTGTCGTAGTTCTTGTCATCGCGACAGCACTTCTCAATAGAAGCCGCATTAAGAAGCAACAGGAGTTGCTACTGAAAGCAACCGAATTGAAGCTGAAAGAAACCCAGATTGAGTCTGCATTATCCTCGCAAGAACAAGAAAGGAAACGTTTTGCGAGGGACCTTCACGACGGCTTTGGACAATTCATATCAGTACTCAACCTTAACCTGAAATCACTCGAAAAAGGAACTGCCAACAAAGAAGAGGTCTTCGAAAACAGCGCCGTAGTACTCGAACACATGTATAGGGAGCTTAAAACCATCTGTTTCAATCTGATGCCGGAAACATTGATCAAACAAGGAGTCGTAAATGGCATTAAGGAATTTGCCGATAGGATTAACACCACAGGAGAAGTAGTTGTCAGAGTGGATGCTTTTGGTATTGATGAAAGGCTGAAAGATCTACAAGAGATATCAATCTATAGGATCACACAGGAGTGGGTGAACAATATTGTGAAGTACTCAAGCGCCACTAGAATTGACATCCAATTGACACGTGATGAATCTGAGATCACACTAATGATCGAAGACGATGGCATTGGCTTTGACAAGTCACTCTTAATAAACGGTAAAGGAAACGGCTGGAAAAACCTTAATTCAAGAACCAACTTGATCAATGGTGAATTAGAGATTGACACAACTGAGGGAATCAAAGGGAATGCCCTGATATTGAATATTCCGGTTTCGGTCGAGCAAGAGTTAACAACTATCTGAATGAACTCAACGATGATGAAATACATATTTACAGTTTTACTGTGCCTTGTATTGTTTAACATTAGCGCACAGATAGATTTTGATAGCTTACGCAGGGTTAAAACCTTGGCTTTCAGTTACCCTGATTCAGCAGAGCTCATCGCAATGAGCATCTTAGCTTCTGAGCCGGTAGATAGTATTGAGGCAAATACTTTAAGTCTACTAAGTGTCATTCATCGCCTAAAAGGAGAATTCAAAAATGGGGTCATATATGCAGATAGCGCACTGGCATATGATTTTGAGTTAGTTAATGCATCCGCATACCTGAATAAGGCAGTCTGTCTGAGGTATCTGGGTGATTACGAAGAAGCCACTGCATTAGCGCTTCAGTCGCTAGAAATATATGAGCGCATAGGTGAGCCTGACCAGGTTGCTACTGCATATAATAACCTGGGCGTGATCTCAATGTACCTGGAAGACTATCCTTCTGCCTTGGAGTATTATCAGAAATCTTATGAAATGCACATCTCATATGACAATCTAAAGGGCCAATCAGAAGCTCTCAACAACATTGCGATAGTGTATGCTAACCAAGGTGATCTTGAGTCATCGGAAGTTAATTTCAAAAAATCTCTTGTCATAGAGGAGCGGCTCGGAAACCGAAGAGGTGAGTCAGAATCTCTATTCAATATTGGCTCTGTCAAACAGTTCCGTGAAGATTATGACAGTGCGCTATGGTACATCGAACAATCATTAGCAATTGATAGATCTATTGGAGATAATCAAGCCATTGGAGCGGTAATGATCACTCTCGGTGAGATTGCTTTGGAAGGCGGACTATTCAAAAGAGCACAAGTCTATCTTGACAGTGGCATTTACTACAGCAAGCTGGCAGAGTCAGTTCACGACATTGAAAATGCTTATTTCAATCTTTACAGACTGTACGAGTTGAAAGCTGATTATCAGAAAGCCTTAGACTATCATATCAACTATATGTCTTACAGGGACACTATTTTCAATAATGAAAGAATAGCGGCAGTCAACGAACTACAGACTAAATATGAAACAGAGAAAAAGGAACAGCAAATTACTCTTCAAGGAGCACAAATAGCGGAACAGGCTGCACAATTGCACATTAATCTTATACTTATTGTTAGCCTCATTGTAGTGATCATACTGGTTGTGATCGTTGCTTTACTCAACAGGAGCAGAACGAAAAAACAACAAGAGCTACTCTTGCAGTCAGCCGAACTACAACTTAAAGAAGCTCAAATAGAGTCGGCCCTGGCTTCTCAGGAACAAGAACGCAAACGATTTGCTCGTGATTTACATGATGGATTCGGTCAGTTTATCTCGGTCCTTAATCTCAATCTAAAGTCTCTTGAAAAAGGAGCATCGAATAGTCAGGAAGTCTTTGAAAATAGTGCAGAGGTTCTCGATCAAATGTACCGCGAACTGAAAACCATTTGCTTCAACCTTATGCCTGAGACTTTGATCAAGCAAGGCATAGTAAATGGCATCAGGGAATTTGCTGATCGAGTCAATACCACTGGAAAAGTCATCATCGAGGTAGATACTTTCGGCCTGGAACAAAGGTTAAAAGATATTCAAGAGATCTCATTGTATCGAATCACCCAAGAGTGGGTCAATAATATTCTTAAGTACTCAGATGCTTCTAAAATCAACATCCAACTGACTAAAGATGAATCCGAGATTACATTGATGATTGAAGATGATGGGACCGGATTTGATAAGTCCCTCTTACTTCATGGAAAAGGGAATGGCTGGAAAAATCTTAATTCACGTGCCAACCTCATCAAAGCAGAACTTGAGTTGGACACTGCTGTAGGCTTAAAAGGGAATGCTTTAATTCTCAATGTACCCATACTTCAACAGACTTCTGACATATTGACCTGACCCGTCTACCCCAATTGGTGGACACGGACGAAATCCTTAGATTCTATCCTAAATCCTAATGTGATGAAAAAGCTAGTCGTGCTGCTGTGCCTGTGTCTCGACACATTGATATCGTCGGGGCAGATTTCTGAAAAAGACTCTCTTCTAAACATTTTCGGCAGTCAGGAAGGTAAGCCCTTGGTGCAGTCATTAAATGACCTATCATGGTATTATCGGAATATCGACCTAGACTCGGCCATGATGTTTGCCCAACGAGCTATTGAGGAAAGTAACCTATTGGAAGACAACTTAGCTACTGCCGCCTCGCTCAATAGTCTCGCGACTGTATATGAAGCAAAAGGTCAACTCGATTCTGCATTGACTCTCCACAACAGGGCTCTTAGCCTCAAATTGAGTTCCGCTGATTCTACCTCAATTGGGACTACATACAATAATCTGGGAATCGTCTATGATGAATTAGGGCAGCATGAAAAGTCGCTTCACCACTATCATGAGGCCATTGTTTACTTCAATACCGAAGATCATGATCCCTTTAAGCTGGCAATGGTCTACAGCAACATCGGCATAGTACTTAAAAAACAGAAACAGTTTGATAAGGCCCTTGAGCACTATCAGCGAGCATTGGGCATCTACCGTGAGCAAAGTTCAGATTTTGGCATAGCAGTTACTACCGGAAATGTAGGATCACTCTACATCCAGCTAGGTAAGTATCAAGAGTCGATAGTCTACTCTGAAGAATCAAAATCAGGATATGAGGATTTGGGATATGGAAGATATGTGCCCTATCCAATCCATAATATGGCTATCGCAATGGATAGCCTTCGGGACTATGTGGCTGCAGAAGCTCTCTATCAAGAAGCACTTAGGCTTCATTTTACACATGATAATAATTATGAGCTGGCAAGTACCTACACCAACCTTGCAAATAATCAAGCCCGTCAGGGTAAGCGTGATTTAAGTATAGCGACAGCAGAAAAAGCTATAGAATACTCGGACATAGCCAATAACCCAGAGTTTAAAGTCCGAGCGTTGAAAATTATGGCTGCAAGTCTTGCAGCGCTCGGAAATTATTCAAGCGCGTACGATCAACTACTAACCTCCACAATTGGTCAGGACAGTCTTTTTGAAAAAGATAAAACCCGTGCAATCATCGAGCTTGAAACAAAATATGAAACTGCTCAAAAGGAACAACAAATAAATATACAGGAAGCAACTATCAGAGAGCAGGACCTGATCATAGAGAGGAACAGGATCTTGCTGGCAGGGTCAGGACTTGTTATAGTACTGGTGATTGGAGTAGGTCTGTTATTTTGGAGAAATGAGAGGTTGAAGCGTGCCAAAATGCGGGAAGAACTAAAAGCTCAGCGCGAACGAGACCAAATGACAGCTGTCATCTCTTCTCAAGAAAATGAGCGTAAGCGATTTGCCGCAGATATACATGATGGATTTGGACAGCTAATCTCTATTCTCAAGATCAATCTTTCCAGTCTTGACAAAATGGGTGACGAAAATGTCACTCTTAAATCACGTCAAGAACTTTATGAAAACTCCGTGAAGATCATAGACGACATGTATGAAGAGCTTCGTAATGTCTGTTTCAACATCATGCCACAAACACTGGTCAAAAGAGGGCTTCCGGCGGCACTTAAAGAATTTGCCGATAGGCTAAATATAGCAGGCAAGGTCAGAGCCGAAGTGTTGATCTATGGCCTGGAAGATCGCCTCGAGGACATTCAGGAGATCTCTATTTATCGGATTACGCAGGAGGTGGTCAATAACATATTGAAATACGCTGATGCCAGACAGATTACTATCCAGCTGACTCATGATGATGAAGAAATTACGCTAATGATTGAAGACGATGGTATGGGATTCAATCCCAAGATCATGCAAGAAGGTAAGGGCAATGGTTGGAAAAACCTTCAGACGCGATCCAACTTCATCAATGGGCATTTCGAGTACGACTCTTCCCCAGAGAGGCGCGGCACCACGTTTGTATTGAATCTGCCAGTAAGTAGTATTACCTATGAGCCAGATACCGTAATCCACGGATAGCGAATTACGTCATATGGGGGATAAGCATCACGTTATTCATGATCTAAATTCCCCACATGAATGTTTCAGAGTTTATCAGAAATTTCGGAACTTCCTCGCAGAAGCATATGAAAAGCGTATTCCTCGTCGATGATCATGCCATCTTGCTCAATGGCTTAGTATCCATACTCAAAGAGAACGATGACTTTGAAGTGGTGGGCACAGCAGCTAACGTAGAGGAGACGTTGATCTTTCTCCGTAGTAGACAACCGGATGTATTGATCACTGACTACAACCTACCTGACGATGATGGTCTGACCCTTGTACGCAAGGCAAAACGTCTCTATCCGGACATGAAGATCATCGTTTTGAGCATGCACGATGAGAGCCATCTTGTCAAAGAAATATTGAAGGAAGGTATCAATGGGTATGTGCTCAAAAAAGACTCAGAGAGCGAACTAGTCCAGGCACTCTATGACGTGAAAAATGGCAAGACCTTCCTAAGCAACGAGATCAACAAGATGCTGATCCAAAGCCTACATGGGTCTGATGAGCAAAGGCTTCTCACAGAGCGGGAGCGGGAAATTCTTAAGCTGATAGCCAAGGAGTTTACTAATAAGGACATAGCAGAATCACTATTCATCAGTGAGCGCACTGTCGAAACGCATCGAAAAAACATTTTTAGAAAGACCAAGACGAGCTCACTGGTAGGTCTTATCAAGTTCGCATACGCGAATAACCTCATCTAATTCCTGGCATGAAGCTAAGCATTATTATCCCTACCTATTTCGAGGAGGATAATATTGCGCATATACTGGATTGCTTGACTAGGCATCCCGATAGAGATACCTATGAAATCATTGTGGTAGATGGAGGTAGCAAAGACAACACCCTCAGCGTAGTATTGAGGTACCCCCATGTGCGGCTCTTAAAAAGTGCGGTAGCCTCAAGATCTATTCAAATGAATCTGGGTGCCAGACACGCCAGCCATGAAATTCTATACTTCGTGCACGCCGATGTACAGCTACCGTTAAACTTTGCAAAAGACATTTTCCACCAACTCAAGACACATCCAGCGGGTGTATATCGCTATCAATTTGACTCGTCTAGTTGGTTACTCAAGATCAACGCTTATTTCACCCGGTTTCCGATGATGTGGTGCCGCGGAGGTGATCAGACATTGTATATCACACAGGCATTGTTCAACGAGATAGGAGGCTATGATGAGTACTACTGCGTACTTGAGGATTTTGATATTCTTGCCAGAATCACGTCAGTGGCCAACTTTGCGATTATGCCGGGGGAGGTGTTGGTCTCTGCTCGTAAGTACCGTTCAAACAATTACTTCAAAGTGCAATGGATCAATCTGCTGGCCTTCAGAAAGTACCGACGAGGCACCAACCCTGGCTCTATTCGCGAATTCTATAAGCAGGCACTTCATCTGGAGCACTACTAGCATAAACGAAATGAAAATACTCCTTATCTCCTTCATAATAGCTTTCGTTGCTTCTACACCTCCAAAAGTCTCATTCAATGTATTGGACGCTGGCACTGACGCTACCTTAATCGCCATAAGCAAAACTTCGAAAGCCTTATGGATCAGTGGAACAAAAGGCACAATTATCAAGTCCTCAGATGATGGCACTAACTGGTCAGATAATCTATGGAAAGGCCCAGACTCTCTGCAGTTCAGAGATGTCCATGCTTTTGATGATGAAAAGGCTTTGGTTATGAGCATCGGATCAGGTGCATCCTCTCAAATCTTCTCGACCGAAGATGGCGGAAACTCATGGTCACAGACTTATCAAATGCAACACCCGGATGGTTTCCTGGACTGTATGGGTTTTTGGGATGAGCAGAGAGGCATTGCCTATGGAGACGCTTTTGATGGTTACCCATTTATCCTGACAACTACGGACGGGGGACAAAGCTGGGAACGTGTTTTGCCAAAATATCTCCCTACAGCACTTGAAGGTGAAGGCGGTTTCGCTTCTAGTGGTACTTGCGTCACTACCGGAAAAGGTGGGTACGCCTGGATAGGCACAGGGAATGGTCGCAAAGCAAGGGTCTTGATCTCCTCAGACTATGGGAAAAGCTGGCAAGTTACGGGCAGTCCTTTAGTTTCGGGTGAGGCAGCTGGTATTACATCAATTGACTTTTTAGAAGATGGAGTGGGCTTTATTACGGGTGGTGATCTTACCAGAATGAAAGAATACACAGACAACTGCGCTATAACAAACGATTTCGGTAAGACGTGGGAGCTGGTTTCCAAGCCGGTCACCAAAGGAGCATTATATGGTTTAAGCCTCTCTAAGGTAGATGAGGAAAACTTGCTTTTCGTATGTGGTCCAAATGGGATTGACTTCACTCTTGATCATGGCAGATCATGGACCCTGCTGGATACTGCTAACTACTGGACAGTCCATCTTGATTCCGACAGATCTACTGGCTGGGCAGCTGGAAAGAACGGTAGGATCATTCGGATAAGCGTCCGACAGTAACCTTTGAAAAGCTTTCTGAGAAGGTGAAGAAGGCTTGATTCACTAACTTTGGAGCTTATGAGAAGGCCCAGAAGAAATCGCAAGTCACCTATTATAAGATCTATGGTTGAGGAGACCCGTCTCTCCAAAAAAGACTTCATCTACCCGCTGTTTATCATTGAAGGCAAATCGCAAAAAATAGAAGTGAGCTCTATGCCAGGTATCTACCGGTGGAGTAGCGATTTGCTGATAGGCGAGATAGAAGATTGCCTCAACATTGGGATCAAGACTTTTGCGCTCTTTCCTGCCATAGATGACGGCCTTAAGGATAAAATGGCAACTGAGAGCCTCAATCATGAAGGTCTATATCTCTCCACCATCCGCGATATCAAAGACAAGTTGCCAGAAGCTTGTCTGATGACTGATGTAGCCATGGACCCTTACAGCAGTGATGGTCATGATGGTATCGTGCAAGACGGTGAGATACTCAATGATGAGACTCTGGAAGTGCTTGGTGATATGGCAGTTGCACAGGCTGAGGCAGGAGCTGACATCATAGGACCATCGGATATGATGGATGGACGTGTCGGTCACATCAGAGAAGAGCTCGACGATGCTGACTATACCAATGTTTCGATTATGGCATATACGGCCAAATACGCCAGCGCTTTCTATGGGCCATTTAGAGATGCGCTGGATTCAGCACCGAAAGCCGGGGATAAGAAAACCTATCAAATGGACCCGGCCAATCAGCGAGAGGCGATCATAGAAGCTGACCTTGATTTTGATGAAGGTGCTGACTTCCTTATGGTCAAACCAGCCCTGGCCTATCTTGATGTAATCAAACTCCTCAAAGAGGAATATGAAATCCCGATAGCGGCTTATAATGTAAGTGGTGAATATGCAATGATCAAGGCCGCTTCTGAGAAGGGTTGGCTAGATGGAGAGAAAGCTATGCTCGAATCGCTATTAAGTATTAAGCGTGCAGGTGCCAGTATTATCTTGAGCTACTTCGCCAAGGAGTATGCCATGCTAAACCAAAGCAGCTAAGTTCAGTTCAAAACCTGTAACTACTTCATTAGCGATCAAAACGTCATCAAAGGAGTCAACCGTTCGCAGTTCTTGCCTTTTGCTATAGACCCAGGCCTTTTGGTCTATAGTATCTATTAACCAGCCAAGTAACACGCCATTCTCAAGCCACTCATTCATTTTCTTCTTTAACACAGAAATCTGATCTGTTCTTGACCTTATTTCAATAATGAAATCTGGTGCTATAGGAGGAAATTTTTCCTGATTCTCTTGACTTAAATCATGCCATCTTGAGTTGGATACCCACGCCAAATCTGCAGGCCTCATCGAACCGTCTTCCAAAAGAAACCCGCCTGAAAAATCGAATACTACTCCAGTTTTATCCTTAGTGTTCCAGTTAAAAAACATGGCTGTAACAGCAGCGTTGATGATTGAAGACTGTCCTCCAGCAGGTGACATTATGATGATGTTTCCTTGTTTGTCCCGCTCAATGTTTGACTCTCTGTTTGACGAGCAGAGCTCAAAGAGTTGATCATCAGTCAGAGTGATAGTATCTGGTACATTAAGCGTGAAAAATGACATAAGTGAATTTAATCAAATAAATCCTCTTCCCTTTCTACCATCAGAATGGAAGACTGGGGTACGATAAAGTATTTTTCGTTCTGATACTGGATCTCATAAGCACCAGTTTGGAGAAAAACTGCCAGGTCACCCTCTTGTACTTGAAGCGGCACATATTTTACTTTTTCTTCTTCGGCCTTCCAGGGTTCGTCATTTTCGATAGGAAGTGGTATAGGATAACCAGGGCCAGCTTTTACGACATAGCCATATTGCACCTTTTCTTTTTCCTTCACTCCTGGAGGGAGAAATAATCCACTTTCAGTTTTTTCAGAAGGTTTTCTGGGCTTCACCAAAAGGCGGTCCCCTACTACTATGATATTCTTGAGTTTATTATCAGCCGTCAATTCCATAAATCTAGCTCTTCACTTTGGGTCGCAAAAGTAGCATCTACTTTGCCAAGCTTCAACGGTTAATCCAACAGACTTGTTTATAGCTACTATTTATCCATCAGATGAACGATCCAACAGTCTCTGATCCAATTGCTTAGAGGCTTTGGCACCAAGCTTCTTAAGCTTGTCTATACGACCGATCAAATTTCCTGTTCCCTCAGTTAGCTTATTCATAGCAGCATCATAATTGTCTTTAGTCTGCTTGAGGCTACCTCCAACCTTGATCAAGTCTCTCGTAAAGCCATCAAACTTATCATATAAAGCTCCGGCCTGTCGCGCTATCTCAAGTGCATTCTTGTTCTGTAAGTCTTGTTTCCAGATATAAGAGATAGTTCTCAAGGTCGCTAGCAATGTGGTAGTTGAAACTAATACAATATTCTTCTCAAGAGCTCTTTCATACAGGTTGATATCCTCTCGCAATGCCATGGTGAGCGCCGGTTCATTAGCCACGAACATCATCACATAATCCGGTTGTGTGATATCGTAGAGGTTTTGATAATTGCGTTCTCCAAGTGTCTTGATATGCGCGTTGATACTATCCAAATGCATCTTCAAAAACCTCCCCTGCTCTATCTCGTCATCAGTATCAAAATAGTTAGAATAGGCTGTCAATGACACCTTCGAGTCAAGGACCAGCGTCTTATCATCTGGTAATTTGATGATGTAATCCAAACGCTGATTTGATCCATCTTCAGTCTTAAAGTTCTTTTCTTTATAGTAGTGGACATCCTTTTGCAAACCTGCTCGCTCAAGGATGGTCTCAAGTTGCATCTCACCCCAGTTACCCTGCTTCTTACTATCACCTTTCAAAGCCTTGGTAAGATTTTCAGCTTCCTTGGTGATTTGAATATTCAGCTCTTTAAGATTGGTGATTTGCTCTTTCAATGAGCTATTCCAGTGCAAGCTCTCCTTACTTGTTTTTTCTACCTTTTCCTCAAACTTCTCAATTCGTTCTTTCAGTGGATTGAGCAGATCACCAATGTTCGACTTATTCTGCTCGGTAAATTTTTTACTCTTTTCTTCAAATATTTCGTTTGCCAGGTTTTTGAACTCTACCGAGAATTTGGCTTGAAGCTCAGAAAGCTCTTGCTTTTGCTCCTTCAACTTCTGTTCAAGATTCTTATGCTCCGCTGTGATACTAGCCTTTTGGTTTCCTAGCTGAAATGACTTTTCACGTTCTTCTTTCAACTCTACTCCCATCGCAGCGATCTGCTCAACTTGCCTTTGTTGTTGTTCCTGGGCTATAGCCAATTGTGTCTTCGCCTCCGAGAGTTCATTCACGGTAGTAGAGTCGTCCTTTTTGACTATTGTGAGCTTTGCCACCAAATATCCAATTACCACACCAGTCAACAAACCAATAACCAATAGGCTGATTTCTAATCCCTCCATAAATCAAAACTAATCAAAATAGGAGGGCTGTATGTGGCATCAACATCCAATTTATCCGGTAGATAAGAATGGTTTATTCTGTACTTTCGTCCTATGTGCCTGATCACTTTTGCTTGGCAATATCACGAGGAGTATCCACTAATAGTATTGGCTAATAGGGACGAGTTTTACAAGCGACCTACAGCAACTGCAGAATACTGGAAAGACTATCCCAACATCTTGGCTGGTAGAGATCTCGAAGCTGGCGGAACATGGATGGGGGTTGCTAAAGGAGGTCGATGGAGTGCATTGACTAACTACAGAGACCTTAGCAATATCATCCCGGATGCACCATCAAGAGGCGCACTCACTACAGACTTTCTAAAATCCTACCTAAGTCCAAAAGAGTACTTAAGCTCCGTCAAGCAATCTCAAAAAAACTACAATGGCTATAACTTGCTGGTAGGTGATCGACATAAGCTTTATTATCACAACAACATCAATCATGAGATTATAAAAATCACTCCGGGCATCTACGGGCTCAGTAATAGTCTTTTGAACACCTCCTGGCCGAAGGTCGAGCACGCTAAGCAAAAATTAAAAAATGCCTTGCTCTCAACTGATCTGGATATCCCGACACTTATTGATATCATGATCGATCATGACATTGCTCCTGATGATCAGCTTCCTTCCACTGGTGTCCCCTATGAATGGGAAAAGGCCCTTTCAGCTATGTACATTACCAGTCCTGAGTACGGCACCTCAATCACAACGGTCATGCAACTACACCGAAGCGGCAGGTTTGATTTTGTTGAGCAATCGCATGCTGTTGGTGGAAAGAGGTCCGTGAAAAAAACATACAAATTGACATTTTAAGTCAATAATCCATATCTTCAAAGAAATAATACAATCATGAAAGGTGTAAAACTGTCTTTTTTGTGCTCAGTGCTTGCTGGGATGATATTCATTTCCGGTTGCGGAGAAGACGATCCACTGGAGTCCATCTCTCTCAGTGGACAGATCGATGGAGAACCCTGGTCTATGAAGCATGGTAAAGCTGAAGTAGAAGACTTTGACACAAGAATTTCTTCTTTCTTTTTCTCAGCCGAAAGTGACGAACCAAATCCATGTGAAATCATCTTCTCAAGCCTTAGAAGTATAGAAGCAAGTTTACCAAAAGAACCAGGGACTTATTCGTTACCTTTCAAGAACCAACGAGAATCAGTGACTTTTATACTTACTGATGGTACTTCTCATATAAGCCAAAGTGGTCAGGTGGTCATTAGCTCCGTCACGGGATCTGTTGTTTCAGGGACTATGACAGCAAGGTTTGATGACAGCAACTTCGTCGAGGGAAGTTTTGCACTTCAGGTATGTACTGACGAGTAGAGCAAAGCTCCAATCCTACCTTTCTTTGATAGACTAGTTTTCTGCTGCTATTTCGGCGTATTCCTCTACTGGAATACAACTACACATCAAATTTCGGTCACCATATGCGCTATCGATTCGGCTAACACTTGGCCAAAACTTGTTTCCCTTTATTTCGGGAAGAGGAAATACTGCCTTTTCTCGAGAATAAGGAAGTTCCCAATTTTCTACCAGGGCTACATTTTGCGTATGAGGTGCATTTTTTAGCACATTGTTTTCCTTGTCAGCAATCCCTTGCTGTACTTCTTCAATCTCAGCCCTGATCTGAATTAAAGCCTCACAGAAACGGTCAAGCTCAGTAACAGACTCACTCTCAGTAGGCTCTATCATCATAGTTCCAGCCACTGGGAAACTGACTGTTGGAGCATGGAAGCCATAGTCCATGAGACGCTTGGCAATATCCTCCACCTCTATACCAGCCGCCTTATATTCGCGACAGTCAATGATCATCTCATGAGCACTACGGTCATTCTTGCCAGTATAGAGTACTTTATAAAATCCTTCGAGTTTAGACTTGATATAGTTGGCGTTCAGAATAGCGAGCTTGGTAGCATTAGTCAAGCCTTCAGCTCCCATCATTGCGATGTAAGCATATGAGATGGTAAGGATACTTGCACTTCCAAAGGGTGCAGCTGATATCCCCGAGATGGCTTGATCCCCTCCGGTCCTGACACTTACATTTCCCGGTAGGAAAGGTGCCAAGTGTGCCGCCACACCGATAGGACCCATACCTGGTCCTCCACCACCGTGTGGTATACAAAAAGTCTTATGTAAGTTGAGATGGCACACATCTGCGCCTATCCTGGCCGGGCTAGTAAGGCCTACTTGTGCGTTCATATTAGCGCCATCCATGTAAACCTGACCCCCATGCTTATGGATAAGCTCGCATATTTCGATGATGGCCTCTTCAAATACACCATGTGTTGATGGATAAGTGACCATCAACGCAGCTAGCTGTTCACTGTGCAAGTCGGCTTTTGCCTTAAGGTCCTCCAGATCAATGTTGCCCTGATCATCACACCCCACGATCACTACTTTCATACCTGCCATCACAGCAGATGCAGGATTGGTGCCATGGGCAGAAGAGGGGATCAAAGCAATATTGCGATCATGGTCACCTCGAGACTGATGATAAGCCCTGATCACCATCAGTCCGGAATATTCACCTTGAGCACCAGAGTTGGGCTGCATGGATACAGCATGAAAACCTGTGATCTCCTTGAGCCACTCTTCCAGGTCATCAACCAATTCTTTGTAGCCCTCTGCCTGATCTATTGGTACAAAAGGATGCAAATTGAACTCTGGCCATGTCACGGGAATCATCTCAGTCGTAGCATTGAGCTTCATCGTACATGATCCCAAAGATATCATGGAGTGGACCAATGAGAGGTCCTTATTCTCCAGTCGCTTCATATATCGGAGCATTTCATGCTCCGAATGATACTTCGAAAACACGGGATGTGTTAGATAATCCGAAGTTCTCTTCAGGGAAGCTGGCACCTCAAAACTAATTCCGTCAGCTATCTCTCTGACATCAAGCGAGCCCTTTCCTAATGTATCAGAAAAAATATTGACTAGCTGTTGTACATCATTGACAGTTGTCGTCTCGTCCATAGAGACACCCACCGGACCATCTTCAAAATAACGGAAGTTAATTCTTTTCTGCTCCGCACTATTTCTCAACTTCTGGGCTTGATCAATACTAAGGTCAATCTTCAGGGTGTCGAAATAGGTTTGATTGGACTGATTGATACCAAGTTGAGCAAGCGACTGGTCCAGAAGTTTTGCTAATCCATGTGTACGAAGTGCCATCCTTTTAAGTCCCTCCTTACCATGATAGACAGCATACATACCAGACATCACAGCCAAAAGTACTTGTGCCGTACATATGTTGGACGTGGCTTTCTCACGTCTGATATGTTGTTCTCTGGTCTGGAGAGCCATACGATAGGCTGGTTTTCCCTCTTTGTCCTGGGACACACCGATGATCCTACCGGGAATTTGTCTTTTGAATTCCTCACGTGTAGCAAAATACGCGGCGTGAGGTCCACCATATCCCATCGGTACACCCAACCTTTGAGAAGTGCCGACCACTACATCAGCGCCCCACTCCCCTGGAGGCGTATATAGTGTCAATGCCAACAAGTCTGCTGAAACAGCAACAAACACATTATTTTCTTTAGCTGATACTGCAAATGCATTATGATCTGTCAGTTGCCCATTGTTATCAGGGTATTGGATAAATACTCCATACAAGTCCGGATCGGTCAAATCAACCTCATTGATATCACCTATAACTAATTCGATCCCTAGAGGCTGAGAACGTGTCTTGAGAATATCAATGGTCTGGGGGAAAAGCTTATCTGAAACAAAAAGTTTGTTGGCTTTCCTTTTAGGTCCCTTAGTCAGCCCATGAAGCATGGTCATGGCTTCTGCAGCTGCTGTACCCTCATCAAGCAATGAAGCATTGGCAATCGGCATACCTGTGAGATCAGTTACGACCGTCTGGAAGTTGATCAACGCCTCGAGTCGTCCTTGAGCGATTTCGGCCTGATAGGGTGTATAGGCCGTATACCAACCTGGATTTTCAAGAATATTTCGAAGGATTACTGTGGGGACCACACAGTCATAATAACCCTGACCAATGTAGGATTTATACTGCTTGTTTTTTGAGGCTACTTCTTTAAAATGCGTCAAAAACTGAAACTCATTCAACGGTTCTGGTAGGTCAAGCGAGTTCTTCAGTCTGATTTTAGCTGGTACAGTCTCCTGTATAAGCTGATCAAGACTATCAGCTTTTACAGTAGCCAACATATGCTCAATATCACCTTGATTAGCACTGTTGTGACGGCTCTCAAAAGTGACACGTTGGGTCAAGTCAATTTTCATCTGGTAATACCGGGGGTTCAGTCCAAAATAATCACGCAAAGGTAAATGAAATGTCAGGAAAAAATGTTTGCATTTTTCTCTGAGAAACGGATCTGAAAAGGGATAAATAGGGATCTGAGGAGAGGATAATCATTGGGGAGACCGTCAGTCTCCCCAAGATTTTTACAACCAGCTATGGAAAGTGTGACTGTCATGAGACATCCACGTAGCGAAGTAAGGGAATTTTGTATAATTAAGAAAATCTTTAGGCGAAATACTTATTCTTTTTTATAGGTAATTCCCCTAACAGTCGCGATTATCTTCTCTTACGTGTCCTCTTGAGGTGTTTTGCTCTAGCTGATTTTTTTTTCTTCTCATGGAAAGCTCCTTTGAAGTTGGGATCTTCTTTTTTCCTAAGCCTATCCAACTCTCGATCCATCAGTTGTTTTTCGTCTTTTGGAGTTGGATAGATTTGCACATTCTCGGGAATAGGCTCAAAGGGTACCTTGTGTTGGATAATTTCTTCGATACGTTGAAAATGTTGTTCTTCAGCAGGGTTAACAAAGATAATTGCCTGGCCGTACTCGAAGTGTCGGCCGGTACGACCTACCCTATGCACATAATCTTCGTATATCAAAGGCACATCGAAGTTAATGACTAGGTCGACCTCTCTGACATCTATTCCCCTTGACATCACGTCTGTAGCCACTAACACATCAATATCATCATTCCTGAAATCTGCAATGGCATTGAGCCGTGTATTTTGATCCTTGTTACCATGAATAACCCTGGCCGACTTTGAGGATTTTCTTTCCAGGAATCTGAACAGGTCGTTGGCATTCTGCTTGGTCTTGGTAAAGACTATCGCTTTGTTATGAGATCTATTCATGATCAAATGCAACAAAAGCTCCACTTTCGTTCGGAAATTTGGCACCTTATAGGCTGATTGATCTATAGTGTCGGTCACAGTGGCCTGCGGTGTAACTTCCACAACTTCAGGAAACTCCAAAAACTCTTCAGAAAGCCTGACCACCCTATCCGGCATAGTAGCAGAAAACAGCATGTTTTGCCTTTTGACTGGCAACACCTCCAATAGTCGCCTTAACTGAGGCATAAAGCCCATGTCCATCATTTTGTCCGCCTCATCAAGGACCAATGTTTTCACCTGCTTCACACCAAAACGTTGCTCATGATAAAGGTCCATGAACCTACCAGGCGTAGCAATAAGCAAATCAACACCTTGTTCAAGAGATTGACGCTGTAGTTTGATACTAGCTCCTCCGAGCAAACTGACAACCCTCAAGTCTGTGTACTTGCAGAATTGCGATGCTGCTAACTCAATCTGTGCGGCCAATTCTCGCGTGGGAGAGAAAATAACAGCTCTTGGATCATCTCCCTGAGCATATTTCAGTTTCATGATCACCGGCAGGAGATAGGCCGCTGTTTTCCCAGTACCTGTCTGAGCAATTCCCATCACATCATGTCCTGCAAGGCCTAGTGGAATCGCCTTGCTTTGAATTGGAGTGGGTTCAGCATGACCAATATCATCCAAGGCATTCCACAATTGCCGGTTGAGCTTGAAATCATGAAAGGTTTGAGGGTGATCAGACATCTGAGGGTCTTGTTGTAGTAAAGTCTATTTCAATGTTGTCTTTTCGTATTCCGCACATCACCAAAAGCAGCGATCAGTGTAATTGTCTGGTGGACTCAATGTAACTTTCATAACAGAACCCAGAAGCATATGAAAACACTAATCAAGAGTGCAAAGATAGTAAATGAACATACCATCAGGGAGGCAGACATACTTATCGACGGTCAGCGAATAGAGCGGGTAGATCAATCAATCACCTCCAACGCAGCAACGCAGGTGATCGATGCAGAAGGCAAATACCTTCTGCCCGGCGTGATCGATGATCAGGTACATTTTAGAGAACCCGGACTGACTCACAAAGCTGATATATACACAGAATCCAGGGCTGCTGTGGCCGGTGGAGTCACTTCTTTCATGGAAATGCCCAATACAGTGCCAAATGCGCTGACACAGCAACTGTTGCAAGACAAATATGACATTGGAGCCAAAAACTCTCTCGCCAACTATTCTTTTTTCATGGGGGTCTCGAATGATAACGCTGAAGAAGTCCTAAAGACAGACAAAAAAAAGGTCTGCGGTCTGAAGATATTCATGGGATCATCTACCGGGAATATGCTAGTCGATAATGAGCAGACGCTTACCAACATCTTTAGGAATGCAGAACTCATCATTGCAACCCATTGTGAAGACGAGGCGACCATCAGGGCGAATACTGCTGCGTTCAAAGAGAAATATGGTGAAAATGTACCTATCGAAATGCATCCAATAATTCGCAGTGCAGAGGCTTGCTATAAATCATCATCAATGGCCGTTGAACTGGCGAAGCAATACGATACACAATTACACATTCTACATATATCCACAGCTGATGAAGTGAAGCTTTTTGAGAGCAACGTGCCTTTAGAGCAAAAGAGAATAACTGCTGAAGCCTGTATCCATCATATGTGGTTTTCTGATGCTGACTATGAAGAGAAGGGTACACTTATAAAATGGAACCCAGCTGTTAAAACAGCCTCAGATCGTGCAGCAGTATTTCAGGGGATGCTGGACAATCACATTGACGTAATCGCCACAGATCATGCTCCACACACCTTTGAGGAAAAACAAAATACATATTTCAAAGCACCTTCAGGAGGCCCATTGATCCAGCATACGCTTGTGGCTATGCTTGAATTCTATCATCAAGGAAAAATCAGTCTCGAGCGAATCGTAGAAAAAATGTGCCACAATCCCGCAATACTCTTTGATGTCCATAAACGGGGTTACATTCGTGAGGGGTACTACGCAGACTTAGTCCTAGTAGATATCGAAAAGCCATGGTCGGTCGAGAAAGGTAATATCCTGGCAAAATGTGGTTGGTCACCATTTGAAGGTTATGAATTCAAATCAACAGTTACAGACACATGGATCTCTGGCCATCATGCTTATCAGAATGGCAGACTCAACGATAGCCAGGTTGGACAAAGACTTACATTTGATCGTCTATAGAATAATATTTAGAGGAGCTTATCTGCTTTGAAATAACTGAGCGATCCTCTAAATTTGCATTCCTTTTACACGGTGGTTGTAGTTCAGTTGGTTAGAACGCCTGATTGTGGTTCAGGAGGTCGCCGGTTCGAGTCCGGTCTTCCACCCTCTCAAAATCAAGGAGTTACGAGAAATTGTAGCTCTTTTTTGTTTCGCCCCACGCGTTTCTTATGTGTAGTACTTAAACTGCCTAGTATCAGATGTCCATTTTTCCGTTGCTGTCAGTATGTTGCCAAGCATGTTGGAAAAGCGAAGGGTAACGGGAAGCCCGTCTCCGTACAAACAGGCATTGTAATTTAATTTGGTCAGGGCCAGCACATCTTTAACAACTTGATCAATATCTGCTTCTCCTTTTACTACTTGAATTCTTAGAGTATTTGGAATTTCCATTGACATAATAGTCTGTAACTTAGGAACAAATCCTTTAGTCACAAGGTAGGCCTCTTGGTCATTGACTTTCCAACACAGACCTCTCATCACCCCATAGTTACACTTTTCGTCTTCTACATCCCGGAACAACTTGAGACTAGGCGTATTCTTAATAACAATGCCATATAGTTTCGTTCGAGCACCTTTACGCATATAAACCGCGGAAAGGAAGCCATCCCACTCTTTCTGTTCGAATTTTGCTCTGCCATGTATGAAAATCTCCTTCGGATATCTACTCCATTTGTTGTGATAGTCGTCCAAGGCCATGCCAAGAAGAGTTCTGGCATCTTCTTCCTTCAGGTGAAATTGTTTGTCTTTCCCTTCAAACAAACCTATGTTTCCACGGAATACAGCTCCATCGCCGTCCTTAAGAAACATTTGAGCTGCACTACAGACAGTTCTGTCATTATCTTTCCTATTGATCTTTTTGAACACAAGGCCTAAATAACAGACCTCAGATCTTACGTCCGATAATTTCCAAGGCAAATGCCCGAGCTTGTAGAATAGTGTAGTACACTGAGTCCAAGCTAAATGGCTTCGAATATTGTCGTCGAACTTGGTGTTCTTAAGTTTATCTCTGAAGTCTAAAGTCGGTTTAAGTATAATCTGGACAGGTGTACCAAACTTTTCATGTATAAGACGAGCTTTTAGGAGGTGATGGAAATCGCTGCTTGAGTTAAACAGTTTCTCAACCTCATCTAAATATTCGCTGTCATCGAAGATGGTTTACTGACCATCTTTGTGCATATCCAAATACTTCTGAGTTGCACTTGACAACTCTTGTCCCCAAGAATTCGGTCGGCATTTAAGAAATACTGATTTTGGTACTATTATGAACCAAATGTTGGGCGTGACATCCTCCTCTTCTTTGTATTGGAAGAGCTTTGAGAGATAGACATCAACAATATCGCTTGTGCGTTTACTCTTTTTAGTATTAGTCAGGTTTGAGTCTATTTCCTTTTGCGAAATCTTGACTTGAACCTGTGGTTCATGTGGCCACTTCACGCCAAAAACCGCCTCGAAACCTGGGAAGTTCGGTCTTTGAATGTAGTCATCTTTGACTTTCCCATAGATTTTCTTTTTAGAAAAAATTGGTGAGCTTAATTCCTGAACAAAAGAGCTATATCTCTCAATACCCTCATTTCGTCCTATTACTCCCGCTATTACCTTGAAGGGTTCTAATTTTTCATAAGGTCCAAACAGTACGAGACCGTCCCGAGGGTCCTCTGCTTTCTGATTCCCTTCAAACACTAATTGAAGTTCTTCCAAATATTCGAGATTATTCATTTGTAGGTTCGATATAACCATGCTCTGACCATAGTTCGAAGGGAACTACGTCGACGCTCAAAAACTTCTGGCTGTCAACAGGAAAATCTATCGACTCCTTGATTTCATTTCCATTGAGCATTTTGATAAATGCAAATAGTGTTTCTAACCATTTCCTATTGAACCATCCTGCAGCAAAGGATCTTCGTCTTTGGTGTTGGGCATCAGAGTCCAGGTAGATCAAATCGTCATTCTTGAAAAAAATATGATGAGTAAATTTGTAATGTGGAAATGGATATAGAGCGGCCGCACTACTTATCCCGTAAAACCAATAATCTTCTTTTACTCGTCCCATAATAGTCCTTCTACCCTTTTTGAAGTGCTTCAAACTTACGGAACGTTTATTCTCATAAGTCCATTTGAAATGATAGGCTGGCAAATCATTCGCCATTCGATATTTTCCAACGAAATAATGTTTTCGAAATAGAATTCGATTGCTCTATTTAGTAAAGCAACCAGCTGCCTGTTCGGGCTTTTAATCTTGAAGTCTTTCGAAATCTCTAGCGACCAACTTTGACTGAATTCTTCCATAGAAAAGACTTTAGACATCTCTATGGGAAGGATATTTTCGACTGATCTATTAGAAGCAAATGTGACTATATAATCTCCATATGGAACATACGGAAAATTCAGATTGGTCAGAAAGCGCTGGCTACCCAATGCTGGTTTGTGAATAAATACGTCTATAGGATTAATTTTAAACCAATTTGTTGTGTATCTCTCTTTTTTTCTTGTGGCTGTAAGTCCCCATGCAATGTTTCTTTCCAAAAGCCAAGAACATTTTCATTGGGCTCCTGAGCTTCTATGTTTCTATCATCAAGTTCCTTTAACAAACTTTTGAGAGCTAAAGCAAAGTCATTGCCCATCACTATTGTATTTCTACCAATTATCCCAGGAGGGAAATCGGCAAAATCGGCATGATCATATCTGATCGGTATTATGAAGTCTTGGTTCTCCCGTAACCGAGTTCTAGCTATCTCTACCTCGTTGAAAACCCCTGAATCCGGTACTTGGTACTTTTCCACATGCTTGTCTGAAATTATGGCAACAAAAACGCTAGCCTTTTTAGAAATTACCTCCTTTATCTGAGGCAAAAATGTATTCCCATAAGGGATATAATTAACATCCACCCATGTCCTGTACCCCAGCAATTTAAGCTTAGAACTTAACCAGGCGGCAAAATAGTTTTCAGATGGGTTGGCATGGCTGATAAAAATCATCTGGATTGTCGCCAATGAACGAATCAATTGTAAGTAATAAATCTCTATTCTGTTCTTAATAAAAAACAAAAACTCTAATGCCCGATATTACAAAAGAAGTCAAAGTAGCGGTTGAAATGAAGGCCAGAAGGGTAGCTTATGCCATAGAAGCGCAAGGCATATCCCTGCGTAAGAGGTCTGATAAGTACGAAGGCAAACGTAAAATCAAGTTTGACGACGATCAAGTAAACATCCGAATCACTTTTAAGGGTCAAAAAGGTCAGGAATATGAAGTGAAGACAACAATCAATTCTGTGACTAAAACCATAGATGGAGAACTTGAAAAAGATGGTATCAATCATGCCTCCGGAGATTACCCTCGTTTAGACTTCAACTTTTGACAATAAAACCGTTAATCCTTTTTATTTATTTGCTATTGTTAACGACAGTCTCTAAAGCTCAATATTCATTATCTAGCGCCGGAGGGAAAAGCAGTATGGTAGCTGTTTATGACAGGTCATTAATTAGCTATGACTTCTCTTCGGATAATGCGACATTTACATGGGGTACTGATAATCAACCAGCCCCTCTGTCTCTTGCAAGTGATACTATTTACCCTACTCTTGATGTAAGAAACTTGTTTAATGTCTCGCTGAGTGTTCCTGTCACCAAGAAAGTACGATCCATTTTTGAATCAGGAGATTTCAAGCCTGAATTCGAACTTGGCTCTGATTTTATCTTTGATTATGATACAGACGAGACATCCAAACTGTTCTTCTTACGTGCCGTGGCTGGCTTAGAACAAAATGACTATTTTACAATTGAGAACGAGATAGCAGAATTATCAGAGGAGCAAACATGGTTTTTCGATTTTGGTGGTGGTGTGAACTGGGGTCTTTCCACCAGAACAGTTGTTGGCTTATCACTGTTGGGGTCAAGAAATCTTGATTCACCTTTTGGTTTAAAAGAAAGAACGGTTGCTAAGTCTCAACAGTCAGGTACTACTATTGATGGAAAAACTCTGACCATTCAGGAGGAAGTTGAGGCATTTAATGGCTCTTCAACGAGCTACTGGAATGGTGAATTTAGAGCTGATTTTTCAACGTGCTTCACAAGCACGGATTCGGATCATGCTGGATTCGGTATGATAATGTCCACAGCCTGGAACCCTCGAGATGTTGAGAATAAGAATAATCCAATCAATTTCTCAATAGGCCATCAATGTACACCGCCCATAACTTTCGCCAAGTTTTGGCCACAATACTTTTCGAATTTCAGGACATTTCGGGCACAAAGCTTAATAACGAAGGAGCACGGGTCGATCGAGAATTGAAAGATGTATTTTCGGTTAAATTCTATGTTGGTATTCCATTTACAAGATTTGGCAGCTAAGAGTCTTACGCTGACTTTTCTCATTTTCATTACCAACAGGGTTAGGAAGCAGTGATGTCATTTTTATTTGAGCACTAGATAATGAAGGTTCTACACCATTAAGACTTAGTGTAACGCTTAGCGGAAAATGATCTGAGATTGACAAGAAGTCGAAATTCTGTACAACCTCAACATCGCCAATCATTTTGGCTAGTGTTGGGGATAGCAAAATATGATCCAATGAACTGAACTCATCAGGTCTGTCCACAAAATCATCTCGGTCTTTGTCCCAATGAGCTGTAAAACGTCTGTCCATGGGAAGCTTTTCGGCAACATTGAACAGGTCATCCGAGGTGGTTGAACCATTTATAGCTTTTAAATCAACAAGAACAGATGTGATTGGAAAGTTTCTGTTAATGTCTGGCACTTCAGCATCAAAATCATTGAAGTCCCCCAGCATCACGATCTCAAATCCATCGTCCACTAGAGATGTCGCTAAGCTTCGTATAGCATCCGCCTGTGCTTGTTTATCATCTTTTCTTCCCTCACTGCTAGGTCTGGCCAGGAGGTGAATACCGATTACAGCAAAATTCAAATCCCCTAGGGTGAATTTGGCGAAGTAATTCTTAGAAACAGATTTTTCTGTCTGACCGCTTCTACCCTTTTCATCAAACCGCTCAAGCGGACCATTAGGAGCAATCTTCGTCAGAAGACAAACATCTTGTCCGGTAAAGCTATCTCTACCTTTAACCAGAAAAGGCATATAACCCATGCCCTTTAGAAATTTATCATTAAAGGTGGTTAGTGCTTCAATATTTTCGACTTCCACCCAATTGACAATATCCGCATCAATCTTGCGCAATATCTCACTAATATCGGCCATATGTTCTTCAGCTGCCGTTTGATCGGATTTGTGAGCAAAATCAACACGTCCTTCTTCAGGTTCAACACCATCCCAAAGAAATCTGGCATTGAATGTGGTGATTTTTAGTCGGTTTTTATCTGATCTGTTGTCCTGGGCTAATAGTTCTAACGAAAGAAAAATGCCTAGAATCAGCACGGCAAGGGAGGTTTGGTAAATCTTCATATCCTGAGGCTTGTGGCTTTATCAAGATACGAAAATCGTTATCAAAACGTAATATAGTCCATATCAAATCTTGATTATAACATTAAAATAACATTCCAAAACTTTAGTGAGGTCCGAATACTCTGGAATTGTTACACTTTTAGATGCCAATGACATAGTGACCACTAGACAAGATTCAATTTTTGCTGAAAAACTCTTCAACTGTCATTCCAAATGCATGAATGATTTTTGCGAGAGAAGAGAAGCGGATATCTGCGCCTCGCTCATAACGTGCATATTGAGACCGCGAGATATTATGCTCATAGGCGAATTTTTCAGCATTGGTGTAGCCTTTTTCTAGTCTCAGTTTCTTGATGCGCTCACCTAAAGATTGAAGTGCATGGCTTGTAAACTCTTGCTCATCCATAGAGTCGAAGTACCTGAAAATGCACTCTTCAGGCAACCTTTTATAAAGGCACGCTAAATAAATACACATCATATAAAGGGATTTTAGATTCGTTTCGCGGATTTAATTCCACAGCA
>DIYH01000039.1 GCA_002435755.1 Flammeovirgaceae bacterium UBA6059
CGACCGGTTTGATATTGGCAGGCGTAGTTGGCGCAGGGAAAACATGATTTGGAATCTCGCTATCGGTTATCCATTTTAGTCGCATGAGTATCCATGTGTTTTATACGCCGGAGATCAGGGGAGATACCTTGCTGTTGGGCCCTGAGGAGTCTTCTCACTGCATCAGGACGCTACGACATAAGACTGGGGACCGTATCTACCTGGTCAACGGGAATGGTGAAAAATATGCAGCGACCATCGCCGAAGCTCACACTAAGAAATGCCTGGTCCGTGACCTGGTCCTCGTTGAGCAGCAGGACGCGCCCCTACCAGCTATTCACCTGGCCATCGCTCCTACGAAAAACCTGGACAGGATGGAGTGGATGGTCGAGAAGCTCTGTGAGCTGGGTATCTCCAGGATAACTTTTATCCAATGCCAGCACTCTGAAAGAAAGGTGCTGAAACTCGATCGGCTGGAACGAAAGACGATCTCCGCCCTCAAACAGTCAGGCAACTTATGGCAGGTACAGCTGGCCGGACTGGTCCCTTTCGATGCGTTCGTCTCTTCCCTACCGGAAAACAGTGATCGTCATATTGCGGTAGTAAAGCCTGGTCTTCCTCATTTGTTTCAATCCATCGATCATACTGCGAATGAGCAAGTGGTGCTGATTGGTCCTGAAGGTGACTTTTCTGACCAGGAAATTGCGGCTGCATCCGAAGCTGGCTTTCAGCCTGTCTGTCTCGGTGAGAGCACTTTGCGCACGGAGACCGCCGGATTGGTGGCTTGTCACGCATTGCAATTGGCCCAACTTGTTAAATAGCGTTTTAGCTCTTCTTCCAGAGTAAGCGAGCTGCTCAATCTGCGCATTAGATATATAGACTCTCACAGCATAAGGATATGGGTACGAGAAGGCAAAGTTGAAAAAGACAGACTGACGGTATTATCACCATTGCTACTGGTGCTACTCAGGGAGTACTACAAAGGCTATCGTCCCAAAAAATATCTGTTTGAGGGACCCAATGGTAGTAGATACAGTGCCAGCAGCGTGAGGAGAATAATGGAGAGATCAGCGAAAAAAGCAGGAATAAGCAAATGTGTAAGAACCCATACGCTTAGGCACAGTTTTGCTACCCATCTACTTGAAAATGGCACCAACCTCAGGTATATCCAGACACTACTTGGACACACGAGCACAAAAACGACAGAGGTCTATACACATGTCATGACGGACAAGCTAGATGAGATCACCAGTCCTTTGGACTTAATGAAATAGGTCTCTACATTTATAATAGGTATATCACGCACAGTGCGTGATACGTTAATGTTGTGGAGAATAAGGTTGTATATAATAAGTCTAATTATGAGATATACATTTCTTGAAACTGAAAAATGTAACATGTGTGGTTCTCCTAGTAAGAATCATAAAGTCCTCGGGAAGAGGATGAATAAATCCCAAGGGAAAAACCCCAGGAACAAAACCGGTATATCAACTACAGTACAGAAATGCTCGAATTGCGGTTTGATATACTCCAATCCTCAACCTATTCCTATTAATCTTCAAGACCATTACGGGGTTCCTCCTGAATCATATTGGAAGGAGGATTACTTTGAGCTTAATGAGAATGCTTTTGACCATGATTTAGAAAAGCTCAAGAAATTATTAGATTTCAACAAGAAATTGAAATTTCTTGATGTTGGTGCTGGATTAGGACACCAAATGCTTTATTATGAAAGCAAAGGATTTGATGTTTATGGATTTGAACCATCGATTCCCTTCTACGAAAGGGCAGTTGAAAAGATGAATATTGATGAGAAAAAATTGAAAAATCAAACAGTTGAGGAAGTTGAATATGAACTCGAACAATTTGATTTTATATCCTTTGGAGTTGTTTTAGAGCACATTTATGACCCATCTTCTGCCTTACAAAAAGCTCTCAATTGGTTGAAACCTGAAGGAGTCATTCACATTGAGGTTCCTTCTTCGGAGTGGCTAATTAACAAAATGATCAATCTCTTCTATAAATTGAATCTTTCGGATTATGTAGGGAACATTAGTCCGATGCATGAACCTTATCACCTTTATGAATTTTCGTTGAAATCATTTGAAAGTAATGGAGAAATTAATGGGTATCAACTTGCAGGTTTTGATAAATATATATGTAACACTTATATGCCAAAACCAATAGATGGAATAGTAAGATGGTATATGAAAAAAACTGGCACAGGAATGCAACTTTCTGTTTGGCTAAGAAAAAACTCTCCACAACAAACACTAAAATGAATATGCGAACTGAGCTATTTGAAAGCACAATACATAAAGGGAACTTAAGTGCTTCTAGCGACTGGGGTGCATACTCATTTTAGTTAGACGTTGTAGAGAATATGAGAGACCTTATTCCCAAGCATAAGTCAGATTTAGATACTGCGAACAAGCTAGCTCAATACTCTTATAAAGAAATTGCAGAAATAGTTCCTGAGCTACTCGAGTGGATTCAAGATTATAACTGACCAGTTGGAGTGATGTTACCCCGAAAAATGGGACAGTTGATTTAGTTCTGAATTGACGACTAAATTTACTGATATGACACGCAAAAAGTACACGTCAAAATTCAAAACCAAAGTAGTATTGGAGGCTCTTAAGGAGCTATCATCTGTAGCAGAACTGGCACAGAAGTATGAGTTAGCACCACAACAGATCAATCTCTGGAAAAGAGAGTTTCTGTCTAAGGCTGAGGATGTTTTCGAATCGAAAGGCAAGACTAAAAGGGAAGCTGCTGACGAAGAGAAAGACCAACTATTGAAGGTTATTGGTCAATTGAAGGTGGAAAATGATTTTTTAAACAACGCCTTACGGTAAGGCCTTTGTGGAACGGCGATCACTGATAAGCAAGGGTCAGTTGAGCATGGCAAAACAATGTAAACTATTGTCAATACACCATTCTGGGATTTACTATAAACCAAAAGGAGAATCTGAGTTGAACTTAAAGCTTATGAGGATGATGGACGAGCACTACTTACATCATCCTTTCTAGGGGGCTGGTAGAATGTACATCTGGTTGACTAAGGACAACAGACTGAAGGTTAGCAAGAATCGGATTGAGCGTTTCTATTACGGAATAATGGGACTTAGAGCCATTATGCCTGGGAAACACACTTCTAGACGTCATAAGGCTAACAAAGTTTATCCCTATCTGCTCAGGAACCTAGTCATTGAAAGACCCAATCAGATTTGGGCGATGGATATTACTTACATTCCAATGAAGAAAGGGTTTATATATCTAGTAGCCATTATTGACCTCTACAGTCGATATGTAGTTAACTGGTCTGTATCCAACTCGATGGATTCCGATTGGTGTCAGAGGTGCTAAGAAGAAGCTATTGAGTCTCACGGCAAACCGGAGATTCTCAATACCGATCAAGGTTCTCAGTTTACCTCTGAAGTCTTTGTAAACTATGTTCTCAGGCAGGGCATCAAACTGAGTATGGACGGTAAGGGTAGAGCAATTGACAATGCTTTCATTGAGCGGCTTTGGAGAAGTGTGAAGTACGAGAAGTTATACCTGCATCCTCCTAAAAATGGTACAGATCTATACTTACTTCTAGCAGACTACTTCAATTACTACAACATGGAGAGGCGGCATACAGGTATTGACGATCAGATACCCGAACAGCTTTACTTAGCACTAACGAAAGAGGTCGCTTAATAAACCAAATGATTACTATTGTAGAACTTAAAAAAGAGCTAATACTGTCCTAACTATTGGGGTATCATCAGTTGAAGAGACTTGTAAAGCCATAAAATCAAATGAACTAAAGAGTGTTGGACTTTTTGGCACTAAGTCAACGATGGAAGCGGGCTTTTATCAATTCAACGCTGAAAAGTACAATTTCAAAATTATCGTCCCGGATGAGAAGCAGAGAGAATTCATACATAAGAGATACTTTGACGAACTAGTTTTTAACAAAATAGATCCAGCTACTAAATCCAACTTGATTGAAATAGCTAATGAACTTAAAGACAAACATGAAATTCGTGGATTGATACTCGGCGGTACCGAACTATCCTTGATTTTAAATCAGTCGGATTTTGAAGACTTGTTAGTTTTCGATTCAACTCAGATACATGTTGAATCAATTGTAACTGAGATGGTCAAGAAATGAATACCCATGACAATCGCTAGAGTCGAATATGCCAGCGCACTTCAAGCCTAAGTCAGTGCAATTAGACTGCTAATCGACATCTTGTATAAGCAACTGTCTCTTTCTTAGAGTTTGCGCTTTAGGAATTTACCCTTCTTAGCGCAGTGTCTAATAGTTGCCATTACCAGAATTCAGAGTTCCACACCTCAATGATATTTAAAAAGGACACGACTACCAGTTATATCTGAGCGAAGGCAACAGTTGTACTCCATAATCCAACCCTTGAGCAGATTGACATCAATTAGGAAACGAACTCATTCAATAAGGATGCTGTGATCAACAACGAATTTAGTTACATTCATGACATGGTTGCACAAAAATGCATATATTCACAGTTCATAAATGATTCATATTTTGAGAGTGATCCTGAAATTGATAGTAGCATAATTGTTAGCCATTAAACTCAAAGGCTAATAGTTCTTAGTTCGGATGTTCTTCCGAACCCATTTTCATTTTATCAACTTTTCGTGTGTTGCTTTATCAGCACAGATAAGGGCTGTTGAGGCTTTTCAGCATAGTTGTCCATACGCTCCAACTCTGTGGATAACTGGTTCTGGATTAGCAGGAACTAAACCTGCGATCACATACGAATCTTAAATCGATCGAATACAAAATATAATTATTCATGAAAAATCAGGAAATTAATAAGAGCCCAGAGTTTCTAGCGTATGTTTTGGAACTCAATGGAGACAATGGACTCAATGAGGCATTACAAATAAGTTTGGATCAAATCAATCAATTAGACATAGTTCAGTTGGATCGAATTGGTTTAAAAACTTATGAAAGGGATAAATGGACCATTCACAAAATACTACAGCATCTCATTGATTGGGAAAGAATTTGGTGTTTCAGAGCCATCATTTTTGCTCGTGGTGAAGGAACCATCCCTGATGCACATGATCAGGAAATAATGGGTGAAAACTCAAATGCAGATGAACTGTCAATTGAGCAGTTAGTAAATGAGCTTCGGGTTACACGTCAATCAACAATAATGATGTTTGAATCTTTCAATAAAAAGATTCTTGAGACAGATTGCGCGTTTTTTGAATATGAAATGCCTTTATACACTATTGGGTTGACGATAACGGCTCATCAGATCCATCATTTCAACATAATAAAAGAAAGGTATGAACCATTGGATAAGTAAAGCTTGGATTAACCATTACCATTAATCCGATACTAACAAACGATATAGCACATTCCTGACTGATCGTATCTCTAAATTAGCTGCTTGATACTAATGTCCGTAACCAATACTTTAGTTGATGCTAAACAAGTTCAGAGAACTGTGCTATATCTTGACGTTAAAGCTAATTTGAAACGACATTTGAGAATTAAGAATGAACAAAGCTGTTAGAGTTTTAAAGAAAGTAGTTTTATATACAATATCTGTCCTATTGCTACTGACAGTTGCAGGTTATGTTTACCTCTATGTGCTCCCTAAAGGACCTGAAATCACTGAAATCAAAAACATCGATAATGGCGTAGACTCATTTGTCATTTATGCCTTCGAGGATAGTAAGAGAAGGTCCATTAAGGTGTGGACTTACAAGCCCGAAAGTTGGAAAGACCAGGATAAAATAGTCTTTGTGATGCATGGCGGAGGTCGAAATGCAGATGACTATCTCCATGCATGGATTGAATTGGCTGATAAGCACAACTTGCTAATAGTCGCCCCTGAATTCGAGAACAAATTTTCAAAGTATACAACTAATGACTACCAGGAAGGAAACCTATTTACCTTCTTTGGCACTAAAAACTAAAAAAGCGAATGGGCATACATAGTTGTCGAAAACATATTTGACCATATCAAGTCAGTCGGTAATATCACTAACGAACATTATGACATTTTTGGACATTCAGCCGGCGGACAGTTTGTTCATAGAATGATAATGTTAATACCTGAGTCGAGAATTGAAACAGCGGTTGCTGCAAATGCTGGATTTTATAGTTTTCCAAACGGAAATCTTGAATATCCATATGGTGTCAAAAACACCGGCATTGACTTGAAGACCACTTTACAGAATTCTTACAAAAGTAGGTTGATCATCTTATTAGGGGAATTGGACAATGATCCAAGCTTAGGGACTTTTAGAACAACAGATTTAGCAATGGAACAGGGACCTCACAGATTGGCGCGAGGGACAAATTTTTATCAAGCCAATAAACAACTAACAAAACAGAACGATTGGGAATTTAACTGGAAAATAGACACGATAAAGAACGTGGGTCATGATTATCGAAAAATGTCTGAAAATGCGGTTAAGTGGATAATAAGCCAACCCTAACCTTGGCTTTAAAAAATCCTTCGCTCACATTTATTTCTAAAAACTATCAGGATCTATAGGTTGGTGCATACTTTCAAGGTTAAACACTAAACTACAGGACCACTGATCGTTGAAACCCCAGAAAATGAGGCAATTCATTATTCTCTTCAAACTGCAAAGGATGATCGCATAAAAAAAGCATAATTCTCTACCTCATTACAGTTTTTTTCTTTTCATGTGAAAAACAGGGTCATGTAAGTGATGCCAGTAATGAAAGGAAATTAACAATTGCCGACCTGATCAGCAATTTGGAAGATTCGAATAACAAAGAGGTCATTGTTGTAGCACATAGAGGTGATTGGAGAAACGCCCCTAAGAATTTACTGGAGACCATTCAATATTGTATCGATATAGGTGTTGATATGGTGGAGATAGATGTACAGGAAACCAAGGACGGTCATTTAGTATTAATGCACGATGAAATCATTGACAGAACTACTAATGGAAGTGGTCTTTTGAACCAATGGACGTTGGATAGTTTGAGGGCCCTCAACCTAAAAGATGGGTCTGGTGTCGTTACTGCTCATAAGATACCCACCTTAGAAGAAGCTCTTCGTTTGACCAAATGGAGAAGATACCGGAAAAGGAGTAACTCCTGATTACGACGTTGTTGAACACCAGAATGTATCGGTCGACTCAGTATTGACATTCGCGATTGAGCTAGCCAAAAAAGGACAGTAATTGATACCGACCTACTTATGTAAAGTCTAATATGGAAAGAGTGTTGTTTTCTGCCATAGATGAATCCATATGCAAGATTTTGTGCAATTGTTTCAAGGACACCATGCAAAAGCTAAAAAATGTGACTCTTTAGCTTAGATCTGAAAATATGAGGAGTAGCTTTATCTAATCGCATTAAAACTAACTTGACCTAAATGACCCGCACGGTTTTACTCTTAGCTATTGTCTTATCCGCCCCAATAAAAACTGCCCGTGCGCAAAGTTTGAGCCTTGTTGGAAGGGGTAATCTTTCTATAGGCTTGCAGTACAACGACCTTGACTATAACGGAGGGGAGCTCTTCTATAGCCCGGGAGGAGGGATGGGACTCGAAGGCGGCTTACGGTTAGATATTGGCGAAGGTTTTGCAATACAGTCCACACTGGGGTACCAACTTCATTTAGCACTTCAGACAGAGTCTATCAATGGAATATCAAACAAGAGCTCATTCAATTTCAACAGAAAGTTCGTCTCATTCGGAATGCTCAAAAAATTTAAGTTGGGTCATGGAATAGTAGGAGGCTTTCAGCTCGGTGCTGGCACTAGCCTAAATCTTCCCGGAACGCTCAAAAGAATTGAAAACGATAACGAATTAGGTGAATCAAATTATAACTCTAATGTTGGCTTTTACTTCGAGGCGGGATTAAGATTACGCATCTTAGACAATGTATACCTTGACCCTGCCATTAGATACAGACAACTAAGCTTTGTGGCAAAATCTTTTTCTGATGGCGCAATATCAGATCTACCCGAGCATCTTCAACAACTGAATGCTAACGGTATAGAGTTAGGGTTAACAATTGTTAAAAACATAGGTAGTGATCAACTCTAGAAAGATACCAGTATTTGACACTTGTCAAATTCAGAAGACCTAAGTTGGTTCTTAATCAAGCCCGACATTCGTTGTTGTAAAAAATAGCAAAAAGGAGTGTTTGCCATATAGAAAAAGGCCCTTTGCAGACTATGTGCATCAGACCTTTTCAACAATCAAATCAAACTGTCTACATTAATTTCATCGTGCTATGGACGCTTATACAGCTTAGCTTCATTTTTGTAACCAGGCCGGTCCATGTACCAATCCATAAAGGAGTATCCCCCACTCTGTGCCCATCGACTATAGTGAACGTAGGTATCAAGTATGTCCTCACCTTCAGTGGGGTACTCAAAACTTGTGGGCAGGTTGATGCCCCAGGGTAGGTTTGACTCTGTCATATAGTATTTATAGGCTCCTGGGTCGGTATCGTCATCTTCAGTACCGAAGTAGTTGCTATCGACCAAACTAGTCGGTGTGTAACCAGGCAAATGAACCTCGCGACCTCTTTCACCATTGACGAAGATGAAAGGATTAAAGGGTGCGTATCCTGCTTCTTCTGCACTGAGAGGTTCTACAAAGTCTACAGTGATAAACAATGATACTGGTTCCACATATGGCATGTCGGGAGAGGAGTTCACTCCATTGCCTACGCCAGGATGCTGCAACACATCAAATACATCGTCAGTTACGATAATGGTAGCCTTACTCTGACCGCTTTCCGTACCATTACCCAACGTATTGATCAAACCGCTGTTGAGTGAGTTACCACTGACTTTAGCCACAGCCGATGGACTGACTTCCATTTCAAAGCCAAATCCATTGTGATAAGATGCACCGGCTGCCCTAAATCTGAATTCCACATTCAGCTGTACCATCTTATTGTCAGAGTTGAACACCTGTTCGTACTGATAATCAACCACCATATCATTAAAATCATAATCTCCTTTGCCAGGCCAGGTATCTTCAAAAGCCAGAGTACCAAAGTCCTCGGCATTAGGGTAGTAAGTCCTGTAGGCCTTATCAGAATCATCAGGATAGTCGTCTGCCTCGTCTTCTATGCCATCTCCATCCGAATCACCATTGCCGCTAACAGAAAGGTTATCAAACAACACCGAACCTCTGTTTGTCCAGTCCCCTCCCGTCACCGTAACAATACAATAATCTGACCCTTCAGGCATAGTCATAGATACAGTCCTGGTCTTCCATGAGCGACGTGGACGGGATAATCTGGATTGTACTCCCTTAAGTAGACCACCATTGGCTTTGGAAGCATAAATAGTATAAAATGTATTGGAACTTCTGTTATCTATGGACTTGACATCAGCATCAAAAGTGATCAACTGTCCCGGTTGTACTGCAAAAGTCTGAGATACACCAAAGTTGCCCATAGAGGTGTGCTCAGTACCTATACTTCCATTACCCTCATTGGGGTACCAGGTCATTGGACCTCTATTGACGCCAAAACCAAGAAAATTCATTTTTTGCTCGTCCGGAGAGAACCCTACAACTCCCTCCTTGTAACCAAAATCATTCTCTGAAAAGTCACCATTGACCAACCCCGAACCAGCTAGTATTCTTCTATTGGAGATAGGTGGGTTAAAGGATGCCTGGGTCAATTGCGCCAGGCTATCCGGATCAATAGCCTCAAAGTACTCGGAAAGATCCAGTGTCACACGGCTAACGAGCCGGTTGTATTCTTCCAGGACAATCAGTGAATCATCAACCATAGAGATGAGGTAAAGTTGATTTTGAGAGGCCGGTATCTCAAGCACCCCCCTATAGCGCCCTTGTTCATCAAAAGAACCCGTCAGCTGGTGCTTTCCACCTTCTGCCGGATCATCGGAAAACAGGTCAAACCTTCCTTTATAATCACCAAAATCAATAGAGTTGGGCATACTGATGTCAATAACTACCTCACGTGTGTTACCAAAATCAAATCCATCTGGTATAGTGAGCGTCTCTACAGAACCAGGTAATGCGGGCACGTCAGCTTCTTCGACATGAATACAGGCGGATAAAATGATCAGGAATAGACCTATGAAATTGAATCGGGAAATTTTGTTGGATAAACGCATAACAGTTAGAGTTTGATTTCACTCCAACTAATGTCAGGATGGTCTGTCTCAATTACATGAGTAATAAACTGACTTTAATGAATGCGTATTTCACTCACCAGAATAGTGCAAATACAAGGCCCTTAGCTACAATACAGGGCTCATTATAGTCCTCGAAGTAATAAGGCTTACCAGCGTTGTTATCAAAGATTCAGCCAATACGTCATTTTGAAAACAATAGAGCGGTTCTTGGTGTTCATGAACCTTGGGTTGTCGGCGAAGTAGTTGTCAGTGTAGACCAGGAAGAAGTCCGAGACTGGCTTGAAGCGCCATTGCAGGCGAGCGTTGAGGTTAATATTGTCGACTTGATTGTTGTACTGCAGGAGTGTTGTAAAGAAGAAAGACCTGCTAAAAGTAAAATCAAACCTTGGACCAACAAGGATCAGATCGGCATCATTGAAGGGGTCTGGCAACTCTATT
Organism: Flammeovirgaceae bacterium UBA6059; assembly: GCA_002435755.1. Taxonomy (GTDB): domain Bacteria; phylum Bacteroidota; class Bacteroidia; order Cytophagales; family Cyclobacteriaceae; genus UBA6059. The sequence goes on from DIYH01000039.1 coordinate 10,574, forward strand.
CTACTAAGATCATAGTCCATAGAGAGTATCGCAAATGGTTGTATTCTATAGTTGAAGCTTCCGCTTACCCGTCTTATTGAGCCATTAAAAAACTGCCCCCATTCTCCGTTGAGATTGACAAAAAAGAGCTTCCTGTTGTTAGAGGCGTATTCCCATCTTAGCGCATAGTACTCATACTCCGTGTCCTCCGGCAGCTGGGCCCCATCAGTATTGGTAGGGTCAAATTCATCAAATAGATAAGTGTAGTCGTACCTGCCTTGCACTCTGAAGCGAGACTGGTTTTGCAACTGCACTTCGTAGATGGCATTGACATCATGATCGGTCTTACCATAGGTCTCGTTCCAGCGGATGTCGGTATCAAGTGTCGGGCCATGACGATTGATCAGCCGAGACCTGGGATAGAAGAACCGGCGAAAATTACCTGCATAACGTTTGAAATCAGTGCGCGGTACAAATCCCACTTCAGCATCGAAGTTCTCACCAATGTCCCTTACCAGGCTAAATAAGCTCCACTCAGGAGTCTGATAGTTGATGCTAGCACCAAAAGAGTAATCTCTTTTAAGGTCTTCCTCTGTAAAGGATTTATGGTAATACACGGTTGATCTCCACTTCCCATCAGGTGTCCTCAAAGAGGTTTCCAGTCCAAAAACCCTGTTGAAAGCATCTGGAGATACATTGTACTCCTTATCAGGATCATAAAACAACGCCTGCTTATTGACCATAAAGGCCGAAACATTGCTATTACCACCCAACTGTCGCTGTACCACAGCCATGCCATAGTTGGTTGCTGGTATACCTCCCTCCTCCACTTCATCCGTCTGCATGTTGAGTAAGCCAATGCGCCATTTTTGATTGAGCTTCCCACTCAATCTCATTCCAAAGTCAATCTTATTTTGAATATTAGTATCGTTGATGGTATCTCTGCCAATACCTATGCGGCGTGAAAAGAACGGGCGTGCCTGACGCCCTCCAAAGTCCCCAAAGAGATCCGCATTTTCAAGGAAGAACTGTCTGCGCTCAGGAAAGAAGAGCTCAAAACGCGATAGGTTGGTCTGCTGCCGATCTACCTCCACCTGGCTAAAATCGGGGTTGAAGGTCAGGTCAAGGTTGAGTGATGGTGTCACAGCGATCTTGGCATCACCTCCCGCACTTAGTGAATAGTCTGTTGACACACCGTTCTCCTGATCCGTAATACTACTCCCGGCGATATAAGGGATAAGTGCAATGTTAGCGCCGGGCTCCTTCAACGGAGTTTCAAAGTACATATCACCTGAGAAAGCTAACGTTGCGGGCCCATATCCACGTGGTATGGCCGCCCAGTTCGTTCGCTCATTGTGCTTGTTATCAATCCGGAGGAAATTGAGTCGCCAGTGATCAGACCCACTTTCGTATCTCAGCGTCTTCAGAGGTATGGCAAATTCTGCCACCCAGTACCCATCATGCAATTTGACAGCTGAGAACCATTTGTTGTCCCAAGACACGTCGACACGACCATTGCCACCGTTAGCGATCAGTCCCTCGCGTTGCACCCCGTAGGGATTGAGCGCAAAGTTGAAAGCATTATTATTATCAGCGAAAGTGTCAAAGATCAAATGAAAACCATCTATCTCCGGTCCCTGGAAGTCTCTACGCAGTGAAGTGATGATGTTCTTACCAGGAATGGTATCGTACATCACGCCTACGGCATAGATGAAGTTGTCATCGTACGAGATTCTAGCCTCGGTCTTGGCTAGCGCAAATGAAGTGTCAAAGGGGAAAGTCTGGAAAAAGTCAGCAGCCACATTGGCCTCTGCCCAGGTCTGCTCATCCATTATCCCATCTAGCTTGATCTCATCGATGGCTTTCTTAACAAATAGCTCTTTTTTTTCACCAGGCTGTGCCACTATTGTAGCGCTTGCCAACAGGTAACACGCTAACAGCCAGTAAGTATATCTCGTCATTGACTGGTAATCTATACGGATCACCTAGCGAAAAAAAAAGACTTGTGATCAAAGCAGGATTGGTGCTTTTAATGGTTCACCTATCATGAATTACTTTCTGATAGTCAAACCAAACCTGGCTATACTGCCAATGACTGTTGTGTCACAAATGACTCGCACATCTCCCTGGAGCCAATGTAGATGATAGAATAACCTCGCATTACCACCCAGCTGTTGTCAACTTTTGTGATTTTCAGGCCTTGAGCTTTGCGCTTAAAGAGCATTCGACGGATGAAATTCATAGCTAAAAAATTAGAAGTTACATGCCAAATACGTTGAGCGTGATGCTCTACCCAACCCCCCTCTCTAAACAGATGAATTGTCAACGATTGCGGTAGCGAAATTGTAATTCAAACGAAAAACAGAAAGAAGCCACACTGAATTGGACTCAGCATGGCTTCACGATTTTAGGATGTCTTAATTTGCCCAGGCCTATTTATTGACCTTTGATCAGTTTACTTCTGTAAACTCCGGCTGGAGTTTGGACTATCAAATGGTAGATGCCCTTTGTAAGGTGTCTGATATCAAGGTTGAGCCTATTGACGCTCAGTGTATTACCATTCATAACTATCCTACCGGACAAATCATACATCGTATATTCACCAAGAGGAAGAGGCACGCTACCTTCTACACGCACAAAGTCGACAGCCGGGTTAGGATAAATAGTGAGACTAAACGGACTCTCGCTTGCAAGTACCAGGATCGTCTCGGAGTATTCAGACGCACCATCAAAATCCACCTGATTGAGTCGGTAGTAGTTAAATCCTTCAGCGAATCGTCTGTCAGTCAATCGGTAGGTATTGATCGTCTCCAAAGTATTAGCAGCTGCCTTCTGATCGATCACACTGAACTGAACTCCGTCCACACTCCATTCGATATCAAAATGGCTGACATTATCTTCATCAGTGGTTTTCCATTCGAGATCAACCTGATAATTCTCAAACCAACCTTCAAAACTCAACCATGTCAATGGTAAAGGTTCTAAGCCGTCATCATCAAGTACGTTAGGGATACCATTGGTATCATTGTCTGGAATCCCCAACACATTGCCATACCAGTTGCCCCCATTATCCGGATCAAAAAGATCGACCAATCCATCACCGTCCGTATCATAGTAATTGGTACTACCAAAGTTCAGGAAGTTATTGACCCAACTAAGGTCAGCTGGATCATATTTGCCAGCATCACCATAAGCAGTCGCCCTGGCTTCATAGTCTTCACCGGCACCCGTAGCATTTCCATCTTCATCGTCATCAAACCCTTCATCGAAATCAGGAGAAGAATCCTCGTCTGAGTTTCTGTCTATATAGTTTGGTCCTCCCAACCCATCAGTATTCGGCAGTGTGAGTGGTGTACCAGAATTATCGGAATCCACATCATTGGCCAGCCCGTCACCATCTGTATCGCCAAAGGCATCTATTTGGCCATCACCATTGAAATCAGATCCCCCTCCCTCTACCAGATCGACAATACCATCATTGTCAGCATCAATATCCAGGAAGTCAGGATTGCCATCACCATCAGTATCTGTCAGTGGCAGTGTTGTGTCAAAAACAGCGACATTATTATCATCGCTATCAGCATCCCCTGCCAGTCCATCATTATCGACATCCGTAGCACTTTCCGGGAATTGACCATTGGCATCTGCCCCTGTAGGCAAGGTACCTGCATTGGCCTCCACGGCATCCGGTATACCATCATTGTCACTATCAAGGTCGAGCGCATTAGGCACACCATCAAGATCAAAATCGTAGACATCATTGATGCCGTCTCCGTTGCTGTCCACAAAACCGGGCAAATCAGGATCGATATAGTTGAAGAAGGAGTCCCCATCCGCATTCCCTAGCGGTAATGGTAATCCACTGTCCAACTGCTCGTCCTTATCAGGAATACCGTCATTATCAGCATCGGCATCTGTTCCATCCGGAATACCATCCTGATCTGTATCATTAAAAAACAAGTAATCTGGAGTTGCACCACCTGCTTGTTCTTTGTCATTCGTCCAGATCCCGTCACCATCAACATCTTCTGCATTAGACACCTTCAGATCATTGTCATCCTCTACATCTCTCCAGTCACGGATGCCATCACTATCAGTGTCCTGCAGGTCAGCATTGCTACCTAATATATTGGTGATGCCAAATCCTGAGAAGCTGTCAAAGATGTCCCAAAGTCCATCATTGTCCGAGTCTATATTGTAGCCTGTCTCATCTGACAGAGCACCATCCAAATCTGTATCGAGCTCGCTAAACCCATTGCGATTGGCATCAAAACCCTCGATGATATCACCAATACCTAATGCTCCACTTGGCAACACAGTGTCATCAATATCATTGTCCGAATCGGTATCCAAATAATCTGGCTCATCAGTACCATCTGTATTGGTAGGTATCACCACTGCGCCCCCATTGTTGCCATCGAAAGCATCATCTAGGCCATCTCCATCAGTATCATCGCCAGAAGGGGCAGTATAACCTGGGGTCGTTTGTCCTTCGACATGATCAGTAATGCCATCATTGTCACTATCAAGGTCCAGATAATTCGGCAAAACATCATCTGAGTCGGTATCATCTATGGCTACTAGTGCCCCGGTACCAGCACAGGGATTGGTCCTTGTATAAAAGACCCTATCCAGTTGCACGTTATTGCCATCGTCTACTGTCATGGTAAATCTTAAATACCTGGTATCGGCTGACAAGACATAGGACAAGTCCGTATCTACGTCAGGCACCACAAATGTGTAATTCTGCAGGTTAGTAAATGTTGCTCCGTCTAAGGACTGTTCAACCGTCAACTGATTCGTATTGGGATTGGTATCATTACCATCTCTTGCATCTACTGTAATGGTTGTGCCTGAAAGCACCTGCTCTCCAAGGTCTAGTACTAACTCATCCGCCAGATCATTAAGACGTGCTCTGCCACCATCAACAGTCCCTAGGCTATTGTAAGGATCATTCACACTTGTCTGACGCAGGATAGCCACTGCACCTCCTGTGGTACCACATTGAAAATCATGGGTATCTTCGAGCCCGTTAGCGTTGGTATCTGTAAATGTGCCCTCATCGACAGTTCCATCTGAATTCGTATCGGTCAGATTGACCTCAATCATATCAGCAATGCCATCATTATCCGAATCAAGATCAAAGAAATTAGGAATACCGTCTTTATCCTGGTCGACCCTATCATCAATGTTGTCACCATTATCATCGACAAACCCAGTAGCATCAGCGTCCAGGTAGTTGTACAAACCATCAGCATCATCGTCACCAAACGGACCATTGCTTCCACTATAGACCGTACTATGGTATTCCACAATGTTCGGAATACCATCATTGTCACTGTCCTGATCTACCTCATCTAATACACCGTCACCGTCCTTATCAGGGTTAAACAGATAATCCGGAATGGTTATCCCACCCTGCGTGAAGTCGGCTGGTAAGTTAGCGCCATTGGCGACATCTTCTGTATCTGTATCGATCATATCTCCATCATCATCCGAATCTCTCCAGTCAGGACTGTTGGCATCTAAAGCTGCATCGGTATCCTGAAGTGCGGCATTAGTGCCGTCATTGATATTAGCTAATGATCCTATGCCGTTGTTGCTGTCGTAAACAAAGAGAATACCGTCATTGTCAACGTCATTATTGAATCCCGCCTCATCAGACACGTCATTGTCATTGTCTGTATCCCAATCTGCAAGCCCATCAGAGTTAATATCGAAACCTTCGATATTATCAGGCACACCATCCTCATCTGAGTCCGTGTCCAAATAATCCGGCAATGCATCAGAAGGGCTGTCTGTATTAACAGGGTCAATAGGACTAGCATCAAATACGTCCATTCTACCATTCAGGTCCGTATCAGCCAAAACAGGAGCAATGTATCCGGCAGTAGACTGACCTTCGACGATATCTGCTATGCCATCATTGTCCGAATCAAGATCAAGATAGTTATCAATACCATCTACATCTGTATCGATAGCACTTAGAGCGGTACCAACATTTCCCGAACAAACAACACCGTTATAGCGCACAGCATCAACCAGCACGTCTTGGTTAGTGGTATTATTGAGTTCAATATATCGTGCATCTCCACCTAACACGTAGGAGTCTTCAGCAATTACCGTCGTTGAGGATGGGGATTGAGATCCCCCTGGTGAGAAGTTGGTCCCATCAGTTGAAATGGAAATGTTTATTGATGGGTTTCCATTGGCTTCAGCCCAGTTTAGGAAAATCGTCTCCCCTGAAGAGATGGTGAAACCAAAATCTAACCTGATGGTATTAGAGCTATTATCACCAACAAGAGTGGCACTCAAGCCATCAGTGGCCCCCTGCACATTGGTAACATTTGTTACGCTACCCAACGTTACGCTGGCAGTTTCTATAAAGTAATTTTGAGTAGATACGCCATCACAAGTCGGGTCGTATGTATCATCAAGACCGTTGCTGTTAACGTCTATTATACCTGATCCTTCATTAACTGTACCATCTCCATTCGCATCAGTCAATCCGTTTTCGATAATATCGGCAATGCCATCATTGTCGGCATCTATATCCAAATAGTCCGGAATTCCGTCTCGGTCTTTATCGAATATGTCAAACACGCCATCTCCATCTTCATCATCAACATTAAGTCCATCGGGTGTACTGTTCGCAGGATCATCCACATCACTATCCAATCGGTTGATAGTACCATCACCATCCATATCGGGATCTTCGTAGTTGAAAAGGCCATCATTGTCGATATCTCCGCTAGGATCGATCCCTGATCCACCAGACTCATCTGTATCTCGCAGACCATCATTATCTGAGTCCAGATCATCTATATCATCCACACCATCACCATCGCGATCGGCTACACCAAACAGGTAGTTGGGAATGATATTGTTCACATCGTCATCAAAGTCATTGGTAGGATCAGCATCACTATTACTATCCTCATTTCCCCCACCCTGGCTACTGGTGTTCAGACCATCATTATCATCATCTATGTCCTGAAAATCCCAGGTACCATCACGATCACTATCCTGAATGGCAGATAATGTCCCGATCACATTAGATATCCCGGTTCCAGGATATTCGTCAAACAGGTCCCATAGCCCATCTGCATCAACATCTACTTTATAGCCTGTTTCATCAGAAGCACTATTGTTTAAACCAGTGTCCCAATCGGCATATTGGCTCTTGTCAGCGTTATCCCCTTCTATATCATCAGGTACGTTATCGTCATCACTATCGTCATCCAGATAGTCAGGTGTCGGCCCTACGTCTCCATCAGTATTGACAGGGCTGATCAGGTTGCCTCCATTATCGGGATCATAGACATCTAAGAGGCCATCTCCATCGGTATCCCCTGCTGCAGGTGCTATATAGGTAGCTCGTGTCTGAGATTCGATATTATCAGGGATCCCATCATTATCAGCGTCGATATCGAGATAGTCCACCGGGTTGACATAGGTATCGCCGACCTCTACATCTGAGTTACCTGGAGTTACAGCATTACCCAACCCCTCATAAGTATCATGCCAACCTGTACCGTTTGCATCATTAGCTGCAAACCCACTGATGCGTCCAGTCCCGCTTTCCGGTGTAAGACCAATTTCAGTTACATCTACTATACCATCGTTATCGGCATCCAAGTCACGATAGTTCTCAAAACCATCCTGATCCGTGTCGAGCACTGGCAGTGGTTCGGCTTCAAAATCATCATCAAGCCCATTGCCATTGGCGTCCGGGTCCCGGGAGTCTCTGATACCATCATTATCGATATCAATATCAATAAAACCATTATCATCAATACCGTCTCTATTGACATCATCTTCAACATACAATGCATCATCGATCCCATCACCATTCGCATCAGTGCCACCTGTGATCAATACATCAAAAGCATCGTCTATTCCGTTTGCATTCCCATCGGTACCTGCGGTCTGATTGACATCAAATCGATTATTGATCCCATCGCCATCAATGTCTACATCACCGGCATCTATAATGTTGTCTCCATCTACATCACCACTGGCTACAATGTCTTGATCATAGTTGTTGGGTATAGCATCACCATCTATGTCAGCATCGGCATTGTTATCGATCTGGTCACCATCGGTATCACCTACAGCAGTCTGGCTGTTGTCAGCGCTATCTGGTACTCCATCGTTATCGGTATCAAGTAAATCGTCAGACTGACCGTCATTGTCGGTATCTGTGCCACCTGCTTCGAAGATGTCTGATAGAGCATCATTGTCTGAATCCAGGTCCTGATAGTTAGGAATGGTATCACCATCACCATCCAGTTTGGTGATCGGGATTCCCCCACTATCGGGATCTACCCTATCAGCCAAACCATCATTGTCGGCATCATTGCTAAACTGATCTATTTTACCATTGCCATCTGTATCCGGTTGTCCATTCTCGATAGGGTCGGTCACTCCGTCATTATCGCTATCCACATCCGCAAAATCCGGGACCAGATCACCGTCTGAATCAGGAATAGTGAAGGCTGTCCCACCATTATCACTGTCGACTACATCAGGAAGGCCATCGCTATCACTATCTGTAAGATCATCAACCTTGCCATCACCATCTATATCAGTACCTCCTACTTCACTAATATCCGGTAGTCCGTCATCATCGGCATCCAAATCCAAAAAGTCCAGTAATCCATCACCATCAGTATCTAAAGTTGGTAGTGGTGAACCAGTGGCGAAATCTATATCAACATCATTGGCCAACCCGTCACCATCCAGATCATTGGCTACCATGTATGCATTAGGATACTGACCATTGTCGTTCATGTTTGGTGGTAGCACACCTTTGTTGGCTTCTAGTGCATCAGGGATACCATCGTTATCCGAGTCCAGATCATGAAAATCGGGTATACCATCGAGATCTTTATCTCCTCTATCGTCCACTCCGTCATTATTTGTATCCACAAACCCTGCTATATCACTATCCCGGAAGTTGAAAATGCCATCCGCATCATCGTCTCCGCTTGGGTCTACCCCCGTGGTACCGGCCTCTTGTGAATCCGGCACTCCGTCATTGTCAGAGTCTTCATCTACAATATCATCTACTCCATCTCCATCAAAGTCACTTAGCGTTAGGTAATCCGGAATTGGCACCATACCATCAGGGCCGTTCTCGGTAGAACTTATAAGACCATCATTATCATCGTCAGTGTCCCTCCAGTCTGGTTGGTCTGTACCATCAGTGTTTTGAAGGTCAGCATTGGAGCCAGTAGAATTTCCTATTCCGGTAGTGATCAGGTTGACGGTATCAAAGGCGTCCTGAAGTCCATCATTGTCATCATCAGGATCAACCGCATCTTCCAGAAAATCCCCGTCCGTATCGACATCATTCTGAGCACTATCGCAAATGCCATCCATATTGGCATCTGTACACACCTGTAAGGCCGCATCTGCCGCGTCTTGAATACCATTGTTATTCGTGTCTATCAACAGCTCTTCATTGGTATCGATATTACCATCAGTATTGAGGTCCCATTCTCCTCTGCCATCGTTATTAGCATCATCACCCTCAACTATATCGAGGAAGCCATCATTATCACTATCTGTATCTCTGTAATCTTGTAGGTCCTGGCTATCCGTATTCACGGGTACGATGAGCGTACCTCCATTATCCGGATCATACACATCATATACACCATTGCCATTGGCATCCAACGCTACTACCGCAATGTAAGCGGCTGAAGTCTGAGCCTCGACATTGTCAGTAATGCCATCATTGTCGCTATCAATATCGAGGTAGTCTCGTATACCATCATTATCCCCGTCAGGATTATTCAAGTCAGATACTGCATTGGCTTTGGTATTTCGCGTCACGTCATCAGCGTCTATATAGTTCATCAACCCGTCATTATCAGGGTCTTGCAGGTTAAACTGGCCTGTCGCTTCATTGAAACCAAAAGGTACCACACCATCATTGGCTTCTATGCCATCAAGTATGCCATCATTATCAGAATCGAGATCAAGGAAGTCGGGAGTGCCGTCCAGGTCTGTGTCATAAACATCAAAGACCCCATCACCATTGATATCGGCTGAGGAACTCAGGCTAGGCCCTTCATCAGCATCTCGGTAATTAGGGATACCGTCATTATCATCATCACTTCCAGGGTCAAGTATCTCTCCATTGTCCTCATCACTGTCAAGAATACCGTCATTGTCTGAGTCTGCATCCAGCCTATCGGGAATAGCATCACCGTCATAGTCGCCTCTGAAAAGGTAATCCGGGATGGTAGGCGATGCACCCTGTCCCTGAGTGTAATCATCAGCCCAGTTAGCATTACCATTGGTGTCCTCACCTAATGTAGGCTGCCCATCATTATCATCATCACTGTCCTGCCAATCGCGCTTGTCTGCACCGTCAGTATTTTGGATGGGTGCGGTGGTACCACCGTTATCAGTATCAAAAATGTTGAGCAACCCATCATTATCATCGTCCAACAGATAAGCCGGTTCGTTGGTAATGTCATTGTCTGACCCAACAACATCCCAATCACCTATACCATCAAAGTTCGTATCATGTCCTTCTATGACATCTTCGACACCATCTTCATCAGAATCTACATCTATGTAGTCCTCTTCAGGGCTATTGTCTGTATTAACCGGGTCTAAAAAAGTCCCTCCATTTGTTGGGTCATATATATCGTAGATACCATTGCCGTTGGCATCTGCTACCGCAATTTCGATAAAAGCGTCACTCGCCTGCGCCTCGATATAATCTCGTATACCATCATTGTCTGAATCGATATCGAGGTAGTTAGGTAGTCCATCACTATCAAAATCTCCCCGATCAAGTGGGTCTATCTCCAGGATGTCATTAAGGCCATCATTATCAGTATCTACGAAACTGGCAATTTGGCCTGTAGCCGGATCAGCCTCTCCTCCTGCCTCTATCACATCGACTATGCCGTCATTGTCACTGTCAAGATCAAGGTAGTCAGCCAGCCCATCACCGTCCTTATTGGGTATAATGTAGTTAGGGTCCTGCGCTATATCACATTGACCATTGTTGTCATTATCAGAGACAGACCCATTAATGGAGAAAATATTTTGAGGTGTACTACTCATGGAACTGTTTCCATCACCAAAATCCCAGTTGTAAGCAGTGATAGTACCATCCGTATCACTTGACCCTGTACCATCAAAATTGACTGTGAAAGGGGATGTCCCGGATGTACTGGTGACCTGTATGTCTGAAGTTGGGAAGGCATTGCAGTTAAAGGCTGTTCCGGCAGGGTCGGCATCATTCACGCTAGTGCTTAGCGATATGAGTACTTGGTCAAGTTTTGTTCCATTTTCACGATAGGCAAAATCAACCGTATGTGTTCCAATATCCAAGTCATAGGATTGTAATGCATTACCATTTTGTGAATCAAACACCTGCTCCCATAAAAACCCGTCCGCACCATTGATAGTATTAAATTGCACAAAGCTTCCACCGTCTACGCGCACCCAAAAAGAGTCATTACCTCCATCATTGTCAGTGTCAACCCTGGCATACACCTCATAGACACCCGAAGTAGTAACGTCAAAAGTGAAACGCACATAATTATCCGCTATATCTACAGGCGGATTATCGTTAGATCCAGTTCCCGTATAAACAACATGGTTACCATTTGAGGCTGTAGCATCGACTACAGTGGTCCAATTGCTACCAATCGTCGCGCACTCGGCCTCCATGTAAAAGTCAGTGCCTATAAATGAACCTAGCGTACTACCGGCAACATCAACGGCTGAAGATGTCGTAGATACGAAAACCAGACCATTGTCAATGGCCTGGTTCCCACCATTGTCGGTTACGGTCAGACTTACATTGAAAGCCGATGCTGTACCAGCCGGGCAGTCAATTTCACCATCATTGTCAGCATCTGTATAGCCAGCTTCTATCACATCGGGTATACCATCATTATCACTGTCTTTGTCAAGTGCATTGGGTATTCCGTCCTGATCTATATCGAAGTTATCGTTAATCCCATCATTATTCTCATCAACAAAACCGGGTAGGTCAGGATCAACATAGTCCGGCACCCCATCACCGTCTGCATCATTCTTAAAATTGCCTTCCTCTTCGTCGCTGATACCGTCGTTATCACTATCATCATCCGTGTTGTTATTGATACTATCGCCATCTCCGTCACAGATATAGTCAAAGTTGATTGTCTGTGAATTGATCTGATAGTAGCCATAGCTCCAGGTATTGACAAGTTCATTGTCTCCGTCATCCCAAAAATGGTCAGCTTCATTAGTCCCGTTGAGTTCCACTTCAGGATCTGAGAGTATATTGACACTCCTGTCGTCCCAATAGATAAGATCGAAACTCGTGGTGGGTCGCACATCCCTTACGGAAATACCCGCCGGATTATCTGCGGAACTAAAATTGTTATCCTCAATATCAAAAAGGGGAAAATGGGTAGGTCCTGAAGTAAACCTCCCCGAAATTGTGATGGTAGTTCCCGATGGTACAGGGTTACCCAGGCCATCTAATCCATCCCAATATATCTCATGGCTACCGGTAGTTGATATTTGTTCTTCAATGATCACATCTGTGGTCCCGACCTGATAGCCAGAAGACCCATTGAGGTCTACGATGACAGCTACTTCTCCTATCTGATTGGTATTGAAGCCAATCACGGCATTACCGTTACCATTGGCCGCACAGAAAAAGACAGCATTAGTGATCTCAACTGTGGGCAGCTCGGAGGTCGGGTATAACGTCAGATCAGGATTGTTAATAAATATATCATACTCTGAGGTCACGTTGGCATCATCGTCCTGTGTCCGCCTGGCGTCAAGAAAATCAATTACACCATCACCATTTAAGTCACTCACGCCGCTAATATCCGAACCTGTAGAATTAGCATAGATCAGTAAACCAAAAGGTTGAATACCTCCAAGGTCAATCGCCTTAATAAAATAGCCACCACTGACGCCACCTATTACAGTAGGAACGGCTGCAAATAACTCAAAATCAGTAGAAAATCGCCCACTTCCTGACCCGGCAGTGAAGGACCATGTTTGTGCATGAACTCGACCAGTTTGTTCCTCCGTGCCATTAAACACGGAAAAGTCCCATAGGTCGTACCAACTCTTCTTGCCATCTCCGAGACCCTGCTGATCAAACTCGATGTAAAAGTCCTGATCTACTCCTGTATTATTCGTGTACGAAATGGCGTTGTATCCAGAAGCTCCAACAATCGCCGATGGTCCGGCATTCACAGCATCTCGTGTTTCGATCACTCCCGTACCGGGTAGAAATGTTGCCGAATCTGTCGAAGTGATATCAGCAAAAAGGGTGGAGGTGTTGACTAATACACCACTATTGTCTCGCAAATTTAAAACGAGATCTTCATGTCTGAGGCTTTGATCGTTTGTTAGTACCCTCCTCAATCCATAATACACGGTTTCTCCACTTTTGATATAGATGTACAATCGCTGGTCAGCGGGGGCCCCAGGCTTTAGAAAGTCATCGGACCTGGTCGCATCATCGTGCTGTAGCCAACCGATAAATAAATTGGAGCCACTTGATGTCCCGGAGGATTGAGGAGTGAGGTTTTTTGAGCCCTCAGCTAGCGTCAAAGAAGATACAAAGCTTGCTAATAATGAAAAAAGTAACGTAATTCTCATAACATCTTGACTGATGTACAGTACCCAGTAAGACTAAAATAGAGATAATTTCGAGCTATCCTACTTTCTCAGTATTAATTCTAGATCATATTTGATGGTCAAATATTCAGAAACTAACAAACCGTTGTTTCCAATGATTTCAGTTTTTATGGTTTGAAATGCGATACGAGCACAATCATATTTGAGGATAACAATTAAGAGAAGCGTTCTATTGGATCACCTCAAGAAGCAGACCAACGTATATTTTCTTATTCGATACTTTTCAATAAAAAAAGGGAAGCTCTGGGGCCTTCCCTTTTTTTATTGAAAATATTGATGATTTTATTTCTTAAGCAATTTGTAGATAACCGGCCGCCCATCTCTGATCATATGGAATAGATAGACACCCGACGCTACGTTACCAGTAATACTGGCTTCTCTCCTTAGTCTTCCATTGTCATTTGCAACGAACACACCTTCTTGAATGAGGTTGCCTGCTAGGTCAACAATACGATAAGGCAGCCTCTCATTTGCTGCTAAGCCTCTTATGTTGATCGTAATAAACTGCTCAAACGGATTTGGATATATATTGAAGCTAAAGTCTTCAAACCGGTAATTAACCTGAACAATGCTCGAATACTCAAATACTCCGTCAAAATCTACTTGTCTTAATCGATAATAAGCAATACCAATCTCAGGATCTGTATCTATGAACGAGTAGTCTTGTTGTGTGCTTGTAGTACCAAAACCATCTACAATACCAATCACTTGCCACTCTTGACCATCGATCGATCTTTGTACTTCAAAGTGGTCATTATTGATTTCGGTAGCTGTAGCCCAGTTGAGAATAACACTTTCGGCTTCCTGGAACCCAAGGAAGTACAGCATCTCTACCGGAAGTGGTGTCGCATCTTCATCTACTGATCCAATGGTGAAATATCCACCATTGGTAAAGCTGGAAACCGGAATGTCACTCAAGGTAAAAGTACCGTCCCCATTGTCAGTTACCGTTGGATTAAGAATAGTCGCACTTCCAAAATTAGGATCAAAACCATCTAAAAGTAATCTTATATCGTTAGGGTCTCCTTCCAGATTGAGTGTAAGGTCAACCGTGCCTGTAGGTGAATTGGTGAGCTGTACTCTCCATACACGCGACTTTCTGGACTCTATTCCGCTAGGTAGGCCTACGGTCGTGCTATCACTGCGAGGTTGTCCATTATGTGCCCAAACTATGTATTGGCCATCGGCATTGAAGTCTTCGTTCTTCTCCATTGTCAGGCTAGATGAGCTTTCGTTCGATTTTGATCTAGGTTGCAAGAAGTCACCATTATCATCTCTACCAATACCCGCTATATCATTGTCAAAAGTGGTCACGCTTCCAGCATACACCACAGTTCCGTCAGCACTCAGGAAGTCAGTGGTTCCATTATCAACGAATATTCCATACTTCAAGCCCAGATAAGTTTGAACCTTCTGCCGATCTGTATCTGAAAGCACCTGATCATAAACAATCAGCTCCCCGATAAAGTCGTCATAGCCAGGTCCGGCCACTCCGGTTATCAGTCCACCACCGGTGATATCATTGATATCCTGACCGATTACAGCGGTGCCTCCATCAGGAATGCTTACAGTTCCACCAAGTATTCCACTATTATCTGGATCAGCAGTTCCATCAATATACAGGTTATAACTGTCAGATGCATCTGAGTAATCGAATGCCAAAATACGAGTCTGGTTATCAGCGATATTTGTATCATTGAAATCAGTAAGGGTATTCTCCCCAACTTCAAATTCTACTCCCGAAAGGTTGTTGAGCGCAAATTGGTCAGCGGCATCATCAGCATCATCATCATAAGAGAATACTGTGCCATCATCCCCATTTGTCTGGAAAACTCCCAATAAGGTAAGATCAGAACCCCAAATGTTAGATGAAGCATTGGCCAAATAATCATTCTCAGTGCCGTCGTTGGTGAATTGAATGGCAGGATTGAAGTTGAACCCTGTAATGTCCGTCCTGTACGTAGGAGAAGATCCAGTAATACCACCAAACTCATCGTTTTCGAATTGCTGACCACTTAACTGATCATCCCAACGAGCAACAGGATCCCCATCCATCGCCGCTGAGGTAAGCCCACTTGTATTCTGAAATGCTCCTATGTCTGCTCTCAGCCACAACTGCAGGCCTGTCGTAACACCTCCAGGTCCCTTGGCAGGTATAGCTGTGGATAACGTAAATATGTCATCATCAGATAGCATTACTCCTGTGATCGTGACAATACCAGTACCTGGATCGTATGATGTAGCATCAAAGCTCTGTACAAAACCATCCGTAAAATCACCATCCTGATCAACAAGAACCTTAAAGTCTGCTACAGAACGTGAGCTGAAGTTAGGGAATCCACCAGCTTCTGCAACCCCATTGAGAGTCGACAAATCGAATTGAAGAGTGACCTCACCCAAGTTGCCGGTAACAGCAGCACGCCATTCGCGATCTAATCGTGCTGTTACGTTCGCAGGTAAGTCTGAAGTGGTCTCCTCGATCACGCCATTATCATCCTGATCATTACCTACCATTAGGAAAGTTCCGTTGCTACTAAATGTGGCAGGGTTATCAGGATCATTACCGTTAGTTAATGTCAGGATCGTACCGTCATTCACACTGACAGATTTCGGCTGACTAAGGTCAGACTGATCGTCTCGAGCGATTCCGAAGATGTCATTTGCATAAGAAATATAGTCCGGTAAAGAAGAGGTAGCCGGGAATACTACTGCACCATTTGCAGCTATGTAATCTCTATTTACTGTTTGATCCAAAGTAATACCGTACTTGATAGCCAGGTAGGATTCAACTTTTTGTAAGTCGATACTGGTCAGATCCTCATCATAGATGACCACTTCAGAAATGCTACCATCCCATCGGGACGATCCAGCATTCGATTCAGCACCTATATGTACTGTCGTACCGGATGAAGGATCCATCGTAGAATTTGTCTCACCAGCACCGTCTAATCTGAGGTCAACTGATTGATTGGTACCATTGGTCCAAAGTGAGCCATATAGATTGGGTTGTGAAGTTGATACAGTCTCTGAGGATACAAAGTTGGCAGGAGAACTGTTGTCATCCTGAAATATTGGATTGCTGCCAAATGTACCAATAGCAGGGTCTGTAGCAGTCAATCCGGCATCATCAAAACCTACTCCGAGATCAAGTCCTGAGTTGCTCGATTTGTTGCCAACCAAAAAGACCGCACCGTCAGAATCAGTACCCATAGGCGTAGATCCAAACAGATGTCCGGCTGCACTGAAGTCAAGGGATTCATTGAAATTGAACGTCCCACTGGCTGCTTGCAATGTAGGTTCCTCTGTTCCTGTCACATCATTACCTGCCTGACTCTGGTCAACCCACTCATCAACAATACCAGAGGTCACGTCACCTCCATTATTGCGGGTACCAGTATCAGCCCTATTCCACATCGTTAGGTTGGCAGATACTCCACCAGGTGCCTTAGGCAATACTGCCAGCGTGAATGGTTCGCCATCGTTGAAACTAATATCGGAGAATGAAGCTACCCCACTTCCAAAATCATAATTATCATATGGTTCTACGCGAATATTACCAGTAGTAAAATCACCGTCAAGGTCTTCATCTATCAGAATGGCCAGTACATCTGTCGCCTCAGGCTGATTTGTAATTCCTGTAAGATCAAAGGACATATCAATTGGCCCTGGTGTACCACTCACATACGCTTTCCATTGAAGATCAAGCGTATCAGTTGCGGCAGTTGGGGCTCCACCAGATGTTGAAGCAAAGGACGGACTTGAAATACCATTGCTACCCCAAACTACGAAGCTTCTATCCGTATTAAAATTCTCTGAGCTTCCTGTCAAGATCGTATTGGCATTGATACTCTTGGACCTTAACTGTGTGAGGCCAGATGCATCATCTCTACCCACACCAGCTATGTTGTTGTCATATTCCGTCTCGGTACTACCTGGGAATATCACCTCACTGAACGAATTAAGATAGTCCTGGTCCTGAGCAAGTGTAATACCGTACTTAATGGCGAGGTAAGTATCTACCCTACTTCTTTCGTTAGAATTCAAATCCGTGGGGTAAATGATCACCTCCCCTATTTGTCCGATAAATGCTTCATTTGAAGCAAAGCCACCGTCAGTCAGGTTGTCCAGGTCCTGACCTAGCACTAACGTGCCCTCAGTCAAACCTGTATTGAGGGTAACATCAAAACCATTGTCTTGATTGATCAACGATCCGTTGTTTACCAGTATCTCTGTATCATCACCGCCATCTACATATCTAGTATTGATGATTCTAGCCCGCCCATCCCTGATTTCAGTGTTGGTTGTAGTGACTCCTTCTACAGTACCATCATCATTGCGCTGGATAATGTCGCCACCACTTGACAATTCCAGGTTGTAGTCATTGTCATCAGCATCAGCGTCACTATCATCTTTGAATGACAGAATTGTCTGGTCATTAGCAGTAAAAGAAGTACTTGATACTGCGAATACATCCAATGCGGAATTAGAGAAATTCGAAAACCCAGTGAATCCAAGGTAGTCACTGGTACCACCCGCATTGAAGTCTATCGCAGGATTAAAATTAAAGCCCTCAAGATCAGCAGAATAATTGGGCGTAGATCCGACGGTAGTCAACTGACCGCCCGCATATGTATCGAAGACGAAAGCTGATGCACTCTGATCTATCCATTGGGATACCTCATTATCACCGTCGAAAGTGACATCCTCGTCTGCCTTGATCCAAACCAACAATCCTTGTACACCACCCGGAGCTGCGTCAGGCACATTGATCAATGGGCAATCCAGGTTGGCTGATGGTGGTAACGAAGTGGTCTCAAAACCTCCAGAGCCACCGTTGGCTACACCGGCACCAGCCCCGGAAGATCCTGCTGCACCTCCATCCACTCTGACTGTAGAAGGCACGTCACTAATAGCGCCACCTCTTCTGATGATAATGATCTCTCCACCTGATCCACCTCCGCCACCAGCGTCATTGGCCTGGTCTGTACTACTACCATCGCCTCCTTCTGAGCTTAGCAGAATAATGCTTCCAAGGTCCTCCGTATCTGTAACAATGATTACGGATCCACCAGCACCGCCACCGCCGGCACCTTCACCGCCTTGCGTACCACCATCTTCTCCGTCCGCGGTGATAGAGCCAGTACCTGTAAAGTTGTTGGCTCGTATGATGATAACTCCACCTCCTGGCTGACCACTGGCTACCGCTTGGGTATAGTTAGTCTCATCATCAAATCCGCCGGAACCTCCGCCTCCACCTAAGAATGCTCTTGCTCCATTTTCTATATCCTTGGCACCACCACCGATACCCTGGTTCGGGAATTCATCATCTGGTTCAACTCCTGTTCCATCTTCGATACCTCCATCATTAGGGTAAGAGCCATTGCCACCGGCGTTTCCGGCACCACCACCTCCACCCGAACCGTCATATCGACCGGCTCCACCAGCGTTACCTGGGCCGCCATGTCCCCGGTCTGCCGTGTAAGTAAATGTTCTGGTTCCTGGACCTCCAAGGTTTTCTACAGCATCAAGGGTCGTGGTGCCACCTGGGTAGCCTGGTGCCTCTGCTGCTACAAGCGTGAAAGCAGTCAAAGAGCCTCCGGTAAGTGGTGGGCTACTATAACCATGAGATTGCGTAGGCGTTCCTGCATACCCTTCTCCTCTGTAGCCTACCTCTGGAGAGAAGTTGTTGCCGGTGTTATTCGCAACTGTTCTCAGTCCTCCTCTAAACCCAAGTCCGTTGGCGTTGATGCCACCGTTGAGTGTTAGACTGGTCAAGGCATCCAGAACAATCATTCCACCAGAACGTCCATTCCATGGAACGGCGGTAATATTGCCGCCCGACTCAACTGTCACATTAAGATAGTTGGCAACTCTCACCAACTGCCATGTCTGTCGACCCAGATCGTCTGAGAAACTGGCCTGAGTGATCTGATGCTTATAGCTATTGACCACAGGTAACTTTACTTCAATCGTACCTCCAGTGTTTTCATCATATGCACTGGCATCTGTCACAACTACGTATTCATATTGTCCAGCCGTGAAGTCTTCTGTTTCTACAAATCCGGCGCGATCATTTCCACCAGCACCATCACCATAGTTACCACCAGACTCGGCATCAGGAAGAGTGCTATTGATCTCGGCACCCTGCATTTGCATTAACAAGAAAATGTCACCTGCCTCAATGGTTTCGCCCGCACCTCCTGATCGTCTTGGCCCCAACGTTAATGTCTGCGTACCGGATAATGCATCTGCTTCTCCCGGGAAATAATCATTGAGCACCCGTGAAGTACTCACAGTGATGTCGCTTGTGCCAGCAACACAATTACAACTAAAATCTCCTGATGAGCCACCTCCGGCAGCAGTTGCAGATCCTTGTAAAGTGAAAGTATATGGGTTTTCATTAGGATCATCATTGTCAATGCTAACAATCACCTGGTGGATGCCAGCTGCCAAAGGAGCATATTGCACTGAAAAACTACTATTACCGCTAGCAGCGATACTCGAACCTGGCTGAGAAGTCACCGAGAAATGTGTAGTAGCACCACTGAGTGATACCCGATCAGGGCTTCCAGAAAGGTTCAGTGTAGTAGTACCGTTGTTTTGTATCGTAAATGTCTTTGTAGCCGTCTGCTCTACCTGGAGGCTACCAAAATTGGTATCATCCACCACGGATGGGCTAGCATCTCCACTGGCTATTTCAACTCCAAGACCAAACACGTCCATTTCGGGGGTAGCTGTACCTTCTCCTGTAATATTGAATGTGTAAGGATCTGTATCAGGATCATCACTATCAATCGCTACAGTAGCAGTGAAAGTCGCTACCGAAGCAGGAGAAAAGTCAATTGTGAACTGTACCGTCCCTGCCGCTGCAACCGGAGAACTTGGCTGAGCCTGAAGCGAGAACGATGCAGCACCAGCACCGGTTATATCTACAAATGTGTTCTGGAGCGTAAGGTCTGCCGAACCAATATTACTGATAGTGAAAGTCCGGGAGATTGTAGCCCCAACAGCGGTCTGGGTAAAATCCGTATCATCTGTTGTAGATGGTGTAACATCACCACTGGCAATCACCACCCCATTGCCGAGGACTCGAATATTGGGTTCAGAGGAATTAATAAAACTAAAATAATCGTCATCATTAAGATCCAGATCAATGGTCCAGTTTCCATTGCCATCATCTGTCAGACCGAGCACCTGTCCGCCAGTTCCTAAGGTGTTGTCAGCATTGACAACATAGATTGCGTTGACACTTGACTCTATGTCAGATTGATCTATAGTCAAAGTCACCGTACCGATATCACCTGTTTCTTCAACTCTCCAAATTCTCGGTAGTCCATTATTGGTCCCTCCATTATAGTCACCTGTAAGTGTGGTAGCACTGCCACCGTTATGAGACCAAAGCAGGAAGTCCCCATCATCCTGAGAGGTGGCGTTTGATACAATCAATACGGCTCCCGTATTCACACTTTTCGAGCTTGTCTGATTCAACCCTTGATTGTTGTCCTGACCAATGCCTGCTATGTCATTGATAAATGTGCCTGCTGCAGAATGATCAAAAAGAATAGTGTTAGTCGTGGCAAGCGTATTGGCAATATAATCATTAGTGTTATTAAGCGTTAGGCCATATTTGATTGCCAAGTAACTCTCTATTCGCTGGCTCTCAGTATCTCCAATTCTATCTGTATAAACAATCACTTCAGCGATATCACCATCCCAATTGAAAGCACCATCACCGCCAATCAAGATATCATCACCAGTACTTACATCCATGGTGGCATTAATCGACGTTTCACCATTTAATCTAAGTTCTGTAGATTGATTTGTTCCATTGGTCCATCTCGAACCAAATACATAGAGTTCATTGAGATTGACCGTGGTACCATGAGCGAAAGAAATGGGTGTAGAATTGTCTTCATAGAAAGTGTAAGCAGCACCTTCTGTCCCAAGAAAAGGATCGTCCCCATCCGTATCAAAAGCTACTCCCGTATCGAAACTACCATTGCTACTTTTTCGACCAATGAAGAAAACAGTACCATCAGAGTTAATACCCATAGGAGTTGATCCATTCATTAAATCATCCGAGAAGGTCAGGTACTTGTTGAAATTAAATGCTGTATCAATTGTCTGAAGTGTTGGCCGTTCTGTTGCCGATACATCATTACCTGCTACGCTTTGGTCCACCCACTCATCAATTTCACCATTGATGACATCACCTGAAGACCTTCGTGTTCCATCACCTGCCTTGAGCCATAATGTGAGGTTTGTAGAAAAATCCCCGGGGAACGGGACATTGCTACCATTGACCGTAAAAGTGTACGGGTTTTCATTAGTGTCATCGCTATCAATACTCACTATAGCACTGAATATACCACTACTCGACGTAGCGTCAAACCGTACAACAAATGTCAAATCTCCACCTCCACTAGCTATACTCGTTCCGCTAGGTTGAGTGAGAATACTGAATTCACTATCTCCTGATATTGAGACTATGGGTGACCCATTGAGGGCGAGTGTACCAGTTCCCAGGTTTTGGATAGTGAAAGTTCGATCAACAATAATATCACTATCCCCAAAATCTCTATCATCGCCGAGTCCCGTACCCGTCTCGCCATCAGCTATATTGATGCTGTTGCCCTGCAGGTTAATCTCTCCCAGGTTCGCGCCTGTACCTTGTACGAGAAAGTCAAAGGCAGCCTCATCATCATCATTGCTATTGATAGTGACTGTGGCTGTAATAACCCCTAATGAACTTGGATCAAATGTTACGTCAAACGTCAATGATGCTCCCCCCGCAATAGAGGTCGCAACAGCCGGTGTAGTAAAATCGGTACTACCTGTAATGACAATGGAGCTGATATCGAGGTTACCACTACCGGAATTAGTGATGGTAAATGTATTGACTGCCAAACCACCAGTGATATCTACTGTACCAAAATCAGTATCATCCGTAGCGGTTGGTGACATATCACCATCATCAATATTAATTGAGTTGCCACTAACCGCTATTTCAGGTATACCAATAAAACTAAAATAGCTGGTCGCGTTATCATTAAAATCAACACCAGATATGGTATATGGAGATGAGCCACCGGTTAACTCAATCACCTGCTCAGGACTACTTAAGTCAGCATTGTTATCAATGATAAGGTGAGATATTCCGGTAGGAAGACTTGCACCATCTATGCTGAGCTCCACTGTACCAATGTCACCGGTTTGGGTGATTTTCCATATGCGCGCTGATCCATTATTGGTCCCTGTTGATACGCCATTGTTGTAGTCACCAGTCAAGTCTGTAGCAGTAGCACCATTGGTACCCCAAACCAAGAAATCGCCATCATCCTGACTAGAAGCATTGCCGATGGAGAGGGCTGAGGTACTGTTGATACTTTGAGAAGTAGTTTGGTCAAGACCCTGAGAGTCATCCTGGCCTATACCTGCTATGTCATCGTTAAAAGTAGCATCAGAAGCATAAATGTCCGATCCAGCCACAGTATAACCGACAGAGCTGATATCTAAAGTAATACCATATTTTACAGCAAGGTAACTAGAAACATCCCTTCTTTGGATATCATTGAGCCGCGCGCTAAAGTTGATAACTTCTGCAATGAGACCATTATACTGGTCAGCTCCAGACTCTCTTGCGCCAATCGAAAAGGAGACATTATCCTGATTTTCGAAGGTATCTCCAGTCAATGCTGTGGTCAACGAGCCGTCTAAATATATTTCCTGGGCTGTCGGTCCGACTGCTGCATTGTTTCTAAAGTTGATAAGGAAAGGATCTGCGAAGGAAGCCACAGTGGTATTCTCGATAGCACTTCTGTAATCCTGAGCCCCGTTGGTCAAGTGCGTAAGTACCTCATTATCGACAATTCCGGTGATCGCTCCAAAACCCATACCACCAAAATCAGCCCCATTAACACCTATTACATAGTCATCTCCAGAAGCACTTGTGTAAGTCTGATTCGGATCAAGTACAATAAAATAATCCCTGGTATACCAACCATCCACTCTTGAAAGGAAGTGATTGGCCCCATCAAACAAGAGCATATCGTTTCCGTTTAGCGCACCTGGAGAAACTGTAGGCTGATCACCGCCAGTAGCCTGACTTACGTCATTACCATTTCCACTTTGATCTGCCCAATTGGATACTCCTGTTGCAATCGTAATACCAGCATCAGCTTTAAACCATAGATTAAGGTTAGTTGTCACATCTCCTGGTTCCGGTAGGTTTACACCTGTAATAGTGAAAGTGTAGGTGCCTTCATCAGTATCATCGCTCAGGATTGTGACTGTCTCAGTAAACGTACCAAAAGACCCGGCTGGAGTAAATGTCACCGTGAATGCATCGTTGCTAGCGGCCCCTATAGTCAATGAGCCAGGATTAGCGGTGACAGAGAAAACAGTACCGGAGATCGTCGGGTTCTGAGATAGTGTCAGCGTACTACTACCCAGGTTTTGGATTGTAAAAGAGAGGGCAACAGAAGCATCAGTATCACCAAACTCCCGATTGTCGCCAAGCCCAAAATTGGTCTCTCCGTTAACAATGGTCACTGAATTTCCTTGCAGATTGATTTCGGGCAGAGCTGCACCTACTCCGCTAACATCAAATGTGAAAACCGCCTCATCCTGATCATCAGAATTGACCGTAACCGTAGAAGTTATCGTAGCTCCGGAACTTGGATCAAAAGTCACATTAAAATCTAAAGTTGCACCTACGGCTAGAGATGTACTCACAGCGGGAGTCGAAAAATCCGAGCTACCTGAAATATTGATCGATGAAATATTAAGGACTGCATTCCCCGAATTGGATATAGTAAAGGTTTTCACCAAACTACCAGCACCTACATCAGTAGATCCAAAATCCGTGTCATCACTTACATCAGGGGTAACGTCACCATCTGTGATAGGCAGTCCATTGCCCGACACGCCTATTTCCGGGAAACCAATAAAACTAAAATAACTGGTGGCGTCATCTACGAAATCAACTCCTGTAATTGTATATGGAGTAGAGCCTCCGGTCAATTCAATGATTTGCTCAGGACTGCTTAGATCACTATTACCATCAATAATCAGGTGCGTCACACTAGAAGGTAAGTTTGAGCCATCTATAGTCAATGTAACTGTACCTATGTCGCCGGTCTGAGTCACTTTCCAAATTCGGGCACTACCATTGTCAGTAGAAGTAACCACACCGTTATTATAGTCTCCGGTAAGGTCTGTGCCGGTAGCACCATTGGTACCCCAAATGAAAAAATCACCATCATCCTGACTCGTTGCAGCACTTATTGACAGTACGCCGTTACCACTCTCACTTGTTGAAGCCAACTGGTCCAGTTGTTGACTATCATCCTGCCCTATACCAGCAATGTCGTTAGGGAAAGTGCTGACATCATAAAGGGTAGTCGCACCCAATACATAGTTATGTGTCAAAGTAAGGCCATATTTAATGGCCAGATACGATTCAACGCTTTCACGATCAGTGTCACCAAGATTATTGCTGTAAAAAACAATCTCGGCAATATCACCATCTAAAGGAAACCCGGTACCGCTTGATCTCGCTCCAATAAGGACATCTTCAGAGTTAGTTGCCGCACCAACACCACCGGTCTGGTCAAGGGTTCCTGCAAGGTAATCCAGCGCTTGTGTTGTCGAGGTAACAGTAGAGCTCAAAGCCCAATTGCCGGTTGATGTACTTGTCGCGCCATTGTTGAAAGTACCACCTGCATAGTTAAAGTACTCATTTTCAAAAACCCCAAACTGATATTGTCTGTTGGCTGCTGCATCTCCAGCTTTAGAAAGCAGTGTACCTTCTTCACCTACCGCCATGTTGTAGACAAAGAAAGCTGACCAGGTATCAACACCCGGAGAAAGGTTAAGCACATTGCCCAGGTTCAGGAAGTCAGCCGTTCCAGTGGTAGAGAAAGTGACAGCAGGGTTGCCATTGACACGATTCGTGTTCAGTGTGGGCTGACTATCTGCGGTGGCCTGATCAGCAGAAAGACCATTACCGCTTTGGTCCGCCCAGGCAGAAATGCCCGTGGCGATGGTCGTACCTGCATCTGCTTTCAGCCATAGACCAAGGTTGGACGTGACATCACCGGGAGCATCAATATTCGTAGCTGAGATCTGGAAAGTATAGGGACTTTCGTCCGCGTCGTTGGAAACGATGCTCACCGTTTCAGTGAATACACCTGCTCCGGGTGGCGTAAATGTGATCACAAAAGAATCATTCCCACCTCCGGAAATAGGACTGGTGGGTGGCGTGGTGACACCAAACGCAGATCCGGATATAGTTGGTGTAGAAAATGTAAGATTTGCATTTCCTAAGTTCTGAATTGTAAACGTACGCAGAACAGGGCTGGAACTGTTGCCAAAGTCTGTTCCGTCTACAGTGGTTGGAGTAACGTCCCCATCAGCAATATCATTGGACAATCCCTGTAAGTTGATCTCAGCGTCATTTGAGCCTCTAACGTCAAAAGTGTATACCCCTTCATCAGTATCATCACTATTGATGGTGACAGTTGTAAGGAAGGTACCACTACCGGAAGGATCGAATTCTACTGTAAAGGTCTCAGAATTACCTGCGGATATAGTGGCGTTGCTCGGTTGGGTAATGTTAAAATCAGTCGTGTTACTTAATGTAATGCTACCGGAAATCGTCAGGTCAGAATTACCATTGTTAGTAATGGTGAAGGTGTGAATATCAGTAGCTATGAATCCAAAGTCAGTATCATCTGCTGTATCAGGGGTGTTATCTCCATCGGCTATCTCTACAGCATTACCGAAAACATCGATCTCTGGCTCAAGAGTCACTGTACCCGAAATCCAGAAATTATCGAAAGCTACTCCTACGTCATCTTCAGAACCGTCAGAACCAAAAGTCACTCTATATTGGGTATTTGCATTATCCTCCAAAGCAGCCGGCAGACTAATAGAAGCCGTTTGCCATAGTGTATTGTCACCTGACCAACCATCGGTTCCATCGGCTATACCATCAACATCAGTATCATTGTACCAATTTGTACCGGTTGCGTCTGTGCCAAGTATTGTCCATCCACCCCCATCATTGTATTCGATGTTAAAACCATCCCAGGTTGCTTCAGTAATATATCTAATGTTCACAAATAGGGTCATTGAGCTACCACCTGTAAGATTAACTACAGGACTGGTCACAACTATATCCATGTTATCACTATAGACATTAGATGGATCAATATGGAAGTAATTGGTTCCATCACCATCAGAAAACGGACTTGATCCGGTTATCCATGAAGCAGTACCTGCCGGGATCAGATCAGTATCCGTGGTTGTTGTCCAGCTTTCCGTACCTGCATCAAACGTAAAAAATGATATAGCACCCTGACCAGTAATGTTGAAGGTATAAGGATTCTCGTCTGCATCATCATTGGTGATAGTGACAGTCTCGGTATAAACCGTAGAAAAATCTGTGGGAGTAAACTGAATCGTAAAATCAGAAGTAGCCCCACCCGCAATCATTTGACTAGGCTGGGCTGTAACTGTAAATACTGAACCGGAGATAGATACCGCACTAGCCGACTGCAGATCCAAGGTCTCACTACCTGTATTTGATATCGTAAAAGTATGCGAATGGGATGAACCGGATGTCACTCCCCCAAAGTCTGTATTATCCGGAATAGAAGGCGTAGCATCTCCATTTGTGATCTCAATACTATTAGATAAAACACTTATCTCGGGAGCCGGAGTGGCAATGAAACTGAAGTAGTCACCATCCGCTAGATTCAAACTCACACTCCAGGTTGCACCTCCGTCTACTAGCGAAGTAGATGTGCCTCCGGCTGGAAGTAGAGGGTTGTTGTTTACATAGATCAAATCTACACTGGCTGGTAAATCAGACTTATTGATGGTGAGGGTCACCGTACCTACATCACCCGTTTCTTCTACCTTCCAAATACGAGCACTACCATTATTTGTTAAGCCATTATAATCGCCTGTTAGGGCTGTACCAGTACTTCCATTAGTACCCCAAACCAGAAACTCACCGTCCTGCAAGTCGTTGGCACTACCGATAGTCAATAAGCCTGAACCGCTCTCACTCAACGAAGAAGTCTGATTGAGTCCCTGACTATCATCCTGACCTATACCAGCAATGTCATTGCCGAAAGTGCTTACATCATAAACAGTCGTAGCTCCAAAAGTATAGTTATGTGAAAGCGTGATACCGTACTTAATGGCCAGATATGTCTGGATATCTTCTCTATCAGATGCGCTGGAAATTCTTGAGCTGTAACTTATCACCTCCGCTATGCTACCGTCGAATGGATTGTTGTCTAAGAAGTTATCCCCAATTCGATAAGCCACATTACTCTGATTAACATATGGGTTGCCCGTATATGATATCACCGTCAAGTCAGTACCATTCAATGCGATTTCCTGTGCAGTTGGTACTGCGTTATTATTTCGGCTACTGAAAATCACAGGTACGTTGGCGGCACTTAAGGTACCCGCCTGAAGACCTTCACGTATTTCATCTCCATCACCATCATCCCCCAGGGCATGAAAGACACGGTCGTTGGGTATGTATCCATCGACTTGAGTGCCTAACTGAAATCCACCAAACTCACCGGGATCAAAACCTAAAGCGAAACCATTAGCGGTA
This sequence comes from Flammeovirgaceae bacterium UBA6059, assembly GCA_002435755.1. GTDB lineage: Bacteria > Bacteroidota > Bacteroidia > Cytophagales > Cyclobacteriaceae > UBA6059. The sequence continues at coordinate 38,874 of DIYH01000039.1, forward strand.
CCATCAATGGCCACATTAGGTTCAAGAACAACGAAATACTCCTGAGTGTAAAATCCTGCTGACCCATCTATTTCATCAGTGTTATCGAAAAAAACAGATGGATTACCGTTGATAGAACTAAGTACTAAAGGCGGCTGATCAACTAGAGTACCCTGAGCGGCATCATTGTTATTCCCGCTCTGGTCTTCCCAAAGTGATAGACCCACGGCTACCGTCGTTCCAGCATCTGCTTTCAGCCATAAAGAAAGGTCTGTCGAAATGTCCCCGGGTGAAGGTGAGTTTGCGCCAGTAACAGTAAAGGTGAAAGGGTCCTCATCTACATCATCACTATCAATACTAATGGTAGCTGTAAATGTACCATTGGAGGTGGGATTAAACCTGACCACAAAAGTTTGAGTACCGTTACCACTAGATACGGTTGTGCTTGCAGGTTGCGTTAGAATACTAAAATCGGAATCTCCTGAAATTGCAACTGCATCAGGAGCGCCATTTAGCGTCAGGTCGTTAGTAGTCCCAACATTGGTAATTGTAAAAGTTCTATCGACAATCGAGCTTGTATTCCCAAAATCTCTATCATCATTTAAGCCAAAAGTATTTGCACCATTAGCTATGTTCACGCCATTGCCTGACAACTCGATCTCCGGTCCCACTGATGCGGCTTCAATAAAGCTGAAATAATCATTATTGTCTAAATCCAGAGTAACAGACCATGTCGTACCACCGTCGACTAATGAAGTGCTGGAACCTCCAGTGCCTAGAGCTGCATCATTATTGACAACATATATTTCGTTTACCGAGCTGGGGAGATCTGACTTATTAACGGTGATGGTTACATTTCCAACCTCAGCATTCTCACCCACTTTCCATATACGGGCACTTCCATTATTAGTAGCACCATTATAATCTCCTGTCTGGTCAGTACCTGTCAATCCGTTCGTACCAACAATCAAAAAAGTATTGTCTCCAGGCGTACCTGATAATGTAATGATCCCATTATCCTCGCTTTGAGAAGAAGTCTGATTCAATCCCTGAGTAACGTCTTGTCCGATACCCACTATATCAGTATTGAATGTTGCGTCAGATGCATACAGCGTCGTATTCGCACTACTGATATTGGCAGTATAGCCAGTGCTACTGATATCTAGCGTCAAGCCATATTTTATGGCGAGGTAGGATTCAACATGTCGTTGATCGGTAGCGTCTAATGCTGCATTGAAAAACAAAATTTCTGCAATATCTCCATCGATGTGATTGCTGGCATTAGACCGACCTCCAATCGCAAATTGTTGACTATTAGCTGTATTAAGAGAAGATGTATTTGTAGTAGTTGCATCTTGAGCACCGTCAACATAAATGGTCCTGTTATTTCCATTGACTATTCCTCCCAGCAGTCTAAACTCATTTGTTCCCGTGAGGTTGGTCGTACTCCCCAAGCCAGTGGCATTTCCTAAAGCCAACTCGAAACCTGTATCCCCATCTGTTTCAAAATATACTTGATTAGCAGCTGCTTGTCTCCAGCCAAAAATTCTTGGGGTCCCAGGACCTCCTCTAAAATCACAAACTATGAAAAGAGAGTTATTTTGGGTAGAAGCGAAAGTGCTACCTGTAACACTAGCTGTCTCAAGTAAATCATTATTGGCCTCCACGAAAGTGATAACATCATAGCCATTGACTGCACTTGAAGTCAGAGTTGGTTCTTCTCCACCTGCTGCTGTCGTGTTCATGGTCGCACCAGCAGAACCCTGATTAGCCCAAGCTGTAACGTTAGATCCGGACGTACTGACCCCAACATTAGATTTAGTCCAAAAAGTAGGTGTAGAACTTATGTCTCCCCCTGGGCCTTGTCCAAAAACACTGCCTACAGATAACGTATAGAAGATTGTAACTACAAAAAATAATACCCTTTTCATATCTCAAATAGCAATTGGAATAGTTCATCCCAATGCTAAACTAGATAGAAAATCAGGCCTGAACTAGCATTAAAATGTATTTGTCACTACACATTCGACTGATGGAAACGAGTATTAGATGAACCGTTATTTTGGATCGACCAATATTTAGCTATTGCAACATCATCCAATCAAAATCTTACTTTTTTATGATCGTGTAGGTATAAGCACCGGATTTTTTCAATAATCTCAAAATATAAAGCCCTGCTGGATCATTGACCCCAAAGGCAATTTCAGCATTAGATCGACCATTAACATCAGCTTCTATGAAGCTGCGTTTAACAATGGTCCCAGTCAAATTTATCATCTCATAATTGACGATCTCATTCGCCGATAGGCCCTGCATCTCGATTGTGAATGCATCACTTACTGGATTGGGGTATAGCTGAAAATCAAATGGCTCAATGTTGACTTCAATACGGATAACTTCGGAGTACTCATATTGACCATCGAAATCAACCTGCTTTAATCGATAGAATACAGCTCCGATGTAGGGTTGATGGTCAACAAACTCATAGTAATGGGTTTGGGTCGATGTTCCATTCCCTACTATTTGTCCTATACTTACCCAACTCTGTCCATCCACTGAGCGCTCAACTTCAAAATAGTCATTGTTGAGCTCTGAAGCAGTCTCCCAATTCAAATTGACCTTGCCATCTTCATGTTCGCCGGAGAAACTTACCAGTTCTACAGGAAGAGCGTTTTCCTCTCCAGGGACATCTGAATCTGCTAATGAAATATCACTAAATGAACTGAAAGGGTCAGAAGTAATGGTGCCGGCGACAGGGGCAGTACCTACACCATTCAGGTTGATCCAGTTACCCAGTCCATCACTCTTGGCTACTCGTAACCAGTCAGGGTCAAATATCCCCAGGTCTTGATAATGACAGATGACAAAAGCCCCGTTTGCATTGAGATTTGCCCCCCCAGACTCTTGATCTACTCTCCAGTAACCGGAAGGATTGACCTTATCTATTCCTGATCCTGGTGGGATGACATGACTTAAAAGCTGAGCGCTTGTATTGATATGCTGAGCTGTGAATGTTGTAAGTGTAGCAGCATCCAAATTGATAGAGATCTCTATCGTCTGCAAATTGATCACTCCTACCGGGAAGTTTTTAAGCACGTCAACACCATTGGCAATGTATTCTCGCTGCATCAGGTTATTGACATAGCTCGTATTTGAAGCATTGATGATAGAAGCACTCGAACCAATCACCAGAGGGCTGGCAGGTGTCGAGCCTATAACACCCAGAGTAAGGTCAAGTAGATTAGTAACGCGGACGCGCGAGTTGAGTGTAACTTCAGTGCCGTTACCGGTATTATTGATAACGAGATTGTATAGATCACCCGTACCACTGATCTCAATGCTTTGATTACCGGTTCCATCCATGGTCAAAATGCCAGATCGCGCTTCAAAGGTCCCTTCAACTGTAAAGTCACCTGTCAGGTTAATGGCAAAGTTGCTGGTATTATCAACATCCAGGGTTGCTCCTGATCCAACTGTGACATTATTACAATCTAATGCACTGATCAATGTCTTTACGCCTGAGCCACCTAAAGAAAGATTGAAATAAGGCTCATCCGGAATGTTTTGAGCTCCAACTGCACTGAAACTTACGGTACCCGTACCAGGCACCAAAGTGGCATCTACATTGTTCCACGCTCCCTTGAGGTCAAGGATGAACGTGACTAATTCAATATCTCCACTTCCCGCTAAGGCATCAAAGTCTCCGTTGACCGTAAGGTTATTGTTCAATGTCTTAGAGCCAGCCCCCGAGTATTGCAAATGATGATAGACCAAACCTTGAGGGGCTTTAATGATCTGATCCGCTATACCAGAATAGATGACGGTATTACCGCTGGCAGATGCGTCCAGTCTTCCTGTGCTCAACAGGTCACCACCTATCGACAAGGTACCGGATGATCCATTGGTGATTTGTGATGTGCTATTGCTACCGATGATATTACCGTCAATTGTAATGGTGCCGTTGTTGGTAAGTAAGACACTATTGTTCAAGACCAAATTTCCATTGTTAATATCCAAATCAGTTGCATCGACAGTCATATTATTGCCAACAACAAAGTTTGCAGGGTTGGATACCAAACCGGCTCCTGATATGGTCTTTGTACCATCACCTAAGAATGTAGTAGGACCTGAGGTTCCAGTATGTTCACCGTCTACAGTGTAATTACCTCTCACAGTTAATTCAAAAGTACCGTTATCAAAGGTCTGTCCGGTATTCACCACAAAATCATCGACAAGAGTATTGGCCGCCAAGGTGACGTCATGATCAATAGTCACATCCGAGCCATCAGGTGGCACACAACTGCAGTTCCAGATAGCTGGATTATCATATGAGCCTGGTCCTGTCGTAGCAAAAGATGAAAAGAATATGACATCCAGCGTTACATCTGTAGGCTGGTTACCACATCCAGCAAAAGCCTGTGTTGCTGAGAGTGTAATTCTTGCTGAACCATTTGTACCTGTCCAATCTATCTCAACACTACTCCCGTTGGGTGAAGTGCTTACTATCGTGCCGTCTGCATCTCCAGTCAAGTTAGCAACGGACCAATTGTAAGTATATCCTGCGTTAAAACCGACAGAGTATGTCTCCCCTGAAGATCCTATGATCAATGCATCATTGCCATTGATCGCCGAAAGTGCAATCGGATGGACCGTAACAGCCAAAGCTTCTGTATCAGATTCGGGGCACCCTACTTTAGTCTCGGTCACAGATACTTCTCCAATCCCTCCAGTAGTCCAATCCACAGTAATAGAGTTCAAGTCAACACCACTGGAAGCACCATCTATAGTACCACCAGTAACTGACCATGAATAGGTGTTGCCACTATTCAGTATAACAGAGTAAACCTCATCCATTGAGGTATCGCATACATCAGTGTTTCCTGAAATCAATGAGGTAGAAATCACCTGGCAATCATTATCAATTGCGATAGCATAGTCTGCCGTAAGCCCATTAAAGTCATTTCTTGAAATCACATCTCCCACCCTCGTATCATGTGTGCCATCAGCAGTCCAGTTAGTAGCTGTCCTTTTGAGAATTCTGGAATTGTCACTGATGGTAAAACTAGAGAAGTTCGTCGCAGCTAACGTCAAATCAAATTCAGAACTACTCAAACCATTGGCAGCCGCAAGTGTCCAGAATCCTTCCGTAAACAAATTCTCTAGCGTGACATCATCGGTTACAGGTAGGCCACCTGTACCGGGATCGGATGCATCAAATGAAACTATAAGACTACCGTTAATATCCAATGAAGTGATATCAACAGTTGCTGTATGATTGGTTCCAGCTGTGCCCACCGGAAAATCAAAACCTGCAGCCGAACCTATCCATCGCTCAAACTCACCAATGATATTGCCAGAGGTGTAGCTATATGTACCTACGCTACCCGCACCAGTCCCTAATGTCAATCGATTGGCTTGGGTATTGATATTACCAGATGTCATCGTCAACTCATTAGTGACAATCACATTGTTATCTAGAATAACAGTAGCGCCTGACTGAGCGGTAAGGTTATAGAAGGTTTCACCTGAAGTATTTGTAATTGTCTGATCCGTCGTACCATTGAGTATGACCCTTCCATTACGCTGCTGGAAAATACCTGAATTGCTCCAGTTACCGCCCAAGGTGATCTGGCGGTTGCTGTTCGTCACATTCAAATCTCCAGTAATTGTCAAATCTCCATTGACTATGTAGGCAGCTGCCATTGTGGTAGTTCCAGATCCTGCAATTGTTAGATTGTGGAACGTATTGGAGACAGGAGTTCTCATGGACTGAGTTCCACCAGCATAGACAACTGTATTACCTGAAGCTGATGTAGACAGTGTGCCACGATTACCATCATTTTGAAAGAATGTATTTCTTATTGTGAGCGCAGAGTTTGCGGCATTAATCCATGTCGAACCATCACCACCCGTCCGAACTTCATTTTGTAACGAAATTGAACCGTTGTTTGTAACAGTTACATTATCATTAATCGTAAATCGCTGGGTTCCGCCTGTGAATGACAGATCGGTTCCTACCAAAATTGTTCTGTTATTCGAAATGGTTGTACGCCAACCCGACTCGATAGTACCGGTTCCTGATATTGTTCTATCTGCTCCTGACAATGTCAGCCTCGTAGAACTACCGTCGTTACCAATGATTTGACCATCAACTTGAAGACTTCCAGTCACCGTCAGTGCACTTCCGGAAAGGTCCAAAGTTGCTCCTGACTCCACAATTAAATTGGTAATACTAGAACCAGCATCCAAAGTAATGGTATGCGGACTTACAATACGGACACTATTGGTTGCGCTAGGTGCATCTACGTCCCAACTTGCATTGTTAGTCCAATCTCCATCAGCAACGCTGGTCACCACCTCGAATACTTCGACTTCAAGTTCCACAGCGGTAGCTGTAGCTGCGCATGTCGTATTCGTAGCAACCACGGATACAGTATGCGTCCCAGCGGAAGTCCAATCCACACTTAACAAATTAGTTGTACTTCCATCATCGGTACCTCCTCCGGACAAACTCCATGCATAAGTATACCCCGATGTGTTGTTTACCATATACGTAACTCCCGTGCTACCCTCCGCTGCAGACGTATTGCCAGATATTGCAGAAGTAGCAACAGGCGCAATATTCACGTCAAGAATGACTGCCGCGCCTGTACAATCATCGACTGTGGTCTCAACCACCTGCACCTGTCCAGCTACCCCGTCATCAGCTGATAGTCCCCCCCAATCTATATTGATTGAGTTCTGGCCTTGGCCTGAAACAATCGCACCACCGGTCACTGTCCAGTTATAAGTAGAGCCTGGTGTATTGGTCACAGTATAATTCTCACCCGTTTCGTTTTCACAGACTTCCGTTGCTCCTACTATAGCAGAAGTCACCGGCTGTACACAGTCTGTATCATCAGCTAGAGCAAATTGTGCTGGTAGAGTGCCTAATGCACTTCTGGAAACTGTCGTAGATGAAACTGATCCATGACTACCGTCAATACTCCAATCAGCGGCACTATTCGCTCTTGCGACGAGTCTTGTATCACCATCAATCGTGAAACTCGAAAAGCCATTAGCGGTAGCCTGAACTGCGTAGTTGTTGCTTGCTAGCGAATTAGCAGCCGTAGCAGTCCAATAACCTTCAGTAAACGTATTTCTGAGGTCAATTCCTCCATCGGGAAGTGGCACTGTGACCAAACTACCGGGTGCAGCAGACACAAAACTCACTATAAGAGAACCGCTTGTCAAATCGTTGAAATTTAGCGATAAGGGACGATAGTCAGACGAGGTGCCAATTGGAAAAAGTATGTTTGTCGAAGTGGCATTGATCCATCTTTCGAAATCTCCGATGATGTATCCATTGGTATAGCTAAGAGTACCTTCTGAACCACCGGCAGTACCTGTTCCTAATGTGAGTAGGTTGGTGTCAACATCAATATTACCACCAGTCATGGTAAGCATATTGCTTATTACCATGTCCTCATTGATGATCAATTCTCCCGAAGACTTAGATAGCGTCAGGTTGTAGAATTGCTCTCCCAATGCATTTGTAATTGACTGGTCCTCTGAGCCGTCAAAAATGACTATGCCCGACTGTTCTCTAAAGAAACCAGTGTTCACCCAATTGCCGGCGATGTTGATGCTGCGATTACTGTTCGAAACATTGAGTTCACTGCTGATGGTGAGATTACCATTGACAATAATGTTAGCACCTAGTGTCTTAGTACCTGTACCAGCGAAGGTCACGTTGTGGTAAATCCCATTGTCGGGTCGACGAATGGTCTGATCACCTCCAGAGTAGATAATGGTGTTGCCATCCGCAGAGGCACTGAAGGTGCCACGATCAGAATCGTTATCAAAGAATTCGTTTCGTATGGTAAGAGTCGAATTAGCTGCATTGATCCATGTCGTACCGTCACCTCCGGTACGCACTTCGTTCCTTAGGCTGATGCTACCATTGTTCGTGACCGTTATATTGTCGTTGACATTGAACTCCTCAGTGCCGCCTGAAAACGTAAGATTAGACCCAACCAATATCGTCTTATTGCCTCCGCTGATTGTCGTTCTCCAACCTGACTCAACTGAACCGGAACCTGAAATATCAGTCTCAACTCCAGAGAGTATCAAACGTGTTGAACTTCCGTCATTTCCTACAATATCGCCATCAATGATAATGTTCCCACTCACTGTCAGTGCATTGCTGCCAAGATCAAGAATTGCACCTGATTCAACAGTCAGGTTGGTGATGGTAATGGTGGTGTTTAATGTGACCTCAGTTCCTGATGCTATCCTTACATTATTTCCGGTAGTAGGTGCTACATCTCCACTCCAGGTAGCACCGGTTGTCCAGTTACCATCTTGGTCAGATACTATTTCATCAAACAAGGTTACATCAATAGATACCGGATCAGCCGATCCGCACATTCCACTTCCATTGTCGGTTGCTGTCACGGTTAGCGTGTAAGTCCCAGGTGAGGATCCCCAATCTACTGTAGCTTCATGCAGTGAGTTGTCCCCATTGAAAGATTGTGTTTCAATACTGCCTCCACTTGGCAGTGTCCAGAGATAAGTATAATTGCTGTTAGTCTCAACAGAATAAACCTCATCAGTAGCATTGATTGACGTTTCCGTCAGTCCGGTTATCATAGCTATAGGGATAGGGTTGACAACTACTTCGAGTGAAACCGGCGCTCCAGGAGTAGCAGGACCGCAATTACCACCAGTTTCGACTACCTCAACAGTGCCGATACCTGCATCTGTCCATTCTACGGTTATACTATTCGTATTTCCACCACTTACTTGTGTACCACCAGTGATGGTCCATTCGTAGGTGTTGCCAGTGTTATTAACAACAGAATAAGCTTGTGTAGCGTTGAGACAGACTGAGGTAATTCCAGATATGTCTGAAGTCGCTGGTGGGTCACAATTAGTATCATCACCAAGTGCAAACTGGGCTCTCATTTGACTAACTCCAGTCCTGAATGCAGTATTCGTACTGGTGTTTGTGTCTATATGGCTTCCGTTAAGCGCCCATGAGCTGCTAGCGTCTGATCTCGTCAAGACTCTAGTATTGGCTTCAAGACTAAACGATGAGAAGCCATCAGCTAGAAGGTCAACGTCGTAACTAGTAGCTGCAAATGAGTTAGCAGGTGTGACATCCCAGAATCCCTCTACAAACGGGTTATAGAGGGTAACCGCATTCTCGGTCAAAGGAAGCCCGCTGTTACCTGGGGCCATCTCGTTAAAATTGACCTGAACCGATCCTCCGACTGTGATAGTATTAAAATTAAGCGTAGTAAATCGATCACTTCCATTTATACCTACCGGGAATAAGTAATCAATGGATGTAGTATTCACCCATCTTTCGAAAGCACCAAGAATTCTACCTGAAGTATGAGAAAGACTACCTTCAACAGAAGTACCCGTTCCAAGTATCAGGGCATTAGCTGAAGTCTGCACGTCACCTTGATTCATGACCAAATTGTTCTCTATCGAAACATTATTATCAAGAATCAAGTCACCAGAAGACTTTGTGATCGTAAGGTTGAAGAATTCTTCACCTAGCCCATTGACAATGGTCTGATCGTCAGTACCATTGAATGTGACTGTTCCGTTTTGCTCTCTGAAAAAACCGGTATTCGTCCAGTCACCTCTTAAGGTAATAGAGCGATTGCTGTTTGTAGCATTCAGTTCTGATGAGATGGTCAAATCTCCGAGTACGTCAATATTAGCACCGAGACTCTTAGTGCCTGTACCACCGATCACCAGGTTGTAATAATCACCATCATCGGCTACTCTTATTGTAAGATCACCTCCGGTATACGCCACTGTATTGCCAGTAGCCGTAGCAATGAAATCACCACGATCACCATCATTATCAAAGAATGTGTTCCGGATCGTGAGGGTCGAATTCGCGCCATTGATCCACCTTGATCCATCACCACCTGTTCTCACTTCATTCCTTAGACTAATCGACCCATTGTTTGTGATGCTTACATTGTCATTGATGTTAAACTCTTGTGTCCCTCCAGAAAAAGTCAGATCCGTACCTACAAGAATCGTTTTATTGCCTCCGCTGACGGTAGTCCTCCAGCCAGATTCGACAGCTCCAATACCTGATATTTCTGCATCGATACCGGAAAGAATAAGCCGAGTTGAGTTACCATCATCACCTATGATCTCACCATTATTTATGAAGTTGGTCGAAACGGTTAATACATTACTTGATAGATCGAGTATACCTCCAATATCTACAGTTAATCTCTGGATCGTGGCAGTAACGTCTAAAGCAACCGTATGGCTACTGGCGATTCTCACATTATCCGTACTTATCGGCACTTGCGTACCGACCCAGGTCGTAGGATCGTTCCAATCACCAGAGGTTAAGCTGACAATCTCATCAAACAGTGTAACACTCAAATCGACTGCCGGTAGATCTCCACAAGATCCTGAACTTGTAGCAACAACTCTTACTCTATACGTACCAGTAGAGGCTCCCCAATCTATTTCAGCACTATTTCCGGTAGGTGTAATCGTACCCCCTCCATCAGGGAGACTCCATGTATATGTATATCCGGGAGTGCTTTCTACGGAATACAACTGATCTTGACTACTCACTCTCAATAGGTCATCTCCGGTAATTGGTGATGTAGAAACAGGACCTACCAGAATAGTCTCAAGTACCTGATCACCAGCCCCACAAGATGGTGATGATTCGATGACGTTAACCGAGCGATCAATGCCTGTAGAGGTCCAGGTTACTTGAATACTATTTGCATCAACCGCAGAATAATTGGGCAGATTAGCAGCTTCGATGATTGTTCCACCAAAGACCTCCCAGGTGTAGGTGTTGCCGCTGGTCAAAGTCACGTCATAGGTCACGATATCTCCAGAACATGGTGAAGCATCAGAAGTATTTATGACCATTGGAGTTGGTACTGTACAGTTAGTCCCGTCACCTAAGGCATACTCTGCTGATATGGTTGACAGGTTATCTCTAGTCACAGTATTTGCGGTAGCCGCTACATGATCTCCCTCTATCTGCCAGTCGTCGAGACTTGTTTCTCTGATCAACAACCTCGAATTAGCATCAATTGAAAACGCGGTGAAACCATTTGCGCTTAGATCCAGGTCATAATCCACACTTGACAATGAATTAGCCCTGGTTAGCGTCCAATATCCATCAGAAAATGTGTTAAAAACATTAAACCCATTATCATCTAGAGGTGCTCCACTGATAGCTCCCGGACCACTGGATATAAATTCTGCGATTAATGAACCTGTAGATAGGTTAGTAAAATTGATTCTTGCTGGTCTATAATTATCCTCATTACCTACCGGTAGTAGGTAATCAGTAGAAGAGGCCGCTATCCATCTTTCGAACTTACCAGTAACCTGTCCCGATGTATAATTAAGCGTACCAGGACTTCCTGTACCCGTACCTAGTGTCAATATGAATGAGCCTGGATCTACATTACCATTTTCTAGTCTCAATCGATTAGCAGTGAGCACATTGCTTGTCATAATTAGAGACCCGGCGGACTTATTAACTCTAAGCTCATAAAACTCCTCACCTAATGAATTGGTAATCGTTTGATCTGTAGTTCCAACAAAGGCCACTTCAGCACTTTGTTCTCTGAATTGACCTGTATTCGTCCAATCACCGTGAAGCGTAATATCACGATTGCTATTTGTCACATTCAGCTCGCTGCTTATAGTCAAGTCACCGAGTATGGTCGTATTAGTCTCTAACGATTTCGTTCCTGTACCGGCGATAACCAGATTATAGAATGTATTGTCTAAAGGCTCATCAATACTCTGATCACCTCCGGCATATATTACGGTATTACCGGTAGCCGTTGCAGAAAAAGTACCTTCTTCATTATCGTTGGCGAAAATGGTGTTCCTTACAGTAAAAGTACTGTTTTCGGCATTGATCCATCGACTGCCATCTCCTCCGGATCTAATCTCATTGCGTATACTGACAGAGCCATAATTGGCAATCGTCACATTGTCACTTATGTTGAATTCTTGAGTGCCGCCGCTCCATGAAAGATCACTGCCAGCAAGTATTGTCCTGTTGTTAGTTACACTTGTCCTCCAACCGGATTCGATACTACCTGTACCAGAAATGGTTCTATCAGCACTGGATAATGTAAGTCTAGTAGAACTTGCATCATCACCAATAATATTTCCATCTACTGTGAAGTTGCCCGTGACTGTAATTGCAAAGCTGCTAAGATCGAGTATAGCTCCTGCTTCGACGGTAAGATTTGTAATAGTAGGGCTTACATCTAAGGTCACAGTTGTACCTGATGCAATTCGTACGCTATTGTCACTTGTTGGAGCAACACCTCCAATCCAGGTGCTCCCGGACGACCAGCTAGTACTATTTTGAGAGATCACCTCATCAAAAAGCGTTACCTCCAAGGTTTGTGGTGCAGGGTTTGTACAAGCTCCCGGACTATCGCCATCCAATTGAAGAGTGTAGGTCCCAGCAGTGTTACCCCAATCAATAGTTACGGAACCATTCGTACTGCTCCCATCAATCGCACCACCTCCATCAGGTAGCGACCAACTGTAGCTATATCCTGTAGTTTCATCAATGGTGTATACCTCATCGGTAGTGTTAACCGCCAGGGTTGAGAAGCCAGATATTTCCGGTAGGTCAATAGGATGAATGCTGACATTGAGAGTAATCGTCTCACCACCACCACAAGATCCATTGTTTTCGCTAACTCTTACCTCTTGCACGCCCGGCAGACTACCCCATGTAACTGTTATTTCACTGTCCATGGCAGAGTATGTGGTAATGTCTCCAGCATCATCAATAGTACCTCCTACTACTTCCCAGTTGTAAGTATTCCCAGTAGGATTTTGAACGGTATAAGTAATGGACTCTCCTATACATGCATCGGTAAAACCATTGATACCCTCCGGGACAGAAGGCGTACAGTTCGTGTCATCAGCCAGAGCATACTCTCCTGGCAAAATTGTCATATCGGTTCGACGTGGAGAAAAAGTTGGTAAGTTGGCAGGTTCATGCGCTCCATCGGCCTGCCACGCCTCCAGACTGTTGGCTCGCGATACAATACGCGTATCCGAATCAAGTGCAAATGAAGAAAATCCTTCTCCTCTCAAGTCAAGCTGAAAATCGGTACTATTCAAGCCATTGTCTGTAGTAAGTTTCCAATAGCCTTCAGTAAATGGATTATATAATGTAAATCCATCATCGTCAATTGGAAACCCACCAATTCCAGTTGAGCTTTCGATGAACTCTACAATAACACTACCTGCATTCAAGTCCGTGAAATTAATTTCAACAGTCCTGTTCTCGGCGATGGACGACCCTATCGGGAATATTACATCGAAGAATGCGGTTGAAACATAGCGCTCAAAATCACCTACTATAAGCCCATCAGTGTAGCTCAGCGTACCCGTTGAAGAAGTACTAGTCCCGAGTGTTAACTTATTACTTCCCGCATTGATATTCCCAGCGATCATGGTGAGTGTGCCATCTACAATGATGTCGTCAGAGAAGATCAAATCCCCACCACTCTTGTTGATCGTCAGGTCTTGAAACTCTTCTTTCAGGTCATTAGTGATCGTTTGGTCACCTGTACCTACAAAGCTCACTTCTCCATTCTGCTCATTGAA
>DIYH01000019.1 GCA_002435755.1 Flammeovirgaceae bacterium UBA6059
TTGGCGGGAACAGAGCCTCTGGTGTCGTCCGTTCCGTAATTACGAAGCGTAATGACAACATTATCTGTCCATGTCGCAATAAAATTCCCACCTACCCCATTGTCAATGATCCAAAAATCAGTTGGATCAGCTGACGGGCAACCACCTCCTAAGCAAACATCTCCAGTGATGGTACCTTGATTTGCTATAGTTATTGTGCCCGATTGAGTGTTAGATCCATTCGGTTCCGTTTCTGATTGGCTCGATGAATTGAATGAATGTAGGTTCAGTATAATGAAGGCTATATAGCCAAATGAGATAATGTACTTGCGCATAGTTATTGTAAAGGCTTTTGACTGTGCGTAAGTATACTTTTAGGTGATCGTATCTCATCAAAAAGTATGTGGCCTTGATGTGGACAAGTCAATATTTTATCAAAAAGGAGGACAGACTGTCTGCTGAATCCGTCAAGCCTAGCTTCTTACGGATACGATACCTGGCTTTTTTTGCACCTTCCTGAGAAATTCCGAGTACGTTGGACATTTCCTTAATAGAAAGATTCAATCTGAGCAGCGCGCATAACTGCAATTCTCTAGTGGTTAGACTTTCATAATCAGCTTTCAGCCTATCAAAAAAACTCTCATAAACCCCTTCAAAGGATGCTTTAAATACAATCCAATCTTTTTCCAGATTGATTTTACCATCAAGAGACTGGACCGCCTGTCGAATGATCGTCGCATTAGGTTGTTCCTTCAGTTGTTCATTCAGTCTATCTCTTAACTCTAATATGCCTTCATTTTTCTGCGCCAACTGTAATGCCAGACCAACTACCTCCTTATGCTTCAATTCCAGTTCTCCTCTCAATTTTTGATTTTTCAACTTCTCATTTTCACTCAAGAGGCTAAGTCTTTTCGTCTCACTTGCTAAAGCCAATCGCTTATTTCTAGCCATATGATAAAACCAAGCTACGATTACGACGATTAGTAAACCCAGAACACCAAACGTATAAACGATTGTTTTTCTTTCGGCTTTCAAGGTTTGAACCTTCGCTTCCGATAGTGCGGCTCTTTCGTTGCTTAATTGTAATTCGAATTCTTTTCGTTCTGTTTCAAACTCAATAGCACTCCTGATAACTGCATTAGATATTTCAAGATTTAAAAGCGAATCCTTCAATGATTCATGTTTCAACCGGTATTCATAGGCCTTCTTGAAATCTCTGTTTTCATTTGCGATGGTAGATAAATACTTATAGGTAGGTGAAATTACATCTGGCAAAGAAATCTTCTTTTCGATCTCCAGATTTCTCATTAAAAAGGATGTTGCCTTGGCATAGGCATGATTTTGAATATGGATTTGAGCCAGAGAGTTATTGATCATACCCTCAGTTTGCAATTCTTCTTCAGACAATGCATCTAAGCCTATGTTAAATAATTGGAAAGCCTCTTTTTCCCTTCCTAGCTCATATGCTGCTGCTCCGGCGATTTGGTATGACTTAGCCATCAAATATTGTAATTCTGAGGCTTTTCTGTACTCAATAGCCTTTAGAGCTTCCTGATAGGCTTTTTCATATTCTTTCTTTTCAAGATAAACCGCTGCAAGGTTCAACTGTAAGGACAACTTACTCTTCTCATTTTTAGTTTGATCAAGTGCTCCTTTCAACTTGTTGTACCAATGTATAGCTCGATCATATAACCCAATTGTACCGTAAATGACTGCTAAGTTTTCAGAGGAGATCATTTCAGTCCGCACACTTTTAGAGACTACTGCCCACTCGTAAGCTTGCTGAAACCGTAATAGTGCGTTTTGGTATTGTCCTTCTTTAAAAAGAATCGCACCAATGTTACTCTCCACCAAAGCCATTTCTGAAAGGTTTCCAATTTCATCATTGATAGCTATCGCTAGTTCATGATAATGAATAGCCGAATCCAACTGGTTATTCTTACTATAGTAAAGTCCTATATTATTCGAGATCTCGGCTTCCCTATTTTTAACATTGTTCTGTTTGGCTATATCAAGTGCTTCAAATAGTACTTCTTTGGACTTATCGTAATCGTTCAGGTGCTGATAGATCAACGCTTTGTTATTCAATACCAAAACCTGGCCCTGGATATCTTTGATCTTTAATCTGTAGATCATGGAACTGTCCATCCATAGTAATGCCTCTTTCAAATTACCTGTTACTAACCCGACGACTCCTTTTTGTCTGTAGGAAATAGCAAGTCCCTTATCGTAACTAATCTCTTTTGCTAACGCTAATGCTTTGTCCACATAATATTCTGCGGTATCCGCATCTCTAAAAGTGTACTGGGAGGAGATATCATGCAAAGCATTGACATGAAGGCGTGGTACTTGAACTGTATCTAAAACAGACTTTATGCTATCTATCGTAGCACTTTGGGTTTTCGCCAGGTGGACAATTCCCAAAAAATTAAAACAAAAGATGAGGTGTACCCAGTACTTTAACGCTGATCCGAACATGGGGACAAAAAAAGCTCTTTCCCGATACTTTTATAGCCTCAATGGGGTGGACTGCTTGTGGACTTCCATCTTTCAGATAATGGACATCAACTAATTAAACGGAAAAAGTAGCGGCTGAATTTTATCAAGAACATATGCAAATGCTAACAAATTTTAAAAGCATAATACATGCAAACTATTCGTTTCTAAAGAGGTTTTTTTAGTTTTGGACTATTCGAGGTAGGGATGAATTACAGCAATAAAGTACGCGTCGGGTGACAAAAATCTAAACGTGTGACGACACCCAATATAATCTAGTCATTAATCATCAGGGCAACTATAACACGTAATGCTTCATTTTCTTCCTCAACCTTTGCTTAGCCTTCTTTACACTCTCAGGCTGAATATTGAGGATGGTAGCTATTTCCTTCGTACTGAGGTTAGATTTCATATATGCGCACAAGCGGAGTTCATATGGCGTCAGAGTAGGGCAATCCTTTTTTAAATGATTAAGGTAACCTCGATGAAGTCCTTCAACTTCTTGCACCAGATGCATGACCAATCTTTGTTCTTGTAGTGTCATAATCACCTTAGTTGGATGGCACCTGTCTTGACTTACCA
>DIYH01000025.1 GCA_002435755.1 Flammeovirgaceae bacterium UBA6059
AAACCCAAACGTACTAGAGTCGAAGCAAGACTTGTTTTAGATTTAGGTGAGGTTGTTAAGAATTCAAGTTGCATCAATCAGTTTTTGTTGAGTTGCTCAAGTGTCTTCAATCGCTGATTGATATGATTAAATCTTTGTTCTGATTCTATCAAATGCAATGTCAATTCCTCTATCTTCTTTAAAAGCAGTAAGTTCATCTCACTGATGCTCATACCTGACTTCTCAAGCTCTGCGGCACTGGGCACTTCCGGAAGATGTCCATATTCTTCAATGTATCGCTTGACTTCTTCCAGGGTCTTGAGATCATAGTCATCTTCAAATACATAGTCCGGAGCATTGGCTAAAGATTCGATAACCAGTTCGTCTGCTACAAGACCACCATTGACAAGAAGATCAAATTCATCTGACACAAATGGTGTATTGATACCTAGTCTTCCGTCCAGCACGAAACTGGTATCATTGACTTGTGTCCAGGGGTAGGTACTTTGGGCAAAATCTGTACTTACATAAGAGGCGGTAAAGCCTTGGCCTATATCAGTACCGTTACCTCCGCTCGTAAGGAACTCAACGTACAAGGCGTGATTTGAAGAAGTTGTGATTTCTGGTAAATAAGTGGTCCTGTATTCACCTAGCAATGGAGCTCCACGGTTTTCACCGTCATAAATCCTTAGATAATCGCTTGGGCAAGTAAAGTCAAAGGAATCAAAGGTTAATCTCACCTCGCTCCCATCCATTGGTTTAATAAGCCAGGCTTTGGAAGTCTTGTTATCATATTCACTGACACCAGGCCCATAGTTTAATGAACCAGAATTGGCATAAAGTGGACTTAGTGTAGGATTATCAAAACCGAGATTACCATAAAAATCAAGCTCTTCAATTTGGGTGATTGTTCCGCCATTGGTATCAGTAGTCTCTAGCCTAAATCTGCTGTAACCAGCATCATGATTTACTTCAAAGGTTTTGGTTTCATTCCAACTCCAACTTGCAAATGATACATAATCCATTTCAATCCATGGTCCACCATCAATGGCTCCATAAAGCCAGAACTTCTTAGGTGCGGTATTGGGGTCATCACCCCTAATTCTATATTCAGTAAGTTCATATTGAGCACACCCACTGATTTCATACTGGATCCACGAATCTTCATCATCGTATCGCCAACGTGTCGAGGTGTTGTTATCAAATGCTTTAGAAGGGGCATAAGATGAATTGTATTGCCCTATTGCACTAACTTGACCGCCTAGCTCATTATATAAATTGATCATGCTACCCATAACCTCCGGAACTACAGGTGGTGGTGGAAGAATCTCTCCGGAGACATGAATATTGTCAATCCACATATGGTTATTATATCGAGGATTAGTATCCTCATGGTAGCTAATGAACCTTACCTGCATTTGTACGATACTTCCACCGACCCCAGTCAAATAGGGTTGTAAATTGATTATTGTTTCTTCCCATCCAGAAGTAAGTCCACTATTCATATATACAGTAAACCAGTCATTCTGATTTATCTTAATTTGCACCCTGAATGTGCCTTCTTGATGGGAATAAAGTTGGGAACTCAGGTTACACTGAAAAGAAAAAATGTGGTTCTTGGATGTGCTTCCAAACTCAAAAATAGGACTTGTCCAAATAGCGGTGCGCACATTGTTATCGCTCGAACTCCAACTTTCATAACCGTCCGCCAGTATAGCATATTGGCCGGTTTGACCATTATATACTCCAGAAGCCCCGTTTATTAATTTCCAGTCAAACCCTCCATTGTTTGTCCATTCTGTAATGGATTCGGGACCTTCAAAACCATTAAAATATGGTAACTGACTGATGGTGGTCTGGGCATATGAGCGTATAGCCAGCAGAAGATATATCGTTAATAATAATCCAAAAAAACGTTTCATAGTATTTCAATTTATCATCACACCAAACCGAACCACCCATGGACTGGGATAGGGTTCGTTTTTATCGTGCGTTAGATTGTACAGTATATGCAGGTTGCTTTTAACCCTTCCTTTGATTGTGATGGTCTTCCCAAGCCCAGCAAGAAGGTTAGTTATAGAAACATTGGACAGCAGCTCCTCACCTTGAAACTTGCCCCAAAACCGCTCTCCCTCGACGTGGAGATAGTATCCCCGAAAGAAAGTAAACTCTCCAAAGACCCGTGCCGCGGGTCCGAAATCAAACGACTCCTCTTCAACATCACCAAAATTAAAATCGGTGCGATAGGTCACTCCGGCACCCAGGAGGAGTTTTTCTGCCGCCTTCCACCCTACCCAGGGTGACAGGTCGATATGGGTGATGTCTCCCAGTTGCAGCTGTAGATTGCCACCATAAACGAACCGGTCTTTAAAACTCAACTGTGCCCTGTCGGCGCTATCATAAGTACCAAGCACTACTTCACGCTGCTGGATGTCACGCACCTGCTCATAGGCGGCCGTTAACTCTTCCGTATGTTGAGACAGTGCAGCCCGTGCTGAGGTAAGCTCGGTACGCTCTTTGATCATGGCCAGTACGCGATCACTTTTGACTGGCTCGGCTAAAGCAGCCAACGGGGCATCACCAAACACCTGCTCCTGCAGTTGGTCTTCATTCACAGCTTGCAGTCCTCCTTCCTGCAAGTATTGCTCACTCTTTTGGGTCAGCTCCTGCTCCATGGCTGTACTGGTTTCTTCCTGAAGTGTATTGAGGCGCTCTTTGGTCTGGTCGGACAGGCTGTCCCGGTCCGTTATCAATGGCTTCAATGTCCTGGCCTGACTTATCCGCCCATCGGTGGCCTCATCTGCATACGCCATGCTTCTGTTTTCAGCTTCCTGTTTTATCCTTGCGCTATCTATTTGACTGAGTGTATCCACCCCTGTTAACTGTTCCTTGTACTCATCATAGCTGCGCTTGAGTACTTCTGCCTCCTGGTACTCATCAGAGAGGTCAGCCAGCTCAACTCCTCGCTGGTGATGGGCGATGAACTGTTCTTTGAGTTTGGCCCAATCTATGTTCCGCTTGTGCTGCTTTACAGCCCCGATCTTTTGATCGTAAGCGGCTATTTGCTCTTCGTGGGCTTGCTGCATAGCCTTGTAGCGCCTTGATTCGGGTCGCGCCTTCCAGCGGTCCTTCAGTCTTTGTTTGTCTTCCTTGTACCGTTTTTCTAAGTGATTTAGCTTGTCAAGGCTGTCTTTTTTGAGTAACTCAAACTGCTCTTGCAAGCCTTTTAACTCCTCTTTGTATTTGCTATCTACCGAAATGTTCGAATCAAATTGAGCATGGCTAAAATGGTAACCCAGTAGAAATAGGATCATTATCCAAAACGAGGATGCTTGACAGCAAGTAAAAAATCGATATGGTAATCGGCTATTCAAGCTTATGGCTGTTCATTGACATAGTGGTACTCGTACTTCCTGAGGTAGTCGCCGTGATGGTCCTTGACCCACTGAAGCCGACCAAACACATCATACTCGTAGGTAGTGATCTTACCGTTAGGATCAGTTTCCGTAAGGACTCCTACTAAAGGTTGGTGAGTGTAGCTAACGGTAACTCCATTGGCAGTTTTAGACTCCATCATCGAATGTGACCCTTGGTCATATTGATAGGTGGTTGTTATCAAACCGTTATCGGACTCATCCAAAACATTACCATATAGATCATATTCATTAAATCTTTTAGCTAGACGATATCGTGAATCTCGAATAGGAACATACTCAATGTCTACCACATAAGGGCTGAAGTTATCACTCGACTCACCAACTTCTAAAGGCTCGTTTAGATCAAGAGTGTAAACATCACTAGGGTATATTTGAAGAAGGTCAGTCGGATGAGGGATCTGTGGTATATTGAACACTTTATATGTCATCAAAGAGGCACCAATAACCTTATTATCCTTGTATTGGACTACTTCAATTGGAGCAGATAGAGTTTTTCCAATTTTCAGCAGTGCAATCGCTCTTGACGTCTCATTTCCACTTTGAGAAGCATTCGGATAATCAAAGGGATAGGTGTAGGTCGTTTTAAAGACTGCACCATCACTATCTATTACCCGCTGTTCCCTGAGCTGCATATGGTCTAGCTCGTAGTTATAATAGGTCCAGTACTCTATTTTGTCCCATGGTTCATCCATGTCCATGCTAGAGTGGAAAGAAAAGGCCTGATACATAGGTTGGGAGATGAATTCATACTCACCAACCAACAACCTCTCTCCCACTCCTTGGACTACCCTGATCGCCTTGATAGTCTTCTTCGCACTCAGATCGAATCGAAATTGATTCTTTGTTTCCTGGACTATATCTCCATTCGCATTCTTAATAACGATGCGTTTAGGAAGTCCGCGCTCCCAGCCCTTGTAAGTGTGGCTGGCAAAGGGTGAGGAATAAACACCCTTAGCTGTCGAGATAACATTGTTGGAGTTGTAGACGAACTCCCTTTGTTCAGTTACTATCGGAAGTCCATCTGGTCTATCCTCAAAATTATGGAAATGATACTCGGTAGACGCACCATCAGATCGTCTCTCTATCACTTTCGCGTAACCCATATCTGAGCCTCCGAGATCATAGATACTATTAAGGGCAACCTGATTGAGAATTAAGAAATCCGAAGAGCACCCAGGGTCAATTGTAATACCAAAGAAGTCCTCAGGTTGATCTATTTGTGTATAATAATCATGGTACCTCGGTAAGTAGAATCTTCCACCGTAGTATTCATAGTCCGTAATAACATCATTATCGGTAGAAGAGCCTTCTGAAGCTACAATTCGTTTTATTCTTACCCCAGGCCCTATACCTCCTGTTGAAACTCCACTTTCGTCATCTAAGCTTTGACCTTCGTTATTTTCATAGATATAGGTGATGTTCCCACCAGTCGGTAAGATCTGTGTCTTTAGCAAGCCGATACTGGCAAAGGGTATATCATCTTCGGTAATGTAAAGATTGCTAGTGGTTCGGGGAGCTCTATCTACCCCACCATAGCTATCATCACCATATTTTGTCCTTGGATAATGTCTTAAATTGGCATTATCAACTTGCAAATTATAATTGTTGTAGCCCCAGTGATCATCAAAGGATATCGACAAACCACTCTGTCTTTTGAACAACTTGTCTGGATAATAATACTCAAATTGTCTTAAGCTAATTCGACTAGTACCGTCGGTCCCAACACGGTCGATACTAGTCAGGTAAGGACGCTTACATAAGGAATTCGAGCATACAAGATCGGCGTGCGGACCATCAATCGAATTGAAATACTGTATCTCAAAATCAAACCTGGCTACTTGGGTGGCGGTGTGGTCATTTACCAAAATTGATTTTAATGCCAGCATCTCAGGCACATCCAACCTTGGGTTGGGGTCATATTCGAAGATCACCTCTCCCATATCTGATGATATCTTGTTCAGATAAGGTGAGCTAATAATTGAAGTATTAATGGTCTCTATTTGATCATCAGGTAGCTGCTGACAACTACCATCTAACATCGTCACCATTTGATAATGCTTTTCTGTTAAGGTATAGCTGCTCAACGTAGATTTATCTACATAATCAAACCTCGCTACTACCTGTCCATCAGGAGCGACTATACGGGTAAGATACCATGCTGTGACATAGGTAAGTGGACCTGTGGTGCGGGTGGGCAGACCATCAATTGTGCTTTGTGTTGTCATGGTCTCCTGAGAATCGGGATCTTCACCTAAATAGTAGATAAAAC
This sequence comes from Flammeovirgaceae bacterium UBA6059, assembly GCA_002435755.1. Taxonomy (GTDB): domain Bacteria; phylum Bacteroidota; class Bacteroidia; order Cytophagales; family Cyclobacteriaceae; genus UBA6059. The sequence continues at coordinate 5,686 of DIYH01000025.1, forward strand.
CATTGGGATCTTTTACCGTAAACCTACCTTCCGGATTAGTACAGAAGTTTGTAGTGATTGACAGATTACTATACGGCATGGTGTGGAACTCGCCTTCTGAGACAAACATCTTGGTAGATATTCCCGGCAGGTTGATATGGAATATGTCCGGCTCACCATCTGCCGCACCTAATGCTATTTGCCTTTTTTCGGCAAAGGTCAGGTTCTCGAGTGTCGCTTGATCAGTACCGCAGTAACCGTGTAAAGATGGTGTTGTCATCATCTCATCAGGGTTACCTTTTACCACCCTGGTAATAGCACCTCCCGTGCTCAGTGACCAACCTAAGCCGACCGGTCCTGCTATGGCATTGAGCTTGGTACCCCTGGCATGATAGGTCAAGCCTATATCTACTGTAGCCATTCTCCCTGGTAAGGTGGTCAGGGGTACTGCTATCTGGGGAAGCCCCGAATAGTGATTGATCGGAGCACTCGCGTATGCACTGATAGCAGCTACTGCCGGAGACACGGGCGCTTGTTGAGCCCAGGCAGATTGACTCGCTACCACAATAGCTGCCAAAGCAATGACAATCAACTTTTGGGTCGTATGCTTAAAAAATCTCATCTTATTCTTGATATTTTTCCTGTATTGATATCCATTCACTCTATATCTATTGTCTGATTAGGCCCTGCCATAGCCTTTCATTAGAGAAGCTGATTGGGTTCAAACCTTCCATATAAGCCGTAGCTTTGACATTGGCATTGTACATTTTGATAGCACTGCGAGTTCGCTTCTTGGCCATTACCCTAAAAGCTACGGAAGCTATAGCAGCACCAATGCCAATTCCGAGTGAGGCCAAATTGCCCTCACCACCTGCTAGTTCGGTACCTAGCTGCCAGCCAACTAAAAACCCACCGACAGAAGCCATCACTGTTGATACATCAGCATTCCATTTGGCTTTGGACATCTCTCCATAGGCCTCATTGTAAGGAAGCATCACATCCCGCGCTTCCCGTAAAGTGATAGGCTCGCTACCCAAGAAGATAGCCGACTTGTGCATGATCAATGTATCCGGTGACTGACCATTGGAAATCAACGGGCAGGATAGGAATACGATGAGAATAAGAGATTTGAATATTTTCATAAGTTGATGCTCTTTAATTCTTCAAGATCTTCATACAGTCCTCTAAGGAAGACGCTGCGGAGGTTGTAGTGGACAGTGGTACAATCCGCATTGTTCTCAACATGACGCAAGTCTTCTGGCATAGCCAAATGCGGTGGTATGACTTGTGCCCGGACTTTCATTTTATATCTCAACACCATCATAAATAGAACTTACTTTCAGCAAACCTTCTTTTCCGGCATAGTTGCCAGCGCTGGAATACAAATAGTCTTCTGGCTCCCTCACAATGCCAGCTTCTACCGGATTGTTGTGAACATATGCCAGCTTTTGATCGATCCAATCTCCTTCAAGCTCTATCGGGTGATTGTCTTGTTGCCAGAATTGATATGTTGTGTTGTTTCCGTTTTTGCTAGCGGCTCGTTTCATCATCCAAAGCATCCACTCTTTTCTGCTCTCTTGCGGATGATCTTTGATTGCCTTGATGATCTTGACAGCAGTGAACTTCTTAAAGTCTCTGATGATAGATGGGAAAGGCATACCGTTGGAGTTCCTCCCAATAATCAAATGAATATGACTGCTCATAATCACATAACCATAGATCACCAGCCCTTTTTCACGAGCACAGTAATCGAGGCTCTCTAACACTATATGAGCATACTCTTTGCGAATGAACACATCAATCCAGTTCACTACTGCCGTAGACAGGAAGTAGATACCATCCGGATTGTTCATTTTATATTTTGTGCTCATTTGTTCTCTTTATTTATTGATAGTCACAAGTCTCGCCCATCCTTTTCCCTACCCTGGAAGACTTGCGCCATAATAAGGCCATAATAAGGATTATCATATTATGGAATCTCAAAGGCAATCTCTGTTATGCCTATTTTATCAATGCGCAAGTAACCATCTAACTGATCTGGAAATTTTGGCATTGCTAAAGGTCTAATTGAGTTTGGCTTTTGATCAATGTCATATAAGAAAGTAGCTCTGTATGTTCCACTCTCCTGGCTAATGGAGTTAAGACTTATATAACTTAAATACTGTGACTTTCTTTTTATAAACACTGTTGATGTCAGTTTGCGAGTGATCATTGAATGTTGATCTGGATCTTGCGATTCTGTTACAGCTTCAAGAAATTCCGTCACAGATTGCTGCCTTTGCCCAAGTAGTTCTAAATCTTCAAACCAACCATCACTTTGGGATCGAAACCTCATAGGAAGATAACTTGGAAAGAATCTCTCGTTATCCAAATACTCTGAACTGATATCCTCAAATGTCTCAGTAGAATCATTTTTACGCTTTAGAGCGAAATGGCCAAGAATTGGAGTTAAATTATCTAGGTAACAGTCAAAGTTGGTTTCATTATTAATCACAAGGAATAGGCCAATCTCGCTGTGGTCTCCTGTGTTAAACTTGACGAAAACAAGCTCACTTTTAAGAGAGTCCTGAAAATTCGGATACACATTCATAACACTAGAAAGATATATTGTATGTATGAGTAAGAATTGGGACATGATCATCTATAATATAAATTAATCATCTTACGCATTCCGGGGTAAGACATATGATATTGACTTGGATAATTGAAGGCAGGGTGACTATTTGGATAGTCATTCATAATGGAATCAAAATGGCCAATTGCCCTAGCGTCAATATTTCCCTGTCCTTGACTAAAGTGAACGTACCACGACCATTTATGTGCTGTATTCTCAGTATAATGTTCAAAAGTCTTTTCATCAAGCCCCAAAAACGATAAATTATTTCGATGATACGCATGAATTAGCTCATGGCCTAAAGTCGCCTGTAACTGAATATTGTTCGATGCAGACGCTGGAGATATGTAAATACGAGTAGTTTTGAAATTAGGATTATACTCCGCTACCCCTCCCACGCGCTGTTTAGGATTTTTCTTATCCGCGAAGAATCCGTCTTTTCGCTTAATATAATTATTGGGTATTTTACTGGCAGTGAGCTGTTTGACTCGCCAACCTCCCTCACTCCATCCAAATTTTTCATTCGCCAATGCTTTTATTTCCTCATCGGTTTTTGGTTTCCCAATTGGCAATCCTTCGTAATTCACAACTGAGTCATGAGTTCTAATGCCTGTCAGTAAATTACCACCATTCAAACTGGCACGAAAACCAGACATAAAAGTACTTATGCCAGCCATGGACAAACTAGTAAGACTCAATCGTCCTGTTCTGATCATTTCAATACCAGAAATAGCTAAACCTTTAGCTGCTCCATATAGCAAGCCCTCGGGTCTCCAAACTGATCCTAGAATTCCACCTAATCCACCATAAGTAAATCCATTCTGAATATTTCCTCCGTTCTCGTGAGCAACTTGAGCGCCTCCAACTGCACCCCATATTACACCAGCTGCAAATGCAAACTCACCATCTGGGTCTACACCCATCGCTGGATTGTTACCCATCCCCGCATAAGGCGAGCTAAACTGGCCTGCAGGGTCTACACCGGTGAACCGGCCCAGCCCGGCATCATAGAGCCTTGCATGGAAGTCGTAGAGGTCGATCAGCTCCTGGGCCTCCTTGCCCTGATAGAAGCGCTTGTTGGGCTCACTCAGGAAGCGCGTATGGCCGAGATAGGCCGCCACAGAGCGATTGGAAAGGCCTGTTTCAGGAACTCCCGGAGTGTGGGTCACTGTTTCTGCTATGACCAGATTATCTATCACAATCATCATAGTATTGCTACCATCATCGGTCATAGGCGCGGTATTCTCAATTATTAGATCAACTTCAGAAGAGCTACTACTCGTTGTGAAAGTATGGGTACCGCTATGTCCCTGGTCAATTTGTCCCAGCAACTGATCATCAACATAAACTTCGGCTAGTCCTCTGAAGCCATGTACTGAGAACTGAATCATCAACTCACTACCAGCCGTTTTTGAGATCGTTCGCTTGGCCCGCCCCGCTTCAGAGGTGCTGTTTTGACCCCTGATTCTGAGTCTGCCGTTACTAGAGTTTTTGTCGACGTTTCCCGATAGAGGATCAAATGACAGGGGATCACCCACTTCAAAGGTATCATGAATCAATTCACTGGTTTCAGAAATTGGATCAACTCCGTCTTCTGCATCCTGACTATAAGTATGACCATTGAAAGTCAGGCCGAAAGGATAGTAGTCCTGGGCCTGATCGATCGGGCTCATATCTACGGTGATGGTCAGCTCATCAAAGTAGATCGGGGTATTAGTGACTCCCTGATTAGATACATAGACAAAGAGATACCCGTTCTCATCGAAAATGCGGCTTAGGCCCAATGCCTCATGCTGACCCTGAGCTGCAGTAGTCACCTGCGCCATATCATATCCTGTATCCGGATCGAACTCGAAGCTCTCGTCAAGAAAGATATAGGTCAGGTAAGCTTTGGGGTTAACATTCGAATGAGTATTAACAACCCCGGTCAAAGTACTTGCAATCGCTCCAAATGGGTTCGTTGTATTTACCAATTCACCGAGTCCATTGTCTATCCAAAACGCATCCGTCAATGCAGCATCAAGAGCACCTGCCTGAGCATTGGTATGTGATCCGGCATACTTAGCCCATGCCTCCATAGTGATCTGATCACCAGCCTGTACACGATAGGTAAATGCCGGACCTATGATATCATTGATGCCATCAAGAGGTACCGTATGAGTATAACTATTATTGCCTGTCCGTATCCTGGTATAGTCGTAGGCGCTATTGCTTGTACGCATATCCAGATTGTCGAAGTGCGCTTGCTCAGTGTCTAGTTCGTCATCTTCCATCGTTGCTCTGAAGACCTGTATTCGGTCCATGTCAGAGCTCAGTATACTTCTGATATTACCCAGGTGGTCAGTAAGGTAGTATTGGTAGTCCAGTTTATTCCACCCATGGGGCTGCACTGGGTTGGTCACCGGATCATCTATGATGTTTTCAACGATCCTGCCCTCCTCATGGAAGATATGACCGAGACGTACTGCCGTGGCGCTAGCCTGGTACTGCAGCTCTCCATGATAGATCGTACTATCGACCAGTGCTCCACCCACGTAGACGCTGGAAGTGAGTTTCATCCCAGCTGCATCGTAGGTATAAGATAAGTAATCACCATTGTCCAAAGTGATCCTGGTTGGTTTATTCAGGTCGTTGTAGGTGATCTGCTGAATTCCTTTGTTTTCTTCAATCACCAGGTTACCTGCCAGATCATAATGGAGTTCCTCTTCGTCATCAGCTCTGTCAGCATAGCCTTCATCCTGCTGAGATTGGTCACTCACTTTTCGGATACGATCACCGTCATAGACATAGTAGAGTTCATCGATCTTACTATCCATATCCCCATGTTCCCCCTTACGGGTCAGTTTGAGGATGTTACCATTTTGATCATAGCGATCTACCCTTACGGTAAAGTCGTTCACTCCAGTGTAATCAGCGAGACTCATACGACCCATATCGTCGTATTGATAGCCAAAGTGATTGACAACTACATCCTCTTGGGGCTCTAGTGCCTTGCGGTTAAACCAGCTCATGCCCGACAGTTGACCATTGAAGTGTCCCTGATCAAAGCCATGCTCAAAAGACAGCTCCATGCCAAAAACATCTGGTAAACCTCCTGGCCCTTCATTAGGATTATCCGGGTTATTCACGGTAGTGAGTGCCCCACGGATATCATAGGTATAGTCTAATTGTTGAATAGGAGTAGGTTGTCCTGTGGTGGCATGCAAATCTTTGCGGATGGTTTCGCCCAGCTCATTGTAGGCAAAGCCGGACAAGGTCACGACTTCATTATCATCGATCTGGTGGTCTACCGACAATAGTCTGTCCCTATGATCGTAGGTATAGCCGCGCGTGATCTCTACCTGCTGTGGTGTATCGGCCGCACCATTGGTAATGCCTTCATTGTAGACTGTCACTTCGGTATCGACCGTACCGGTGTAGTTGTACCATGTAAAGGAGCGGTCTTTGGCACCCAGATGGTTATCACCAACAGACTGGACCAGCTCATAGTCATCGTTGTAGTAGCTGACGCTAGTGAGCCAGGTACCGTTAGCATCGAGTAGTCTTAGCTTCCCACCGGTACTCAAGCCGATCACGCCTGTAGACTTATCTGCTGTCGTCATCGACTTACCATTGTTTGCCGTATAAGTCGTAAAGGGGTATCCTGCCGCCCCGGGGAAGTTATAGTGATCATAGTACAGCACACTACGAAGGTCAGCTTCAGTGATGGTCGGATAGGTATTGTTAATCGTGTAGCCAATATCACCTGCCCCTGTCCAATCTTCATGTTTTGCGGTAGCGGCCCTGGCGGCAGCCCTGATCTCCTCTGGCGTCAATGCACCCAGGTCCACCACACCGCTGAGCACCGGTCGGGACTGGTTGTCAAACTTGGTAAAGGACCAGAGACTATCAGCCAATCGCATATGAGGCCCTTGTGACATGATCTGTCGGCCCCAGCGATCATAGACAAAATACTGCCAGTCCGCTCCCGGACTTTTCGAAGCGATCAACTGCTGTCGTTCATCGTACTCATAGATGAAAAGCTGCTCATGGACGTTGATACTGGTGATGAGGCGGCCTTCTCGCCCATTTTCACTTTTAGAAATAAAGAAGCGATCATCTGGTCCCAGGTCATCAGTGTAAGAGCTCACCCGGAAAGGTTCTTTCAATGTGACCCTTACCCCTTCGACATAGTAGTAGTCTACATGCTGATATGAGTAAAGCTCCTTATCATAATTGAGCGCCATGGCATTCTCATCTTCGATGTAGTCATAGTCCGGTGACTCCATCTTATGCAGAGCCTCTGGGGTCATGATCACCCTTAGGTTGCCAAAATCATCGTAGATATAATTGGTCTTCACCCAGTGTCCATCGCTATCGCGAACACGGCTTTGTACAAGCTGCCCGCGCTTGTTGGAGAACTCGAGGTATTCTTTGCCCATCTCATCTTCGCTGACACTGACCGCCAGGCTGTGATCGGGGTAGTCATGATTGCTTTGGTACTTGATCGTTTTGCTATCAAGGAAGTAGCGGTGTATCGCACTGTCCAACTCCTCACGGTTAGACCTTGTATAGGCTTTGGCAGTTTTCTTATCGATACCGGACCAGTCATTCCCTGGTAGGTACACCTCGCCTGGCTTGGCCGACTCAAGCACACGATTAAGCGGAGAGTCCTCGTACCGTACCCGGGAATAAGCATAAGTAGATTGTGGAAGCGTTGAGTTGCCTGACTGGTTGTAGAACTCATACTGTTCAAGTAATGCATCAGGTCGGAAGGCCCCAGTACTTTGATTCTCTAGTGAAGTGGTGTAGGCCATATATTGATGAGGACTTCTGCCTAGCTCATCAAATGAGGTGGGCTGTACAAAGTCAAAGCCTCCGGGACTGGAACCACGCGAGACGGACTGGACACCCCTGCCCAGACCATCACTATAGCTGGTCTCCACCATCATGTCAGCGGAGGAGGTCGCCAGATCAAATATGTTTTCATCAGTAGTTTTCTGACGTGTAGTGTAGGTACGGACATAGTTGAGTGCAGGAGCTGTTAAGTTTTCGGCTGGTGGAGTACCTGCTACATTTTCGCCGGAACCGGTTTCATTTGGCTCATTGATCCAATTGCGCCTTCTTACACCAGGTGTAGTATATTTCTTGCCATTAGGTAGTGTGACTTCATACTGATAGAGCCCCTCCTGAAGAAATGAATATTGCTCTGCCGCCGGGTCATAAGCAATGCCATCCAACAACCATGAGACGGTCACGCCTTCACTATTGATCTGCGTGATGTAGGCAGGATCGTCATAAGGAGTTCCTACAGTTAGCAGCATATCTGCAGTTGGCTCGAGTATCGAACCCCCGTCTCCTAGAAGTAGCTGGGGATAAGGATAGACGTCAGCTGAGAGAGAGACTTTTGATCCTGTGCAACCATACTGAGAAACGGCATGGACATCATAAGTAATAGGATCACCATCTAGCGCTATTTCTGCTGTGGTAAACTGATGTTCAGATTGGCCTTCGATTGAGTTACTTTGCCCCGACTCGAACCATTCGTAAGATGTACCATGGTCAGAGGAGACGCTCAATACCACCGAACCAGACCCAAATCTGGATTGGATTTGGGGATCGGTGATTTGGGGTACCGGAAAAGTTTCAAAATCCACGGCATGGGAATTACCCCAACATCCATCTACATATTCTTGAATAAAAGCAGTCTCACCTTCGTGATATGTTTTTGCTAGGCTGTTGTCGCTATGTTCTCTTCCATCTACCATAGTTTGCCAGTACCAGTCTTCGGCATCAGGCCCCACCAGTGGAATGTCGATCTTAAGCAAAGAAGCTTTCCCACAAAAGGGTATAAATGATGTAGGTGGTGGTTGATCTGTAAGGTTGATGGGATCACCAACTTTGAACTCGACGACATTTGAGTACAGGTCATCCGGGTCAATCGGGCATCCATAGAGTTCGGTAACCAGCGATTTAACACGAAATTCAGTATTTACTAAAGGTGAAGAAAGACCAACAGGCCAAGCGACCCAGATATCTTGGCCGGGCAGGGAAAACTGAATTTTATATGGACCCGATACCCCTTCAATATCAAACATCAGTTCAGGCAACCGATCATTCATGCAGGCTTCCTGGACAGGCAGTGATAGCATACCGGCATCTCCTCTAGGCTGCACCGTAACATTAAACTCAACTGGCGCTACTGTACAAGGACCAAGCTTCGGTGTTATACTGTATTTGATTGATACCAACTGGCCGGAATTATTTATAATCTGTTGGCTCAGTTCATGCGGACCATTAATATCACCGCTAACCTGGAAGCTCACCAATGAAGCATCTAGTTCTGAGAAATTGGGAGTCAATTGATCATCAATTGCTGCGGTCCATTCATAGAAGGAATCGTTGTTGTGTGTTGAGAAAACCTGAGTAAATGTATCATCCCAGCAAATTGCCGATGGATTGCCATTCTGACCATCAAAGTTCGGTAAGGGATCGATAATGATACTTGGCTCAGGAAGCACACTCACGTGCATACTGGGGTAACGATTGACACCACAGCCACCTGTGAAATCAGTGTCTAGCTCGGCCCAGAAGTATGAGGATTCATCGATATTGTGCTGTACATGTTCATATCCAACAATCTCAGGAATAATCTCATAATAAGGCAATTCTATCTGATGCAGTAGCTTCGTGGCGTTTGTCGGATTATTTCGATCAGCTTCTGACACCCGCTTCCATATAACCTTCCCAGTGTTGTCACTTAACTGGAGTACAACATCTCCTCCATTGCAAATAGTCGTTGGGTAGCCAATGATACTCTCTCCAGAATCGAAGTGTGGCCTTACATCCAGACTGAAGGTTTGAACATCGCCGGAAACTGTTATACCATTTGATGTAAGCTGAGGCGTAATCGTATATGTGACATGTGCATCATTGGTAGCGACACTTGTGGTATTCGTTAACGTGTGATTGAAGATTCCTGAACCACTAGCATCACTAATATTACCCCCATTGACTGTTCTTGACCATAAGAAAATGGTTTCTGGATGACTATCCGTCATACCAATATCCAAAACATATCCGCTACAAACCACAGCCGGTGGAGGTGTAAATGTCACTGAAGGCTTTGGTACTATATGCACTGTGATCTCATTACCAGTATAAAGTTGAGAGCAAGGTGAAACCCGTGATTTTCCCCTGAACTTGTATGTTGCAAAATCGTTTTCAGGTTGATTGATGATGTGGGAATAAACTGTGGATGAATTAGGCAATTCACCTGATCCTATAATTGTCCAGTCTCCGTCACCCTTTTGATATTCCAGGTCCATTGGAGCTCCTTCTCCATTATTTAGGAGCTTGAAGTTGATCGGCTGGATATCATCCCATGACAGGGTTATTTCACTAATTTGACCATCACCATTGACAATCAGTTGATTGTCGTAGAGGATTGGGTCCACATTGACATGTACAACTAGAGGAGTACCTTCACATCCTTTGTTAAGCAGATTGAAATTGAATGTTAAGCTTTTAGGCGATCTAGATAAATTCTCAATACCATTCACTACTATCTCCACCTGTGCTTCCCTGTGAATACCAGTAGTTATTCGCTGAGCAGTTAGTTGAATATTAGGATCAAATATGACGCTATCTGTATCACCCTCGACTTCCCAACTCAAATCCGAAATGGAGAAATCACCATCCCATTGATCCAACCAATACCAGCCATATTGAGTATGATAATCGACACTTACACCATCCCCGCTACAAACATTCTTAATTATAGGATCAGCTATTGGAATGTATGCCTGACCATTCCACTCTCCTGGTAATGATCCCATTTCAGAGTCTAGAATCAAAATATTCGAGTATTGACCATTTACATCGATCGCTTGTACTTCAAGATCATATATTTGCACTGGAATTGTCTCGCCGGAAATTGGGGATGACCAGTTCGTCCAATCTTGCTGTGGTCCTCCATAAGGTCTACGTAATCTGAACCGCCAATCATAATCATAATTCTGATAAGCAGGAGAGCCATTTACTAGCAGTCGGAATTCGTCACATATGACTCCCTCGGTCTCTAAGGAAATAGTGGGTTGAGCAATGACAGCAATCCAAAGGGTGTTCAATACAAAAACTAATATGGCTCGCTTGCAAATCGAACTATTGGACAGGAGAATCTCTCGACTCATTAGGTTGGGTTTTACGTTAAAAAAACCACTACGAATTCGCAGTGAATCATTAATAAAAATTATTGACCATAAACGTTATTGGCACTACCTGTCCAATCATGTCTATAGGTCAATAGTAACCTTAACATGTACCCTATTAGCTGGCTCAAAGAATTGTAGAAAAAATGAAATTAGCAATATGATAAAAATCAGGATTTATTAAGTCGCTGATCATCAGCGATTAACAAACACGCTGAACAGTTTTCAATTCTAAATTATTCTTAAAAATACTCATAGTCTATTCCCCTCATTTGGGTGAGTACGAATAAGTTGAGAGTTTGAGATTAAGGTTAAACGTTCAAAGACAGCACTGGACAAAGGCGAACCTGGTCTTCAAGCTCACTTATTGGTTAAATCTGTGATCTAGAATCGAGATATCCGATATTTTAGCAGTATCGGATGTCTGGGACCTGAGTCTGACAGCCTTTTAAGAATCAATTTCGGTCTATTGATGAATATAAGGAAGGGCAGTTTTTCTGTCTTGTCTGACAAAAGCAGATTCCCCTCATTCTAGTTTTACCACACCCACGCTTCCATTCCAGGTGATGGTGGTACCATAGGGGCTGGACAATTCTATCAGATCGTTAATGATCTTCTTACCCAACTTTTCATCAGTGAGCATCGGTCTGCCGCGTGCTTGCCGCGGTTGGCCATGTCCCAAAGTGATAGGGTGTAGCGTAATTGCAGTCAGCTCACCGCTTCGCCATGCTGGAACTGCGATCACTGACTCCCATACTTCAGGATTAGAGGGAAACCCGATCTCATCGTTCTGATATCTAACATCGTTGAAGTCGGCCACATGGCTGCTCTCATCCAATCCAAAACGCTCGTAATTTTCATAAGGTAATCTCAGAAGCGTCTCATTCTGGAAGACGAAATCACCAAGACTGTAGAAGATAGGCTTATTCTTGTATATCTCAATACCTCGCAAGACGTGCGGCCCATGCCCCACTACAACATCCGCGCCGGCATCAATCATAGCCCTGGCAAAAGTCTCCAGAAACCGGGCAGGTACCTCCAGACTTTTGTAGCGCTCATGTGCATGGATGGTCACTATCGTAATATCAGCCAAACCGCTCGCGTTACGAACAACGGCAGCTATATCATCCAAATCTTCTTTGTTGGGTACCGTGATTTCATCAGGAACCTCGGAAGCTTCAAATTCTCTACCAAATAACCTGAATCCCTCAGCGCGCGCCCACCACCCCATATTGGACAAACCAAGAGCTTCATCAATAGCCTTTAGTTGGTTGAGCTGTTCGGAAGTCACCTGGTATCGCTTCTCATAGCGCATGGGGTTGAGCCCTGGTCTTGCAGGTATATCATCACGAGACTTTCCAGCACGGGAGTGGTCAGGAAAAGTCGAAGCACATGAGATCAATGCGACCCGCGCTTTAGCAGTTTCGAGAAACCGCGCTTCCCTGGCTTCAGCAAGACTTTCTCCTGAACCTGCATGAAGCAGACCTGCCGCTTCAGTATGTTTTAAGTTGATGCGCATGCCTTCCACCCCATAGTCACCCGTATGATTGTTGGCCGTGGACACCATATCAAAGCCTGCCCAAACTAACTCTTCTGCCAACTGCGGATCAGCCCTCATATAAGTACCTCCACTTTGATGCATCGGAAAAGCCTCGTAATCATGAAAAAGTACTTCCAGATTCGTGAAGGCAGCATCCGCATTACGAAGAATATCGATCATTTCCAGATATTCTGGCTCTTGGTAAACAGAGAGTTTCCTTGTTATAATCGCATCACCGGTGAATGCGATTATGAATTCTTGATTTTGTGAGGGTTGTGAATGTGTGTTGCTCAGAAACACAGTACAGAGAGCAAGACAGATCAAATGACATCTTTTCATAGCAATTGGTTTTTAACGTATCAAAAAGGCCGTCGTAAAGCCGACCCAACTGAATATCCAACAATATATCAGTAAAAGACAGTGTTATTTGATAGCCGGTAATGAGTAGTTTATGACCAAATCAAAGTACATCAACTTCCAAAATATAGTTTGTAGAAGGTCCGTCAAGAGTCAGGAAGCTGTTATAATCAGGAGAGTATGTCGCTAAATTACAAGAAAGAGAAGAGGAGTCGCCTTGATCAAAAAATCGCTGCGAAACCGGGTGTGCTTGCGGTAATGAGGATAGCGACAATGATACCCGCTATGATAGTGAAGTGTTGGTGATATTTTAAAATCAATCGTTGCACGATCCTTTTGCGGCTATTATCGTGCCAAAGATTATAATTATCTGATTTACAAATATTTACAACTAAGTCAAGATCGGAATTCGTCCATTTATGAACGAATGCTTCCATAGATATGTACGGAAATACCGACTTTGCAAAAGCCTACCATTGACCAGGCAGTAGCTTAAGGATTAGCAGTATTCTTTGGACAAGAATGTAAAGGAAGGAATCTCGTTCCTTTGAGACCACCACAAACATGTGGACCATCTGAATTCCTGGCTATTCTTTCAAGAAATCGTCTTAGCTATTCGTCCAGCACCTCGATCTCAAAATACAATGTTGCATTCGCAGGTATTCGTCCTCTGGCCCTTGGCCCGTAAGCTATGTCCGGTGGTATACGAAGAACAGCTTTGCTACCCTTTTTGAGCAATGCTACACCTTCATCCCATCCCTTGATAACTTGCCCCTTTCCCAGCACAAAAGAGAAGGGCTTGTTTCGATCATAAGAGCTGTCAAACTTTGTTCCATCTTCAAGGTAGCCAGTGTAATGTACTTTCACGGGCTGATCAGCTTCAGGCAGTTCTCCACTACCTTCTTCTACTATTTTATAGCCAAGTCCTGATAGCGTGTAAGTGTGTCCATATTTGCGGCGCTCAATGAGCCACTGAGCTGTAGCGTCTTTAACAAAAAGAATATCTCTGGCCGAGATCTTCAGCTTCTTGTTGTCACTAAGCGTTAGTAAATACGAAAGGTCATAATCCTGGCTTCCGGGCAGTGTTCTTACTTTCCTACCGACAGCCAGTCTAAATTCATTTTTCTCGCTTGAGAACTGAGCACAATAGCCTTCAAATACTTCGGACGTATGGCAATAATCCGAAAATTGGTCTTCGGGTATCTCACACTTGGTGCACTGTCCTAAAGTCCAGTACGTATTCAGCGCCAAAACGCTTAATAAAATGATCTGTCTCATGAACTCGGTCTTTTGCGCAAAAATAACCGCAATCGTGAGTTCTTGAATTCAGCTACGCTCTTTTCTTTCTAAAAGTAATGGGAATAAAGTCGTCGTTGGGAATACCGATGTGAGCCAGGTCCCAATTGTCGTCGTATCCGTTGATCAGATTCTTGATACATTCCACACGGTCCTCAGTTGGGTAAGGGCAGTTGTCCCAATAAAAAATCTCTACACGGTAGTTGTAATTCTTTTTTACACCGTTGATCCTCACCTCTACTTCAATGTCCTGTTCCTCTCCGGCGATTTTGGGAATTTCAATTCCAATCATGCTCATAATCGATAATTTTTAGTTCTAGTTCAATGTTGACTTGTCAACAAAATTTGTACCTCAACGATAACTATTTGATAATGAGAATTTTATTAGCCTCTGATTTTCATTATGATGACCGATACCAGTACACCCATTGTTCAAAATAGTTCACTTCACACGAGATACTCCCCTATCAGAAAAAAGATTAAACCCAAACGAGTCATATTCGTAGACCGAACAATAAAATCAACCAAATCAGCAAATGAAGATCAAGAAGTTTAACGTAAGCGCCATCCTTGTGATCACCACGCTTGCAGTGGCATGCTCACCAGGAAAAACGACCACCGAAGAGACCAGCACCGTAGAAGAGGTGACTGAAGAGGTAGAAGACAAGTCAAAACGTCCTTCACCTCCTGCCACCACTACAGCTAACATCAACGGCACGAACGTTACGATCGACTACAGTTCTCCAGCCGTCAAAGGCCGCAGAATTTGGGGAGAGTTGGTCGCTTATGATAAAGTTTGGCGCACAGGCGCTAACGAGGCTAATGTATTTACGGTGGACGCTGATATCACGATCAATGGAGAGTCTCTTCCAGCAGGTCAGTACGCTTTATTCACTATTCCCAGCGAAAGTGACTGGACTATAATACTTAATAGTGTTGCAGATCAGTGGGGAGCCTATGATTATGACGATACCAAAGACGTACTCAGGGTCAGCGTGACACCTGAGAAAACCGAATCTACAGAAGAACGTTTACTGTTCAATGTCTCAGATACAGGTACAATCACCTTTGCATGGGCTGATCTTACATTTTCATTAGATGTTGCGGTGGCAGAAGTAGCTGCCGAATAGTTCTCTAAACGATTCCGATACTGAAACCTCTGTCGTCACAGGGGTTTTTGCATATGATCATGCATATCTACCACTCTGAAAAGCATATCTGTTGATTGTAAAATCTTATTCTTAAGTCTCGGATTGTAGTTGGGATTTTCTGATAAGAAGTTCGTGACTATGTCCCTCGCCTCTGCACTCTGATGCCCCCAAAATGTCTGGTCCAGCCATCTTTTTGGAAAAAAGATATCACCTGTCAACTGGATCTCCTCAAGTATGTCCAATGAGGCACGCAGATATTGCACGGATTCGCTAGCGCGAAGTGGATGGTGCAGATAGTGGAGTGCAGTGCCAACCCAGGGTTCAACGTTGCGGTTTTCTGCAAGTAAGAGGTCCCCGAAAAATGCATTGCGAGCATTAGCACCTGAGTCCAGAGCTTTCGAAATGAAATCAAATCTTTGTTTTTCATCGCTATTGGTAATTCTCTCTAACTGTGTCTCGAGTATGTCTGCTGCTTCTTCGGGTAACCTCAAAGCGAGCTCAAAGGCCAAATCGCCATAATCCCTGGAAGATAACGTAATTCCAAGCGGTGGTGCTTGTCCGCGCCATATGCCTAGTAATTCAGCAATCTGCTCATCTGAACTTGCTATGTTGATGAGCGCTTTAAAGATTGTCGACTTCAACCTCGGCTCATCTGTCTGCAACATCAACTGGTTTAGCAATACTTCATACTTCTCAAGGTACTGTGCTCGTTGTTCGCCTGGCATCCATTGCCAATAGAGCTCTCGCAGATAAGTCAACAACAGTTCGATATTGAGCTGGTCCTGCTCCATGTAAAGGTACCGTTCGATCAGCAATGGGTAGCTGGGCGGATAAGCTCGCTTATGGAGCAAAAACTCATGCATCTGGATGTAATAAGAGGCCCTTGACAATGCGTTCTCTTTAAGATTGATATTGAGCATGGTATATCCATAAGGGAAATTGGCCATATTGGGCTTATCAGCAAAATCCAATATCCCGTATAGCTGACCTTCCACACTCGCCTCCACTGAAAGTGGAAGCTTCGTGTCCTTGCTATGCGCGATCTCAATCACTGGTTGATCATTAAACCTCGCAGGTCTATTGAGGTATCCATCATCGAAGTTGAAATTGACTGAAAATGATTGAGGCCAGGTACGGCCTGAATCAAGAGGGTCTTTTTGTTCAAACCTGAGGAAAAAATCACTTGTTCCTTCATAGAACATGGTCTTGATCACAGGCATACCAGCGGTCTCTACCCACACATGGCTCCATCTACTTAGATCCATAGCACTCTTGTTGTCCAGTATAGTGATAAGGTCATGCCAATCAGCAGCGCTGTTTGTATATGATTTGAGATATTCTCTGATACCCAGGCGAAAATTGTTTTCACCCATGATCTGCTCGAGCTTTTTCATCACGATGGGCGCCTTTTGGTAAATGATCGCTCCATACAAACTGCCCGCCTGTTTGAGATTTTCCAATGGTTGTTTGATGGGGTGTGTACCTAACGTACGGTCGACTGAATATGCCCTGGGGTAATGAGTCAGCAAGAAACGTTGTTCGTGATCGATCTCTGGAAACAACGGGTTAACGATTTTAGCTGCCATAAAATTGGCGAAGACCTCTTTCAACCATACATCATCAAACCATCTCATGGTTACCAGATCGCCGAACCACATATGTGCAGTCTCATGCGCTATCAGGTTGGCCCTTCCCAACAGTCTATTGGTCGAGGCAGATTCGTCAAGCAATAAGCTGGAAGCTCTATACTGGATCGCTCCAACATGCTCCATACCTCCATATTGAAATCCGGGAATGAGTATGAAATCAAACTTCTGAAACGGGAAATCTATTGACGTATACTTTTCCAGCCACTCAAGTGATTGCTGATGGATATGAAATATGTCCTTGACGTTGCGTGCTAATTTGATCGAGTCAGGTTCCCTGTGATACATCGTCATCGGATACTTACCAGAATCATCAGTGATGCTATCAAACATGCCCGCAGCAAAAGAAAACAGGTAAGTACTCATCAAATCAGACCGCTCAAATTGAAACATGTTCTTATCCTGAAGATCACTCTTGGATGCAAGTGGGGCATTGGAAACAGGCGTCCATTCCTCTGGAAGGAGTAATGATAACTCATAGGTGGCTTTCAGATCGGGCTGATCGAAGCACGGAAATATTGTCGAAGCTCGATCAGGCACAAACAGGGTGTAAATGAATTCATCCTGCCTGTTGAGACCTATCTCTCCTGCAGTAAAATCGATTGATATTATGTTGTACCCATCTGCTAAATCATCTAACTCCAGGATTATATGCTCTTGCTGATGTCTGTATTGAAGGGGCCTATTATCGCTTGTGACTGATCTTATAGCACCTTCTGGCACGTTAAAATCGATGATCACAGGCTGACCCAGTGTTCGATCTAACTCAAAGCCAAGCTCCATCTGTGCTTCGATTGTCTCAGACTTACTCTCCGGGATATCAAAAGTCAGCTTATAGTGGACCTTTGTGAGCTGCATTATTCTCAGCTCTGCCAGCTCTTTAGATATGCCAGGTTCTATAAGTGTAGGGTCAATACTGGAACTGCATGATGTCAGCATCAACACCACGACAGAGACCACTTGAAGTAGCCTGAACGTCATCAGTCTCGTCGTATGGTCTCGTTCACAATTCTGATAAGGGTCTTGGAGTATTCGCTCAATATCTCATCACAGCCACGGATCAGGTACCGGCGCTTTAGCCAGATCGGGTCTACAAAACCTATATAAACATCGGCCTCCTCCGACCATACAGCTATTCGAAATGGCATATCAATAGCGGCTGTTGGCTCACACATCACTATGCCATTCATTATATACGAATCGCTGAATTCAAAGGTGCGAACCCGAATATTCAGTTCGCTTGTATCTTTATCATATTCTACAGTTTTAAATTCATCATTGATGAATCCTTTGATCTGAAGAATATCCTGAAGCTTTTCGCAGGTTTCTTCATAATTCAGGGGGCTATTATAGATCGTAGTTTCCTGTGCCCGTGCTTGCCAGAAAACCAGGCATATGCCTAAAAGAACAAAATATCTAATAACGGTCATTCGACGTGTTGCTAAGGGATCGAACTTAAGAAATGCTTACTTAATTCAAAAAGATCGCGTCTAAAGTATCCCAATATTCTTGATAATCGGACAAGTCGTGGTGCCTTCCTCCATTGATTATGGTCAATTCGGCTTTGTCACTCAATTGCCTCGCAAGCTTGGTTGCCATGCCTATCGGAATGATCTGATCTTCGGTACCGTGCAAGAGGTAAATTGGTGCTGAAGTTTTTTGAAGGTTTTCAAAGTTGTTGAATGCATAGTTAATGAGCCACTCACGAGGTAATAGAAACAAGTATCTGGACAATAACTCATTCAACGAATAATAAGGGGTTTCAAGTATTACTGCTTTACAGGATTCTTTTCCTGCCACATACGTGGCAAGCCCAGTGCCCATCGATCTTCCATAGATAATGACTTTATCACTAGCATAGTGTTCTCTGGCATATTCGTAGCTCAAACCACCCAACTTTTCCAGGGCTGACTGGGACAATTCTGCTTTGGATTTGCCATACTCTGGGTACTCAACCAATAGCAGATCATAGTTGTATTTTGAAAGATTTCTGGTAAGCCTTATCCATCGCTTTAGGCTATCACGATTACCATGGAAATAGACAATGATGCCTTCAGCACCAGTTTTTCTGATATGGACAGCATGATGTTTTTTTTCTGGTCCCAGCACCACCTCCACATATGCCTCGTCTATTTCATATTCGTAATCGGAAGGTAGTGTACCACGCTGAAAGAGGATGTAATCCTGCGAGAGATAAACACCCAGACAGGTGATCAAGTATAGCGATACTAATACAATGAGAATTTTCCGCATTGGGCTACAAAACTAGCCCAATGCAAGTCAACTAAAAGAGGTTCAATCCCTTTTAACCACACTACCAGATCCTGATATGTTTTGACTGATATTGGCAGGATCGCCATAGTAAAACACTGAGCCGCTCCCCGCTATCCTTACTCTTAGTGATTCTGACACTGTCACTTCAGCATTGCCCGATCCTGCAATGGTCACGTCAACGTCTTCAGTGATCATATCTCTTCCAAATATATTCCCACTACCAGCTATGGTCCCAAACAGCTGCCTGACCATACCAATTAGATCAATATCACCAGAACCACTGATGCTCGTCTCTACCCTATCCGAAACAGATCTCCATGTGATGTCTCCCGAACCTGCAATGACCACACGACTCATTTCAGTATTAAAAGTGTCCAATATGGTAATGTTACCAGCTCCCGATAACGATACATTCTCAAGATCAGTTACCGTCATAGTGATCGTCAGTGGATCGTATTTCCTATAGCATTCTCGTGTATCAATCCTCCAAAAGCCATTCACCACAGAAGTGTTGATGTCTGCTACGACATCTGCAGGACCCGATATGGTAATGACCTGTGACTCTCCCCGCGAAACGAATACATTTCCCGATAGGGCAAAATCAAAGTCGGAAATCTGGTTGAGGTCAAAATCTAAAGTCACATTGCCGCCATCCGAGCGTCGACAGTCACTAAAAAGGCCGTCTTCGCAACCAAAAGAAAAAACAGACGCTATAGCGACTAAAAGAGGTAATAATATTCGCGTGTTTTTCATAAGTGTATGTTTTGTTAAATGACCACCGTATTTTTGAAACGTTTCCAACCCAAGAAAAAAATGATCGATCAGGGGGATAAAAAAATCATCAACGAGTACGAGCATGTCAGGTACACCCGAGATATTTACCCTCCTGAGCAATCATTCGACCGGGCCAGAGAGTATTACCAATGGCTGGATGAACGACGTACCGTACGTGAAATAAGTGACAGGCCAGTCAGCAAGGGGGTCATCGAACAACTTGTTCTTGCAGGTTCCACGGCACCTAGCGGCGCACATAAGCAGCCCTGGACATTCTGTTGCGTACAGGACGCAGGCATCAAAGCAAAAATCCGTGAAGCAGCTGAGAAAGAGGAGTATGAAAGCTATAACAGTCGGATGAGCGATCGATGGCTTAAAGACCTTGCGCCTATAGGCACAGACTGGAACAAACCTTTTCTGGAAAATGCGCCCTGGCTAATTATTGTGTTCAAGAGAGTTCATGAGCAGGATGAGGATGGAAGTAAGAGTAATAACTACTACGTCAACGAATCGGTAGGCATTGCATGCGGTATGCTCATATCTGCGATTCACAAAGCAGGGCTCGTCACATTGACACACACCCCAAGTCCAATGAACTTTCTCACCAAAATCCTCGACAGACCTGCTAACGAACGTCCTTTTTTGCTTCTTCCAATAGGCTATCCGGAAGATGTAGTCTATGTACCCAGCCTGGACAGGAAGCCTCTGGAGGACATAGCAGCTTTCTATTAGACAACCTCATAACTGAGCGTATTGTCTGGTCGTTCAGACTTTACTCATCTGTATTTCTTTGAATTTGTAATAAGCAAATCCACTATTTCTCCGAATAACCACTAAGTAATACCCCTAAAAGATCAGTAATAAATTCTTAATCTAATCCTCTTCACAATACAAACCTTTTGAAAGTTGTAGAATAAAAAGTATTCTTGTTAAGACTTTTTTAAAGTCCGCCAGCTATGATCCAGTATTATTTTTTTCTCTTCTTAGAGCTTTCAAGTTCTAGCAGACGTGTTGCAAACCGCAGCAGTCATCATCAATCATTCTCGTTACTCCCAAAATCAAAAGAATATGCTACCCAATCTTAGATCGTATAAAAACATCTACGATAATAATATCATCCTAATGCATAAAGGTGAATTGACATTTGATCTAGTGACTTCACTTATAGAAACACTCGAGGGTCGTATCAATGCTATAGAGCCTGAACGAAAAGTACAACGTGTATTTTACAGCGTTGTTACGGAGTGTATCCAAAATCTTTATTATCACATGGATGAAGTCCGTGATGAAGATGTCATCAGCACTTATGATTCGAGATCCGGCTTGATTCTGGTAATGGCGCGTAAGCGTTTTTTCAGAGTATTGACTGGCAATTTTATACCCAACTATCGTATACCCGGGCTTCAAAACAGCCTCGACAAGATCAACAGTATGGATTATGATGAGCTCAGAGATTATTACAAAGAGATCCTGAGTGATGGCAAGTATTCTGAAAAAGGAACTGCTGGTCTAGGTTTTGTCGAAATAGCAAAGAAGACCAAAAGTCAGTTACAATACAGTTTTCAGCAGATTACAGACGAATATTCGTATTTCACATTTCAAGTAAGAATTTCCAGAGTATTGAACACCACCAAAACAAAACAGCGAGTAATGACATAATATATATGGAAATAGATTCAATCACAGCTATGGAGAGTTATTTACTAGAACCCACAAGAGTGAGTCCGCAGATCAGGTTTTTACCTGATGAAGGGCTTCTCGAGCTTCGAGGCAGATCCAGCCCCGAACATCCCCTCCAGTTATACCAGCCTCTTATTGAAAGACTTGACGAATATGTCAGCAACGGCAGTCAGCAGTTGATCATCAACTTTGAGCTTGACTATTTCAATACGAGCAGTTCCAAGTGCATATATGAATTACTCAGAAAAGCCGGTCAAATGTATGCACTCGGCAAAACACTCACAGTCAATTGGTACTACGAAGAAGATGATGAGGATATGATGGAGCAAGGTGAGGACTTTGCGGACCTTCTTGACATTGAGTTCAATTTCAAAGAACTAGACGACTAGAAATAGAACAACCAAAACAATTAACACCATAATCAATCAGCTATGAAGAAGGACGTATTAATACGTGCGTACGTGGTGACCCTTATCTTGATCTTTGCCATAGTGGTAGTAGATAAATTTATTGGGCAGGACGCATTTATCACCCAGCAAAACGACATTCGGTCGGTATCTCTTGCCAGAAAAGAAGCGACGCTATCTCAAGAGATAAGCAAATCAGCACTATCGATGGAATTTGCCAATACAGAGGCAAAATTCAATTCACTAAAGAAAAATATTGAAGATGCTAGCAAAGAACTAGAACAGATACATGCTGCGCTTCAAACAAGAGATGGCAGCCTTGGGCTAGATCAGACCCCTAACACAGTAGAAGTGGATGAGCTGTTTAACGGCATCAAAACCTACTATCAGGCCATTATCACTGCTGCCGACAACTTAGTGAATCTAAGTTGGACGGATGATGAAAGGACAAAGCTCGTAACCATCCGTACTTCGATCAACTCCATTCTCAATACCGAGACGCAGTTTATGAACTATATTGATCGGATCGTGGCAGAGTATGAAGCCCAGTTCCAGGCCCATGAAACGGGACTTGGTACTTATGAGTTTCTTTTGATAGGTGGTCTCATTGGTATACTACTCTTGCAAGGTTTCTTGATCTTCAGGCCAGCTGTTAACCTAGCTAATAAGAACTTCCTGTCGGCAAATGCAGCATTCCAAAGGTTGAAGAAATCAGAGCGCGAAATTCGTCGAGCTACGGAAAAACAGCTTGAAATCAATGAGAACCTGATCCTGACACAACGCGCCGTGAAAAGGAAAAACAGGCAGCTGCAGGAATCTGAAAAAGAACTCCTGAAAAGAACTGAAGAACAGATCAAGGCAAATGAACGCCTGATCGCTACACAATCTCAATTGGAAGAATCACTGGATCGTCAAAAAACGATCAATGACGAGTTGATCAAAACCCAGGAGTATGCCCAGGTCAATGAAGAGCGACTTGATGCTGCGATCAAGGGAGCAAAAGACGGTATCTGGGACTGGAACCTCGCTACTAATGAAGTGTATTTCTCACCGCAGTACAAAGAAATGATTGGCTATTCTGATGACGAAATGGAGAACAATTTCGCAGAATGGGAGAGCAAAATACATCCGGAAGATTTGCCAGTGGCCCAACAGAGAATAGAAGAATACTTATCTGGGAGGGTAGAAAACTACGAGTACGAATTTCGGATGAAGCATAAGGATGGTCAATACCGGTGGATATTGACCAGGGGTGCAGCCATTAAAGATGATTCTGGTAAGCCAATCCGATTTGCAGGTTCACACACCGATGTTACAGAGCGCAGGGAATTCAACAGAAAGCTGCAGGAATCTGAAGACAGAATGAGAAGTATCGCAGAAGAGCAGCTGGAAGTAAGCGAAAGGATGATCGTAGCGGAACGCAAGCTTCAGCGAACACTAGAGCTGGAGAAAAAGAGTAAGGAAGAACTTGCTCAAACACTCGATTATCTCAAGAATACCCAATCTCAGCTTGTACAGTCTGAAAAAATGGCATCATTAGGTCAGTTGACCGCAGGTATAGCTCATGAGATCAATAACCCCATCAACTTTGTATACAATGGTATAGACACATTGAAAATGTCGTTTGATGAACTTTTGGTGATCCTTGAAAAATACAATGAACTTGATGATTCCAAGAATATCGATCAGGTCATGTCAGAAATCAAAGAACTTAAAGATGAGTATGTGTTTGACGAACTACTTGTTGATATCAAAGAGCTTGTGTCAGATATCAAGAAAGGTGCTGTCCGAACAATAGAGATCGTAAAAGGTCTGAGAGTATTCTCAAGACTTGATGAAGAGGAAATGAAGACCGCTAACGTTAATGAATCCATTGACGCAACACTCATTCTTCTTAAGAACAAAACTAAGAACAGGATCGAGGTTAAGAAGTATTATGACCAGACCATCGATGAGATCAACTGCTTCCCGGGACAGCTCAACCAGGTTTTCATGAATATTTTGAATAATGCTATTCAGGCTATTCCAGAAGAGAACAAGGATGCGAAAATTGAGATATACACAGAGAACCAAGAGGAGCACGTGATGATCCGCATCAAGGATAATGGCAAAGGAATGTCGGAGCAAGTGAAGAAAAGGATCTTTGAGCCGTTCTTTACAACAAAAGCGGTAGGTATTGGTACAGGCCTGGGAATGTCTATTTCATACGGTATCATTGAAAAACACGGCGGAAACATCTATGTAAATAGTGAGGAGAACAAGGGTACTGAATTCTCTATCCAGATACCAAAGAACCTTGAAGAGGCAGAGCCGACTGTTGAAGAACAAGCTGAAGTCAATAAGTAGATCTTAGTATAAATGGAAACAACTGATTTTGACTTGGTAGAAACTGCTACCAGACCAACTAGGGTCAAAAAAAACACCATCCTCTATGTAGATGATGAGGAGAGTAACCTGAGAATTTTCAGAATGGCCTTCAAACGCCATTACAATGTGCTCACCGCTATCGGCGGAATGGAGGCCATTGAGATCTTAAGGCAAAACGATGTTCAACTGATCATCACCGACCAAAAGATGCCGGAAATGACAGGAACTGAGTTGCTTGAAAAAGTGCTCCCCGAGTTTCCTGATGTCATCAGGATCATCCTGACCGGTTTTGCAGACATTGAGGCTATTGTCAAGGCCGTCAATAGATGCGGTATTTACAAATACATCACTAAGCCGTGGGATAAAGGTGAGATGAGGCTCACTATTGACAAAGCGCTGGAGTCTTATCAGCTTAAGAAAGAAAAGTCTTCACTCGTATCGAAGTTAGAAGAG
This sequence comes from Flammeovirgaceae bacterium UBA6059, assembly GCA_002435755.1. GTDB lineage: Bacteria > Bacteroidota > Bacteroidia > Cytophagales > Cyclobacteriaceae > UBA6059. The sequence goes on from DIYH01000025.1 coordinate 30,413, forward strand.
ATGAACGCCAATCTCGAAGAAAAAGTCGAGGAGCGTACCAGAGAGCTGGAAGAGGCAAACCAGCGGATGACAGATAGCATACATTATGCACAAACGATCCAAAGCACGCTACTACCGAAGCTTGAAGTAATGAAAGAGTCGTTTGAAGACTGCTTCGTTCTTTATCGTCCTTTGGATATAGTTAGTGGAGACTTCTACTGGTATCGTCGTGTTAAGGATGACAAAAATGATCTTACGTTCATTGCTTCGGTAGATTGCACCGGACATGGAGTTCCAGGAGCCCTAATGAGCATGCTTGGTGAATCAATGCTAAAGCATATTGTCTTGGATAATAAGTCTTATGAGCCAGATCAAATCGTCAACCAGCTAAACACTCAGGTTGAAGAACTCTTGAATCAGCATGATGAAGAGAATCATCATGGTATGGATATTTCACTTGTAGTGATCAATCATCAAAGCAATGAACTAAAATTCAGTGGTGCTCGTCAAGATCTGGTATTTGTGAAAAATGGTGAGATCGAGACGATCAAAGGAGAAAGGTTCTCAATAGGTGGTTTTGCAGAAGAAACAAAAGAGGCTAAATCACATACCGTCAGCTTCGATGTTTCTACAACATGCTACTTGTTTTCTGATGGTTTTAAAGATCAATTTGGAGGTGATGACTTTAAAAAATTTGGTTCTTCAAGGTTTAAACAACTCCTATTGGAAATTGCTGATAAGCCTATGACTGACCAAAAGGATATTCTTGAACAAACGCTAGACCAGTGGGTTGGTGAAGAGGTGCGGATCGATGATGTACTTGTCCTAGGGTTTACGCTCAACCCCTAACAGAATAAGATCATGAATGTAAAAGCAATAGATTTCAAAAAATGGTGCGTTGACAATATTAGCCCCTTAGCATGGAGTCGGCTGGTGCTTAATGTTCTCCCTGAGCTGAGAGCGCTGGGTCACAATCTGAGTGATATTGAAAATCCTTCAGATCAGCTCGTTCTTGGGGAAAAGGAGATGCAAGCACTCGAGAAAGCAATGCAAACACTCTATGAGAAGGAGTTGCCGGCGGAAGTGGTAAACGCTTAGCAAACCAATATGGATCTTATCAGGCGAACCGTCTGATAAGATTCAATACTTCACCACTTCTACCTTTTTGTCCTTATAGCAGACAAAACGCATAGCTTCGCGCATCACCGAAGGTTTTAGCATTGACTTTTTAAGTAGTATTCTGACACATTCCTGAATTCCTTCAATGATAGAGGGATGCGGGTGAATCAGTTCGGCTAGTTCTTCAATACCCTTGTTCATTGATATGAGAAGTGCAACGGCCTGTATTGCACTCGACGCGTGCTCTCCTACTACCCTCATACCCAATATTCTCATTTCATCGTCGTTCGTCACGATTATTTTGATAAAGCCCTGCGTATTACGCATCGCAACTGCTCTGGATATACAGCCGTAATCGAGACTTACCATTTTATACTCCATACCCAATTCCTGGCATTTGATCTCATTAAGCCCTACTCCAGCCACTTCGGGAGCCAGGAACATAATGGTAGATATATTCTCATATACCAGGTCACGTGAGGGCTTACCAAATATCCTTTCTATCGCATATCTTCCTTCCAACTCACCCACATTGACCAGGGCAATATCAGCAGTGATATCACCTACTGCGTAGATGTTAGGTATTGACGTTTGTGTTTTATCATCCTTGATCCCACGCTGGTCTATATCTATACCAAGACTCTCATCAAAGAGACCTTCATAGTTGGGTACACGGCCAACTGATACTAGTGCCTTCTCGACCCTGAATTCTTCCTTAGACCCATCATTGTACTCCAGCGTATAAACGACAATACCTCCTTCTGTGCGCATATCTATAAGCCTGGAGTTTCGATGTATCAATACACCCTTATCCTCCAAATTCTTTTCAATGATCTGCACAACGTCACTGTCTTCAAAAGGTAGTATCCGGTCTCCCTTATCGATGAGATGTACCTTGGTCTGACCAAAATTTGAGAAGATCGTGGCAAACTCACAGCCAATCACACCGGCACCTAGAATGACCATACTCTTGGGGAATTTCTCCAATTTATCTATGCCATCGCTCGTCAGTATGATCTCTTCATCAATGGGTATGTTGGGCAGTTTTCTTGGACGGCTACCGGTGGCCAACACTATATAGTCAGCAGCGATGGTTTCGGAGTGACCATTATTGGTGATAGCTATTTCCCTATCGGAAATCAGCTTAGCAACCCCTTTCTTAAACTCAAAAGATCCAACCTCACGGTTAAGATGCAGGTTGTTCATATGATGCTCAAGCATCTCCATTCGCTCTTGAGCTGCTTTCCTCACTACTGACCTCAGTTTGGAGAAACTGTAGAGAGGGTCGTCAAGATTAAATGATCTGCTACTTCTTCGGAATTGATATGCTTCGCGAGACATCTCCCACCAGGTCTTACTCGTAAGAGCGCCATGGTGAATACCAGCTCCTCCAAGTTGGTCTTTTTCCACGAGCAGTACATTCTTGTTAAAGTCTACAGCGCGCATAGCCGCAGCATAACCGGACGGACCTCCGCCGATAATGCATACATCGTACTTTTCCATTGGACTAGGTTAAGTTCTAAAAATCTCTTCCTAGCTGGTCACTAGTTCTTTTTTAGGAAGGTGCACAGCTGCCATCATACACCTGGCACTACCCCCTCCTATATTTTCTATCGTGGGTATGTCTCCCCACAGTGGTTCAGCATATTGATTGATCTGCTCAAGTTGAGACCGTGTTAACGAGTCATAGGCGCTCTTTGACATGGCCAGGTACTTCACTCCATCTTCGTTTTCAACTTCTAGCATATTTCCAGCAAAACTATTTAGTTGATCAAAGCTGATATCAATTACCTCAAGTTGGTCTGCCTTAAAATGACTTAGGAGCAGAGCATTATCTTTTGGATCCTTAATGGAGCTCATACAAATAACCACATAGCCTGAACCAAGGGCCATCATCACGTTCGTATGATAAATAGCAAAATCTTGTTCATCCAAAGCGTCGAAAATGATCGCCTCATACCCGAGACTTTGGCATACTTTTTTAAATAGGCCCTCATCGGTCCGGCTTGATCTGCAGGCGTAAGCCTTACCATGAATGTAGTCGAATATAATACTACCTGTTCCCTCTAGGTATTGATCATCTTCTTCGTATCCTCCGAGATCATCCACATGGTCAATCTCAAAATCCGACCTCAGCAGATCTAGTACTATCTGGTTTTTTTCTATTCTTCGATTAGGTGACTCCATAGGGTAGATAACCACTCTACCATTATCATGAAAACTGATCCAGTTGTTAGGGAAAACAGCATCAGTCCGGACCGAGTTATAATCCTCTTCGTAGACTACTACATTGACTCCATGTGCTCTCAATTTCTCAACAAAAACATCGAACTCTGCTTTGGCTAATTTGACAACCTCACTTTCGCTATGCTCAGGATCAATATTCTGAAAAGCGTTAGACTCAGCGGTCTGTTTGTTGTAGCCAAAATTGGCTGGCCTGACCATTAGTATGGTCGATACACTTTGGGTTAAGCTGCTTGCCATATTCGAATGATGAAACTATGAAATTATTTAGAATTTCCAAGCTACTTATGACGCTTCATCAGTACCTGAATGACATCCTTAAGTTTGTAACCTTTGGCCTGAAGTAATACCATGTAGTGGAAAAGCAGATCCGCCGCTTCATTCAGAAACAGCTCTTCGTCATTATCCTTAGCTTCTATCACCAACTCAACGGCTTCTTCACCCACCTTTTGCGCTACTTTGTTGATTCCCTTGGCCATAAGTGACGCTGTGTAAGATCGCTCATCAGGGTTTTTGATACGCTCTTCTATGATCGATTCCAGCTGGTCCAGGAAGCTCACAGTTCCTGAGTTATCCTCGCCAAAACAGGTATCAGCCCCAGTATGGCATGTGGGGCCATTGGGTATTGCTTTGATCAACAATGTGTCGCTATCGCAATCAACATGCAAACTCATAAAGTCCAGATAGTTCCCAGAGCTTTCTCCCTTAGTCCAAAGGCGACCTTTAGAACGACTATAAAACGTGACCCGACTTGTTTCTTGAGTCTGTTTCACAGCTTCTTCATTCATATAGCCGAGCATTAACACCTTTCCCGATAGGTGGTCCTGAACTACAGCTGGCACAAGGCCATTTCCCTTATCAAAGTCTATTTTCATAACCGCGTAGTTATTCCTTTTTCTGACAAATACTGCTTCAGCTCTATGATCGGTATCTCATTGAAGTGGAAAATGCTGGCTGCAAGCGCAGCATCAGCCTTACCTTCTTCAAAAACAGATTTAAAATGCTCCTTTTTTCCACCTCCACCAGAGGCGATCACGGGAATATTCACCATCTCAGAAACCTTGGCAGTCAGTTTGTTTGCAAACCCTTGTTTGGTACCATCGTGATCCATAGAAGTCAGCATGATCTCCCCAGCTCCTCGTGATTCTATCTCTTTCACCCAGTTGAGCGTACGTACTTCCGTGGGCTGACTACCTCCATGTGTATGTACAATATCTTCTTGGCCTAAATACTTCGTGTCCACCGCAACAACTATACACTGGGACCCAAACTCCTTGGCCAGTCGGTCAATCAACACCGGATCTTTGACCGCTGAAGAATTGATAGTCACTTTATCAGCACCAGCATTCAGGAGCGCGGATACATCCTCGACCGTCGCAATACCTCCTCCTACCGTAAATGGTATATTGACTACTGCTGATACCCTATCCACAAGGTCTACCAAGGTCTTTCTTTTTTCAAGGGTTGCTGTAATATCAAGAAACACGAGCTCATCAGCCATATCGTTAGCGTAAGTCGCTCCAAGTTCCACAGGATCGCCCGCATCACGTAAGTCAAGGAAGTTGACTCCCTTCACAGTTCGCCCGTTCTTAACATCCAAACATGGTATAATCCTCTTAGTAAGCATATCAGTTATTAAGCTCGCTTAGTTGGTCCATTGTCACTCTACCTTCATAGTAAGCTTTACCCACTATCGTACCATACAGTCCTGAATTCTTTAACCTTCTCAGGTCTGTAACGGAGGACACTCCCCCACTGACAATAAGTCTCAAATCCGAAAATACTTCCATTATCTGGCTGTATAGCTCAAAGGCTGGTCCACTGAGCATACCATCTCTACTGATGTCCGTGCAAATGACTTCACGAACTCCGAGTTGATAATACTTGTCGATAAAACTGATAACAGACAAGTCAGTTTGTTCCATCCAGCCCGAAATAGCAATCTTACTATCTCGAACATCGGCTCCCAGTATGATCCTATTGCCGCCATATTGCTTGAGCCAGCCGGTAAAGACCTCTTCATTCTTTACGGCTATGCTTCCACCGGTAATCTGCTCTACTCCCAAATCAAACAATTGCTCCACTTCATTATCCGTCTGAACTCCCCCACCAAAATCCACTCTTAGTGAAGTGTTTTTAGTAATTGACTTGATCACTTCCCAATTAACTACATGTTTTTGCCTTGCGCCATCAAGATCTACAAGGTGAAGCCGGGAGATACCGGCCTGCTCGAATCGTTTAGCAAGATCCAAAGGGTCTGCGCTATACTCCTTTTTCTTACCGTAATCTCCACCGGTAAGCCTGACACATTTACCATCGATAATATCAATAGCAGGTATGATCTTCATATCTCTAGCTTCAAAAAATTCTCGAGTATTTTGGAACCCGTATCACTGCTTTTTTCCGGGTGTGCTTGCACAGCATAGAAGTTATCCTTGTGCAGTGCAGCACTAAACTTTGTGGAGTAATTGGCAGTAGCAATAGTGTCACTTCCTACTTCTGCAAAGTAACTGTGCACAAAGTACATGTAAGGCCTTTCAGGTAGGTAAGTCATAAGTGGTCCCTTAAGATCCTCGATGACATTCCAACCCATGTGAGGTACCTTCATCGTAGGTTCGAAACGGGTCACTTCGATATCAAAAATACCTAGGCATTTAGTATCATTTTCCTTAGAGTGGTTGCACATAAGTTGTAACCCAAGGCAAATACCAAGAAACGGCTGAGTCAACTCAGGAATGAGTTTGTCCAACCCATTGGATTGCAAATAGTCCATGGCCGTGCTTGCCTCTCCTACTCCGGGGAAAATGACTCTGTCAGCACTTTTTATAGTTTCAGGTTCGTCTGATACTATAGCATGTACCCCGAGTCGCTCCAGCGCATTAGCCACAGATTTAACATTACCGGCGTTGTATTTTATGATACAGAGTTTCATCTCTATTTCTGACTTATGGCAATAAAAAAAGGCTGTAGATCAACTCTACAACCTTTCTATGATGTAAGTTCTTTATTAACTGATAGTGGCAGCCTGCGCCTCACTCACTTTCTCCTCTAAAAAAGACTTTATTTCAGGAATAGATCCGAACAGTTGCTCGTAAGATTCAATCACGAAATATCTATCCTGAAATACGTCTTTTCTAAAGTCAGTTGACATAATGGTCGGTACGTCAAAGTCGTAATGTGGTGGCTCATCGCTTAGGCTAAACTTTGTTTCTCCGGCCGATGATAAAATGCCAGCGCCATAAATTCTCAGTTCTTCGTTTTCTCGGATCAAGCCGAATTCTACAGTAAACCAATATATTCTTGACAGTAACTCAATAGCGTAATCATTACCACAGTAATAGAGCCCGATCTTGCTGAGTTCCTCTAAGAAGTTAACAAAAGCCTGATTTGTAAGCAGGGGCACATGAGCGAATACATCGTGAAACATGTCCGGCTCTTCTAAATAATCCAGTTCACTCATTTTCCTTAGCCATGTCGTAGCGGGGAACCGCTTATTAGACATAAGCTCGAAAAAAGTATAATCAGGTACTATACCAGGCACCACAGCCAAAGTCCATCCAGTGATCTTCTTCAGGATTTCATTAGTCTCATCGAATGACGGTATTTTATCAGCAACAAAACCGATTTCCTTCAATCCTGTGAGATAGTCTTTTGTAGCTGCCTTAGGCAGGTTTACAATCTGCCTGTCATATAAGATCTTCCATACCTTAAAATCTTCCTCCGTGTAATTTTCATAAATCTGTCTCATGGGACCTCACTTGTTATTACTTAGTACTGTGTGGGTTTGTTATATCTAACATATTGCAATGAACCATATCTTCAAGAGTAAGGTTCTTTCGTAGGTTAAAAATACACAATTAATAATCAGAGACCAAAGTCACGAACTCAGGCTTCTATCCTACAAATGTTATACGATTTCGCTCGGGTTTATCATGATTTTTGGTTAATATTCGTTTTTCAAATCAGCCAGCTAACCGTTCTCTTTTTCAATGACACAAAGTGATCAAAACATCTTTCAAGAAAAGGTAATCTTGATCTACAAGGGAGAGGTTACACATAACCTTATTACCAATCTACTCGAATCATTTGAGCAGCGTCTGGAAGAAATAGAACCGGAGCGCATGCTGCGTAAAAAATGCTTCAATATTGCTACTGAATGTATTGAAAACCTGCGGTATCACGCCACTTATCCTTCCAACGGAACTTCACTCAACTTATCGGCAAACAATATGAAGGCCAGTATGATCATGATAACAGTAGACCCTGATCACTATACTTTCCTTACATGCAATTACATAAAGAAACCTGAACAAAAAGTCATTTCTGGTAAGATCGAGAAGATCAATGCCATGGATAGTAATGAACTAAGACAGTACTACAAACATACGATGGCCTCAGATGCCCTATCGGAAAAGGGTACTGCCGGATTAGGATTCATCGATATAGCCAGGAAATCCAACAGTAAATTGAGTTATGAGTTTCAGCGGGTAAATGAAGACCTGGCTTATTATACATTTTACGTAAAACTTAACAGAGGTAACTAGATGGAGTCTGATTTATCAGCGACAGAGAAGTTGAGGCTAGATGCCACCCGAGTAACCCCATATATTTATTTTGATCCTAATTCAGGGTTTTTAGAACTAAGAGGAAAATCCAGTCCAGAAAACACAATCCTTTTTTATCAACGCCTTTTTGAAAAGCTGGAGGAGTACATCGTCTTTGGGATGTCTGATCTTACGGTGAATATCTTTTTCGAATATTTCAATACAAGCAGCTCAAAATGCCTTTTTGATCTTTTCAGAAAGCTGTCACTCATTGATCAGACCGGCCGAAAAGTGATCATCAACTGGTATTATGAATCTTGGGATGACGATATGTTAGAATCAGGAGAGGATTACAAAGATCTGCTAGATGTTGAGTTTAACCTGATTGAAACAGAGGAGGAATATTAGAAATTTTCTAATCACAACACTTCGTATAGCGCAGTTTTGAAGTAGGATTAAGTAATTACCCTAAAAAGGTAATTAGGTAAATGTACGACTTACTTTTTCTAGTAATTAGACGTTTTTTACAATAAACAAAACCAAATAGCTATGGCAACACAAACAACAGATTTTGTTGGTGAATTCATCGATCAAATCAAAAGCGAAGTACACGGTCTCATTGCGGTGAGCATTGTTGAACTAAAAACAGGGATGACTTTCGGATCATTCTCAGCAGTTAAGTCATTTGATCCCGAACTTGCAAGTGCCTATAACGTAGAAGTCGTAAAAGCTAAGCTCAATGCAGTAGAGGCTTTGGGTCTCTCTGATCAGATAGAAGATATCCTTATCACCTTGACTAACCAAATCCATCTTATCAAGGTGGCTCCTAATCAGAAATTCTTCATTTATCTTGCCGCAGATTCTTCCAAAGCCAATCTGGGAATGGCCAGAGTCATACTTAGAAAATACTCGGAGGAAATCGAAAAAAACCTTGCTTAGACCTCATTAATGGATTGGAGTGAGCATCACTCCAATCTCCCTAATAAATGTTTTATGCTTGAAGAGCTTCTCGGGATTCGAAAAGATGAGATGTATGTGTATTCAAAAGGAATGCACTTTGAGCATTCAAGTACCCATTTCAAAGCCCTCCACGAACTCGCAGACCTTTCTCCTTCCTCAGAAGACATATCCATAGAGTTCAAATCAGGAGTAGTGGGTACGGTTATGACAGTTTCTGATAAAGTGAAGGTATTTCTTATGTCTGAGAGCATGTCTAAGGCCAATCAACTTAAAGTAAGATGGTATAGCAAGCGCAATGAGATCAAGCAATTGACATCTTCAGATAAAGTTGCTACATCAAGCATCGAATTCGGGGCTAATCTGAAGAAAGTAGTTCATGAATGGTCGTTGTATGGACGAACTGCCAATAACTCCATACTTATAGATGAAATCCATCAAAACCGCCATATCATCGCCCTAATTCACTGTGAAGCGGATATTGACCTATCCAAAGATCACGTCAGCCATATCAGACATCAGTTTAATGGTGGGTTTAAAAACTTTTCTACCAGCATCAAACAGATCCAAGCACTTCAACTAGGAGTGTTTTCCATAGGCATATTGGAACTCAATGAACAGAATGATGGGGTTACCTTTGTCAGTGCAGGTTTACCTTTCTTATTCAAAAACGATGATACCTACTACAAGCTAAAACCGGCAGACCATGGCAAATCTAAGATCTCGAAATATGAGGCCATGCTCAATAGAGGTGATGAGGTCTACATGATCAACGTGCCCAACGGAGACGGCTCCTCAACTCAAAACACAACATTGAAAACCATACAGAAGAGTCTCATGACCAGAGGTAATGTTGTCCCATTCAAAAATGTAAGCCAACACCTTGAGCCAGTTATGGCCAGCTTACCAAAAGATTTTTTGATGCTTGGAATACAAATTTGATCACCAGCTTTTCACCAGTTTGAAAGACTGTCTGAGCTTATGGGTCAGTTTAGCAGACTGACTATAGTCCAATGTCTGAGCCCCATCCGAAAATGCTTCATTCGGTTTCTGGTGGGCCTCATAGATAATACCATCAGCACCAGCCATCACAGCAGCTAGCGCCATTGGAGGCACATAGTCCCTGATGCCGATACCATGAGAAGGGTCTACAATCACAGGCAGATGAGATTTTTCTTTCAATATGGGTACAGCATTGAGGTCCAGTGTATTCCTGGAAGCTTTTTCATAGGTCCTAATACCTCTTTCACAAAGTAGTAAGTTTTCATTCCCCCCGGAGAACACATACTCTGCAGAGTACAGCAGTTCGTCGATAGTACCTGAGATACCACGCTTTATCATTACTGCCTTATCTACTTTGCCTAGTTCTTCAAGGAGATTGAAGTTTTGTGTATTTCTGGCACCTACTTGATAAATATCAACATAGTCGTACATCTCTTCTATCTGAGAAACCTGCATCACTTCAGTGACTATTTTGATACCAGCAGCTTTTGCCAGTTCGTACCAAAGCTTTAGCCCTTCTATCCCCATACCCCGGAATGAGTATGGTGAACTCCTGGGTTTGAATACCCCGCCCCTCATGTACCTTATCCCGTTCTCCGATAGGTGCTTGATCGTATTCGCAATATTCTCCTCTCCCTCTATCGAACATGGTCCTGCCATGATGGCGAGTTCATCCCCGCCTATAATGGCATCATCCCCCAGATCAATGCAGGTAGCGCCGACTTTCCACTTCCTGCTTACCAGCTTATAATCATCTGATACGATATGGATGTCTTTGATTCCAGGTTGGTACCCTATCTCTCTGATATCGAATGCTCCTTTGCCAATCCCAATCAGGTATTGTCCTTTCTGCGTCTTTACCAATCTCGATTTATAATTGAGATTTGCGAGATGATCTTCTACTTCCGTAAGCTGATCCTGCGTAATATCCGGTTCAAACTGTATAATCATCTTAATTAAGCTTCTTTGAGTGATTTGACAAATGGGGTAATCCGTTGGATATAGTCCGGATTGTCTCTTAACAAATTGATAAAGGCGCTACCAACAATGGCACCCTCAGCGTAATTGCACGCAGTGGAAAATGTTTGATGGTCTGATATTCCGAAACCGATAAGTTTAGGGGTACTCAGCAACATATTATTAACGCGTTCGAAGTACAACTTCTGAGCCTCGGATATATCGCTTTTTGCTCCGGTAATCCCAGCAGATGAAACCATGTAAATGAATCCTTGACTGTGTTCATCAATCAACCTTATCCGTTCTTCACTTGTCTGAGGAGTAATCAGAAAGATATTGAGCAGACCAGCTTCCTCAAATACAGATTTGTATTCTGATAGGTACTCCGCCATCGGCAAATCAGGTAGTATCAGACCATCCACGCCACAAGCCTGTGCATCCCTGCAAAATCTCTCCAAGCCGTATTGTATGATAGGATTGAGATATCCCATTAGCACAACCGGCACGTCAATAGACTCTCGCATACTAACCAGTTGTTTTAGCAAAATACTGATGCTCATTCCGTTATCAAGCGCCACCTGGTTACTAGCTTGGATCGTAGGACCATCTGCTACCGGATCAGAAAATGGCATACCTACCTCTATGATATCTGTACCGGCAGCCTGTAGCGCCTTCATGACGGCTAATGTATCATCTTGCTTAGGATATCCGGCCGTGAAATATACATTGAGTATATCCGACTTTTTATCTCTGAAGAGCTGTTCTATTCTATTCATGTTGTCAATAATTACCCCACTTGATGTAGGTGTCAAGGTCTTTATCTCCCCTACCGGAAAGGTTGATCACTACAATATCTGCAGGTTTCAAAGACATTTGTTTTAAAGCTGCAAAGGCATGGGCTGTCTCTATCGCAGGAATAATGCCTTCCTGTCGGCTCAACTCAATACCCGCCATCATGGCTTCCTCATCCGTGACACTAAAGAAAGTGCCCCTACCTGAATCAAAAAGATGCGCATGTAAAGGGCCGATACCCGGATAATCCAAACCCGCGGAGATTGAGTAGGGCTCCACTACCTGGCCATCTTTCGTTTGCATGAGTAGGGTACGACTGCCATGTAGGATACCATCTTTGCCCAAGGCAGTTGTTGCTGCCGATTCACCGGAAGTAACACCTTTGCCAGCAGCCTCTACAGCTACAAGTTGGGTATCCTGATCGTCTAAAAAATGATAGAACGCACCCGCCGCATTACTACCGCCTCCTACACATGCCATTACATAATTGGGTGAAGTTCTGCCCTCTACTTCGCTCAGTTGCTCTTTGATTTCCTCACTGATAACCGATTGGAACCTCGCCACCATATCTGGATATGGATGAGGCCCCACAACACTACCGATAATATAATGAGTGCCGACTGGATCGCTGATCCAGGCTCGCATTGCCTCATTAGTAGCGTCCTTCAGTGTGCGACTTCCACTTGTTGCCGCTACCACATCTGCCCCTAGTATTCTCATGCGTTCCACGTTGGGTTTCTGACGCTTCATATCTATTTCACCCATATACACGACACAAGGCATACCCATTAATGCACAGACAGTAGCTGTGGCCACACCGTGTTGACCAGCCCCTGTTTCTGCTATGATCTTCTTCTTGCCAAGCTTCTGCGCAAGTATGATTTGGCCTATCGTATTATTGACTTTGTGGGCTCCTGTATGACATAAGTCTTCTCTTTTGAGATAGATCTTAGCTCTGTAAGCCTCGCTCAATCGCTGGGCTAGGTAAAGAGGAGTCGGTCGCCCAACATAGTCACGCAACAACTGGTGAAACTCATTTTGAAACTGTGGGCTCTCGATGATCGAGAGATAGTTTTGTCTGAGCTCTTCCACATTTGGGTAAAGCATCTCAGGTATAAATGCACCTCCAAACTTCCCGTAATAGCCATTTTCATCTACATTATACTTCATAGCCGCTCTTTCTTAATCGCTCAACAAATCCTCTTAACAATTCAACATTTTTCAAACCAGGCTCTAACTCGAATTGGCTGTTCAGGTCTACACCACACAGACGAGGGTGCTCAACCAGGAGGATATCCTCTACATCGTCAGGCCCGATCCCCCCACTTAGCAGGAAAGGCAGGCTAGAATCATAGTGGTTTAACAAAGACCAGTCAAATTTCTGACCACTACCTCCTTTCACTTTGGTCTTAGTATCGAGTAGTATGTAGTCCACCGTACCTTCATATGATGCAACTGCACCAAGATCTTCTTGAGCGTATAGCGGAACGGCTTTGACTACTTTCATCCCTAATCGACGTATTTGATCACAGAAGCCAGGTGGCTCATCTCCATGTAATTGGATCATGGTCAAGCCATATCTGAAAATAGCGTTTCTAATACTGTCAACGGACTCATTAACAAAGACCCCTATGCGCTCCTTTCCATTGAAGCTTACTCCATCAAGTGCCTCTGTCACATGTCTTGGTGAATTGGGATAAAAGATCATACCCATCCAATCAATATCCAGCTCCCTGATCTGAGCAATGTTGTCAGGGTTCTTTAAACCACAAACCTTGATAATCATATCAAGCATCAGTCGTTTGAGTTAGTTGGTCCAGTTTTTCAATAAAGGTCTTGCAAGCTCTCTCCGGGCTGGAAGCTTTCATAAAATGCTCTCCCATGAGAAAACCTTCATAACCATGCTGGCGGAGTTCAACAATAGTCTCAGGTTCACTTAACCCACTTTCAGATACTTTTATAAATTGATCAGGGATAGATTGGGCCAACTCAATGGACGTCCTGATATCCGTTTCGAAAGTCTTGAGATTCCGGTTATTGACGCCCACCAGATCAAGTGTATCACAAAGAGACGACTGAAGTTCTTCACTATCATGTACTTCCATCAACACTTCCAATCCAAGGCCATGGGCAAACGCGGAAAGCTTTTTTATTTCTTCAGTAGTAAGTATTGCAGCAATCAGAAGAATACAATCTGCCCCAATCGACTTGGCTTCTAAGATCTGGTATTCTTCTAGTATGAAGTCTTTCCTCAGAATAGGACAGAAGTTATACCTTCTGGCAGTCTCCAGGTCCTCCGATCTACCACCAAAAAACTCTTTATCAGTGAGCACCGAGAGTCCGCTGGCCCCAGCCTGCATGTAACCAATTGTAGTCTTTTCTACCTTTGCATAAGGATTGATCATACCTTTGGAAGGCGATTTACGCTTAAACTCAGCAATGATCCCTGATTTGTCATCACGCGCTATATATCTTTTCATAGAGACAGACTTGCCCTCAAAGTATATACTCTGTTCCAGCAGCTTCTCCGGATACAACTCTTTTTTCAGTTTAGTTTCGTTTCGCTTATGTACTACTATCTTATCCAGGATATTCATGTCCTTCGGGTTTATGATATAAGTTTTTTGAAGGTTTCGAGTGCCCTACCGGAATGCAGTGATTCTCGTGCTTCATCGATTCCTTGTGATACTGTTTCTAATTGCTTGCCACAGTAAATTGCCATTCCAGCATTGGCAAATACTGCATTATTCTGAGCTTCAGTGCCTTTACCTTCTAGTATATCCGTAAATACTTTGGCAGACGCTTGAATCGTACTTCCTCCAGCTAGTTCATCAGCTTTTACAGCATTCACACCTAGATCTTGAGGGTAGAGGATCTGCTCTTCACGATCACTGATCATCTTAAAGCCACCTGTCAGAGATATCTCATCATAGCCATCCAGGCTGTGCAAGATGACGAAATGCTTATCGGTTTTCTGGTACAGATATCCATAAAGCCTGGCCAGCTCAAGACTGAAAACCCCGACTAATTGGTTCTTCGGGAACGAAGGGTTGACCATTGGACCAAGCATATTAAAGAAAGTCTTAACACCAAGCTCTTTTCTTATAGGCGCCACATTCTTCATGGCCGGATGAAAAAGTGGGGCATGAAGAAAGCATATATTAGCTTCTTCCAGTGATCGCTTCAACCTGTCTGTGTCATTGGTGAATTCGTATCCGAAATGGGCCAATAAGTTGGAAGAACCGCATATCGAGGAAACACCATTGTTGCCATGCTTGGCTACAGCCTGTCCTGCCCCCGCTACCACAAAAGATGAAAGTGTCGAGATGTTGAATGTATCCTTACCGTCACCCCCTGTTCCGCACAGGTCTATGGCGTTATAATCAGCTATGTCCAGGGGAATGCATAACTCCAGCATTGCATCTCTGAAACCTTCAAGTTCTTCTACAGTAATGCTGCGCATCAAATAGACCGTAAGAAATGCTGCCACCTGGCTAGTCTTGTATTGGCCTTGTGCCAGATTTACGAGTATCTCTCTCGCTTCTTCCTTACTTAGAGATTGATATTCAAATAGTTTATTGAGGATTGCCTTCATTATGCTTTTAACCAATTTTTAATCATTGTTTCGCCATGTTCGGTCAGTATCGACTCAGGGTGGAATTGTACTCCCCGAACGTCATATGTTTCGTGAGTTATGGCCATCACCTGTCCATCCACATCTCGAGCGGTCACCTTCATTCCGGTAGGTAGAGCTGTAGTATCTGCAGACCAACTGTGGTAGCGACAAACGCTAGCCTTTTCCGGTAGGCCTAAGAATAGCTTATCAGAAACATCTAAATCTACGGTAGTCGCCACACCATGAAAGACGGTGGGCATGTTGTAGATCTTACCTCCGTACGCCTCCACGATCGCCTGATGACCAAGGCAAACCCCAAGGATAGACTTGGAAGATCCATAGCTACTGATGAGGATCGGCATGATACCAGCATCGGACGGTACACCTGGTCCTGGGGAAAGCAGGATCTTGTCATAATCAGACACGGTATCCAGATCGATCTTATCATTGCGATAGACGTCAGTGCTACTGGTATAGCCCAGCCTGTGGAGTATGTTCACGAGGTTGTAAGTGAAGCTGTCGTAGTTGTCCAGCACTAATATTCTCATGATTATAGTTCCTCAGCTTTTGACAGTGCCGACTTAAGTGCTCCGAGTTTGTTGAAGACTTCCTGCACTTCACTCTCAGGATTAGACTTAGCTACTACACCTGCTCCAGCCTGAAAATACAACTTGTTATGCTGACTCAGGAACGATCGGATCATTATGGCGTGGTTGAAATCACCATTGAAATCCATGAAGCCAATAGCACCACCATAGTATCCCCTTTTCCTGTTCTCGTATTGATCAATCAATTGCATAGCACGATGCTTAGGAGCACCTGAGAGCGTACCTGCCGGAAACGTACTCGCTACCATATCCAATGGATCAGCTTGATCGGTGAGCTTACCCTGTACTTTGGAAACAAGATGAATGACATGAGAGTAATACTGGACTTCTTTGAAGGTGTCGACTTTCACCTCGCTACTACTCTTACTTAAGTCATTGCGGGCAAGGTCGACCAACATGACGTGCTCAGAATTCTCTTTCGGATCATCGTAGAGCTTTCGTGCAAGTTCAGCATCTTCAGTATCATTACCTGATCTTCTAAAAGTACCAGCTATCGGGTAGATAGTGGCTTGACCGCCTTTGATGACAATCTGTGCTTCAGGTGATGATCCAAATATCTTGAAACTCCCATAATCAAAGTAGAATAGGTAAGGTGACGGATTGATCGATCTAAGCGCTCGGTACACCTGAAACTCATCTCCCTTAAAACCGACATTGAACCGTCTCGACAGTACAATCTGAAATACATCCCCTATCAGGCAATGATGTATGCCTTTCTTAACTATGTCTAGAAACTCCGCATCCGAATAGTTGGAGTCAACTTCTTCGGAGAGTTCAAAACCAAAGTCAGGAACATTTTTGCTGTTGATCAACTCAGCGATCTCGTCAAGTCGGGAAGCCTTTCCGGTCTGAGGATCATGCTCGAATATGTAAAGCTCGTTTTTAAAGTGATCTAGTGCAATAATGTACTTATAAACACTGTAGGACATAGTAGGCGCGCTGAAGTCTCTCTCCTTGCTTTTGTCGAGTTCAATGTCTTCGAAATGAGCTACTGTGTCATAGGACATGTAACCGAATATGCCATTGTTGATAAATTTATAGTCAGAAGAGTCAGACTCGAATGCATTGGCAAATGCTCTGAGATAAGGGGTCAATGAAGCTCCAGGGTCAAGTCTCACGGATGTGGTACTACCTGGGAGGTCAGTATGTAGTATCAAACCTTCCAGCCTTGTATTGGCAATAGGATCACAGCAGATATAGCTAAAACTGTTTTCATTGCCATGATAATCAGAACTCTCTAATAACAGGCTATTGGCAAACTTGTCTCTCAGACGGAGATAGATACTTACCGGAGTAACTGTATCCGCCAACTGGCTTCTAACCGAGGTTTTGAGTTTGTATTTCTTTTTAATCATAAAAACTAGACATAAAAAAAGACCCACGTGAACAGCGTGGGTCTTTAAATTTCTTATTCTTAAGATATACTAGAGCTGTTCACGATATGCATGCATATTGTGCCACCACCAAGTATATGTTAGATTTCTTTTCACAGCTGCTAAGCTAAGTGAAGTCAATTTTACTTTGCAAGAAGAATCCTGATTTTGTGAGAATAAAATTGGTGAGCAATAAATCCATTCAGCAAACCTTTCAGTCCTCAATTGCATAAACCTTCAAAGTAATTCATGACATCAGAGAACATCTCTTCTCGGTTCCCAAAACACACCATACCGTTATCAGAAACAACAATTCTCCTGCTTTGACTATTCCTAGACATCAGGCTTATTTTCGACCAAATATCATATTTAATAGATAAATAATAATTGAATTTGTATTAAATCAATAGTTTATTGTACATTGTGGAGAAGTAAACTACCAAGTACTATGCTCTCTCGACTTTCCGACCTTCGGTCTACCCTATTGACCTTGCTGTTCATAGGGTTTCATTTTATCGGTTTCTCTCAGATACATGTTAATACCGGAGGTAGTGATATGACCGGTGATGGGTCGATAGGAAACCCCTATGCAACCATTCAGAATGCCATCAACTTAGCTGCACCAGGGGAAACTATCATTGTGGCAGCTGGCACCTATAATGAAAATGTGATTATAGATAAATCACTAACCATCCAAGGGCCTAATGTCGCGGTATCGGGTAGCAGTCCGAGAGGGGGAGAGGCTATCATTGAACCTGCGAGTCAAGGTAATGGTGTAGAGATTGACGCTGATGATGTGACCATTGATGGTATGCAAGTTGGAATTGTAAATGTTGACGCAGCTATCTATGCGACAGATCATACGGGCATTACAATCCAAAACATGGTCATCAATGCCGATTCGGTGGGTATAGCAATGGTCGGTACTGGTGTACTCGGCGGAAGTATAGACATAAATAACAATGCTATTACTATCTCTGATTTTCAGACCACCAATACGAACAGCCTTGCCACGGGTGTTGCTCTGGTTGGTTTAAGCGGCACTGTTGATGTAGATCTCACCAATAACGTCTATATGGGTGGGGCTCAGGCCATATTCGTTTTTGGATGTTTAAGTTCTGCTATACTCAATATTTCAGACGAGGCAGTTACGAATGCAATTAGAGGTATTTCAGTATTCAGTTTTAACGGAGTAATACGAGCTTCGAGTACGTTAGAAGTAAATGGAATGTCCGTGACTAGTTTTGATGAGCCAGTCTCTGGTATTACCAACTTTCCTCAAGCAGGGATCTATTTTTTTACCGACGGTTCGAGTACTGACAGTCATGTACTGACAGCCACCGTGAATAATTGTAGCTTCAGTGGTACTTCAAACACCGCTTCTGATTACGCAGGAGTCATATGCGGCGATTTTTCGTCCACAAACTATGGAACTCTCTTACAAGATATTACAATAAACGAAACCACCTTTAGTAATAATGAGAATCGGGGTATCCAGATCAGAGGACAGAATACAGACGTTGAAATTAACAGATCCACCTTCCAGAATAACGGCTTTGATCCTGTAGGTGCTGGTGGTAATCATGGTTTTAATGTAGTAGTAAGAAATGGTGCAATAGCCAGTATCACCAACAGTTTTTTTACTAATCCTGCAACGCAAACGAGCGATGAGTTTGACGGACTTAGCCTTCAGGCAGGCAGCTCACTGGCGATCAGCAATAGCTTTTTTGATCAAAATGGGAATGGCACCATCGCGTCAACTACTGGGATAGACTTATCATCCAATTACTTTGGCACTAGCGATGAGTCAGCCATCTCAGCACTAGTGGGGACAGGCAATGACTTTACCCCATGGATACCTAATGATACCGACACCAATACTGGCACTGCCGGCTTTCAGCCTGATCTTGATTCTCTGTACGTTGGGAGTACAGGAGTGCAAATACAAACTTCAGGCCGAATTGATGAGGCTATCACCTTGGTAAATGCCGGAGGAACTGTGATTGTGCAATCCGGTTCCTATTCAGAAAATGTAACCGTAGGAAAAGCCGTTTCATTGCTCGGTGCTAATCAGGGCACTTCTGGTAGTGGAACGCGAATTGGAGAAACCATGATTGATCCTGCAACTGCGAGCGTTGGCATCACCATAAATTCTGATAACGTCACAATCGACGGCTTTCAATTAGGAACAAGCAGTTCATCGTCTAATCACTCTACTGCCCTCCTAAATATGGGTCATAGTGGGTTTATTGCAAGAAACAGCATTATCTACTCCAACGGGTTTGGAGTTACTATTTCCTCTGTCTCCTCTGGTACGGTGGAAATCTCAAACAACCTTGTTTCAATGCTTAACCTTGAAGACCCTCAGAATGCGAATACTCCCAGTATAGGTATATCGGTTTCCAGCATCTCAGGGACAGCTGATATAGACATAATACAAAACGATATCACCAATGCTTCCTATGGAATTGGAGGTTATGCACTAACCTCAGAGGTCATCACACTGTTTAGTGGTGGTACGATTACAGGTTGTACGCAGGGGCTAGCTATTACGAATACAAATGGTATAGGAGGCTATAGTCGCAGTATTGGCTCAATAGAATACATTGTTATGTCTGGTTTCACCGGGCCGGATATTGATTTAGCAGCGCCAGATGCCCAGGCAGGTATTTATGCAGGCACCTTCACTGATGGCTCCACGACGACCACCGCTGATAGTATAGAGCTGACTATAACAGGTGTTGACATCTCTGAAACAGAAGTCGCTGGTACTGATTATGCTGCTATTAACATCGTGGATTTCGCTGGCACATTTCCATTCATTGATGATGACGGAGTGGCCGTGAACGTAACTGTAATCGATGCGAACCTGCACAACAACGATAACAGAGGTTTTACGCTAAGAGGTGTAAATGCTACTGCAACCGTGACAAGATCAACAATTGCCGATAATGGAAATGCTGCAGTAGTGGTATCACGCCTTGGTCATGTCACCCTGACTAACAATTTTTTGGAGAACCCTCCTACCGGAACTCCTACACTCCTACAGACTCAAACGGACGCTACGTTGACGGCCACCGACAATCATATGACTTATGAAAGCGGAAGTCTGGCCGATGGTCAAGATGCTAACGACAAGCTCAACCTATCAAGAAACTACCTAGGAACTACCACGGAAGCAACGATCACTGGCTTAATTGATAACACCAACACAGATTACTCACCATGGATTGATTCGGGTGTAGATACCAATCCAAGCTTTGCTGGCTTCCAGCCAGAATTGGATACACTACATGTGGGTACTTTGGGAGACCAGATGGCAGGAGGTATTATCCAGGAGGGTCATGATCTCATCGACACTTTGGGGACTATTGTCGTCAATGGTAATAGCTATGCAACAGATACATTAGATGTTCTGAAAGACATCACCCTAAGCCCTCTTGTAAGCCTTACGATCGATGAACTCGTAACCGAAGGAGGCAATCTAATAGTAGACAATGATCTGACCATCACGTCAGTGCTCACCCTTAACAACGGATACATAGATCTGGATCTGGATGACGGTAACAAAACCGATGATCCTGTACTCACCATCACCGGGGCAACAGTAAGTGGTTCCTTTTCTGATGCTAATCACATAGAAGGTATTGTGCAGTCGGATGTAGCAGGAGCGGTTTCAGTTGATTTTCCGGTAGGTGACGAGGGGAGCTACAGACCAGTAACGGTTACACCTTCTAATGCTTCAACCTTCCAGGTGGCCCATTACGCAGAGTCCGCTCCAGCTGGAGGTGGTAGCTCAAACTCAAACCTTAGTGATCTTGTAGGTGATGTAAGTACTGCCCTAGGCCCGGCAGTTATACAAAGTGCCTTAACCACAAGGTACTGGAACATCGATCGGACCGCCGGATCCGGTAATGCTAATGTAGGTTTGCAGGTACTCGATTCTGATATGGAAGTCGAACCGGGTACACTATCGATGACGCGGCTCAACAGCTCTGGTGACTGGGAAGAAATAACAAGAATTGGTGAATCAGGAAGCGATCCCTATGTAGTGACAGGTCAAACCGCCGATTTTAGCGAGTTTTCATTGGTATCAGCATTCGGCATGGCACCTGGAAACGTAAGTAGCGGACTGCAGCTCTGGCTCAGGGCAGATGCCGGCACCTCCACTACCATCGATAATACATCTATTACACTTTGGTCGGATATGAGCGGTGTAGGAACTAACGCATCAGGAGCTACCAGCCCTCCCCTCTTTCGCAATGATCCATCTTTCAATTTTAATTTCAATCCTGTTATCGTTACTGATGGACTGAATGATACCTTATCTACTGTCATCAATCCAATAGCAGACTCTGATGACTTCACACTTTTCATGGTCGCCAACAATGAAAACATGGTCACCCGGGGAGCAACAGGTGAGGGTGACGGTTGGTCAATCAGGTCCGCATCTTCTGTGTTTACAACAAATCCTAGCGACGTTGCAGAAGCTGTCACAGGTCTCACAACAACCACTACCCCAACGATCCATACGCTCGCTTTTGACCAGGGGATCAGCTTGTCTGGTTATCGGAATGGGACAGCAGGCACCCCTGATAATGCGGTCGGTTCAGACCTAAGAAATAGTACAGATTCTCTTAACATTGGAATCGATGATACAGGCTTTGAAGCAGGGAGCATTGCAGAGCTTATCATGTATAATCAGGCTTATACAGGAGCTGAAAGAGAGCGTATTGAGTCTTATCTGGCAGTTAAATATGGCATCACACTTCCTAACAACTATCTGGCAGCAGATGGCGGCATCATCTGGGACATTTCTGCTGCCTCAGCAGGCTACAACAACGATATCGCAGGTATCGGAAGAGATGATCTCTCAAGCCTTGACCAGCGAAAATCCAGAACAATCAATGGAGATTCGTTGGTTACAATAGCCCTTGGTAACTTTGATAGCCCAACAAGCTTTGACAATAATGACGCATGGCTGCTATGGGGTAACGATGATGGTGTCACAACTTTTGGGACGTTAATTGATAATGCACACGCTGGTACATCAAATAGAATAGGTAGGGTTTGGAGAGTCCAGGAAACAGGTACTGTAGGCACTGTAGAGCTAGCATTCAATGCATCAGCGAGTACTGAAACAATTTCTTTAATTGTACATCCTTCTGATCCTACCTTTCCCAATAACGCTAATAGGGAAATATATGAAATGATCTATAGTACCAGTACCAACGACTACCGTGTAAGTGTGGACTTAACGAATGGAGACTATTTCACTTTTGCAGAAGGTCCGGTTAGGGGCATACCTGCCGTACTAATTTCGGAAGTCATCACAGACCCTCAACAAGATTGGTCTGCTGATGGGTTTCATAATCCTAGTCCAGCTAGCGGAGGAACTATTAACTCAGATGACGATTGGATAGAATTGTTCGTAACTGAAAGTAACGTTAACCTAAGTGGATATACTATCGATCTTATCGACAGTGACACAGTATCAGGCGGTCTCGGTGCTGGCGAGGCATTCACCGTATCTAACTACAACTCAACTTCCGGAGGTCTCTTCCAAGCCACAGATAGTGGTGACTTTGTCATTCTTGGTAATCTGGTAACTGGCGCAATGAATCAAGATATCCAGGTGGTTTTACGAGATGCCAATGGTGATGTGGTCGATCAAGTTCTTATCGAGAGTGTTAGTCGCGGAACAGGATTTAATGGTAACTCTACTAACGCTGAGGACGAGTCCGTCACAAGATTGTTCAACGATAGTGATACCAATGATGACTCTAATGATTTTGTGCTTACAAAAGCTTCTTTGGGTACTACCGATCTACTGACCGGGACTGTTCTAATCAATGAAGTGGTGACCGATCCTCAAAGAGACTGGAACACCTTCTCTTTTACTGGCAACCCACCTGAGGATGGTGCGACTTCCGGAGCAAATGATGAATGGATCGAACTATATATCGGGGCCGACAGTCTCAACCTCACCAACTGGACCATTGAGATGATCGATGGCTCAGACGTTTCCGGAGAACTCACATTAGTATCGT
The DNA here is from genome assembly GCA_002435755.1 of Flammeovirgaceae bacterium UBA6059. Taxonomy (GTDB): domain Bacteria; phylum Bacteroidota; class Bacteroidia; order Cytophagales; family Cyclobacteriaceae; genus UBA6059. The sequence goes on from DIYH01000025.1 coordinate 53,654, forward strand.
CTGGCGGTGTTTTTAACTTCACCAGCTATATTTCGGCCAACTCCGGCACATTTACAGACACAAGAGCAGGAGACTATCTTGTACTTGGAGATCCGACAGGAGACATGATCAATGATGTATATGTTGTCCTTAGGGACCCTTCAGGAAACATCATCGATGAAGTTGAGCTAGGTAGTGATCGAGCAGCAGATGGTATTGGAAACGAGGCTCCTAATGGAAATGCCACAAATAATTCTCTAATTGATGAAGCAGTAGCTCGATACACTAATGCCGTCAATACCGGTGCTCCCAACAACGATTTCATTCAAACCTACGCTACACCCGGAGCTACCAACAGTAGATCGGGGACTGTGGTCATCAACGAAGTGGTCACTAATCCTCAGCAAGATTGGAGTGCAAACAATTTTGATGGTACTATTGGCGGAAACAGCACTCCCAGCGATACGGATGACTGGATAGAGCTGTACATCGGCGAAGACAACCTAAACCTTACCAACTGGTCTATAGAAGTGACTGACAACCAATTTTTCAGTGGCAGTCTTGCTTCTGGAGGTGCTTTTCAATCTTCAATCTATTTCGGTTCAGGCACCTTTTTGGATACGCGTGCAGGGGACTACCTGGTCTTAGGTAACCCAACAGGCAGTGAGAATATAACAGCTGATGCCTTGATCAGAGTAATGGATGCTACAGGCACTGAAATTGATAAGGTCGAAATTGGCGATGATATCGAAGGTGATGGGAACGGAGATGGAGCACCAGACGGGGATGGCGCAGGTAGTTTGTCTACTGGACTGAATGACGAATCTATCAGTAGGATACCTAACGCCACAGACACTGGTGATGACGTTGCGGACTTCAGCCATTCAACAGCTACTTTGGGAAGGGCTAATGCTATTGTTCCAACAGTTTATGTTGGGAATGCTCTGGATTTTGATGGTTCTGATGATGAAGTGAATATTGGTGATGTACTTCTTGAGGCAATTGGTGCTGTTACCATAGAGACATGGATTTATACCCATTCATTTTCCGGGCCAAGTGCTACAACTGATATAAGGACCATTTTATCAAAAGGGAACAGCGAAGATGATGCAGGGTCCGTGGGTATATACTTTGAAGGGGACGGCAGTTCGAGTAGTAATCTAATTGTTGCACTGGATAACGGAACCACAAAGGAAGAATTGTCATTCGAAGTTGTCGCGACCGGGATCACGCTAAATACCTGGCATCATATTGCTGTTGGTTGGACTGCTGGTTCAGGCTTCAATGTATATCTGGATGGTGTTTTGATAGGAACATCTACTGCATTGACCGGGATACTTGCCAATACTTCCGACGCATTCTTCCTTGGGAACTCTACTGATCCGGATGAGGACCATTTTGATGGTTTGATCGATGAGGTGCGTATCTGGAATGACGAACGAACCCAAGAGGAGATTCTTGAGAATCTGAATACTACAGTCGATATTGAGGACATAGATCTTTTGGCTTATTATCGGTTTGATCACTCCAGCGGACTTTCCGTAATTAACCTGGCGGACAATGTATTTGACGGAACCTTGGAGGCCGGTATGACGGATGATGATTGGGTTATAGCAGACTGGCCTGTCTTTGCAGAGAACAGCACGATTGTTCAAAGTGCTTCAGGTAATCAACTCAGTTCCGCTTCTGGTCAATTATCCATTCTTAACTCTACATTCTTAATTGACAATGATGACATCCTGTTGATCGGACATGAAAGTAGCGATTTCGATACGGTGACTACCTTATTGCCTACCGGAACACTTGTGAGCAACAGATATGCCCGCAGCTGGCATTTGACCAAAAATGATGCTGCCGGAACCGATGGGGGTATAGTGAACATGAGTTTTGAAATTGGCCAGGAACCTGATAGCTCGCTTACCTATTATCTACTAGAGTCTTCAGATCCTGTCACCAATTTTGCAATTACCCCAATTGTAGGTTACCAATCGGGAGCTACGTCAATAGATTTCACAGTTGATGTAGACTCTTTGACTAACGAGCAATTCTACGCCCTTGGTTGGTCTGATGCAGGACCAGGTAATGCATTGGATTTTGATGGCACAGATGACATTGTAGTGATCGCTGATGATAATTCTCTAGATCTTACCACAACTGCCACATGGGAGTTTTGGATTAATGTGGATGATATAACCGCAACCAGTGGAATTCTTGATAAACGTACCAATGTTACTACGGCAAATGCCTTTTCCATAGGATTCAACTCCGGCGGCACAGCCATTGGAAGTAACTTTGGAATTGAAGCAACCTCGAACGGGACGACCAATAATCTTGGTGCCTCCATTGATAGAACGCTATTTGCCAATGGCTCCTGGCATCATGTTGCCATTACCTACAACAGTGGCGCGGTGAATAACTTCGAAATCTTCCTGGATGGTTTATCACAAAGTCTGGTGACCTCTATCGATATTGATGCTGCGCTATTCAATTCTTCCGAAGAGCTCATTATTGGCTCACTAGACAATGGCACCACTGGCTTTTTTGCCGGGCAGATTGACGAAGTGCGCATTTGGAATGATGTAAGAACTCAAGGTGAAATTCTTGAGTATATGAATACCAACTTAGCTGGCGATGAGGCCAATCTGGTTGTCTACTATCGTTTCAATCAGGGAATCGGAAATGATCCCTATAATCTTCCTGGCCTATCCGGAAGCAATAACAATGGACAACTGCAAGGCTTTGACAACTTGGGTGTCAGCACAGCTACCTCCAACTTTGTCACTGCAGATAGATCAAATCTTACATCTGGTGTATCCATTATCAACACAACAGTTGATGTCCTTACCAATAGCTCAGAAGAATTAACTCTGACCAGTACCCTCTCGGATTTTCTTCAGGATGAACGCGACTTCATCGCCTGGGGGCATGATGGAAACAGCTTTGTAGAGGTCACAACGGACCTCCCCTCCACTTCGAACCTGACGACCAGGATTGACCGTACCTGGCAACTCACCAAAGGAGATGTAAATGGCAATGCTGGCTTAGTCACTTTTGCATTTGATTTAGCCACCACACCAGACTCTGATTTCACCTATTACCTGCTACAGCGCAGCGGCACCTCCGGGACCTTTGATATTACCGAAGTACTAGGTTCATACCCTGACGGAGACAGTGTTAAATTCACTGTTGAAGCCTCTCAGATCACCAGTAGGAATTATTTTACTCTAGGAAGGTCCGGTACTGGTCCGGGACATGCAGTAGATTTTGATGGAAGTGATGATTACATTGCTGTAGCCGACAATGCTTTATTAGATATTACAGGAGCACTTACTTTAGAAACCTGGATGAATCCCGATATACTTCCACCAAGTGCCAACGAGGGTTTGATCGCTAAGTACGCGAGTGGTGGTAATTTCTCTTACTCTCTTGAGTTGAACACCAGCGGAAACATAGTTTTCAATATTTCAAATGATGGTACTAACAGTATCACACTGACAAGTAGTTCAACCCTCAATGTTGACGAATGGACATCTGTAGCTGCCACATATGATCCTGGAAACTCTATGTCTATCTACATTAACGGAGTACTGGATGCGACATCCACTTCCGCAATTCCTGCGAGTATATTCAATGGAACGGCCGATCTCTGGTTAGGGGCTACCACACTAATCAACGCGGATAGCATTCTGGATGGAGCCCTTGATGAAGTAAGAATTTGGAACGATGTAAGGAGCGCAACAGAAATCCAGAACAATTTGTATCGCTCTCTGGATGTTTCCAATGAATCTAACCTTGTCGCTTACTACAAGTTTGATGATGGTCTTGCCTCTGGCAGCAACACGAGCGCCGATAGTCTGGTCGACTACTCTGGTAATGATCATGTAGGAGTGCTCAACAGTTTCTCTCTCTCGGGAGGAGCCTCCAATTGGATAATCTCGGAAGCCCCACTTGCAGATGAATCTGCAGTAAGTGCTCTTGATGGTCCCGGAAATGCCCTGGCTTTTGATGGATCAAACGAATATGTCGAGATCACCGACAATGACGTGCTTGACATCACCGGACCGCTGACATTAGAAGCATGGATTAGTGTTAGCTCCTCCCCCACTACAGACAATGAAGGCATTATATCCAAGTTTCTTAGTGCAGGTAATGAGCGTTCCTATAGTCTCGATATCACCACATCGGATAACCTGGAGTTCATCCTATCGGCAAATGGCACTAACGAAGCGGCCTTAACGAGTAGTTCTATCATCACCTCAGCGGATGGGTGGGCACATGTAGCAGCAGTGTTTGATCCATCAAACTCCATGTCGCTTTACATCAATGGTATTTTGGATGCAGAACTGACCGCAGGAGTGCCAGTATCCATCAATGCAAGCTCGGCTAATCTATGGGTAGGTATGACCAACTCAGTCAGTGCTAACAATGCTCTCCATGTAGAAATAGATGAGGTACGTATTTGGAATATCGCAAGAACAAGGGTTGAAATACAGGATAATATGTTTAAGCAATTGGAAGGTAGTGAAACAGGACTGGTCGCCTACTATACTTTTGATGGATTGGCAGTAGCCGCCACAGATACTTTAACTGACCTTACCAGCAATACGCTTACCGGAAACTTGACTAATATGGAGCCTACTTCAGACTGGGTCACCGCCACGGCAAGAGAACCCGAGAAGAATATTGAGGTCAACAACTGGAACACAACGACAACCTGGAAATCCAGGGCCGTACCTGATGCGGTTAGTGAGCAGCTAGACCTCAGCCAGGATATTACGGTAGACGGCCCGATCAACGTTGATTTACTCAATATCAACTCGGGAGTGACAGTGACCATTTCAACTGGCCAAACACTCACTGTCAATGGCAACTTCATTAACAATGGTGCGATTGTAGGGGATGGTACTTTAGTGATCAGCGGGGGCAGTCCGGCCTTGTACGGTGGCACCATCAACAACCTTCAGCTATCAAGTGCCAATGCCATACTGATGAGTACTACCACTATCAGTAATACCTTGGATCTTAGCAGCAACAGCACGCTCAACATTGATGATTATAATCTCACTATCAACCAGATTTCTGGTTTCAGCAATACTGCATACATTGAGACAAAAGATCAGAATACTCCTTCAGGTTACGTCATCAAGTCATTGGCGGTAGCGGATGGAGACTTTGTCTTCCCATTGGCTTCTAATAACTCTTACACACCGTTAACAGTCACTAATCTTGGGAGCACTGGTAACATAGAAGCTCGTGTATTTGACAATACTTATGCGCAGGGTACGAGCGGAGTGATCATTGATACTGAGAAAGAAGTCAACAAATCCTGGGAAATCAATGGCGATGCTGGAGTCAACGTCACCGTCACGTTGCAATGGAACGCTACAGATGAAGACCCGAACTACGCTTCCGGAAGATCCACTGCCTATATGAGTAAGAACGATTATGACTGGTGGGAAAAAATCACACCTGACATAGGCGCAACAGGTAGTGACCCTTACGAAATCACAGCTTCAGGCATTCAGACCTTCTCTGTGTTTGGTACTGGTACAGATGATTCTTCCCTACCGGTAACATGGTTGGCTTTTGACGCATTTGAAAACGAACAGCAAGAGGTAGAGCTATATTGGTCTACTGCTACCGAACTGAATAATGATCGTTTCGAGATCGAAAAATCTTATAACGGTAAGGATTTTGAAATGATTGGGGAGGTACTTGGTCAGGGCACTATCAATAGTCAAAGCAACTATCAGTTTGTAGATACTACCCCTTCTGATGGCATCAATTACTATAGACTCAGACAAGTCGATTTTGATGGTACCGATGATTATTCAGAGTTGAAATCAGTATTCGTAGATTTCAGACGAGAGTTCAACATCAGTCTATCACCTAATCCGACATTTGACGTAAGCGTATTGAGGATTGATTGGGATCGTGATCAGCACTATAGTGTTGGCATTTTCGACCTTATGGGACGCAACCTGGGAGTGGTGCAATCCAAATTTTCAAGACTGAATCTGGATATGAGTCAGCTACCGATAGGTTTGTATATCATTAAGATCCACACCGGAGATAGGGTCATTTCCAAAAAACTGATGAAACGTTAGAACTATAGTTTAGTTAGGGCAATAGCAGACCGTCTACCCGCCTGCTATTGATAACCTTTGGCTTGTAACCTGAAAAGTTCCGCATACATACCGTTATGAGCCAATAGCTCTTCATGAGTGCCTAGTTCTTTTTTTGTACCATTCTCCAGTACAAGAATGCGATCGGCCATCCGTACCGTTGAGAACCTATGGGAAATCAACACAGAAGTCTTCCCTTGTGTAAGTTCTGTAAACCTCTTGAATACTTCATGCTCCGAACGTGCATCCAATGCGGCAGTAGGTTCGTCCAAAATCAATAGCTGAGCATCTCTCATGTAGGCCCGCCCCAATGCTATTTTTTGCCATTGTCCGCCAGACAGGTCTACACCGTCGTGGAACCGTCGACCTATCATCTGATCGTACTGTTCCGGCAACTCTTCGATCACTCTATTAGCCATACTCTTATCTGCCGCTTCTTGTATCACAGGCTTGTTGGTCTCATCTGTTATATTACCGACCGCAATGTTTTGTCCAGCTGTAAACTGGTACTTGACAAAGTCCTGGAAGATCACACTAGCCATGTTTCTCAAAGATTGAGGATCATATTCTTTCAGATCTATTCCATCCAGACGGATGACTCCCATTGTGGGATCGTAAAGTCTTACCAGCAATTTGACGAGTGTCGTCTTTCCAGCCCCATTTTCTCCTACCAATGCCAACTTCTCCCCTTCTCTGATCTCGAAACTAAGATCATGTAAGACCGGTTTTGTGGTATTCTGGTAAGCAAAACTGACATTGTCAAATGAGAAGCCCTTACTGATCACTTTAGGAGCAGGTAAAGCCGCAGTACTCTTCGCTACTTGCGGCTCTATTTGAAAAAAGTCAAAAAAGTCCTGTAGGTACATGGCACCTTCGGCAACAGAAGAAAACTTGTTGAGTATTCCTTCAATCAACGCTTTCAGTCTATTAAAACTACCAGCCAAAAAAGTAAGACTACCTACCGTAATCGCACCGACTACTGCACTGTATACTATGAAAACATAAGCTCCATAGTAACCAAGACTGCCAATAGCCGCTAGAAACAGTCCCCAGTAAGCACGCTTCACCGCCACTTTTTTAGTTTGATCATAGTAGGCACTACTCACCTCTTTGAACCGATCAACCAGAAAACTACTTAGGCCAAAAATCTTCATCTCCTTGGCTGTTTCATCACTTGCCCCAGTAAATCTGAGGTAGTCCAACTCCCGGCGCTGTGGTGTCCAACTGCGTGTAAGAGAGTAGCTCAAAGCATTGAAATGTGTCTCTCCTAAAAATGCAGGAATAATCGAGATCACAACGAGCAGAATAAGCCCGGCATTGAAAGCGATGAGCCCGGCCAAAAGGAACAGAACGGTAATAAAGTCTTGTATCTGACCCAGTACCTGGGACATCAGCACGGTACGGCCAATAGTCTGCCTCCGTGCGCGCTCTAGTTTGTCATAGAAATCTGCATCCTCAAATTGGGCAAGGTCCAGTTTTGCAGCATGTTCCATAAGTCTGATGGATGTACTATTGGCCAGTAAATCTCCAAGTAAGCTATCAGTAAGTCCTATAGCCCTATTTAGTAAATCAGAAATAAGGATTATGCCGAACTCAGCACCTATGTACCACCATAATCTTGTATAATCAGGCAATTCAGCTCCGGCCTGAATGATGACCTCATCTATGATAAGCTTGCCAATGTATAAGGTGACTAGGGGTACCACTGACTTAACTAGCCTTAACGAAGCATTCAGAATTGTATATCTTCGACTGGCAGTCCAGACCATTGAAAAGAAAGGCCGAATATTCTTTAGAGCATCCCATCTCTGGCTCCAACTGACCGATTCTTTACTATTCAAAGATTTAATTGACACTAAATATGATTATGATACTTTTCTTATATTTATTTTTAATATATCAAGAAACATATCATTAAGAAGTCTGTTTCGTTATGTATATATTGCGGATAAATCCACTAACAACTACTACATGTTAACAGTTCAAGATCAAGTGAGTATTCTGGTACATCTGTCCAGGGCAGACAATGTTGTATCAGAGACAGAGGTGGAGCTAATTCACTACCTGGGCGAGCGTCTAAAGGTGTCTCACGATGAGATCGATGACCTGATCAACAATCCTAGGCCGGTACCTGATCTTCGTAATGTACCGGAGGACGAGCGATTCGATTACCTGTACAATATCATCCAGCTCATGAAGATAGATGGAAAAGTGACACAGAGTGAAATTGAATTTTGTGAACGCGTGGCTGTAAGGCTAGGATATCTCCCGGGTGTAGTGGCAGATATGTCGGCCTATATCTACAGTGATCCTAAGATCACCACTAAGCGGTCATTTTTAAAGAGGATTGCAGACCAGCATAAACAGAAATAAAAAAAGCCCTGACAGGCCATATAATATCAAAAAAGCCCCGAACGGGGCTTTTTTTAGTTTTGTTCAGAAATAGCTTTTTCCAGTGTATCAATTAATTTCTTAGATACTTTTCTAGGGCTACCTTTCTTCACTTCTTTCAAAGCCTCTAGGGCTTTGCCACCGATTTCGTAAAGACCTACAGGGTTGCTGTCATAGCTATAGCTTCCGATCACCCATGCAAGTTCCTCCTGGATAGTCTGCTCGACTCCAAGAGCCTCTAGTTTTTGCTTTGCTTCAACACAAGCTTTTTCAATCAAAATTGCACTCATAATAAAAATGTCTTTGCTGTAATTATAAATTTCGCAGCAAAATTAGAGCAATAGCATTTAGATAAACAAGGCAGATATGAAATTATTATTAAATCTTTAACACTGCAATCGATTTCTGATCTAGGCCAACTCCAATTTCTTTATCCGATCATGCATTATTCTGAACCAGAGGGGCGGGAAGAGTGCCAATACCATCATACCTGGGTATCCTGTAGGCATGCTTGGAGCATCATCATAGTTCTTCAGGATCTGATATTTTTTACTGGCAAGGAAGTGATGGTCTGAATGTCTAGAAAGTTCAAAAAGCATTAAGCGCCCTACAGGATGATTGGAATTCCAAGAGTGGTGAGGCATCACTCGCTCATACCTACCAGCACTCACCTCATTACGTTGTAAGCCATAATGTTCGATATAGTTGACCGTCTCTAGCAACAAAATACCCATTGCAGCTGATAACAAATAGAAACCCAAGACCTGCCAGCTAAAAGCAAAACCAATGGTGATGGCCACAACAGCTTGAATCAACTGATAAATGAACATCTCATTACTAAGACTAAACCTCGCCTTCCCTAGCTTCTTCATTCTATCGAACTCCAACTGCCATGCCGACAGATAGCTATACACAATCGACCTTATCCAAAATCCAAATACCGTTTCTCCCTTTCTCGAGGAAGCAGGATCATTAGGAGTACTCACATTTTTGTGATGTCCCCTGTTATGCTCTATGTAGAAATGCATGTAAAATGAACTCAGGAGTAACAGCTTAGCAAGTAGTCTTTCAAAGGGCTTTTTTCGATGACCTAGTTCATGACCTACATTGATGCCAAACGTACCACACACCATACCCATAGCTGTAATCCTACCCACCGTGTCAGTGGTCGAAAGGCCCGGCTCTTGGATTGCACTAAAAAAATCAAAGGCTAGCAAATAAGTGAGCGGAACGATGAGATAGATCATCCAGTCATAGATGGGATCTTCTCGTATTATTTCTTCTTCTATTTCCGTTAGGTTATCAGTAGATGGAGACAAGAAAATCTCGAACAGAGGAATAAGAACAAAGGCCTCTATGACTGGTGCAAAAGTCAACCAACCATGGCTATGGAAAGACAGATAGGCCAGTGCAGGTAGAGTATAGGCCAATAAGTACTTAAGAGGTCTTATCCGCTTCATTAATATCTCAAATTAATAGAATCAGCGGTATAATTCAAGACTACCAAAGGGTATGAGATAAGCTAATGACACTCCGAATATAAAGCTATTGGATACATCAGGTACGCCCGAGTCACGACTCACAGGGTCCATGATATTGCTCAAGCTATAGGTGAAGAAACCTTCAAGGTGTATTTGTCCAAAGGGAAAGTCATGACTTATACCTCCTCCCATTCTTAATCCGTACCCAAATTTTCCATCACGATCCGGGTCGTAAGTAAACCAATCGAACGGCTCAGTCACTTCTGGTTCCGGATCGAGTTGATGATTGATCAAGTATTCCAGATATGGCCCTAGCGCAATAAAGTACTTGGTCCTGCCATTGCCCAGGTAAGCTGTCATCAATAGTGGTAGCTCCAGGTAATCGAGTCTGGCAGTATAGTTGGGGTAAAACCCAGAAAAGCTTTGTGTCCAACCTTTGACTGTATAATCAAGGCCTGTGATCAAGCCTACATTCTTCTTGTTGTAGTACTTATAGATCACCCCGGTGTGGTAACTAATAGTGTAAGTATTCTGCATGTTGACTCGAAAAAAATTATGGCTAATGTCAGCATCCGTCAGTTGGACCCCTCCACGCACACCAATGTAAGACTTGTGCTGAGCAGACAAAGCTGTAGTCACCAAAAGCACTCCCATTAACACCAACACTTTCTTCATTTCCAAATACTGATATTATTGTTTACTTGACTCTAGCTCTGGATCAGGAACTTCAGGAGATCATCTTTTCTGACTCTTACCTGATCACACTTTATATTAAGAGGCACAAATATAGGCAAAGGCGATTTGCAAAGGCTACTTGGTAAGTTGCTTGGTCAATACGTAATTTAAGGCAATAGATTGGATACCTGCCTGCCATTAAATAAATTCATTTTTCGTAAACACCTTAAATGATCAATGTGTTGATTTAATCAAATCAAAGTTATTATGGCAAGACCTAGTTTAGAGTTAGTCCAGGCACTTCTTAACACGGCGGACAAATTAAGTAACGGACAAAAGTACATGTGGGGCCATATGGGTGCATGTAACTGTGGTAACCTTGCCCAGGAACTCACCTCCTATTCGAGGGCTGAAATTCATGAATTTGCCATGCGCGGAAGAGGGGATTGGACAGAACAGGCCCAAGCATTCTGCCAAGGCACTAGCATGCCAATAGAAATCATTATCTCTGAATTGATAGCCAAAGGTCTGACAACTGAGGATCTGATAAACCTGGAGAAGCTCAAAGACAAAAGCGTACTTGCCAGACTCCCGCAAGAAATACGAGAGCAGCTATCTCATAACAGGGTTGAAAATGTATCGCTATATATGCGCACCTGGGCCAACTTGTTAGAAGAGCAGTTGATTGCCCAAGTGAATATTGCAGACCTGAAAAAGCTTCCGGCAAAAGCTGATACCCCAGTTTAACACAGCTTTAGGCGCTCATCCAGTGAGCCATAGAGAAGCATTCAAATGATAACAAAGTTATTATTGTATGCCGTCCATAGCACCTTCTAAATCGCATCCCACCAAAATCAGTTTTGAATCGGTTATTCCTATTAACAACTTTGGGGTATGGCGCAGGAAATTCACGAATATTTCAAAAAAGAACTCGTAGACTTCAAAATACTAGTACGTGTCGCACCCGAAAGCCTTGAAGGTCTGGAACTTATCGTCTCGAAGGAAGGTCAAATGCAGAAAACCAAGCGAAAGTTTGATGAAGAGATTTTTGAAGACCTGGCTGAAGACGAGTTTGAAAAATGCAGCCCACTCGAATTCAACCTGTACCTGAAAGGGCTCGCCTAGTAACCTTTGAAAACTAAAATCCTGGTATAGACACTACGTTAGGTTAATAATTTCATAACTTTGTATCGGCAAGCAGATGCGACCAGCTCCTGCTGAATCCCCCAGGTCTGGAAGGAAGCAAGGGTAAGTGGTTGTAGCGGTGCGATTTCTGTTTGCCTTTTCTTTTTTTCTGCTTCCTCAGTCTCTTTTTATCCTTAGATTTGTCACTAATCACTATTAGTTTCAACTCTTCTAAATCACTTCCGCATTATGCAGTTTTTTATAGATACCGCCAATCTTAATGACATACAAGAAGCTTATGACCTAGGTGTCCTAGATGGTGTTACCACCAATCCGTCTCTGATGGCCAAAGAGGGTATCACCGGCGATGATAACATCAGAGCACATTATAAGGCCATCTGTGATATCGTAGATGACAATGTCAGTGCTGAAGTGATCGCCACTGATTTCGACGGTATTATGAAGGAAGGTCGTCAGTTGGCCAAGTTGGATGACAAGATCGTAGTGAAGGTACCTATGATCAAAGAAGGTGTAAAGGCGATCAAAGCTTTTTACGAAGAAGGTATCAGGACTAACTGCACTTTGATATTCAGTGCGGGACAAGCTATTCTGGCTGCAAAAGCAGGAGCTAGTTATGTTTCTCCTTTTATCGGCAGACTTGACGATGTATCCACCGATGGACTCTCACTCATTGAGCAAATCGTTCAGATCTATGATAATTACGGTTTTGAAACAGAGATTTTAGCAGCCTCAGTACGTCATACCATGCACCTTATCCAATGTGCTGAGATTGGTGCTGACGTAGCGACTTGTCCGCTCAACGTGATCACAGGATTGCTTAAGCATCCTTTGACAGATCAGGGGCTGGCCAAGTTTCTTGCTGATCACAAAAAACTAAACGGCTAAAACTTCTAAGGCCTGACACGGTTTTATGAGTATGTATATTATAAAGGTGAAAGGCAAGGCCAAAATCCCTAACTACATACAACTAAGAGATGAAAATTTCGTATTGATCGCCTATTTCAGAGCTGATCGGCCATTGAAGAAACTTGAGAAGTATGGATTGGAGGGAAAGGAAGAAGCACTACAAGAGGTAATCAATCAATTACCCTTTGGTAAATTACAGGAGCTAAAGATCTAAATATGTCCTTTACTTCGGATCCGGTAGTCAGAATAGAGAAAGCGAATATTTTTCAAGAGAACCAAACGGTACTTAGCGATATCGATTTTGCGATTGACAAGGGTGAGTTCGTTTATCTCGTTGGTCGTACAGGTAGCGGCAAATCATCGTTGCTTAAAACTCTCTATGCAGACTTGCCACTTAGATTAGGAGATATAGAAGTTGCAGGTTTTAATATAAAGGACATCAAGCGTCGCGATGTGCCTAAACTCCGTCGAAAAATTGGGATCATCTTCCAGGACTTTCAGCTCTTTCTTGATCGATCTGTGGCTGATAATCTCCAGTTTGTTATGAAAGCCACTGGCTGGAAAGATTCTGGTAAGATGAAAAAGCGTATGGCGGAAGTGCTCATGCGCGTAGGCTTAGGAGCAGTATCCAACAAAATGCCACATCAACTATCTGGTGGTGAACAACAGCGTGTTGTAGTTGCGCGAGCTTTGATCAACGAACCAGCCATACTCATCGCTGATGAGCCTACCGGAAATCTTGATCCTGAAGTCGCTGATGGCATCTTCAAACTGTTTTTAGAAATCAACAGAAGCGGCACGGCCATACTGATGGCCACCCATAATCATGCTTTTTTGCAGAACTACCCGGCGAGAGTGTTGAAATGTGAGAAAGGCCAGGTCTTCGACTCTGCTAAAGAATCGTTCGAACTCAAACCTTTCTATCAGTAGTCTGCACGAGCTACTGGAATATCCTCACATCCCCATAACTGGAGTCAAGTCTGATGAGATTGCCTCCTCCACGCAGTGTTCCCTTATACCTACCATTATGCATCTCCTTGATCATCACATTCATTTCGATAGGAAGACCCGAGTATTCAAACTCAGCAAAACTCGTCTCTACCTCAATATTGGCTTTGGTATCTGACTCAAGGTAGATGGTGTAACCACCAAACTTGCCTCTTAAATCCACTAATTCGAAATCCTTACTAAGATTTCGTATTTCTATCCCATTGCCATAGGAGGTGACCATATCGATGCGCTTGTGCAAGTGACCAATTTTCAGGTCGGTAAAGTTGGAGCGACCCTCTACTGCAACTACATTCCTAAGTTCAACGGAACCATACTTGCTTTCTAAGTCTATTTCTCCGGTCTCATCAATCTTTACGTCAGAAAACTGTTGTTCAAAATCCCCATTTCCTATTTTCCCAGCTTCCAGGCCTCCATACTTAACTAATACAGACCCATTACCTAGTTCCTTTACCTCGCCTTTACTGAAAGCAAGTTCTAGGTCCGTATTACCTGTCATTCGCATCGCTTTTAAGCTACCGTAAGACACCTCTATATCCGCATTGTTGGTCAGGTCTCCTATGTACATATCTCCAAATGACACCCTGGCTGTCAATGGATTGTTTTTTGGCATTTTGATATTGTAATCTATACTGAAGCCCTCTCCTTTCTTGTTGTTGATATTCCCCGATATCTTAGTTTTATAAGAGATCTCAGACGAACTTTCATCTATGTCTATATCAATGCGATCAAGTAGTTGTCGGGCCCTGGATTCATTGCGAAAATCTACTTTGATGAGAATATCCACCTCTAACTGATCGCTATCATGGGTATCAATATGTAGTTTTCCAAACTTGTTCTCAAAGTTGAGTCGGACATTGTTGTCAATAGTATAGTTTCTATTGACATTCCTGGTCTTTTCGACCTGCGCCATAGCTCCCACTGATTGTATCAGCAGTAAAAGCACCACTCCTATCCATAGGTTATATGATTGTACTCTCATTTTGTTCGTTGTTTTTGATCTGTTCCAATACTTTGATTTGTTGGTTCAGGATTTCAATTCTTAGCTGTAGGTTTTGGATCATTGCATTGAGCACCATCTCCTGGCTACCAGCAGTATTCGCCTGCATCTTGAGCTCATTATACATCATATCCAGATGCTCTACATCTTTTAAAAACGACTGCTCTAGTTCAGGATTAGCAACCGTGTAGGCCTTTATCTCTTGTTTCTTTTGATCGATCAACTGATTATAGTACATCTCGGCGTTTGCAAACTCAGGATCTGAAGTGATTTCATCAGTTGCACCAGACTGCCATTGTAAGTAGCCAAGTACAGAGGATAGCATCAGCAACATAATTGCTGCCGCCCTCCACAGATGATTATAGCTCCTGTTTGCGCTTGGTTGGTCGTCTACCAGACCTTCGGTCGGTTCAAGCTGATCTTCTATGGCACTCCAAATGCGATCTTCGTTAGGCAACTCATCGAATTCATCCCTGTGATCACGGATGAACTGCTCGAGTTTTTCATCATTTTTCATCGTTCAATTCTTCTAATATTATCCTAAGCCTGTCTTTAGCTCTTTTATACTGCGTTTTGGATGTCGATTCGCTTATTCCAAGAATTTCGCTTATCTCAGTGTGGTCATAGCCTTCAAGTAAATAGAGGCTGAGCACAGTCCTGTATCCATCCGACAATTTCGTCATAGCCATCTTGACCCTGGCAACACTCAAGTCCTGTTCGACCAAATCGATATGATCTTCTTCGACAGGTCGTTCAATGCTTTCATCCAGCTCGGTATAGCTGACTTTCCGTGCCTTGACTTTGGTCAGCGAATCGTTGATCACTATGCGCTTGAGCCAAGCACCGAAAGACGAATCACCCCGAAATGAACCTAACGCTCTGAAGGCCTTCACAAAAGACTCCTGAACCACGTCTTCTGCCTCCTCCCAATGGTTGGTTATCCTCAGTGATACGTTAAACATCGCCTTGTTGTAAAGCTTGTACAGCTGGTATTGAGCGTCGCGACTACCCAGCCGACTAGCATTTACAAGGTCGTAATGAATATCTCTCGATCGTGCTGCCAATGAACTTCTTAATCTGCCCTAAAGATTGTAGCTTCTTCTGATAGTTGCACGTCTTGATGCCTGAAGTATTTTTTTTTGCGCAAACAAATGGAATATCATTTTATCAAAAAAATCTCTCTTGATTATGAATTTGTCAACACTAGAATAATTTCATTAAAAATATTTGCACCAATTGATAGTTTGTCGAATATTCGACCCGCAATTGACATGAGAATCACGATATGAGAATTGAAATACCAAGAGAAGTAGAGCGCTTTGGCCCTATCATGTTTCATGATGTTCAGAAGGTTTACGAGCTTGATGCGGGACTCAAACACGCACGTAACGAATCTAAACCTAAAGAAAAATCCGTTATACGACGATTGTCCTATGAATCTCTCCAAGAGATCCAGGAGCAAATGTGCATCATCGTTCCTATCAGGAATGAAAAGATCAAACTCATAGAAGGTGTACTATGCGGTATCCCGCACCACTGTCAGGTAATTATAGTATCCAACAGTGATCGAGCACCTATTGACCGGTATCACATAGAAAAAGACGCACTAGAGCACGTTTGCAAATTCATGAAAAAGAATGTGATCATTGTGCATCAAAAAGACCCCAAGCTCAGAGAAGCTTGTGAGAAATCAGGCTATAAGTTTTTGCTCAACGAGGAAGGTGAGATAAAGAACGGTAAGGCTGAAGGTATGATCCTCAGTACTTTTCTAGCCTTTTTAAGTGGAAAGAAGTACATAGGATTTATTGATTCAGACAACTACTTCCCAGGAGCGGTTCATGAGTATGTACAGGAATACTGCGCAGGCTTCCACACCTCAAAGTCAGACTATTCTATGGTCAGAATAGCATGGCACAGTAAGCCAAAAATCGTTGAGTCAAACCTGTTTTTTGCTAAAAGAGGAAGAGTCTCAGAACATACCAATAAGATATTGAACGCCCTGATCAGCTCATTTACCGGGTACGGTACTGAGATCATCAAAACGGGTAATGCCGGTGAACATGCCATGACAATGGATCTGGCCATCAACCTTGACTATTCTTCTGGCTACTCTATAGAACCCTATCACTATATCAATATGCTCGAAAGGTTTGGAGGTATCCTTGATAATCCCATTCCAGCGGTACTGAAACAGGGCATTGAGATCTTCCAAATAGAATCTCGAAATCCCCACTTGCATGAGGTCAAAGGAGAAGAGCATGTTGAAAGCATGAGCATGGAAGCGATGGAAGTGATCTATCGATCACCACTGTGTAGTCCTTCCCTGAAGCAGGAAATATTAGAAGATATTTATCATCGTGGACTCCTGGCAGAAGGAAAAAAGATCCAGGAGACCCTAACCTATTACCCAGCTATCGTCAATGCCAACCTCAAGGTATTTCAGGATGTAATTAAGAACGAGCCTTATGCAGAACTACTTCAGGTCGACCTCTCTAACTACAAGCACAGTAAGGCTAGCGGACTTCAAAGGGACTTGGTAAAGGGCAAAAAAATTAACCTACCGGAATCAACCCCAAAACTGGAAGCCAAATGAGTCGACAAATTCTGTTTACTGATCTGGATGGTACCCTCCTTGATCTTGACACCTACAGCCCGGAGCAATCCTTACCAGCCATCAAACGGCTTCAGGAGCAAGAAATTCCAATCATATTCTGCTCCTCTAAAACAAGGGCTGAGCAGATTGACCTTCGAAACGAACTTGAGATCAACGATCCGTTCATCGTAGAAAACGGCAGTGCTATTTTTATCCCGAAAGGATATTTCCGGTCGATCCCAATGGACTACTGCCTCAAAGAGGATCACATTGTCATAGAGCTAGGAAAGTCGGCATCAGATATCCTAGATACTATTCGTGAGTATAGGTCCAAATTTCCACTGGACTGTATGGGGTATGAGGATTTGAGTCTACCGGAAATAATGCAAATCACCGGACTTGACGAGTTGGGAGCACAAGAAGCAAGCAGTCGTGACTATAGTGAAACGTTCATAAAAGGGAACTTTGACAATATTGATTTTCACCATTTCTCATTGGCCATGGAGCTAAGAGGTCTTGCTTGTGTTAGGGGTAGTAAATATGTAACTATTATGGGTAAATACGCCGATAAAGGCAAAGCTGTGAGTGTACTCCGCGAACTCTTCGAGGCTAATTGGGGTACAAAGGTCATCACAGCTGCGGTTGGAGACAGTGGCAATGACATCCCAATGTTAGCCGCCGTTGAGCAGCCATTTTTGGTAAAAAAACCATCTGGCCTATGGCATGAGATGAAAGTTGACAACCTACTAAGGATTGATAGCATAGGCCCTATTGGTTGGGACAAAGTTGCAATAGAACACCTGCTGGCAGACTTGTCTGTCAGTTCTTGAACCGCAGTGTATGGATCTCAAAAGGACCAAAACCTAACAAAAGCCTACCACCTTTCAGCTCCAAAGGATGCAAAGGCCGTTCTAGTAGATTTACTAACTCACAGCTCTTCCACTCGTCAACTATATCGATCTGAGCCATGACATCTGCCCCATGACATTCGTACATACGAACAATCAGTCCATCACCATCTTCTGATAGCTTCACAGCCTCTACTACTATATTCTCCTTATCGATTTGAAGCAACGAAAACTGTTCCTGTCTTGAGCGATAAATGGCAACCGGATTATTCAATTGATACGCCTCTTGAATAACGTTTCCATCAATGTAACTTCCACTATGAGGCAATATGCTGTAAATGAATTCGTGAACGTGCATGTCTGCACCAGGATCCGGCACCTTTGGAGACCGAAGCAAGTTGAGACTTATTGTATTGCCTTTTACTTTATGACCGTACTTACAATCGTTGAGCAACGCCACGCCGTAGTTGGTTTGTGAAAGGTCGCACCATTTATGCGCTGCTACCTCAAACTGGGCCATGTCCCAACTGGTGTTATAATGGGTAGTTCGCTGAAGATGACCATACTGGACTTCAAACGTGGCTTTGTCAGCATATACATTGACAGGAAAGTCTACCCTAAGCATTTTCTCATTTTCGCGCCAATCAACTTTTGTCTTAAAGTCAATTCTGGCAGAATCAGCACATAGCGATACCTTCTGCTCTAGGGTGTAGTGCTTATCAGCAAACTTGAAGAGGATCGTAGCTCTTAGTGGGCCTTTTTCCAATACTTCTACGCCGATTAATTCTGGTGTAGATGGAGCTACTTCCTCGTAATAAATATCAATATCCCACGCATCCCATAGATTGGGAATGTCTTCATAGAGCTTGAAATCGTTGGCTACTTGATCAGGAGCAACAGCTTCCCGCTTCGCATGCTTATCATAGATACTGTTGATCTGGCCTAGTTCATTCCAGGTAATCCGTAAACACTCATTTTCAAGAGAAGTGCTATCTACCTTCAGGCCATTATCATGAGGGCAACTCAAGGAAACCTTGTTAAGCTGTATATGTCCCAAAGGCGGCACTGCGCTCAAGTAAAGTACACCTTCTTCCGTTTGCTGCCCTTTTGCCCCTTGCAATGTTTCCGGTAGGCATATTACCTCTCTCCTCTCCCAACTCAGGTCATTAAATAGTGAAGGCCGACCTTCCGAAAAAGCGCCTTTGATGCAGTTAAGCAAATTACTCTCTACGTCGGCGTACTGCGCTAGTGACTCCTGGTGTACCCTCGTGATCGACGTACCCGGAATGATGTCATGGAACTGATTGAGCAACAAAGTCTTCCAGGACCTATCCAGCAGTTCTTTCGGATATGCGAACGGTTTGTAAACACTAAATAACCACTCCACTTTACCAAGCAATTGCTCAAGCTGACGATTGTACTTTTTGGTCCTTGCTTGTGTGGTGAGGGTCCCACGATGAAGCTCAAGGTATAACTCTCCTCTCCAGGTCTGCAAGTCACGAGCACTTGCTTCAGATTTTTTGAAAAAGTCTTCAGCGAATTCAAACTCTACTTTCGGCATGTCCTCAAGATCGTTGACGCGCTTAAGTTTCTCAATATAGATCCTGGCTGGGCCACCTCCGCCATCTCCTGCACCATAAAGGAAGAGCGCGTGATCGGTACGGTCGGTCTCATTGTTGGTACGCTCAAGGTTCATCAGGTCCATGGCGCTGCAGTCACTACGATAGTTGTTAGGCGCCAGAAAATGCGAATAGATCTTTGTCCCATCTATTCCCTCCCACCAAAAGGTATGATATGGAAATTCGTTGAACTGGTTCCAGGATATTTTTTGGGTCATGAAGTAGTCAACATCTGACTTCTTAAGAATTTGCGGTAGCGCCGCGCTATAACCAAACACATCAGGCAACCACAGGTTGTTGACCTCTACTCCCATCTCGTCATTAAAAAACTGCTTGCCGTAGAGCACCTGACGCACAAGCGATTCTCCAGAGATGAGATTGCAATCCGCCTCCACATACATCGCCCCCTGACATTCCCATTGACTATTTTTCACTGCTTGCTTTACTCTTGAGTACAGACCGGGATAGTGGTCCTTCATCATTTGATAAAGCGCCGGTTGGCTTGCACCGAATTTGTATTCCGGATAAAACTCCATCATTCGAAGTGCTGTTGAGAATGTTCTTGCAGTCTTGCGAACGGTCTCTCTCAGTGGCCACAACCAGGCAATATCAATATGGGCATGACCAATAGCTGATACATTTAGAGCAGAGGCATTGGCTGGTTTACTTAGCTCCGGCTGTAGTAGTTCCCTGCAGTGAGCCACCTCCTGATCTCCACCCTCTCCGTACTGATTGCACACTTCATTAAGTGCGAAAATGATGAGTCTGCGATGACGAGAATGTTCAGGAAGCTCAACGGCAATCTGAAGAAGCAACTCAAAATCAATCCTGAGCTGCCATTTTTCATGGTCGAAAATAGTCAGATCTGCCTGGTTGAAAATACCATCCACCATGGACTCGTATGTTAGCACATTTTTGAGCCCCAGAATATTATTGGCACCAGCATCAATCCAAATGTCAACGGGCTCACCTCCTTCTGCTTTATCAGCTAATTTGATCCGTTTCTTGATGATCGTTTCTGTCAGCGTCCAGCTGATCTTTTTGTTCGTCAACCCCTGGATAGGGTTTCCTTCTTCATCAAATCGACAGGCCTCACCACCAATATCAATCAGCGCAAACACCTGCTTTCCCCGATAGTGGGCTGGTATATTGCCCACAAAATGAAACCATGCACACTCAAAATTGCTACCCCAGTGGGTCCCTACATCAATCGGCTCAAAATTAGCGTTCTGGGCTTCCTCCCAAGATATGGGTTCATCACTTTTATGATAGGTAGCCTTAAGTGGTTCTAAACTATAATAGTAGTTTCCTTTCAATCGCTCCAAAAAGCGATGAAGTCGTTGAATAGTAATGTCCTGGTGTTTCTTCATTAGGTAGTTCTCATTAGCCAAGGGGATCAACAGCGATAATGGACTGTGCCAGAATGAAAACTAGCGGAATCAGAAGATGAATAAAAGCATTGCACACCAATCAGGTGTTTTATTGCATATTTCACAATTGAATGAGGAAAAAATAAAAATATAGAAACAAAAAAAGCCCGATCATATGACCGGGCCATTACAGCATTAAATCTTTAAGGAACTAGTCCTTATTTATATCCTGTAAGTTGGCCTGCACCAGTTCAAAATCTGGTGCAATCTCCAATGCCTTATTGAAATGCTCTACAGCTTGGTCCTTCTTATCCAATTGAACAGCAATAATACCCTTCAGATTGTAAATAGCAGCGCTCAGTGGTACCTGTTGCTGTGTTTCGTCTGATTTCTGAAAAGCAATAGTCGATTCGGAAGCTTCTTTTCTTCTCAGCAGAATATCTGCGGAGGTGTTACTTTCGTTGAATCGCTCCAGGTCATATTGCAAAAAAGCGATTTTGTATAATGTAAAAGTGTTATTGTTCTTAAGAAACAAAGATTCGTACTCTGTCAACGCTCGGTCCTTGATGTTAAGACTTTCAAAACTGATAGCAGCTATCTCGAGCGCAAGTATGTTTTCAGGATTTCGCTTTTGTGCTTCCTGAGCGACTATGGCCGCTGAAGCGTATTGTCCATACTCAAAGTAGAAAACAGCTAAAGAGTCCAGCAAATTGTTATTTGTTGGGTCCATGGCCAGCATGTTGTACAGTGCTGTTCTAGCAACTACCGGATCGTTGTAGAGTGTTGCATTCTCAAAAATGAACTTTTGTTGCTTCATCGCCTCCTCATTTTGGGCCACAGCCAAGTTTCCAAAGACCAACATCACAAGCATCAAAATCAGTACTCTCATCTTCATATTTTTGTTATTCAAACCTCAAAGTTATACCTCTCAGCTGGCAATTTCCAAACCTTTCTTTTTCCCAATTTCGAGCATCAACTTGTATGCAGCCTCATACTCGTTGGGGACAGTCCCATCTAATATTGCCTCTCTGATTTCTTCCTTGATATCACCCACTACCCTACCAGGTTTGAGTTTAAACACCTCCATGATCTTTTCCCCAGTCACCGGCGGTTGAAAATTTCTCAGATGATCCTTCTCTTCTAGCTTGATCATCTTCTCTTGGACTTTTTCAAAGTTTCGAATGTATCGCTTGACGCGCTCATGGTTCTTGGAGGTAATATCCGCCTTACACAGCGTCATCAAGTCATCCACATCGTCCCCGGCCTCAAACAACAAACGTCTGACCGCTGCATCGGTAATGTTATCTCTTACCAGTGGAATAGGCCTTAGATGCAGCCGAACAAGTTTTTGCACATAGCGCATCTTCTCATTTTGTGGTAGCCTCAAACGTCTAAATATCTTTGGAACCATGCGCGCCCCTTTGTCCTCATGGCCATGAAAGGTCCAACCAGCTTTAGGGTGAAATCGCTTCGTTGCAGGCTTGGCTATATCATGCAATATAGCAGCCCACCTTAGCCACAGATCATTGGTTTCCAGGGATATATTATCCAACACCTGCAAAGTATGGTAGAAGTTGTCCTTATGAGATTGACCATTACGCACCTCAACCCCCTGAAGCTCTGCCAGTTCAGGAAAAACTTTAGCCAGCAACCCAGAGTGGTAAAGCAACTTGAAACCGTAAGAAGGTTCATTAGAGACGATTATCTTGTTGAGCTCATCTGTGATTCGCTCGGCTGACACAATGGTCATTCGTTCTACATTTCGAATGATACCATCATAGGTATCCGGAGCAATATCAAACTGTAATTGAGTGGCAAACCGAATGGCTCGCATCATACGCAAAGGATCGTCAGAAAACGTAGTATCAGCATCAAGGGGTGTTTGAAGCATCTTCCGGCGTAAGTCTCTGGTACCATCAAACGGATCAATCAATTCTCCATATCTGTTAGAGTTTAGACAAATGGCCATTGCGTTGATCGTGAAGTCTCTCCTCTCTTGATCTTCTTTAAGTGTGCCTGCGGCTACAATAGGTTTGCGAGAGTCGTGTCTGTAACTCTCTTTCCGGGCTCCTACAAACTCGAATTCGTAATCGTCAAATCGGATTGCTGCAGTACCAAAGTTTTTATAGATCGTAACATTTACATTTTCACCAAGCAATTGAGTCACTCGATTAGCTAAGGCCACACCATCTCCGACTGCCACAAAATCAATATCCTTGTTTGGTCGCTTAAGTAACAGGTCTCTTACAAAGCCTCCGACCACATAGGTTTCCAGGTCTAACTGATCTGCACATGTACCGACCACCTCAAAAATCTGATGTGTGGAAAGTTGCTCTGATAAATTCATGAAATACTCTTGGTCGATGGCAAAACTATGTGATCTCATTAGCCTGAGCAATGGCATGCTCAGGCATCTGAGATTTCGAGGGTATTATTGCGAGCACACCTCTATTATTTTTTTCCGCGAAGAAGCAATTGTTGGATAATCTAGTAACTTTGCCTCCCGTAAATAAAGATCCTCGACCTACTTCATGTCTTCAGCTAAATACATCTTTGTTACGGGTGGTGTAACGTCCTCTTTGGGTAAAGGAATCATCTCAGCCTCATTAGGACGTTTACTACAAGCCAGAGGCTATCGCGTTACTATACAGAAATTCGATCCTTACATCAACGTAGATCCCGGAACACTCAATCCTTATGAGCATGGTGAATGCTATGTGACGGATGATGGTGCAGAAACAGACCTGGACCTTGGACACTACGAAAGGTTTCTGAACATCGCCACCTCACAAGCCAATAATGTGACGACAGGAAGGATATATTACAATGTCATCAAGAAGGAGCGTGACGGTGAGTTTCTAGGAAAGACTGTCCAGGTTATCCCCCATATTACAGACGAAATAAAAAACAGCTTTTACAAACTGGGAGATACTGGTGATTACGATTTTGTCATTACGGAAATCGGTGGGTGTGTAGGTGATATCGAATCGTTACCTTTCGTTGAAGCTGTCCGTCAGGCGAGATTCGAGCTAGGGCCCAGCAACTTTGTTTCCATACACCTGACTTTGATCCCCTACTTGAAAAAGGCCGGGGAACTTAAGACCAAACCTACTCAGCACTCTGTCAAGCAGCTGTTGGAAGCAGGTATTCAACCAGACATACTGGTTTGCCGCACTGAGTTTCCTATCCCTGCAGATATTCGAAAAAAACTAGCACTGTTTTGCAATGTACCGATCAATGCGGTCATAGAGGCTATAGACGCAGAGACCATCTATGATGTGCCTCTTCTAATGCGTAAAGAAAAGCTAGATGAAAGGGTCCTCGCCAAGCTCAAAATCGCTCACAAAAAGGAGCCTAGCATTGACCAATGGAAAGAGTTTCTCGGTAGAGTGAAGAACCCAACCGAAGAAGTAAATATTGCCCTTGTCGGAAAATACGTAGAGCTCAAAGATGCCTACAAATCAATTGCGGAAGCATTCATTCACGCCGGAGCTGCCAACGAGTGCAAAGTAAATGTACATTGGATATCCTCTGAAAGCGTATTCGAAGACAACACAGAAAAACTCATTGGTGAAATGAATGGTGTACTTGTAGCACCAGGTTTTGGTGAGCGCGGTATCGAAGGCAAAGTAGCTGCTGTAAAATATGTTCGAGAAAATGAGGTTCCGTTTTTTGGCATCTGTCTGGGTATGCAATGCGCTACAGTCGAATTCGCCAGAAACGTACTCGGCTTAGAAAAGGCTAATTCCACTGAGTTTGCCCCTGAGACCAAAGATCCCGTTATCGATATGATGGAAGATCAAAAGAAGATCACAATCAAAGGCGGAACCATGCGCCTTGGTGCATATGATTGTCATCTTGCCAAAGGAACGAAGGCATTTAATGTCTACGGACAAACCAATATTCAAGAGCGCCATAGACATAGGTTTGAATTTAACAACAAGTACCTTGAGGCATTTCAGGAGGCAGGTATGGTAGCTTCGGGCATTAATCCGGATACCGGACTTGTAGAGGTGATGGAGATTAAGGACCACCCTTGGTTTGTGGGCACTCAATATCACCCAGAACTGAAGAGTACCGTACTCAATCCACACCCTTTGTTCGTCAGGTTCATCAAAGCGGCCCTCACACATAAAAAAACTAAAGACTAATCCATGGATAGAAATCAGATCACCGGTCTGATCATGATGCTGGTGCTATTGACTGTTTATTTCCAGTTCTTCGCACCAGAAGTACCACAGCCGGATCCTAACAATACAGTGATTGTAGACAGTGTTGCTACGGACAATACAGCTTTATCAAGCACGCAAGAAATTCAGCCGACTGTTGAGCCCGACTCTTTGCAAAATATCGAACTTCAAGGTAAGTTCGGTGTTTTTGCACCTTCAGCGACCGGTCAATCCAGGGAGATTATAATTGAAAATGAGCAGTTCATCCTGACCTTCGACACCAAAGGCGGCAGGGTTAAAAAAGTTGAACTCAAAGAGCATCTTACATCAGATGACAAACCAGTAATACTGTTCGAAGGCAATTCAAGTGATATGGGCTTCCTGTTCACTAGTGCTAATAATGTGATATCCACCAGTGACTTGTACTTTACTTCCAGGGCGACCAACCGTCAGTTGTCCCCTACCGAGAATACGGAAATCACATTTTCTGCTAAGACAACAAATGGTGGATCGTTGGAATATGTCTACACCGTATTTGGTAGAGGTTACCAGGTGGGCTTCAAAGTAGTACCTAAAAACATCGATGGTGTCATTGACAATACCGACTTCAACTATTTCTGGAACAGCCAGGTCAGAAAGCTCGAGTTAGATCTTACAGATTCGAGAAACAGGACTACTATCAAATACTTCTCTGTGGCAGATGATGATGTCGACTACCTAACGGAAACATCTACAGAACTTGAAGAGCTACAACTAGACGAACAGCTGAAATGGGTGTCCATCAAGCAGAAGTTTTTCAATACTGCCATCATCGCTGAATCTCCATTTTCAAGTGGCTTTATCCAAACGGACGTGCCACTAAGTGAGTCATTTGTCAAGCAAGCCGATATGCGGCTGACTGTACCTGTCGGTGACATTAAAACAGGCAAAGCTAACTTCACGTACTACTTCGGCCCTAATGATTACAACATACTAGACACTGTCACTGATGGGTTCTGGAAGAACGTAACATTGGGTTGGGGTCCATTTGGTTTAGTCAACAAATACCTCGTTATCCCAATCTTCAACTTCCTTGACGCTTATCTAAACAACTACGGTTTGATCATCTTTTTATTGGTGATCGCGATTAGGCTAATTCTAGCTCCATTGACTTTCTCTTCACACATGTCAATGGCAAAGATGAAAGTCCTCAAACCAGAGCTGGATGAGATCAAAGAAAGACATGACGGTGACATGCAGAAGGCCCAGGCCGAGCAGATGCAACTTTATCAAAAAGTAGGTATCAATCCGCTGAGTGGCTGTTTTCCTTTATTGCTCCAAATGCCCATACTGCTTGCGATGTTCTACTTCTTTCCAAATGCCATAGAGCTCCGTCAGCAATCATTCTTGTGGGCAACAGACTTATCTACTTATGACAGTATCCTGAATTTACCATTCACAATTCCATTTTATGGCGACCACATCAGCCTGTTTACCCTATTGATGACAGCATCTACGATTCTCTATACCTGGTCTAACAGTCAGGTGCAGACAGTCCAGGGACCGATGAAGTCAATACAATATGTAATGCCCATTATGTTCTTGTTCTTCCTCAACAATTATGCTTCAGGCCTTACCTATTACTATTTCCTTACGAACCTTGCATCATTTGGTCAGATAGCTCTTTTCAGAAAGTTTGTAGATGAAGACAGCATCAAGCAGAAGCTTGAGGAAAACCGTAAGAAGAACAAAAACAAAAAAGTATCTGGTTTCCAGGCACGCCTGCAAGAAGCTATGAAGGCGAGTCAGGAACAGCAGCGCAAGCGCAAGAACAAGAAGTAAAGTTCACCTATAGATCAAGTCTTTATTAAATCTGAAGCGCGTTCTGCAATGGATAACAGCAATTCAAATAATTGAAAATCAAGCACTTAAAGGGTTTTCCACAAGTTTCCCACCCTTTATCATTTGGCCTATCATTTATGTCCTAAACTTCTATATTTGTGATTGTGAGAAAGGCACAAATCAGTCTTATTCACCAGTCCAAACCAATAAATAAGACATTTCGATGGGTAAAATCATATCAATAGCCAATCAAAAGGGCGGTGTGGGTAAGACCACCACAGCCATCAACCTAGCAGCAAGCCTTGCTGCGCTTGAGTTCAAGACTTTGATTGTAGACTCTGATCCTCAAGCGAATGCGACTTCTGGCATAGGGCACAATCCTAAGGAGATCGAATACAGTATCTACGAATGCATGGTAGATGGTGTAGCTCCGAGAGATTGCATAGTGGAAACCGACATTTCATATCTTGATCTTCTGCCTTCACACATTGATTTGGTAGGTGCAGAAGTAGAAATGGTCAATATTGACGAGCGCGAACTTAAAATGAAAGAGGTGCTCTTGTCTATTAAGGACGATTATGACTTCATTGTGATTGACTGTTCACCATCATTAGGCCTCATTACAGTCAATGCATTGACTGCATCTGATGCAGTGATCATACCTGTGCAATGTGAGTATTTTGCACTGGAAGGTCTCGGCAAACTGCTTAACACCATCAAAATCATTCAGTCAAGACTCAATCCTGAGTTAGAGATTGAGGGCATTTTGTTGACCATGTATGACGTCCGTCTGCGCCTTTCCAACCAAGTAGTTGATGAAGTAAAATCTCACTTTAACCAACTCGCCTTTGACACAATCATCCCAAGAAATATTAAGCTTAGCGAGTCTCCTAGTTTCGGCCTACCGGCAATCGCCCATGATGCAGAAAGCAAAGGAGCTATAAGCTATCTCAACCTAGCCAGAGAAATACTGGTCACTAACGGAATGTTGGTAGAAGCAGTATGAGCGAAGAAAAGAAGGCTAAACGTAAAAACGCCCTTGGTCGAGGTTTAGGGGCACTTTTGGCTAACGAATCTGAAGCACCACAACGTCGAAGGGTAAGCGGCGCAGGTGCGGCAGTGACTGGAAACATTGGGGAAATTAGTCTGGACCAGATTGAAGTCAACCCGTTTCAGCCTAGAACAGATTTCAATGAAGAAGCACTTCAAGAGCTATCTGAGTCCATCAAGATACAGGGCATCATTCAGCCGATTACCGTTAGGAAACTGGGTACCGGAAAATATCAACTCATCTCAGGTGAGCGAAGGTTCCAGGCTTCTAAACTAGCTGGACTTGAAAAAGTGCCTGCTTACATTCGTGAAGCAGACGACCAGCAAATGCTGGAGATGGCTCTGATTGAAAACATTCAGCGTGAAAATCTCAACAGCATAGAAATCGCACTGTCCTATCAACGTCTGATGAATGAGTGTAAGCTCAAGCAAGAAGAGCTTGGTGATCGGGTTGGTAAAAACAGAACAACCGTCAATAACTATCTGAGGTTACTCAAATTGCCACCTGACATTCAGATTGCACTGAGAGATGGAAAGCTTTCGATGGGCCATGCCAGAGCCATTATCAATATAGAGAATGTAGACCTGCAGCTTGACGTATTCAAGAAGATACTGGCAGAGGACTTGTCTGTAAGAAAAGTAGAAGCGCTGGTAAGATCACTGACCAATAAAGAGGAAAAAACAGCTCCAAAAAAACCTGAGAAGGAGTTTTCGCCTGAACTCAAAAAACTTCAAGAAAGCTTATCTTCGTATTTTGGCACAAAGGTCATAGTCCATCAAAAATCAAAAGATAACGGTGATATCACCATTCCCTATTTTTCAACAGAAGATCTCAATCGTATCCTTGAGATCCTGGATATGTAGGGTATTTCTGACCATTCCATTCTTCATAATTGTCTCTCTTGATAGTGCCTTGGCACAAGATGAAGAAGTGGATGTCATAGACGTACAGGGTAACCTCGACAATGTAGAGACAATCGAGACCGTGAGTACCCTGGACCCACAAAAAGCTGCTCTGTATTCTGCAGTACTTCCAGGTTTGGGTCAGGTATACAACAAGGATTATTGGAAGATACCGGTCATTTATGGTGGTGGCATCATCATCATGCACTTCATCAACCAAAACCATGACCTTTACAATACTTTCGACAATGCACTGCTTGCTGAAGTAGATGGTGTAGAAGAAACCATAAACCCTTTTGATCGATTCAATCAAGCATCACTACAAAATCGCAGGGACCGGTTTAAGCGTGATCGTGATTTTATGATCATTGTCGGAGTAGTCTATTATCTACTTAACGTTGTAGAGGCACATGTTTCGGCGCACCTTAAGGAATTTGATGTAAATGAGGATCTCTCTCTGAAATTAAAACCAAGTTTTCAGCCACTCCCTGGTCAGTACCCTGCGGCGGGATTTGGGGTAGCACTTACCTTCTAGTTGATATGAACATAGCCTTAATAGGGTATGGCAAAATGGGCCGTACCATAGAAGAAATTGTAAAAGAAAGGGGCCACAGCATTGTGGGTATTATAGATGAAGGATCAGACCTGAAGATTAGTGATCTACCGGGAAAAAAAGTGGATGTCGCAATTGAGTTTACACAACCTGTATCTGCTTTTAACAACTTGAAAGAGTGTATTACAGAGGGTATCACCGTCATCTCCGGCACCACAGGTTGGCTCGATAAGTATGATGAACTGGTCTCTTACACTACATCAAAGCAGGGTACATTTCTCTACAGTTCTAATTTCAGTCTTGGTGTCAATCTCTTCTTCAAGATCACCCAACATGTCGCCAGGCTCATGAGTGCCTATTCCGGATACGGTGTAGAAATGGAAGAGGTCCATCACACTCAAAAAAAAGATGCACCAAGTGGTACTGCTATTACCCTCGCGGAGGGCATTATTAAAAATGATAGCCGGTTTAGCTCATGGGTCAATGAAATCACTGATAAGAAGGATATGCTGCGTATAATGTCAAAAAGAATTGACGAAGTACCAGGTACCCACACAGTGAAATACAGCTCGAAGGAAGATGATATTCAACTCACACACACAGCTCACAGCCGTAAAGGTTTCGCACTTGGCGCGGTATTAGTGGCCGAGTGGATTGCTGATAAGAAGGGCATACTGACCATGGACGACTTCCTCGGATTTAAATAAAAATAGTTTCTAAATTTGCCGCCTGCTGAACCAGGGAAGAATAAGATGTTTACGAAAAAGAAGAAGGAAGAAAAGCCCAAAAAAGGGCCAGTCAAAGAATGGCTTGATGCCATTGTGTTTGCGGTAGTGGCGGCCACATTGATCCGATGGGTCTTTATGGAGGCATTTACCATACCCACTCCTTCTATGGAGAAGTCTTTACTCGTAGGTGATTTTCTTTTTGTAAGCAAAATCAGCTATGGCCCGAGAACACCCAAGACCCCTCTTCAGATCCCTTTGACACACGCTAAGATTTGGGGTACCGATATCCCCTCCTATCTGGATTGGATTCAGCTACCGCAGTTCAGGCTGCCCGGTCTTGGAGAAGTAGAACGCAACGATGTGGTTGTCTTTAATTATCCTCCGGAGTTTGAGCATCCGATTGATCTCAAAACCCACTACATCAAGCGGTGCATAGGGGTGCCAGGAGACATCCTTGAAGTAAGGGACACACAAGTGTATATCAACGGAGAGATCGGGTCGAATCCCGAGGAGATGCAGTTCATGTACTCACTGGTTACAGATCAAATCATTAACGACCGTATTTTCGAGAAATATGATGTGTGGGAGTATCGAAAATCAACGGATGGCTATATCATCCACACAACTCCGGCAATTGCTCAATCAATGGAAAAGTTGGACTTTGTCCTGGGTTTAGCAAAAGCAAAAAGGCCAGAGCGCTATGTTGAGCCTAGAATATTTCCGGATGTAAGATTTTTCCCCTGGAATGCAGACTTCTACGGCCCTATGGAAATCCCAGGAGAGGGTAAGACGATCCAAATGGATGAGGAAACTGTAGCGATGTATGGCTCAACCATCACAGATTACGAAAATCATGATGATGCGAAGATCCAGGATGGAAAATTACTAATTGATGGTCAAGAGGTCAGTGAATACACTTTCAAACAAAACTACTACTTCATGATGGGTGACAACCGCCATAACTCAGAAGATTCCAGGTTCTGGGGATTCGTACCCGAAGATCATGTAGTGGGAGAAGCGGCTTTCATATGGCTTTCGCTAGACGCCAACAAGAGTCTGTTCAGCAAATTACGCTGGAGGAGATTTTTCAATATCATCGAGTAGTTAGGCACTTACCATTCTATTTCCGGTAGGCCTTGTGCCTTGAGGTACTCATTGGTCTGGCTGAAGTGTTTGTTACCAAAAAATCCACGATGCGCTGCAAATGGTGATGGATGTGCTGATTCGAGAACGTGGTGCCTGGTTTTGTCGATAATAGTTCCTTTCTTTTGAGCGTATGAACCCCAAAGCAAGAACACCACATTATGCTTTTCATCAGAAACCACTTTGATGACAGCATCAGTGAATGACTCCCAACCCTTATTCTGATGGGAACCAGGAGTACTTGCCCTCACAGTCAGTGTAGCATTAAGCAACAATACTCCTTGGTCCGCCCATCTCACGAGACTACCATGAGGTGGCATGGGTAGGTTCAGGTCATCTTTGATCTCCTTAAATATATTGACCAAGCTGGGCGGCATTGGGATACCTTCATTAACAGAAAAACACAGACCATGTGCCTGCCCTTTCCCATGATATGGGTCCTGACCTATGATCACTACTTTGACCTGATCAAAGGTGCAATGATCGAACGCGCTAAAGATCTGCTTGCCGGGAGGGTAAACTCTGTGATTGGAATACTCCGATTTAACGAATGTTACCAGCTCCTGAAAATAGGGCTTATCAAATTCTGATTTCAGTCTATTTCCCCAGCTCTGTTCAATTTTCACATTCATGATTAGATAAGTCAGGTTTTTTTTGTTTCTTATTGTCGAAATTATAAGGAATTGGCAATCTTTACTCGCATAAGTGCGTAATAAAAAATAGGTGACCACTGAAATTACACAAGGCATCAAAGTCAGTGTTGAGACTGAATACCAACCGGAATATTCCAGTCCGGCACAGCGCCATTTTGTGTTTACCTATCGCATCACCATCGAGAATAATAGCCAGTACACTTTTCAGTTATTAAGAAGGCATTGGTATATCCATGATGCTACTTTTGAGATGAGAGAGGTAGAAGGTGACGGTGTAGTAGGCAAGCAGCCGGTGCTCGAGCCGGGGCAATCTCACCGCTATGTTTCAGGATGTAACCTAAGATCCGGTACTGGCAAAATGTATGGTACTTACACTATGGAAAGGTCGCTAGACGGCAAAGTGATCGAAGTAGCCATTCCTGCTTTTAGCATGATCGTTCCGTTCAGACTTAATTAACCTCTGTTGCTGACACGACAGAAGCTATTTCAGGTGGCCGAGTATCTACAGTATTGGCTATCTCAGGTTGATGAACACTCACTCCAAGCTCCGTTCATTTATGATTTTTACACTAAAGTGATCCTTGGCGAATCACCATCCCAACCAGATCTTATCGCACTTAGACAGGAGTTGACCCGCAACATCAACATAATACCTATCAAGGACTATGGCGCTGGATCTATAACCGGAGCGTCAGAGCATCGACAAATTGGGGTAATAGCCAAATACTCTATATCCACAATAAAGACAGCTCAGCTCATCTCTCGGATTACAGCATACTTCAACCCCGGTAAAGTGATAGAACTTGGAACATCGCTCGGCTTATTGACACTCGAGATCAACAGAGGCACTCCGGGAGCGGATATCTATACCATCGAAGGGGCTCCAGCACTTTGTGATTTGGCTAAGTCACATTTTAAAAAATACAGCACTGGACAAATAAAGCTCTATCAGGGCAACATTGACAAGGTTTTACCTCAGGTGATCCAGGAGGCTGGGCATGTAGATGTAGCCATTGTAGATGCTAATCACACCAAAGAAGCGACTCTCTCCTATTTCTATACACTGCTCAAAGGATGCAATCAGCAATCTGTGATCGTCATAGATGATATTCATTGGTCCAAAGGTATGAAAGCAGCATGGTCCGAAATATCTAACCACCCGGAAGTGACCTGCTCTATCGATCTTTATCAAATCGGTGTGGTGATGTTCAGAGAGGAGCTGTCTAAGCAGCAATGGACACTTACCGTTTGACGCAATTGATGAACAACTCGCTTCCCTGCCTCGGAGGAATTGAGTTATGACATGGTTCAAAGACCGCCAAATCAAAAGCAGCTTCAAACAAAGGAAGGTACTGTGCTCGATGACCACCAAAAGGTGGTCGGTCAACGTTAAGTTCGACATCAAAAAGTACACCCACCACTTTTCCTCCTGCCATCAAGAGCTCGTGTACTTTTGAAATATATCCTGGTCTCAAATCAGGAGTAATTGCACAAAAGAAAGTTTGCTCTAATATCAAATCATATTGGCCTTTGTGTTCAAAAAAATCTCCATGAATAATATACTCCTTGCCAAACTCAGGACATTTGGCACTTAACTGAGCTAATGGGGCTTTTGAAATATCAATGACGGTGACATTGCTAAACCCACTCATATGGAGATATTCAGCTTCGTATGCATTGCCAGCTCCGGGGATCAATATCCGAATGGATTTGTCCTCCAACTGATCGATGTAGTTTTTGAGAGGTGTCGATGGGTATCCTATATCCCACCCTATCTTACCAGAATGATAGCGATCGGTCCAATAAGATTCATCAAGTTTGGTCATAGGCTAAATATATGCTAAGAAAACTCGTTGCTATGGTTTTACTACACATTCATCTAACTTTGCAGCAATTTTTAAACCAAGGCTAACAAATGGCAGAGCAGCAAAATCAAGGGCAAGAAAAACAAAAGGAGGAGGCGCCAAAGAAAAAATCACTATTGGTACCCATCCTGATTGGGATACTAGTGATCGTCATTGGCTTAGTGGTGTACAACTACTTTGAAAATCAGCGACTGGAAGAAGAAAAGCGTACGCAAGAGGCAATCATAGAAAGAACGTACGCACAGCTCGATTCTATCAACAATGAGTTGAATGATAAGATTTTAACCATCTCTCAGCTTGGAGGTGAGATCGATACCCTTGTGAAGATTAGAGAGAAGCTAGAAACAGAGCGTCAAGAATTCAGAACCAGGGCTTTCAGACAGATCAATGATCTGCAAGAACGTGTGGATGGGTACAAAGAACTATTGGTAGCTCAGGATATCGAGATAGAGAGACTCAAGGAGATCAATGAGCAATTGGTAGTGGAAAACACCACACTCAAAGAAGAAAAGAACGAGTTGAATGAGTCACTCCGAGACTTAAACCAGTCTAACAGTGAACTAGAGGAAAAAGTAGCTCTTGCTGGTAGGTTGGCAGTGGAAGGCCTTCAGGTATTTGCGGTAGCAAGCAATGGTCGTGAGCGTGAGGGTGAATTTAGAAATCGTCATATTAACAAACTCAAGATCGACTTTTTTATAGAAGAGAACCAAGTAGCACCTATAGAAGGAAAGGATATTCTGGTAAGGATCA
Organism: Flammeovirgaceae bacterium UBA6059; assembly: GCA_002435755.1. Classification (GTDB taxonomy): domain Bacteria; phylum Bacteroidota; class Bacteroidia; order Cytophagales; family Cyclobacteriaceae; genus UBA6059. The sequence goes on from DIYH01000025.1 coordinate 88,430, forward strand.
TTGCACCTGATAAAAACGTACTGTTCGATGTAACAAGAGGGTCTGGCAGCTTCATCTTCGAAGGACGTGAGATGTTTTTCACTGCCAAAAAAGAAATACTCTATGATCGCCAGCGTCAAAAAATGACCTATTACTACGAGAAGGGGAGTGACTATCAGTCAGGGCAGCATCTCGTGGAGGTCTATACAGATGACTATCTGATGGGCAAAGGCAGCTTTACAGTCAAGTAGTTTTTACCAATTCCGCTTTTTGATTACTGGTAAGAATCATCTAATTTCGCACCTCATTTAATAAAAACAATCATGAACAAGAATTACGAGACGGTATTCATTATGACTCCCGTTCTATCTGAAGTCCAGATGGAGGATGCTGTCGATAAGTTCAGAAAGGTGCTCACCGACAATGGTGCAGAGCTTGTAAATGACGAAAATTGGGGCCTGAGAAAACTGGCCTACCCTATTGCTCATAAGTCTACAGGCTTTTATCACCTTATTGAATTCAAGTCGGCTCCAGAACTCATCGAAACATTAGAGACTGAATATAGACGTGACGAGCGCATCATGAGGTTTCTCACCGTATCATTGGACAAGCACGCCGTGGCTTACAATGAAAAAAGAAGGAGTGGCGCATTTAACAAGGACAAAAAAGAGGAGGCTGCAGCATGACATTACAGAACGAACCTATCAATAGAGAACAGCAGAAGAAAAAATACTGCAGGTTCAAAAAGAATGGCATCAAATACATCGACTATAAGGATGCTAACTTCCTATTGAAATTTGTCAATGATCAAGGCAAAATTTTGCCTCGTCGATTGACTGGTACAAGTCAAAAGTTCCAAAGAAAAGTGACCCAGGCTGTTAAAAGGTCTCGTCACCTGGCGTTGCTGCCTTACCAGTCTGATTCATTAAAATAAACTACTAGGCCATGGAAATTATTCTAAAAGAAGATATAAAGGGGCTGGGTTATAAAAATGACACGGTGACTGTAAAGCCAGGTTACGGTAGAAATTATCTTATTCCGCAAGGTTTTGCCATTTTGGCAAACACCAGCAACAGAAAGATGATCGACGAAAACATCCGTCAGGCTGCTCACAAAGCTGAGAAGATTAAGAAAGATGCTGAAAGCATTGCTGACAAGATGAAGGATTTGGTGATCGATATCGCGACCAAAGCTGGCGAGAGTGGAAAGATATTTGGAGCTATCACAGCGCTACAAGTGGCAGATGCACTGAGAGCCAAAGGTATAGAAGTAGACAGGAAGAAAGTATCTTTTGCGAACGCCATCAAAGAGGTGGGCGAGCACAAGGCTACCATCCTGTTACACAAAGAGGTACAACCAGAGATCACACTCAACGTGGTTGCTGAATAAGCTAACCTTACCAGAACATAAAAAGGCCTCAGATGGAATTCCATCTGAGGCCTTTTCATTTAACACCCCCCGGGTGTTTCAATCCCACTTCAGTTCCGTATCATCTACTTTTACTTCTTCCGCGCTTACAGAATCATTTTCTTCCTGATCCCGGTCGAACTTACTAAAATCGACATCTGGAAGTAACTCTGTCTTTACATGATCCACGGTTCCATTCAGCGCTGTGACAAACTTGTCAAAGTCTTCCTTGTACAAAAAGATCTTGTGCTTCTCATAAAAATAGCCATCGTCTTTGTACCTCCTTTTGCTTTCAGTGATCGTCAGGTAGTAGTCGTTTGACTTGGTAGCCTTAATATCAAAAAAATAGGTCCTTTTCCCAGCTCTTACTCTCTCAGAGTAAATTTCCGCTCTGTCATTCACCTTGTCTTCGTCCACTTTTTGTTGGTTTAGGTTTTACTTTGCCCCTAAATAATTTTTTCTTTTTAAAAAAACCAAATCCTCCCTGACTTAAAATAGGTCATATTGTTTAATCATTGAAAATAAATTAACTATACGATCAGTTTATTGAAAAGCCATAAAGGCACCAATAAAACACAACGCAACTACCTCATATGAAGCTTGATTTAAACAGAATAAAAGCGTTTGGAAGCATAGAATTGCTGGCTAAACAGATGGTCGAAGGCTTCATCACGGGATTGCATAAGTCGCCTTATCATGGTTTTTCGGTGGAGTTCGCAGAGCACAGATTGTACAATTCAGGAGAAAGCACGCGGCATATTGACTGGAAGGTATTTGCCCGCACGGACCGTCTTTACACAAAACGGTACGAAGAGGAGACTAACCTTAGGTGTTACCTCATTCTTGATCAGTCTTCGTCCATGTACTATCCTGCCCAGAGTAAAGCGAAGATCAAGTTTGCGACCATGGCTGTTGGTGCCCTGGCCTACCTTCTTCATAAGCAACGTGACGCTGTAGGGCTTTATACATTTAGTGACGGTGTTGATGCTCAAACTGAAGTGAAGTCTACTTCTACACATGTCCACAAGCTATTTTTAGAACTTCAGCGGATTTTGGATGCTGAGCAAAAAAACCAAAAGACAGATGTCGCCGGTACCCTAAATGAAATCGCTCAGAAAATCCATCGTAGATCATTGGTGGTTATTTTCAGTGATATGTTCCAGGATACGGAGCAAATGCCTGAGATATTGGCTGCCATCCAGCACCTCAAGCATAAAAAACACGAAATCCTATTGTTTCATATCACTGACAAAAAGACAGAACTTGACTTTGAGTTTGAAGATAGGCCTTATGAATTCTTTGATCTAGAGGAAGGTACAAAGCTTAAGTTGACGCCTTCTGAGATAAAATCTACTTATCGGAATACAATGAGCAACTACTACCAGGAGTTAAGGCTCAAGTGCGGACAACTCAAGGTAGACTTTATAGAAGCAGATGTCAACGATGATTTTGACACCATCTTCAGTGCTTATCTCATCAAGCGCTCCAGAATGTCATAGTTTCTGGTATGAGAACGCCCTAGCTCACTTTGATGTGTCGCATTAGCATTCGTTTAGCTACAGGTAATAACGTCTCGGGAAGTGGAAATGACAGCTTACTTAAAATGAGGTAACTCGCGGGGTTTGGCAAAAATGTAAACTGCTTTGCCAGCTTCACTTTGATCGACTCATATGTATTTGAGATTGACTTCATCTCACAATCGACGTAGGTGGTGTTGATAGCACGATAATTCTCATGAACATTCTCGAAAACAGAGACCTGGTACCTGAATATATTGATGTCAGGTTTTTTGTCAACCTGAATGAATAAATAGCCTTCATTTGCATATAGCGGTGTAAGTCCTATCGGACTGATCTCAAGATGATGTTCTACTAGCTCAAAGAGCTCCTTACCTTGTGACAATGTGTCTTTCATTCTAGGTATTGCATAACCCAATATGCCCTCTATCTCGCTCATCGTCTCATCATCACGAACTATCTTTTTATAACTTACTTCCAACTTTTTGAAGTCAGCTTCACTGATCGACTTAGGGAAGTTATCGTAGATCAACTCCTTACTTTCCTTTACCTTCAGGAGGTTTTGATAGTGGAAGACCAAATCAGCCATAAAGGGATACAGTTTACGCTCATCAAACCGAGACTTAATGTCTTTTAAATATGCCAAAAGGACATACTTCTTGTATTCAAAATCTATCAATCCGTCGGTCAACCAATCCCTTTGCAATGCTGCCATATTGTTCACTTTATGTTCATCATAGCTTAATATAAAGAGCAACGACCAGTAATCAAGCATCGTACTCTGCCAAAATGCAAAGGACTATGACAAAATAGCAGTTAGCCTGTCAGTAAAAATGTCCGAAATACTGACAATATCAGAGTGGCACGAGAAGTGCTAAACGTGATGCGTTGATAATCATTAACACAACATATTAAAATTTAATCGAAAGATGTCAAACGTAAATTTCAAACCATTAGCTGACAGAGTTCTGGTAGAACCTGCTGCTGCAGAAGAAAAAACTGCTTCTGGAATCATCATCCCTGATACTGCTAAAGAAAAGCCACAAAGGGGTTCAATAGTAGCTGTTGGAACTGGTAAAAAAGATGAGCCACTAAACGTAAAAGTTGGCGACCAGGTGCTTTATGGTAAATACTCTGGTACTGAGATCACTATCGAAGGTACTGATTACCTCATCATGAAAGAGTCCGACATTTTCGGCATTGTTTAATCGTTCATTGTTAATCCAAAAAACTAAAATTTAGAATTATGGCAAAGGATATATTCTTTGATACCGACGCTAGAGATAGAATCAAAAAAGGCGTTGATACATTAGCCGACGCGGTGAAAGTAACACTCGGGCCTAAAGGTCGCAACGTTATTCTTGACAAGAAATTCGGAGCTCCTACAGTAACCAAAGATGGTGTTTCTGTAGCAAAAGAGATCGAGCTTGAAGATGCCGTAGAAAACATGGGTGCTCAGTTGCTTAAGGAAGTAGCTTCTAAGACTGCTGATGATGCAGGTGATGGTACTACTACTGCAACTGTATTAGCGCAGGCGATTTTTGCTCATGGTATCAAAAATGTAGCAGCTGGTGCTAACCCGATGGACCTCAGAAGAGGTGTTGACAAGGCGGTCGCAGCTGTTGTTGCTGAATTGCAGAGCCAATCAAAAGAAATCTCCACTAGCGATGAGATCTCACAAGTAGCCACAGTATCTGCTAACAACGATTCTGAGGTAGGTAACATGATCGCTGACGCTATGGACAAAGTTGGTAAAGATGGTGTGATCACTGTTGAGGAAGCTAAGGGTACTGAAACTGAAGTAAAGACTGTAGAAGGTATGCAGTTTGACAGAGGTTACCTTTCTCCTTACTTCGTGACTAATACCGACAAGATGGAGGCTGAGCTCGAGAACCCATACATCTTGATCTATGACAAGAAGATCAGTAACATGAAGGAGCTTCTTCCTGTACTTGAAGCCACTGCCCAAACCGGAAAGCCTTTGTTGATCATCGCTGAAGATGTAGAAGGTGAAGCACTTGCTACATTGGTGGTAAACAAAATCAGAGGCTCTCTGAAGATTGCTGCTGTAAAAGCTCCTGGTTTCGGTGACCGCAGAAAGGCAATGCTCGAAGATATTGCTATCCTAACTGGTGGTACTGTGATCTCTGAGGAAAGAGGTTACAAACTTGAGAACGCTACGCTCGACTACTTAGGTACTGCTGAGAAAGTAAACATCGACAAAGACAATACAACTGTCGTTAACGGTGCTGGCACAAGTGAAGACATTGAGGCTAGAGTGAATCAGATCAAGCAGCAAATCGAGAATACTACTTCTGACTATGACAAGGAGAAGCTACAGGAAAGATTAGCTAAGCTTTCTGGTGGTGTTGCTATCCTATACATCGGTGCAGCCACTGAAGTAGAAATGAAAGAGAAGAAGGATTTGGTTGATGACGCACTTCACGCGACCAGAGCAGCTGTACAAGAAGGTATCGTTGCTGGTGGTGGAGTAGCTCTTATCAGAGCTCTATCTGCCGTTGACAACCTTGACTTGGGCAATGTAGACCAGAACACTGGTGTGGCTCTTGTAAGAGCTGCTATCGAAGCTCCTTTAAGAACAATTGTTGAAAACGCTGGCGGAGAGCCTTCAGTTGTAGTAAACAACGTGAAAGGTGGCAAAGATGACTATGGATACAATGCAGGGACTGAGGAGTATGTAAACATGTTCAAGGAAGGTATCATCGATCCTACTAAGGTGACGAGGCTTGCTCTTGAGAATGCTGCTTCTATTGCTGGTCTACTACTGACCACTGAAGCTGTGGTAGCTGATCAGCCTGAGCCTGAAGCTCCCGCTATGCCTGCCGGTGGTGGTATGCCAGGCGGTATGGGTGGTATGATGTAATACAACATCTTTCTGACCCGTCCTGAAATAGGTTG
>DIYH01000032.1 GCA_002435755.1 Flammeovirgaceae bacterium UBA6059
GGGTGGCAGGATTCGAACCTGCGGCCCCCTGGTCCCAAACCAGGTACACTAACCGGACTGTGCTACACCCCGTCCTTAAGCGGACGCAAAAATGATAAGAATTCAGATAATCACCAAGCCGCTCCCTTCGCAAAATCAAAAAATATTTAACCTCCTGTTTATTCACCCATTCATCCGGTTTTTAGATGATCCAGACCTTGCTGATGCTTACCTTTTTCGCTTCAATCCAACACGACTTATATGAATTACACCGTGCTCTGTTTTTTGATGCTGTACATTGCTTCTCTGTCTGCCAGCCAAGGCCAAAATTCCATCACCAAGCCCGAAGACTATCTTGGTCATAAACCTGGTGCTGACTACAAGTTAACCACCTACGAGCAGTGGTCAGAATACATGAACATCCTGGCAGACGAGTCACCAAGAATGGCTATTGGCGATATGGGAGAAACTACCGAAGGAAGGCGAATGATCTATGGTATCATCTCATCGGAGGAGAATATGTCTCTGCTAGAAGAGTACAAACTAATTGCTAAAAGACTTAGCCTAATTGAAGGGGTTAATCCTTCAGACGCAATGACTTTAGCAGCATCTGGTCGGGCTATAGTATGGATCAGTGCAGGCCTCCACTCAACTGAGACTGCCCCACCTCAGCATCACTTCCAGCTTCCATACGATATCATCACCGATGAAGATCCTACTACCAAAATGATTCGCGATAGCGTAATACTGCTCCTCCCAATCGTCAATCCTGATGGCATGACCCAAGTAGCGGAGTGGTATCGACAAAATGTAGGAACCGAGTACGAGACTAGCCCACTCCCTACGCTCTATCATAAATATGCAGGGCACGACAATAATCGGGATACTTTCATTGCCAATCTTAAAGAGACCCAAAACATCAACAGGATAGTCAACAGCGAGTGGTACCTCTCACTGTTTTATGATCAGCATACTGCTGCCCCATTCCCCGCCAGGATATGGATACCTCCTGGACCTGAACCTACCAACCCCAATAAGCACCCGATCATTATACGAACCAAAAATCTTGTGGGATCGGCCATGGGCAAGGGACTGGAGGAGAATGATCAGCCTGGAGCCATATCGAGAATAGCCTTTGATATCTGGTACCCTGGCTATATCGACGGGCCTGCGATAGAGGGTCACAACATCCCGTCAATCCTTACTGAAACAGCGCTCTATCGATACGCAACGCCCAAGACTTACACTATTGATGACTTTCCTGAAGAGTACAAAGAGTTGCGCATGGGTGTGTTCTACCCTAGCCCTTGGAAAGGCGGTACATGGCGTATAGGAGATGCAGTGGCCTATAATCTGACAGCTTCAAAGTCGCTTCTAGAAACAGTGGCACTCTACAAGACAGACTTCCTTCAGAACAAGTACAAGATGGGTACGGATGTCATCAAGCGTTTCAAAGAAGAAGGGCCTTATGGATGGATCGTCCCGAAAGACCAGCAGGATAAAAGTACTACTGCCCTGATGCTCAATCGTATGATGCAAAATGGTGTTCAGGTTTTTGAGGCCAACAAGGAGCTGGCAACTGTGAATGATGAGGTCAATGAAGGAGACTTTGTCATTCCTACCACACAGCCATTTGGGCTCTACGTCAAAAACCTTATGGAGTATCAAGATTATCCTGACCTCAGGAAGTACCCACACCTGTGGCAAGGCATCTCGAGAATGACCAAATGGGACGGAGCACCCTTTCTACCCTATGACGGAGTAGGCTGGACGCTCCCGAGCCAGATGGGTATCGAGACAATTGAACTGGATAAAGCACTCACATCTGACCTGAACAAAGTAGAAGACCCGGTCATGATCGGAGCGTATGTTGGTATCGGCCAACATATGATCATTTCGACTACTGAAAACAATGCTTTCCTCGCCGCTAACCTAGCCAAGCAGTCGGGAAGTACTGTCTCTAGGACAACAGAAACAGTCGAGCAATCAGGTCAGACATTTCCGATAGGTAGCTTTGTGATAAAGGGTGGAAGAATGTCAGGAAAGACACTTTCTCAAGACGCGGGTGTAGAGATTTTGGCAATGACATCTGCCCCGCCTACCATCAAACTCAAAGAACAAAAGATTGGCTTGTATGATAGCTGGAGAGCAAACATGGATGCAGGTTGGATCAAACTACTGCTAGACCAATACGGATTCCAATATCAGATACTTAGGGATGAGAGCGTACGAAATACTGATCTTTCTAAAGACTATGATGTCATTATTATTCCTGATCAGTCACTCTCGCAAATCATCGAAGGACGCAAGGAAGGCGATATGCCTCCTGAATATGTTGGTGGGCTTGGAGAAGATGGTGTATCTATGCTCAAAGCTTTTGTGGAGTCAGGTGGCAAGCTACTACTCAATAAGAGGGCCAGTAGTATTGCGATAGAGAAGTTTGGGCTACCTATTAAGAATGTGCTCAATGGCGTTGCAACTTCAGAGTTTACTTGTCCTGGCTCAATATTAAAAGTGAAGTACAAAACTACTCCAGCGACATATGGTATGCCATCCTACGGCATTGGTTATTTTGCCCAGGGCCAGGCCTATGAGATAGACGACCCTACCGGAATAGAAGTCATAGCAACCTATCCGGATGAGCCATTGCTCATATCAGGGTGGCTTGAGGGAGGAGAATTGATCCAGGGAAAAGCTGCAATTCTTGAAGCTGAGATGGGCAAGGGCAAGGTTACACTCTTCGGCTTCAATATACAAAACCGGATGCAAGCGTATGGTACGATCAAACTAATGATGAACTCACTGTTAAACAATTAAACTGAAATTATGAAAACAATGCTGACTCTGATCATCACCTTTTTCCTTTCTACCAGCTTGTTTGGTCAAAATTATTCTGATAAGGTGCAAACAATAGAGGGTACTATCGAAACACTCTATGCTGTGATATCGGGGGATGCTGGTGAAAAGAGAGACTGGGAGTTGTTCAGATACCTTTTTACTTCAGATGCCAAGTTGATCCCTATTCGTAAATCATCTGAAAACGGTATTGTTCCTGTCTACTGGACACCCGATGAGTATGTCGAACGTGCAGCTCCGGTGTTGGAGAAAGACGGCTTCTTTGAAAAAGCCATATTCAATAAGGTAGAACAGTACGGAGAGATGGCACATGTATTCAGCACCTATGAGTCCTATCACACTAGCTCGGATACAGAACCATTTACACGTGGCATCAACAGCATTCAGCTACTACATGATGGCACCCGTTGGTGGGTGGTCAATATCTACTGGCTAGGTGAGACGGATAACAACCCGATTCCAGGTGTATACCTTCCCAAAAACTAGTTATCAATGCTGACCACCTTTTCTCGATTCTTTTTTTCAGAGAGAGGTTTATTCTTATCAAGCAAGTCCATGCCTTCTTCTTGACTGATCTTCTCGATTTTAGTACCAGGTACTACAAAGCCAGGTGTAATGTATTGTCTTAGATAGTACGTCTTTCCAGCTTCGACAATCATCTCAACTGTGTACCTATTGCGATAGTTAGCACTAATCTGGTGCTTCCCGGCAACAACATTCATCTTCAAATAACTGTAGGGTACAGTACTTCCCATGTACTCCTTATTCAGATCAATGGTTGTTGGCATTCCTGCACCACCTATTCCATATCGAATCAAATAGATAGTGGCTTCCTCTGATTTCTTATCTTCCTTATTGTTAGCTATCGCCAAAAGACTGGCTAAACTAAAGATGAGCGTGATGGCAAGAGTGAGCTTTTTCATAATGTCTAACGTTTGGTTACACTCCTATAACCTGAGAAAGACATCACTGGTTTTGGTAAGCCCAAAAACTTAACACTAGGATAAGTACAATCCAGCCAGTCTAGCGCTTCACAAACTTGAAGGCCTGGTGATCCAGGATCAGAATATACATGCCTGAACGTAGTTTACTCGTATCGAGGACTACCCTATCTCTTACAGGCCTATTAAGTTGCATCATAATGCGACCTGCCATGTCAGCTATGGTCAACTGCTCAATGGGTTCAAAGGCCTCCACAGTCATGCGATTGATCGTGGGATTAGGGTAGAACTTGGCAATGGGGGCCTCATCAGCACCCGTGATCAATATGTTATCGATAAGGTCGGTGACTTTAACTTCTACAATATCCTCAAACTCAATAATACCATCACTTGCTGTAATGGTCAATGTGAAGGTCTTGTTCACCTCAAAATCAATCACCTCCTCATTGGCCACAACTAGATATCCACCTGTAATTAATGCGAAGGCATTACTGATATTACCATCCTGGATCGAAAAACTGATCTCGTCTCCATCTTCATCAAAGGGCTCCAAAAACCCGACTGTGTCTCCAACCATTGGGTTCTCTTCCATTTCAAATAGCTTGTTTTCAAACACTGGAGGGTCGTTAGCATTCAGAACTGTAATAGTGGTGGATGCGCTTACTGTATCCGTCTTATCGGTTAATAGCACTTCGATAACAAATTCTGTTCGCTCTTCAAAATTGACTAAAGTACTATTCGCTACAGTGATTGTTCCAGCATCATTGATCAGAAAAGCTCCATTATTACCGGCTCCTAGCACGAAAATCAACGAATCGCCATCACCATCTGTACCATCTAGTTTGCCTACAAGAGTACCTGCAGGACTATTTTCTTCAATTTCAAAATCCTCACCTTCTACTGACGGTGGTTCTTCAACGTTGAGCAACAAGATCGCAACCGTTGCTGTATCTGTCAAATCCGTATCACTTACCTCGATCTCAAATTCAAAGAAGTCGTTCGTCTCAAAATCAAAAGCTGAGGAGTCATTTACTGAAAGTATTCCTGTGCTATCTGCCAGCGATACAATACCCGCTTCATTCCCTGTCAGGACACGATAACTTAAAGGGCCTTCTATGGTATCGGTGGCGATGAGTGTACCGATTTCTGTACCAGAAGGACTATTCTCTTCTAGAAGAAAACTCTGATCAACAAAATTAGGTTTGTCATTAACGATCTCGAATACATCGTTGATGTTCACCAGTACTGTTGCAGTGTCTTTGAAAGTACCGTCTGTAGCCTCCACCGAAAGTATAAACTGAGGGTTAATTTCAAAATCGACCAGTGCCGAATCTATAATGATCAAGTTGTTTGCTCCGTTGATAGCAAAAGCGCTATCAGGAGATTGAGTTAGCACTTTAAATGTAGCAGTTACTCCTTCAGGATCATCAGCGCTCAATGTTCCCACCAAACTATTGTTCGGTCGATTTTCGTCAATGGATAATGTATCACCATCAAAAACCAAAGGTTCGTTAACATTTAACAGTCGCACAAAAATGGTATCGCTATCAGAAAGTGTGCCGTCACTCGCGGATACGATCAAGGTATCGGTAGTAAAGGTCTCAAAATCAAAGTAGGCCGGAGTATTAGCACGAAGGGTATCGGCTGTAATGACATAATTATTACCGGCGTTTCCTGAGCTAATGGTATAGGTCAAATCATCATCCTCAGGGTCGGTCACAGGAATAGCGCCGATCACTCCTTGAGCAACTGGGTTCTCATTAAAGCTAAACGTAGTTTTGGTTAATACCGGTGATTCGTTCACGTCTGTAACTGTTACAGTCAGTGTATCTACCGAAAATACAGTCGTAGCAACTGTCTCTGCCACCCGAATTGCAAGTTTAAACTCAGGATTGGTCTCATGATCAAAGTCAGCACTATCAGCAATTGTCAATTCTCCATTGGTGGCCAATGCAAAAGCGCCACCATCATTTCCTGAATTGATTGTGAATTCGGCTGCTGAGCCTTCATCATCTGAGAAGGTAAGCGTGACTATAGCCGCTCCATCAGGTGAATTCTCAGCTATAGTCGCAGTTGTCGTAGTAAGCTGAGGTTTGTCGTTGACGTCAGTCACATTTATGGTAATAGTTGCTCCTGGGCTTGTGTTAGTCCCATCTCCTACAGTTACAGTAAGATCATATGCCGTCGGTGGAGCCGCAAAAGACTCAAAATCAAGATTCGTGCTATCAACGACAGTGATCTCACCGGTGGTAGCGTCAATACCAAAAATATTATCATCATTACCAGAGACAATAGTCCAGGCCGAGAATGTGGTAAAACTAGCCTCATTGCCGTCATCTGCATCAGTGGCTAAGACAGTACCAACAATAGCATCCTGTAGCGCATCTTCGGCTATGTCAAAGGATTGACTTGCTGTAATCACAGGATCATTATCATTTACGTTAGTCAAAGTAACTGTAAACACTTCTGTGACAGCCGGGAGAGCATCACCATCATCATCTAAGGAAACAGTAAACTGGATTGTGGTCGGATCAACATCAAAATCCAGGTCGTCAACATCATTGACGATTAGCTCACCTCTAGATTGATCTCCAGCCAACGGAGCTATTGAAAATGGATTGTTAGCATCAGCATCGGGATTATCCGAAACAGCGATTGACCAAGTCAATATCCCCATCGCATTGCTAGATGTAATAGTCGCAACAACTGTGCTATTGGCGGTGTTCTCGGCTAGTGTTATATCGTTTTGACCAGGATCAATACTAATACTCTGACCTAGTGCAAAAAAGTTCACCAAAACAATAGCTGACAAACCCAATAAAATCTTTTTCATAATCCTAAGGATCAAATGATTATATTCTACGAAGGTATTATTTCATTAATTTAATAAAAACTGCTCGGTTCCTTTTATTGTACATGGTTAGCGGCAACTGACGTGGTAATGATGAGGACTTACACGATCACTTGTGAGTCAATAATCACTAATAACCAGAATTTGGGCATTGGTCAATCCACCCAAATGCTTATTACTCTTCACCATATAATCGATACTTATTCTTGCCATTGCCATAGGATCGGCCTGAGAGTTGTCCGAAATCGAGGATTGTCGCGTAAGTAACACACATTGATTTACCAACAACCATCTCTGTTTGATTGCGTGAGTATTCAAAAACGCGCTATGCAAATTCAGAAATCATCCAGCTATGCTAGCATCTTGCTTTTTGAGGTAGGAGGTAAAGGCGACAAGACCATCGTATATTTTGACGAGCATGGTACTCAAAAGAGGATACAAGACGAAATAGTCGCTAAATCAACTAAAGCAAATCATGAATACATTCATTTGGCTTCAGGAAAATCGATTAATGCTGATAACATTTTCAGTGTTGATGGTGACCTTGCCCCTCAATACGATCAGGACTATTTCAAATGTGACTGTGTATAAATCTTAAGTCAATTAGATTATTTAATGTCATTCGTTAGTTTTAAGCACAACGAATGACCACATCTCCCCTCAACAAGCTTCGCAAGCGACTGGCGACAGTACCCCATCCTGTAGTACTGCTGTTCATCATCATCATTATTGCTACTTTGTTGGGTCATTTCCTTCCTGCAGGCAGTTTTGACAGAGTAGAAGTAGACGGTCGTCAAAGAGTGGTACCCGGATCATATCATCAGGTAGAACCGACCCCATTAGGATTGCTTGACATGTTTACAGCGATACCCAAAGGATTTGACTCTGCGATCTCTATCATTTTCATTGTATTATCCAGTGGCATTATGTTCGGTATACTGGAAAAATCCGGTATGATAGAAAATGCTGTAGGAACCTCTGTGCACAAGCTTGGGGAAGAGCGCCGTAGCTTTATAGTGATCATGCTCACCTTCATTTACGGTTTGCTGGGTGTCATGATTGGCTATGAAAATAATATTGCCCTGGTACCCATCGCTGCGGTAGCAGTCCTTGCCATTGGTGGAGATGTAATGCTCGCTGCAGCCATTGCCGTTGGTGGTGTGACAGTGGGCTTTGGCCTCTCTCCTGTCAACCCCTATACCGTGGGGACTGGCCATAAGCTCGCCGAGATGCCCCTTTTCAGTGGAGCCGTATTCAGAAGTATACTCTGTTTTGGCGGCTTGAGCCTGCTAGCCTTCTTTAATCTTAGATACTATCAACAACTCGTCAAAGACAAAACCCATAGCTTGGTTAAGGATGTCTCTACAGACGGTTTGGCGCTCAACCATCCGCTGAGTCATTATCGGATGACCGGAAACAACTGGATCATACTGGGAATATTCCTAATCGGTATTACTATCATGCTCATTGGGCTCTTCCGTTACCATTGGTACATTGATGAGATATCGGCAATCTTCATCATGATCGCCATATCAGCAGGACTGGCGGCAGGTATGTCCGGGACTACTATCTCGGATACTGCACTTAGGTCTGTCAGCGTAGTAGCTCCGGGAGCATTCATGGTGGGTTTGGCTACCACAATCAAAGTCATCCTCGAGCAAGGTGGCATCAGTGATACCATAGCGTTTCACCTATCGGAAATGTTAAAAGGTCTGCCCTTGTATGCTTCAGCAGTAGGCATGTCTGCAGCCCAGTGCGTCATTAATTTCATGATCCCTTCGGGTAGTGGTCAGGCCCTGGCTACCCTTCCTATTATGATTCCGCTAGGGGACGTGATCGGCCTTACCAGGCAAACAACCATACTCGCCTTCCAGATCGGAGATGGTGTAACCAACTTGTTCAACCCTACGCTAGGCGGTTTGATAGCCATGCTGAGTCTTTGCAGGGTACCTTTTGACCGATGGTTGAGATACATTATGCCAATTGTCGGAATGATCATTATCCTTGCATGGCTTTTCCTCTTATGGGCTGTATTCATTGAGTGGGGACCAGTCTAACATCTTTATCAACATGACGAAAGTAGAAGAAATACTAGCTAAGCTGGTTGCATTTCCCGTATTGGGCGGGGAGTCTAACCTGAGCATTATTCACTGGATCAGGGACTACCTGACCGATCACAATATAGAAGTCCGCCTCGTACCTAACGAGGAAGGAACGAAGGCGTCACTACATTGTAGAATTGGCCCAGCCATCGACGGTGGTTTTATACTCTCAGGCCATACGGATGTAGTACCAGTCAAAGGACAAGATTGGGATACCGATCCATTTGTACTGACCGATAGCAATGATGGTAAGCTGTATGGTCGCGGGAGCTGTGATATGAAAGCGTTCATTGCTTGCTGTTTAGCGGTAGTTCCTGATATGACCGGGGCTGACCTCCGAAAACCCATATATTTTGCTTTCTCCTATGACGAAGAAGTCGGATGCCTGGCCGCTCCCGAGTTGGTCAAAGCGATATCTGACCACTATCAGGAGACCCCTGCCTATGCCATTATAGGTGAGCCTTCGATGCTTGAGCCCATCGTCGGTCAGAAGGGCATTTGCATCTTCGAGACTACCGTGAATGGGTCGGCAGGGCATAGCAGTAGAATCAGACAGGAGGTGAGTGCCATACACGAATCGGCGCGATTGGTCCTGTGGTTGGAGAATAAAATGAACGAATTGGTGAATCGCGGGCATATCGATGAGCGCTTCCATCCTCCTCATACCTCGATTCATTGTGGTACTTTCAAAGGAGGTATAGCACCCAACGTCATTGCTGATCAGTGTAGTTTCCATTGGGATGTACGTACTATCCCAATGGACTCTGCAGATGAGATCTTCAAAGAGTTCGAAGCTCACTGTCGAGAACGTGAGACAGAACTACAAAAAGTGTTTCCTGGATTTGAGATCAAGTCGGAGAAGCACCACCCTGTCGTACCTCATCTGGATACTTCCGAAGATGCTGAGATTGTGAAGATCATCAAAGAGCTATCGCAAAATGATCAACTCGACACTGTGAGTTATGCTGCGGAAGCGGGCCAGTTTGCAGAAGGCGGTTATCCCGCAGTGATCTGCGGACCCGGAGATATTGCCCAGGCGCATCGTGCTAATGAGTTTGTATCCAGGGAACAGCTGGCTAAGGGTGTGGAAATGCTCCAAAGGCTTGTAGACAGACTAAGCTGAGAACACTACTTCAGGTGTCTGAAGAATAAACTATATTCTGAAAAGGAATACTCTCATGGAATAAATGCTACTGAGTGATCTTACCCGTCGACTTAAAGATCGGTATCTGCTCTACAGATATATACGACCTTTTGTAGCTCGTAATCATCAGCGGAGTATCAATCCTGAGAATACCATCTGCCTTTTTTGTCAACCAAGGAGTGGATCAGCATGGTTTTCTGAGATTGTTGCTTCCATTCCCCATTCAGGCATTATCGATGAGCCTTTATGGCGCGGCGCATATGGCCGATCGGATCAGATGCCCAGGCCTTACGACCAGAAGCTTCAGGAGATCGATCAACTCAACTTCTATTTTAATCAGCCCATACCAGAGCACGAGCTGTGGCCTGAAGCTTACAACATGTTTGAGAGCCTACTACAGGTGAGACAGCCTAACCGCTATCTGTATGAAGAAATGGACCTCTATCATCTTTCTCAATATCAGACGTTCGTTTTTAAATTCAACAAAGCGAACTTGCTGTTCCACTGGCTGAGAAAGAACTTTGATATGAAGAGTCTTGTGCTTTTACGTCATCCCTGTGCCACAATCGCTTCTCAGATCAACGGGCGTTTCTACGATCAGGCCCGACCCATAGAAAACTGTATCACACCTGAATTCCGACATTCGGAATACTTTGAAAAGTATGCGGACATATGGAAGTCCATCAAGACTCATGAGGAGTACCTGGCCTTTATATGGTCAGTCAACACTACAGAAGTGATGGATCATCCTGACAGAAACAGGAGCTATCTGATCATCAGTTATGAAGGCCTGCTCACAGCATTTGATCATGAGATCGATAGGATATTCAAGTATCTCGAAAGACCCGTCCCTGATGAAATTGAAAAGATGTACCAAAAGGTAAGTCCTACAGCTCAACTATCTTCCAAAGAGCTTATCCAAAGTGGTCAGCAATTGGTAGCATGGCGGGAAAGATTATCTCAATCCACAATCGATAATATTCTAAGGGTAGTAAATTCTTTTGGTATCAAATACTATGACAAGAACCCTGTGCCAAGTTTTGATCAAATCTATGCAGAGAGTGATCTACCGAAATGACCACTCAAGGTTGGTCATTCTACCTTTGCCATTAGCCTGATAGCTACTCGTGTCTCAAAGATTGCACAGGATTACGACTTATCACACTGTGATTGATGATCCAGACTATGATCAATGTGCTTAGTACGACTGTACCTATCGCTGCTGCAAATGGCAGAACACTGAAACCCGCTCGGTAAGCAAAGCTATCAAGCCAATTACTACTCAGTACCCACACAATAGGAATACCCAGCATTGCTGCGATCGACGCAAATGACATAAAGCTCTTTGCCTGAAGTGTAATTAGGCCGATATAGTTTGCACCGAGAATTTTCCGAATACCCAGCTCTTTCGTCTTCTCAATAGCCGTAAGAGAGAGTAAACTGATCATCCCAATTACTGCAATGGCAAATGCTATAGAAGCAGCCCCAACAAAGACATCCCGAATAATCATTTCACGCTTGTAAGCCCTGACCACCATATCATCCAAAAACTCCCATGTCATCACATCATTTTCATCATATCGGTTGTGTACCTCTTCTATATAGGCCAAAGTCTCGCTTAAGTCATCACCTCTGATCCGGATGACAATATCATCGATACTTTGAAATGGATTGTTGAGATACCCAATCACAACAGGGCCTATAGGCTCATGAAGAGAGCTGTAATGAAAGTCTTCAATGATACCAGCTACCCTGGCCTTAAGTATATCTTCACCTTCATCATCAGAAATCTCAATCCACTGTCCAATAATATCATTATCACCATACCATGAAGCGGCTGTTTCATTCAGGTAGATCATGGTGCTATCGAGATATCTGTTGCCCGAAGGTCGTTCACCAAGCAACAGTCTTAGCTCCAGGGCCTCTATGCCATCTGAGTCCATACCATAGAACTGGGCCGTCTTTTGACGTTCATGGTCAGTTGGGTCCTTCATCGCAACATCAACACCCGTCCGATAACCAGATATCATTCTGGTAAGTCCGGAAACAGCAGAAACTTTTGGATTCGCTAGCAGGTCTTGTTTCAATACACCAAAATTGTCCCGTACTCCTCCCCCATTGACTTCTACGATGAGTAGTTGATCTACTTCAAAGCCGAGAGGCTTATCAGTCATAAATCGGAACTGTCTGTTGACTATGATCAAGCTTGAGATCATGATGATGACTATACCGTATTGGATCGTCAGCAATACATTCCGAAGTGAAAACTTACTGTGTTTTTGAGATACTAAAGAAGCCAAGGCCCTTCTTGGTACAAATCGACTGATCACCAGTGCCGGGTAGATACCTGATAGCAAGGTAAGGAGCACAAAAAGTAATGCAATGTGAGGGCTGAAACTTAGTAGAAAATCCGCGTCTAATCCCGGTTGAATACCTGTCAAACGCTCTACGGATGGCAGTATAAGAAGTATCCATCCGGTTGCTAATATGAAAGAACATGCCACCTGAATGGATGACTCAGCCATAAACTGAAAAAAGATCTGCCCTCTTACAGCCCCAATAGACTTTCGAATTCCTACTTCTTTTGACCTGGTGATTGACCTTGCCGTCAGCAGATTGACAAAGTTGAAACAAGCCATAAAAAGAACAAGACTGGCCACTAATATCAAAAGGTTAAGCTGGGACCGATCTCCTCGCACATACTCGTTGATTGATCCGTCTACTTGGTCTAGCCCAAAATGAAGATCATATAGGTTAATCAGTTTGTGAGGATTGATATCTTCAGTGTTGAGATATTTAGCCAACATGGTCGAAACTTCTGTTTCGAACCTATCCGCGTCTTCGGGTTTGTCCAGCATCACAAAAGTTGCTGCCGGATCACCACGCCAGGATTGAAACCATGCAGGGAACCTCGGATGCACTTGTTGAAAAAAGGTGTCATAATTCTGGGTCAACACAAAGTCGAACTGAATGAAAGAATTGGAAGGTACTTCTTCAATTACTCCACTAACCGTGAATAATCCATACCGCTCGATATCCACGGTTCTTCCGATAGGATCCAATTTACCAAAAAGCTTCTGGCTCATGTTTTGGTCAATCACTATCGAATACTCTGATGACAGTGCTCTTTCAGGACTTCCATAAATAAATGTAAAGTCAAAAAATTCGAAAAACGATGAACTCGCGACGACCCCCTCTTCTTCAAAAAACCGTTTGCCATCTACTGTCATCCAAGTGGAAGCTGCTGCATGAACACTAATGGCATTAGTGATACCAGAGATATCATCGACAAGTGCGTCAGCCAGTGGCAAAGCAGTAAAGATCTCGGGTTCACTGCCATCAATCGTTTGAAACTCCTGAATGACGTGAAATATCCGAGCACCCTTTTTATGAAACTGATCGAAAGTCAGCTCATGCCTTACCATCATCATCATGATCATGAAAATGCTGATCCCCATGGACAGACCTATCAAATTGATACTGGAAAACTTATAATCCTTAATGAGATTTCGGTAGCTGATCTTTAGGTAGTTTTTCCACAGGGGTGAAGGTTTTTTCCACGCTCTGGGTTTCTTTATGTTGCTCCATCGAAATGAACGAATTACGTCCCAGGCAAACCTCCAGTTTGCGCGATTGTAAGATGCTTGTGACCGGAGCTCGTAAAGCTCAAGCAGATCACCCTCTACTTCGTCTATTTGCTCATGACAACAATACCAGTGAAGGAACTTTCGTGCGGTATCAAAAATCCTACGGCTCAATTGAAAGAGATTTTGGGGATTTGTCGGTAAAGGTCAGTGCGAAGAGCGTATTGTGAATCAAGGGCCTTTTTGCCCATAGCGGTGATCACATAGTACTTTTTTCTTCTACCACCCCGTTCTTTGGTGATACCACCATACCTGGAAACTGCTAAACCTTTATTCTCCAATCGTTTTAGCGCAACATGTATGGCACTGATATTGACTTTCTTTTCGAGTTTGGCTTCTAAGTTTTCAAGAATGGCCACTCCATACGCTTCATCATGTAGCGTAGCGACCATTAGCAATATCAGTTCTTCAAACTCCCCTAATGACTGTTCACTCATTTTGATCTATTTACTTAACAAAAGTATATAAAATATATTATTTTCATAATTGTTAAGTAAATAAAGCTACAGAAGCGGATCATCCTAAATGTTAAAACTTGCTTATGCGCTTGATACAGACTTGGTATTCGCGTTAGCTAGCACCCACAGTCAAAGACTTTTTTAAGGGCATCTTTCAACTCATTCAGCTTGCTTGATCCAACGAAGTACTCCTTACCGTCTTTAGTAATAAGGTGAAGTCCATTGCGACCACTGACCGAATAGCGGCGCTCATGGTTAAATGTGATATTACCTCCCTGCCATTGTGCTAACTCTGGCGTCTGGATGATTTCGCAACATTGCACATCATCCCAGGCTATACGTTGCTTTTTGCCTTGCCATGGCTTCATTTTGAAGGTGATCGTCTCCTCAGACACGGTGACTTTCAATCTTAAGTTGTATAAGTACCACAGCCAGCCTCCCAGAATAGTGATCACCAATACTCCTGCGATCATCACTGTGATAAGTCTATCACCAGGATTGACAACCTCTGAGACCATTCTCCCCATTACGAGGAGTCCTAGTACTGCAAGCGCTATTGTCAGGAACCGGTTATTAAAAGTTTGTTTCTCTCTGTAAATCTTCTTCGCCATCACATCTTCCTTTTAAGAAATATTAAATTAACATTTAGTTAACAATTAATTAATATACAAATGTATAAAATCAAAGTCAAATCAATTTGTCAGTTGATTGACTGATTTTGTTCAGGCTTGATCAACCTCTATTCTAACGGGCTGTTAGAAATTAGCTATCTTCCAAACTAGCTGAACTACTAACCCAATAACATGCAAATCATAGAATCGCGCGAAGAGTTTGATGCGATAATCGTTGGCTCAGGTGCCGGCGGTGGCATGTCCGCAAAAGTGCTGGCTGATGCCGGACTCAGTGTAGCCATAGTCGAGGCAGGCCCACATTTCGATCCGACAGATCCTGAACAGATGACGCAACTCAAGTGGCCCTGGGAATCTCCCAGAAGGGGTGCCAGTACCACCCGGCCATTTGGTGACTTTGATGCTGCTTATGGAGGCTGGGAGATAGATGGAGAACCCTACACACAAGGTAAGGGAACTCAATTCGATTGGTTTCGCTCTCACATGCTCGGTGGTCGTACCAACCACTGGGGCCGTATCTCGCTCAGATTTGGACCCAAAGACTTCAAGCGACGTGATCAGGATGGACTAAGCGACAATTGGCCGATAGGCTATGAAGATGTAGCCCCCTATTATGATAAAGTCGATAAGCTCATCGGAGTTTTTGGTAGTAAAGAGAATATACCTAATGAACCGGATGGCTATTTCCTGCCAGCACCTAAGCCCCGGCTCCATGAACTATACTATATCAAGGCTGCTCGCAAGGCAGGTGTAGCTGTTATTCCCTCACGGTTGTCAATTCTCACAAAGCGCCTGAACAATGAGCGTGGGGTATGCTTCTATTGCCGACAATGTAGCAGGAGCTGTGCCATCAAAGCTGACTTCTCTTCAGGCATCTCACTGATCTTCCCAGCTCAAAAGAGTGGAAAGGTACAGCTCTTCACAAACTGCGTGGTGCGTGAAGTGACCACTAACACTGAAGGTAAGGCTACTGGCGTATCGTATATCAACAAAGAAGACCTCAAAGAGTACCACCTCAAAAGTAGGACCGTCGTGCTAGCCGCCTCAGCCTGTAGTAGTGCCCGTATCCTACTCAATTCTAAGAGCATCCAGCACCCGAATGGTTTGGGAAACAGCAGCGATCATGTAGGTAAGTATCTGCATGACTCGACCGGAACGGACAGAGCTTTTTTGGTACCTGACCTGCTCAACCGGAAAGTCACGTACAATGAAGATGGTGTAGGTGGCCTTCACGTGTACTCGCCTTGGTGGCTGGACAATAAGCAGCTTGACTTTCCTCGTGGCTATCATATGGAGATCTCGGGTGGTCTAAACATGCCAGCTTATGGTTTCGGTTTTGGTTTAGCAGAAATGAATAAATACATAGGTGGAGTAGTCGGAGGCTATGGGGACAAACTCCGAGAAGATGCCAGAAAGTTTTATGGGGCAATGATCGGCATTAGTGGCAGAGGTGAAAGCGTACCTATGAAATCCAACTATTGTGAAATCGACCCCCAGGTAGTTGATCAATGGGGTATACCCGTACTCAAGTTTCACTATCAATGGAGTGATTATGAGCGTAAGCAGTCAAAGCATATGCACAACACATTTGAAGAAATATTTGAGAAGATCGGCGCTATTCCACTCGGTGATAAACCTGATGCCGATCGTGACTATGGCTTGCACAACCCTGGCCGTATCATCCATGAGGTAGGTACTACCCGTATGGGAGATGATCCTTCTACCTCAGTGGTCAATCGCTATCAGCAGTTGCATGATGCACCCAATATCTTCGTCGTTGATGGTGGCCCATTTGTATCTCAAGCAGATAAAAATCCAACCTGGACCATCTTGGCACTATCCTGGCGAACCTCGGAATACATCGTAGACCAACTAACTAAAAAGAACATCTAATATGGACCGAAGAGAATCAATGAAATCTCTGCTGATCGGCACTATGGCCGGAGGTGCCTTGATCCAGGGTTGCGCTCCTGAAGTAGCTGAGACTTCAAAAATGCCCAAGGCATCTATAGCACCGGAAGGGGTGTATGGTCGAACGGATAAAGAAAAACTGAGAGATCAGGAACTGGCAAATGCCAAAGGTTTCTCAGAATCTGAGTTGGCAACTATAGCTATATTGTGCGATCTCATCCTTCCCCCAACAGCAACCGTTGGTGGCGCCCTTGAGGCAGGTGTTCCGGATTTCATAGATTTTATCGCCAAGGACATCCCAGGGCATGAGCTCCCGATCAAGGGAGGGTTGATGTGGCTCAATACCAGATGCAATAAGCTATTCGGGTTACCTTTTGAAAAACTCAATGATGCACAACACAAGTCAATTCTGGATGAAATCGCTTATCCGGAAGATGCTGCAACTGAAGTTGAACCTGGGGTCGCCTTCTTCTCGCGCATGCGCAACCTGACGCTCACAGGTTACTATACGACTAAAATGGGCATTGACGAACTGGGGTATCAGGGTAACACACCAAATGTCTGGGACGGAGTACCTGAGGATGTACTCAAAGACCATGATGTTGACTATGATGACATGTGGTTATCAAAATGTACAGATCAATCCAAGAGAGAAGACATGGCTGAATGGGATGATCAGAAGAATTTGTTGAGTTAGCAGTTCTATTGTGCTGAATAATTAATCTGAGCTACCGATTAATTATTCCGATAGGTGGTAAAGCAGCTCCAGATCAATTTGCTTCAAAACAATGACCATGAAGCAAATATTCTTATTGACACTCCTACTATGCGTTAAAAGTATTTACGCTCAAAACTCGGATAGTGAAAATCCAACAGTCCAGCGATTGGACTTTCTTATTGGCACTTGGGAAATTGACTTTCGTATTTACGACACCCATGATCCAAAAGCCAGCCTGCCCCTGTTTACGGAGACCGGTACACAAACATGTGAGTATGACCTATCTTACCGGGGAGTACCCCAATTCATCATTTGCAAGGGTCAAATGATATGTGATAGTGGGCGTCTCGAGGGCAGAACCAGATCCTTTCAAGAGGCTATCAGGTACGGCAGGTTTGAAAACTCTTACGAGCGCATAGGCCTCTACAGCAATTGGCCCGCAACAGGCCTAGAACTGCTTACATACGACTCTATTAATTCAAAAATGGTAATAGAAGGCGAACTTAAAGTACAGGACAACATGCTGGAACGATATCAGGACGTTTACCAATTCAATGATGACTACACCTATTATGACCGCAGGAATGTCGCTAACTTCTCGGATATGTCAATAACCGAGTACAATCTCACCCTGACAGGAACTGGTCGCAAAGTGAAATAGCCATTATCTTCTGACAAACCAACTAACTTTTGCCTTGCGTATTTGATGGCTTGCTATTTCTCCTGTAATCGGATTTCTCATCATTCTATCTGTTTTACCATTACTGGAAGCAATCATTGACCACTCAAGGTTTTCTTTGAAGCTGATACTTTGATCATCAAAGTCAGGTGTCTGGCCAGTTATCGGATCAATCTGGGCCTGAACCGTCCGATCACTCATGATCGTTAGAAATTTTGCATCTGCAAAATGTTCCACTTTGCGAATAGGATCATCAGGACTCTGTCCACCCCATGAGATCCTCACCTCTTCTCCTGACCTGATTAGCGCTATCAACTCATCAAGGCTCCCCTTCACCGCATTTCCATTCTCATCATTTTCATATACCAGTCTCCAATTGTCCTGGGCATTGGTAGCAAAAGTCATCAATACTCCCAAAACAATGACAAACGTAGTTCTCAGCAGTCTATCTTTTCTCATATAGTGGGATGTTGGTTTCGTATTGAGCGGTATTCGGATAGTCTACGAACCAGGTCATTTGATGGGTCTGAGGCCAGTCTTTCAACAACTCCCCGGAGGACCTATCATATACCTGAGCATTAAAAGTACCCTGTGTGGTCAAAACAGTTTGCCATATAGCACCTCCTTCTCTGAAAGACTGCTGATCAATATCAAAGTAGTTTTTGAGCAAAGGGTGTGCATCGATCACCACGGATACATGCTTTTCCTGTATCACTATCGTAAATAGTGGCTCGGCCATATGCTCCAGCCGAACCAGGCTATCGCCAATGGTATGCTCCCAACCCCAACCGACCCGTACGTCATAGCCGTTACGTATTGCTCTAATAAGCTCGTCTTTATCACCGCGTATTGGACTACCATCCTCATCATTCTTATAGACACTTCTCCAACCACCCGAAGAAGTGGATTCCTGTTGTGGGCTTGAACAAGAAGATATAAAAACCGTGCAGGCAATACACAGCCAGATCACCTTAAAGCTATTCATTTACATTGGTCTTATGTATTGACAACTCTAACGCAGAATGCGGGAGGTACGCTTTGTCGTTGGATCAGAGCAAATGGATGTTTGACCTACAAAGCTTGCTCACAGATTGAGCCAGTAGGTTATCTTGAAAGTCAATGCCCGAACCCTTGGCCCGCCAAAACGGATGAAACGGGTGCCTTCATTGTAAGCAAAATAGTTATCCGTGTAAACGAGGAAAATATCAGAAACAGGTTTGAAGCGCCATTGAAGCCTGCTGTTGATATTCAGATTATCAATCTGACTGTTGTACTGTACGAAAGTTGTAAAGAAGATAGACTTGGTAAATGTGAAGTCGAAGCGCGGACCTATTAAGATCAGGTTGGTCGTAGTGTAAGGCGAAGGAAGAAGAATTCTATTAAGCGTAAAATCAATCGAAGTAAAGCCAAACGGTTGATATCTGTAGCCTACACTACCAGCGAGGTTAAGGCGATGACCATTGAAATATTCGCCCGATCTGGTTCTGAGCTCAAAGAAAAACTTTTTGCGCTGGTCAGAAGTGTAGTTCGCAATGATCTGCTTGTTGACATAGTCAGTATCCGCTGGTAGCTCTTCACCATCCGACCCACTAGGGTCGAACGGATCAAACAGGTAGGTGTACTGCTGTCGCAACCTCATACTAAACCTGGCCGTACTCCTCCATCTGATGTCATACAAAAAGTTGTAGTCCCAGTCCAGGAAACCATACGTTGAGTTACCGACCAGGTCAAAATCAAAACCAGGACCATGGCTTTGCACTCCGCCTCGTTCCGGATACCAACTGTAGCGTGTAGTAGTAGCCAACTGTCTGATATCAGTACGACGTACAAATCCAGCCTCTGGATTATACCCCTCACCTACTATCTGTGAGAAAACACGTGAAGACCATCTCAGATCACTGTATTCCAGTGTCAAACCCGCGGCATAAGCAGCATCAGGCTGAAACTCTTCGAAGGTATGATGAACAAAGGCTTTGCCGTTCCATCGGTTATTAGCAGTAGCAAGATTAAAATCTGCTCCTACTGTACGATTGTACCTTCCAAACTCCACAGCATCGTATTCTTCCCGGTCATCAAACGTTTGCTTATTGACCACAAGAAAATTGACGTTACTTCTGTCAAAGACCTTTTGCTGTAGTGATAATACAGTATAGTTATAAGCTGGCAAGCCGTTTTGTTCGTCCTTACCGGCTAACATTGATAAGTAGCCTAATCTCAGGTCATCATTGACCTTGCCGCTAAGCCTTACGCCTAGCGGAATAGGGTTCTGGATGTTCTGCCCGGTCGCTGTGTCCTGCGTCACTCCTATACGACGGCTAAAGAATGGGCGCGTCGAGAAGTTACCATATCCGGAAAACAGATCGGCATTTTCAAGGAAAAACTGTCGGCGCTCCGGAAAGAATATTTCAAAGCGATCCAGGTTAGTTACCTGCTGATCTACTTCAACTTGTGAAAAGTCAGGGTTGACAGTAACATCAAGGTTCAAACCAGGGGTAACTGCAAATTTGATATCAAGACCAGCCGCCAGATCATCTTCCCTGGGCAATCCTTCCTCAAAGTCTCTGTTCGTGTTAGCCGCTACATAGGGGATCAGGGATATATTTGTTCCGGGTTTTCCGGTAGGGCGGTCCCACTTCATCTCACGCATGGTTGCCATATTTACGATAGAGAAGTTACGTTCTATCGGTGACCATGTCGACCGCTCTGCAAACTCACTGTCAATCCTGTAGAAGTTGACGTTCCAGCTTTCGGCATTCTCCGCGAATCGTAGTGTCTTGAGTGGTATAGCCATCTCTGCCACCCAATATTTCCCGTACTGTTTGGCATTCCCGTACCATTTGTTGTCCCAATCGGGATTGAACGCGTTGCGTCCTGAGCCACCATTAGTGATCAATGCTTCACGACGGACTCCATAGGGATTAATGCCGAACAAGAAGCCATTTGTCTTGTCTTTGAACGCGTCAAATATGACAGAAAAACTGTCATTGGCTTCTCCACGAAAGTCTCGTCTTAAAGAAGGGGTGATATACGTTCTATCTGCTTCCTGGTTCTGCATGATACCTAGCACGTAGATAAACTGGTCATCGTAGAGCACCCTGGCTACCGTTTGGGATACGGCAAGTGAAGTATCATATGGGAAATACTGCATGAAATCATAAGCAGAATCAGCCTCAAACCAGGCTTCTTCCATGACTCCATCCAGCACTATCCTCGTTTTGGTTTCCTTAATGTTGATGGACTGAGCGCAGAGATCAAAAGAAACAACTACCACTAGCCCAAAGAATAAAAACCTTTTAAGCATCCGGCGCAATTTAATACCGCTGCTTCTGGATCAAATTCGGAATTATATAAATGGAAAAGGAATCAGTATGTTTATAACATTATATAAAAAGAAGCTCCGACTACCTATGGTTGACGGAGCTTCTTAGTCTTCAAAGAACTACGCTATATATAGACCTGATCGGAATTGATAGGTCGTTCTTTAGTAGCACTCTTTTTTCGGTTACAGCCCAGATGGTTGCTTCGGTCTCTTTGATTTCACCATCAGCGGTTTCGAAGATAATCCTGGTAGGTAGTTTGTGGGTATTGCCCAGTCTCATTCCTCTTTGGATTTCTCTTAATCGGTCATCTCGTTCCTCCTCATCGTTAAGCACCTCTCTTTTGGCATAGGTGATTTGATCAAGGGCATACTTATCTATTTTAACTAAAGCATTGGTTTGCATTTTATTAATTGTTTTATGGTTAACAGAATTGTTCTAGGTAGATGATGAGACTACCGGTCACCCATAAAACATCCATTGTTGATATAGCAAATAAGCCACCTTCTCAATCATTACCAGATGGTCAATCTGGTCATTTCTGGTATGGTGGTCAAGCTTAAATGAGATCCAAAATGTGTCATTGCTCTTCGGGATGCATCCCCGACGCTCCTGAGAGCTTTGAAAATGACTTGATTTTACTTCTACTTCTGACTCTTCCTGCAGGCCGCTACCATGTATAAATGTCGGCGCACCACAAAACAACAGTAGTGATAGGCTATAAGCCAGAATCTGCGGAAGACGGTATTTGATTTGGTATCCCAAGGCGGAATTAGAATGATCTCTAACGTTTGGAGTTTAACTCCTAATGAATCTACTGACTCTATTTTGCACTAAAAGGTTTCATTTTTTTTACGAACCGCCAAATTCTGACAATTCTTCACAACCGCTTATGGAATATAAAAGCTTCTTAGCTGATCACCAGCAACGCTTGGACACAAGCCATCAAAAAAGGCCACCTTTTTTAAAAGTGGCCTTTACTGGTGCTTTTAGTTCTCTATCGTTTAATGAACTTACCTGTGAGTACAGTCTGACCTTCTACTAATTGATAAAGATAGATGCCTTGCTTTAACTGACTCACATCAAACCTTGCTTCCCAAGCGAAGGCAATGCTTTCCATGGTTCGCTCTTCAACGATCCGTCCATCCAGGGTGAATATCCTTGCAAGTGGATTTCTATTAAAAACTTGATTACTCAGCGAGATAGTAAACATACTCTGCGCAGGGTTGGGGTAGGCTCTTAACTGTCCGGAACTTATCAACTCATGTATGCCAGTAACTTGCTGACCAGCGCCGTTCACCACTTCTGAAACCTCAGATTCGCAACCATCAATGTTTACTTTGACCTGGATCTCAGCATTTACACCCAGAGGGATCTCGTAGGTCTGAGAGGTAGCGCCATCCACAGTCGCATTATCTCGTATCCATTGATTACCATCAGGACTATTTGACGTAAAGACCACCACTTGATTCGTAGAGTCGACCTGGCTTGATATCATAGGTTGCGAAGGATACACGCAGAAAGAGTCCATGATTGGATCACCCTCTTCCAGAGGATTCTCGTCCAATGATGTGACAATGGTAACCAATCCAGGTCCTGTGATCACAAGGTTGCCATTCTCGTCTATCGTAGCAGGCCCGGTTACTTCATATATCAATGGAGAACCTCCGGGAGTAGTAAGCGGCAGGTCTATCTCTCCACCTTCACCTATAGTCTCCGGAAGATCTATCGGTTGTAGTATAACTGGTGCTGGCTCAACCTCAACAAAAAGTAGGGCTGGACTTGGTGTATTATAGTTCTCGTTTCCCGCTTGAGAAGCGATTACCTTGACTAAACCTGCACTATCGAAAAACACCTTGGTCCCATCAAGTCGTGCAGGGCCCTCTACTGCAAGTGCGATCGGTAGATCAACACTGCTTGAAGCTTCTATAGCCAGTGAGTCACCTGGTCGAAATACAACTCCAGGATCGTTTATCATTAACTCCTGATCACCCTTGGTCACTTCAAAGCTTGTTGAGTAGGTAGCCGGATTGAACAGATCATTCCCTGCCTGGGTCGCAGTAAGTGTTACAATACCCACACCATTGATTTTCAAACCATCCGCTGTATTATCAGCAGGCCCTTCTACTTCCACACTTAACGGAAGATTAGAATCAACGGTAACAGTAAATGGTATCGTCTGATCAGCGAACCTTACATCCTTTAACTCTGAGAAGGTAATAACCTGATCACCTTTAGATATCGTAATAAACCGAAAAACGTCTTTAGCTGCATTATAGAAATCATTACCAGGTTGTGATGCCCTAAAGACCACATCACCAATACCCGTGATCGTAGCAATAGAATCATTGATGGTAACCGGCCCTTCCGCCGTAAAGGTCACTTTCAAATCACTCGTAGCTTTAGCATCAAGTACTACAGTACTATCACTGAACAGCATATTACTGATCAACGCAAAATCAATCGACTGATCTGCTTTATCAATAATACCATCACAGTCATTGTCCTTTCCATCAGGGAGGTGTGGGGCGCCTGGATATACATCAGCGTCTGCATCATTGCAGTCGCCACTTTCCGCCACATACCCCGTAGGTTGGTCACAGGCAATGAGCACATCGTTTTCAACACCTATTCCATCGCCATCGGCATCCTTATACCATGTTGGTGCAGGTGTCTTATCAGGCTCACATAGCAATGGAGTAGTAAAAGTGCGCACAGTTGAATAAGCAGATTTAGCAGGTGTACCATTATCATCACATACTGTGAGTACACTTACTTCATACGTGGTAGAGTCCGTTAATCCTGTAAGACCAAATGTATTAGTTGCAACTGTTCCCATCTGTGATAGCACATCGCTATTGGCTGTCTCATATAGTATTTCATATGTAGCATCAGGAGCAACAGTCGTCCAATTGACCGTGGCAGTTTCATCGGTAATATCAGCCACTGTTACATTTTGAGGTACCGATAGGGCAATGGCATCATATGTCAATGTCACAGATTCCTCTGCAAAGCATCCCTTGTCATTATCGGTCACCCTGATCGTGTAGTTACCATCAGCGAGTCCATT
Organism: Flammeovirgaceae bacterium UBA6059; assembly: GCA_002435755.1. Classification (GTDB taxonomy): domain Bacteria; phylum Bacteroidota; class Bacteroidia; order Cytophagales; family Cyclobacteriaceae; genus UBA6059. Next base: position 24,300 of record DIYH01000032.1, read on the forward strand.
GAACGTAGTACCTGTTGTGCCGTTGGTCACCTGGGCCTGGTCCACCTCATTCTGACCCTGAAGGACTTGTACATTGTATGAACTCGGTGCATTCGTTGAAGACATAGTGACAGCCACACTTCCGCTTCCGGGTAATGCACAACCGACACCATTGGTCGCTACTGCAGTGACACTAGGAATATCTTGCACACCCTGATCTACCGTAAATGTCCTTGACGCAGATGATTCACACCCAGTCGCGTCATTGGTAACTTTTACCGTATACTGACCTGCTTCTAGCCCAGAGTAAACCGGTCCACCGGTAAAATCAGGCTGGCCATTGTCAGAGGAGCCATTCCACCAGCTAAATGTGAAGCCATTGGTCTGTCCTGTGATTGTCAATTGACCACTCGCATTACTACCACAGCCTCCATTGGGAACAGATGTCGCATCGTTGACGACCGGGTCTGTTAGATCATTGCCTACCGGAATTGTAGCACTTGTCGAACGGCAGCCAGTTGTGTTGTTCACGGCCACTACAGTATAGTTTCCTTGTCCAAGTTCTGTATAAATATTTCCTCCGTCGAAATCCGGAGTAGCTTTAGCAACATCTCCAATAGACCACTCGAAGGTATAGCCGTTGGTTTGCCCGACATCCGCAGTGATCTCAATTTGGCCATCAGGCGTACCTACACAGACTTCATTGTCTGACACAAGGCCCATATCAAGTACAGGGTATACCCTACCATCGGCAATAGCCTGTTCTACTGACACTTCACAACTAGTAGCATCGTCTCTGATGATAACAGTGTAATCCCCAGCAGCAAGTCCGTCAATTTGTGAGGCCATACCTATTTGATTGTCCAAATCATTAGATGCAAACCATCTGAAGCTATATCCTACAGTGGTGGTTCCTCCAAGACCATCGTCTACTTCAGCAGTCAAACTACCATTGGGAGTATCGCAGTTGGTTTCCTCTGAGTTGACGGTAAGAACAACATCATTAGCAGTAAAACCGCTACAATCTTGGAGTCCAGTCGTGAATGTCCAATCAACATTATTACTGATACCGGCAAAATCGTTCCCAGTCAAATCTTCAAAACCTCCAGTAGATACATTGATGAACATAGTCGTATTAGTCGGCATGTCGTTTACCGGATTCACAGTCATGGTAGCCCCATTAACGGTTACACGACTAGAAGCTATGTCTATAGTTTCAAAAAGTTGAGTACCTCCGCCGTATATCTCAATGACACCCGTGCCTTTTTGAATATCTTCATCAAAGGTTATCGAGAGGTCTGTTGCCACAAGTACATCCGTATCGTTATTGGCAGGTGAAAGGGTAGCTATTCCTGGAGGAGTGACGTCAGCCATAGCAGTCATTTGATTACCCGTGGCAGGGTCTGATATCTTATACAAAAACTCGTTGGTTACAGTATTGTACTCATACACAGCTACGTGATAGGTAGTACTAGCCGTAAGACCGGTAAGGGTAAAAGAGCTACCTGTACCATCGTAGACTACCTTACCATCACCCAAATCAGCTGCGCTTCCCAGGTCGGCATTTTCCAAATAATCGGTACCATCGACGGGCGTACCCGTAGGTGCAGTAGCGTCCCTTACCACAACAATGCGATGGCTGCCGTTCCCATTCGTCCAGGATACGTCCATAGATGTAAGGTCCACATTAGCAAACTGGACTGTCGTAGCACTGTTGGTTGGTGCAGCAAGTGGAGTAGCGGTGCTCTCAGACCCTGTTGCTGGGCTATTGGTCTTGAAGAGGAACTCATTGCTTACAGTGTTGTACTCGAAAATCGAGATATGATAAGTAGTTCCGCTAGTCAAACCTGACAATTGAAAAGAGCTACCGGTACCATTATAGACGACTTTGCTCTGGCCTAGTACGGCCCCATTACCAGTGATATCCGCGTTGGCAGTATAGTCCGTACCATCCACAGGCACATCCCCCGCGGCTGATGCCTGCCCCTCACGGGCAATAACAATTCTACCAGTTCCATTGCCTGAAGTCCAGGAAACATCTAACGTAGTTTCCGCAATGTTACCGAACATGATATTGGAAGCATCGGTGGTAGGAGCTGTAACCTGATTGAGTTGCCAGCCCATATCCCTAAAAAAAGCTCTTGTTACAGGTCCTATCAAATGGTTCGCATCCCCATTAGTAATACTGAAAGTCATCAAATCATCATCAGATCCATTAAAGGATTCTCCCCAGTGAGAGTAGCTTGAGCCCTGGTCGAATGGATCAGGCGCGTAAATGGAAGCATTGCTATTTCCATTTGCGGTTACTGTGTTTGCTCCGTCTATAAACAACTGATCACTGGTTAAATATGAATGCAGTGCAGCCGACGGGCTGGTCTGGTCAAGGACTCTTTGGTTTGCATTGTTAACAACAAAACGATCATAAATCTGAGGTTGTCCTGTAGTCCCAATACCCCATTCACCACTCGTTCCATCTGATGAACCTGAACCTGAAAACCCTAGTCCATGCCCCAACTCGTGTAGTACCACTGATACAAAATCAAACTGTGAAAATGCCGGGTTTTCATCAGTTCCAAAATACCAGTCACTTCGGGTGCTGCTGAACGAAGCGTTGATATCATGACCATCCGGGTCAGTGTTAAGATCAGTACCTGCAAGCGCATTAGCCAGCGCAGCGGGATAAAAAGTATCGGCAAAAGGAGCATTAGCAAAATTTCGATAGACAAAATTAGACCCTGCAGAACCCAATGTTGTGGCACCTAAATCTTCAAAATTGGCTTCTACTTCTATGGTCACAGAAGAAACAATAGTCCTGGCCCAGATATCAACTGCATACTGAAATGCAGCTTGGGCCTCTGTCGTAAAGCCTGTATAATTGACACTAAAAGTAGCCGTAGGTGTAACCAACTTGAGTTCTTCCGGTTGGTACCTTGACCGCAAGGCACTTGCCTTTGCCATGAATTGATCATGATTCTGGAATCTTTGGGGTAACTCACATACCGGAGCTTCCACCTTCATTCCTTCGTAAGTCTGTCCGTTAAGGTGGAATTGTCTAATTTGATATTTATCTCCATTCTGCGCGTAGAGATCTGCAGACAGAGCTACCAGACCAATTATAAAAGAGACTGTAACAGAGTAGTAATGTTTCATAAGATGTGAGTTACTCAGATGCCGATTTATCATTCCAATTTCCTTAATTTCAGAGTAGTATCAAAATCAAGAAATTGTTGTATTAATTCGTTTAGAGGTTGGTAGAAGCCATACCCCATATAGTTTACCTGCTCGCTACCGTAATCAATTGTCAATCTATAAGTAGGGAAATCGAGGGGTGTTTTTAACCTCGATTTCAGCCCGGTCAAGTCCGCATTCTTCACAAGAGTACAAATAGATCGCAGTTGGTCCTTATTTAGTTTACCTGTATGTCTTCCAATTGAAGAAGTATGAGCTTTGCCATTCCATTCCAGTTTTCCGTTAGCAAAAAGCTTCGATTGAACGATAGGACAGTTACCCATACAAGCAGAGCTGCTGAATTCGATTGATTTAAAATCCCAGCTTTTAACCAAACTATTTGGGTCGGCCATCTTTAACTGTTCAAAATCATTAAGTCGCTTGGTATAATTCAATCGAACTGCATCAACATTCCGCTTTGCTTTCACCTGGCCTTGACCGTCCGGCAATTGCAATATCATGGAATCAGCCTTTTGCACAGTCCGCAATCGAAAATTTGATTTGTTCTCTTGATCAAAAGTTATCAGATCATTCTCCTGTATATAGCGGTAGCCCCATACACGTCCTTGATTCTTGAAAACTGCTGAATCCTCAGTAAAAATCAACATTTGGTGATCAGCGTTTACCCATGTCGTACCTGCTAATTCCTGGCTATAGCAGGTTACGCTCCAAAAGAGAAAAAGGGAAAGAAGAGGGAGAAAAAGGTTGATAAAATTGTGATTTTCAAAGATTGGGTATAAAAGTATGAATATTTCTAATAGCAAGCAATGAGTGACACTATTTCATACTATCCTACTTCATGCTATTCCCGGAGATAGCCTAAGCCCTCCAAGTGATCAACTTAAAACGTGACTTGTTCAATCTACATTATGCCTTGCTTTCCCTATTTTTAGAAAATGTCTGATAACTCTACAAAATCCAATCAGCAGCTAGATCGCAAACTTGGCCCTCTTATGCTCTGGGGGTTAGGGGTAGGTTATGTCATCTCCGGAATGTATTTCGGATGGAACCTCGGTCTGCTTGAAGGTGGGACACTGGGTATGGCAGTAGCTACAGGTTTCATAATACTGATGTACCTCACTTTTACCTTTTGCTATACAGAGATGGCTTGCGCGATACCAAAAGCCGGTGGAGCATTTGACTATGCACATAAGGCCCTTGGAAAAAACTGGGGCTTTTTTGCCGGCATGGCTCAGAACGTTGAATTCATTTTTGCGCCGCCAGCTATTGCATTCGCAATTGGTGCGTATGTACAGTTGCTCTTTCCCTCCCTACCCATACTGGGTACAGCCATTGTTTTCTACCTGATCTTTACAGCACTCAACATATACGGTGTACAAGCAGCCGCTACATTCGAGCTACTTGTGACAGTACTGGCTGTTCTTGGTCTGGTCCTTTTCTTTTTAGCTACCGCGAATAGTTTCGAAGCGTCCAACCTGGCTAACAACCCACTTCCGAATGGCTGGGCCGGAGCATTTGCTGCCATCCCCTTTGCCATATGGTTCTTCCTGGCCATCGAGGGGGTCGCTAATGTCGCTGAAGAAACAGTCAACCCTCAGAAGAACATCCTAATTGGATTTGGCTCGGCCATTCTTACACTGGTTGTATTATGTCTGCTAACATTTACATTTTCCGTAGGTGTCAATGGTTGGGAAACAGTTGTGATGGATCAGAATACAGGAGAACCCTCAGATTCACCACTCCCGCTAGCCCTGATGGCAGTCGTAGGCGAACATCATATCATTTTTAAAGTTATCAGCCTCATAGGCTTATCCGGACTCATAGCGTCATTTCATGGCATCATCCTCGCTGCAGGTAGGGCTACTTTTGAGTTTGGTAGGGTGGGATTTGCTCCTCCTGTGTTCGGAAAAGTCCATCCCAAATTTAAAACCCCTGCTAATGCTCTTGTGATCAATACCATGATCGGGATAGTCGCACTACTTACAGGAAAAACTGGTGAGATCATCACCATTGCTTGTTTTGGTGCACTATCGCTTTACATCATCTCAATGGTTTCGATGATCAAACTTCGTAACTCATTTCCTGATATGGAACGTCCTTTCAAGGTCCCCTTCTATCCTTTATCTCCGATCATTGCGCTGGTGATCAGCTCCCTGGCCCTGATTTCTATTACTATATACAATCCATTACTAGCCCTAATCTATATAGGCCTGCTGCTTGTCGCTTATATTTGGTTTAACATCATGTATAAACCTCTCCAAGATAATGAAGACTAAAGGAATGCTCACGTTGGACGGCCTAACAAGCAAGGTAGAAAACGAAGAAGTCGAAACCGTAATAGTTGCATTCACCGACCACTATGGGCGCATGATGGGCAAGCGCTATGACGCAGATTTCTTTTTGCAGTCGGTGAGAGATCATGGTACACATGCCTGTGACTATCTGCTAACCACTGATATGGAAATGGAGCCTGTTGCTGGCTATGATTTCGCTAATTGGGAGCTTGGTTATGGGGATTTTCATCTCGTCCCTGACTTCAACACTTTACGCATTGCTGATTGGCAAGAAGGTACGGCGATGGTGATTTGCGACATTTTTAATGAGAAAGATCATCTGGCGGTGAATGTCTCACCTCGCACTATATTGGCCGGTCAAATCCAGAATTCAAAAGAAGCTGGCTTTGATGTCATGGCCGCTTCTGAGTTAGAGTATTACCTGTTCAATACAGACTATAGAACAGCTTCTGAGCAAAACTACTATGGATTAGAAGCTGCAGGTTGGTATCTCGAAGACTATCACATCATGCAGGGAACCCGGACCGAAGATTTTACCTCTGCTGCCCGAAGGCATTTGAAAAATTCAGGAGTACCTGTAGAAAGCTCCAAAGGTGAGTGGGGCCTTGGTCAGCACGAGCTAAACATCCAATACAGTGATATTCTCCAAATGGCTGACCGCCATGTAGTTTACAAACAGTGTTTAAAAGAATTGGCAGATGCCTTCGGACTTTCTGTCACATTTATGGCGAAGTACAATGAAGATCAGGCTGGTAGTAGTTGCCATATCCATATCAGCTTATGGAAAGATGGTGAAAATGCCTTCGCAGGAGATCAGACCTATGGCCCTGTACAGGCCTCTGAGTTATTTGGGTGGTTTCTGGGAGGTTGGATCAAGTATGCTCCAGAAGTGATGGTTTTTTATGCACCGACGGTTAACTCCTATAAAAGATTTATCTCAGGATCGTGGGCACCAACAAGACTAGCCTGGAGTCGGGACAATCGTACCGCAGGTTTTAGGGTCGTGGGTAGTGGTAACAGTCTTAGAATAGAATGCAGGATACCTGGTGCTGATTGCAATCCGTATCTTGCGTTTGCAGCCTCACTTGCTTGTGGCCTTCAGGGAATCAAAGAAGAAATTGCTCCCCCTAACTGTTTTGAGGGGGATGTGTACGCTGCATCACACCTGTCTCAGGTACCGATGAACTTACAGCACGCCCTGGCCCATTTTCACTCCAGCGATTTCACGGAAGCAGCATTCGGAACGGAGGTAGTGAAGCATTACAGTCATTTTTATCAAACAGAAATAGAAGCTTATCAGAAATCTGTGACTGATTGGGAACGCAAACGGTACTTCGAAAGAATTTAACGATTAACGATTTTCAGTAACTCATGAGAATAGAAAACAAAGTCAGTTTAATAACAGGTGGGGGCAGTGGTATTGGCAAGTCATCGGCTCTGCTTTTTGCCAGAGAGGGATCAAAAGTAGTGGTAGCCGATATTAACCAAACTGAGGGTCGATCAACAGTCGATGAGATCATTGCTGCCGGTGGAGAAGCTACGTTCGTTAATGCAGACGTGTCGAAAGCCACAGACTGTAAAAACATGATTGAGCAGACAGAGGCAAAATATGGGGCATTACACATCCTCTTCAACAACGCGGGTGTCATGGACTCTAATGACGATAATGCCGAAGCAACTACTGAAGACACATGGGACCTTACTATGAACATTAATGCTAAGGGTGTTTTTCTAGGGTGTAAATATGGCATTCCGGCATTAAAGCGTGCTGGTGGCGGTAGTATCATTAATACTGCTTCTTTTGTTTCATTATTAGGAGCCGCCACACCACAGGTAGCCTACACCGCCAGCAAGGGTGCTGTGCTTTCTCTTACCAGAGAACTAGCTGTCATACACGCCCGTGAACACATTCGTGTCAATGCACTTTGTCCGGGACCTTTAAGGACTGAACTTTTAATGAAGTTCCTTAACACAGAAGAGAAAAAGCAGCGCAGACTCGTGCACATTCCAATGGGTAGGTTTGGAGAGGCAGATGAAATGGCCAGAGCAGCACTTTTCCTGGCTTCTGATGATGCTTCCTATGTTACAGGTACAGAATTCCTCGTCGACGGAGGAATCACCGCAGCATATGTCACTCCCGAATAGATATGACTTCTGGATTCCAAATCATTAGTCCGGGTTCGGCTGAAGTATTCGCTGAACGTAGTTACCACAATGAGCAACAAATCACCAAAGCTCTTGAATCAGCTGAACAGGTTCAAAAAGACTGGAGGAACACAAGTTTGGCAGAAAGAGCAACTATCTGCGAAGAAGTTGTGAACTATTTCATTAAGAACGCTGAAACATGGGGAGAAGAGATCACAATGATGATGGGTCGGCCTATTCGCTACACCCCCAACGAAATCAAGAGCGGATTTGCTGAGCGAGCGTCATACATGATAAAGGTTGCAGAAGAAGCACTTTCTGATATACCAACTTCCGAGCAAAACGGATTCAAAAGATTTATTCGTCATGAACCACTTGGAACGATCTTGGTCCTCGCACCTTGGAATTACCCTTACCTGACCAGCGTCAATGCCATTATTCCTGCTATCATGGCTGGAAATTCAGTTGTACTCAAAATGTCTGAGCAAACGGCACTTTGTGCAGAACGCTATGCGGAAGCATTTGAGGCTGCAGGGCTTCCAACGGGTGTATTCCAATATCTTCATATAGATCATGATCAAGTGGCCAACCTGATCAAGCATTCTTTAATAGATTATGTCTCCTTTACCGGATCAGTAGAAGGCGGTAAGTCTATACAACAGGCCATATCAGACAGGTTTGTTTCTGCAGGTCTTGAACTCGGTGGAAAAGACCCTGCCTACGTCTGTAAAGATGCCAACTTCCAGATGACCATAGAAAATCTAGTGGATGGGACTTTCTTCAACTCAGGGCAATCCTGTTGTGGTATTGAACGCATCTATGTGCATCAATCTGTTTTTGATCAGTTCGTCACAGAATTCGTCAAACTCACCAAAACCTATCAATTAGGTGATCCGACCGACCCGACAATAACATTGGGCCCTATGGTCCGCAACTCCAATGCTGAAAGGGTACTTGAACAAATAGACAAAGCGATAGTACAAGGTGCTGAAGCTCTTATTAAACGTGAAGATTTCCCAACATTGGAGCTACCCTATTTAGCTCCACAAGTTTTAATCAATGTTGATCACAGGATGGACATCATGAAAGAGGAGTCTTTTGGTCCGGTAGTTGGCATCATGTCAGTCAAGGACGACCAGGAAGCCATCGAACTTATGAACAACAGTCAATATGGTCTAACAGCAAGTATCTGGACAGAAGATGTCGACAAAGCAATGGCTATTGGAGGCCAGATCAACACGGGTACATGGTTTATGAATCGATGTGATTACCTCGACCCGGAGTTAGCCTGGACAGGTGTCAAAAACTCTGGAAGAGGTTGTACGCTCAGCTCTCTCGGTTACAACGCTTTGACAAGACCTAAGTCTTTTCATCTTAAGCTACCGCAACAATGAAAGTTGCACTTATTGTTTGTGATCATGTGAAAAACGAATTTACCGAAGAGCATGGTGACTATCCTATGATGTTTAGGAGATTACTGCCAGAAATCGAAATGGACGATTGGTATGGATGTGATGGGGAGTTACCGGAAGTTGAAGCATACGATCAGTTTATCTATACTGGATCAAAGCACTCGGTCTATGAGGACATTCAATGGATTCGCGATCTGACCAGCTTCACTCAGAAGGTTTGTGATCAAAACAAAAAACTTGTGGGTATTTGCTTCGGTCATCAAATGATTGCTCACGCCCTAGGTGGAAAGGTCAAAAAGTCCGATCAGGGTTATCTCATAGGTGTTCATCAGTTTAAGGTGAAGCAACAAATGGCTTTTAATAATCAAAAGCTTACATCATTTAACGCTCTGATGCTATGTCAGGATCAGGTAGTTGAGCTACCTCCGGGATCAAAGGTTTTGGCAAACTCACCTCAATGCCCTATAGGAATGTTCACGGTCGGCTCCCGGATTCTGGGGATACAGGGTCACCCTGAGTTTACAAAAGCATATAATCAAGCGGTATTTGAGAGTAGGCCTGATAAAATAGATCAAGGAAGGATGATAGAAGCCAAAGAAAGTTTCATCAAAGAAGCTGACGCAAACTTACTATCGACATTGATTACTAGTTTTTTTATTACCTGAAATCACGCCCGTGCTTTCGAAAACCGCATATCTTATACTCACATCGGGCTCTAAAAAACAGTACGGCCCACTTTTGGAAGATCTAGAAAAATCGCGGGCGGCTAGCAAAGACTTATACATACTATTTGATCTGAGTTTAGGTCACGTACCGCCAGATGATGAGAGGATAATAGCTTTCGACAAAGACAAACTAGCCACCCTCAACCTTCCGTTCTTTCTTGGTGGTAATGTAGGTTTCGGAAACACACATTTACCTCTTCTTTACTTTTCTCAGTTAAAGCCTCATTTCAGCCATTTCTGGCTTATTGAAGATGATGTGAGGTTCACTGGGAACTTTGATGTGTTTTTTGATGAGCTGAACAGTTACGATCATCATTTTATCTCTTCTAAGATCAGGGCTTATGATGACACTCCAAATTTCATGATGTGGAAATGGATTACCAGAAATGATCAGAAAGTCTCAGATAACTTCAAGCTCTGGAGTTTCAATCCTATTTACAGAATATCGCAAAAAGCAATAGATACAGTTCAAGCGTCTTATGCAGATGGATGGCTTGGTCATTTTGAGGTGCTCATACCATCAATATTGAATCACCGAAGCTTGTCAATGATGGACTTTGGAGGAAATGGACCTTATACCCCAAAAGAGCTGATCAATAAATACTATCGATCAGGCAAAACCCTTAACGAAACTTATAGGTACCGTCCACCTCATGTAATACCCCTTAGAAAAAATCTTCTGTATCATCCCGTAAAGACTTTTTCAAAAGCCCTTAAGATATATCGGCGCATGATTTGGTTAAAATACAAAGCCATTACCTCAAAGACTAAAACCTGAGTTTTTGGGCTTATATATTCCCTTGTTAGACTTCAAACGTCATGGAATACAAGAAGAGTAGGTTGTTTCCAATAATCCACTCTTAGTCATTGATTGTACTATTTCAGTCTCAATACCGGGCCTGAACCTATTAATGTGTCCCAATCAAATACGAACCATGTCCGTTTCCTTAAGTCGCTTTCTACTGTTCGCTGTTTGCCTTTTACAGTCCATCATTGTATTCGCTCAGCAGGTCGAAGAACTCTCTAACCCCTGGCCAGTCAAGGCAGACTCATTCTACCAAGGCTTTGTCAATACTGTTGAGGGTACGGAATTAGACTTCTTTCCATTTCTCAAGGAAGAGAATATCGTACTCTATCTGGGCGAAAACAGGAAGTACGGTAAAATCGTTTTTGAAACCGCATCTGTTACCGAGGATCATAGTTCACCTTACGCCTCCTTCGTCTGGTCCTGTGGCTATGCACGTACCGCCGAAGAGCACAAATCAACTTTTGACATATACATAGAAGATGAGAAGCTGCTCTCCTTCAATACTTATCAGCCTGATGCACCTCAGGACTGGTCTTATACCTCTCCTAGCGGAATAGAACTCTCTTTCGTAACCACCTTTGTCGGCAAAGCCCACGGTGATCTGTTTGGCTATATGATCCTCAATATTCCGGTAGGTCAGGTCACTAAAGGTAAACCGGTCAATATTGCGCTAGAAGAGGTTAAGTCTAATGATCGGGATTACTATATGGCCATTCAGAATCCCGTAGAAGAAAACCTTGAGGTATTGGCCGAGCCTACTATTCTCAAAACTGAAACAGGCCCAAAGCAAAGCATCATGATAGACCTTACTCATCTCGGCGCTCCTACAGAAGCCAATTTCTCTATAGATGGTAAGGCAATGTTGACTGAGTCACTCAAACCAGGCGGCAATCAAATATATCTATTGGTTGATCCCGTTGAGCAAGTTAAAACGGTAACCCTGGATATTGCGGTAGCGGGAAAGGCCACACTATCTGAGCAAGTGAGGCTTAAACCAGTAAGACAGTTTGAAGTCTACTTCTTGCCTCACTCGCATGTCGACATTGGCTTTACACATAAGCAGTCAGAAGTGGCCGAACTACAATGGAAGAACCTCGACCTGGCTATCGATTTGGCTGAGAAGACAGCCGATTACCCCGAACGGTCAAGATACAAATGGAATGCAGAGATCAGCTGGGTACTTGATGGATACCTAAAGCAGGTGGGCCCTGAGCGTAAGGAAAAATTCATTGATGCCGTAGAAAATGGCACAATTGGTATCGATGCACTCTATGGTAGTGTGCTCACAGGTATACAGACCGAAGAGGAGATGTTTAACAACACGCTGTTTGCCAATCAATTGGCTAATGAGTATGGATTTGATATCCAATCGGCCATGATCACGGATGTGCCTGGCTACACCTGGGGTATCGTTCCCGGACTGGCTCAGACCGGTATCAACTATTTATCGGTAGGTCCCAATCATATGCCGCAACTCGCTCACGGAGGATACCAGGTCGGACATACTTTAGAGGCCTGGGGGGACGTACCATTTTATTGGAAGTCTCCATCAGGTAAGGAGAAGATCCTATTTTGGATGAGCTCACACGGTTACTCATGGTTTCACTCCTGGCTCATGGGTAACATCAGTAACGCCGGAGGCACCCCCGTACTCAACTTTCTCAATGAATTAGATGACCAAAAATACCCTTACGACATAGTGCAACTGCGCTATAACATTGGCAATGACAATGGTCCGCCTGATCCGGACATGCCCGATTTCTTCAAAGCGTGGAATGAAAAATACGAATGGCCAAAATTTCGCATTGCCACTACCATGGAGATGATGAAAGACTTTGAGGCGAAATACGAGGATCAGATACCAGAGGCCACAGGTGACTTCACACCCTACTGGGAAGATGGGGTAGCTTCCTCCGCGACTGAGACAGCTCTCAATAAGAATACAGCAGATCGGCTCGTACAGGCAGAAACACTCTGGGCGATGACTAATCCAAAGAGCTTTCCAAAAGACCAGTTCGATGAAGCCTGGAAGAACATCGTACTCTTCTCAGAGCATACCTGGGGAGCAAATATCAGTAAGTCAGACCCTGAAAGTGAGTTCACCAAGAGCCTCTGGAGAGTCAAACAAGGGTTCACACTTGATGCTCGACAATCGGCTGACGAGCTTACGAGACAGGCAATTGACCATCTCGCTCCAACGACAGATGAGCCGGTTGAAGCCATTCAGGTCATCAACACCCTATCCTGGGATAGGTCAGAGTTAGTTCGCCTACCGGCGGAATGGTCACTCCCCGGGTATCGGATCACAGATAAAAACGGAAAAAACCGACCCACGCAATTTCTTAATAGTGGAGAACTGGCATTCGTTGCTACGGATGTTCCAGCATTTGGGGCAGTGAAGTATTTCGTAAAAAAGGGCAAAGCCAAACCTCAAGGCTCAGTTAACATATCAGCCAATACCATAGATAACAGTGTTCTTGCTGTTACAATTGATGAGTCCTCCGGTAACATCACCACTTTGCTAGATAAGCGGCAAGATCATCAGTTCATTGACGCGGAGGACAGCACAGGCTTCAATACCTACTGGTACTCAGGACTGGTCAAAGAAAATCTAAGCCAACACCACAGTCCTGAACTAACCATTACTGAAGAAGGATCGCTCGTTTCAACCCTAAGCATAAAGAGTCAAGGCGAAGGTGCAAACAGCTACACCCAGGAAATTACCTTGGTTCATGGTCTTGATCAGGTCTATCTCACCAATATGGTGGATAAGCTAAAAATCATTGAGAATGAAAATGTGCGCTTCTCCTTTCCCCTGCGGGTACCCAACGGAAAGGTGAGTGTTGACATCCCATGGTCAGTTATGTCGCCAGCAGAAAATCAGTTGAAAGGTGCTAATCTCAACTTCTTTTCAGCACAACGATTTATGGATGTCTCCAACCAAGAAGTGGGGATCACCATAGCCACACCTGACGCACCCATCTGGGAGATTGGCGATATGTATGGCCAGCAATGGATGACAGACATGAAAACCCGGCCCTGGATAAAAACATACACCCCTTCACAGCGACTTTACTCCTGGGTGATGAACAATGCCTGGTTTGTCAATTACAAAGCGCATCAGGAAGGTGAGATCACTTTTCGGTACGTTTTAGAACCCCATAATGCTTTCAATAAAGCAGAAGCAAAGAAACTGGGAATGGAGCAGACAACTCCTCTGCTTGTCTTACCTATTGACAAGTCCTTAAACGTACCCGAATCACCTTTTAGGATCAACGGCAGTGAAGAAATATTAGTCAGTAGTTTCAAACCTAGCGCGGATGGAGAAGCCTGGATGATCCGACTTTTTAATAGTAGCGATCAGTCTAATTCAATTGCGATTGAATGGGGGTCAATAACACCAGCGGAAGTCTTACTTAGCAGTCCTCTGGAGGAGCGTGGTGAAGTTGTCGAAACTGGGTTAAATATGGTCCCCTGGGAGATATTGACCATTCGTGCAGAACTGCCATGAGGCAATGGCTAATTGGAGCTTTGATGCTGGTGTCATTTGCTGGCTGGTGCCATCCGGTATCGCTCACCTGGGTCAATGTGCGGATCAATGGAGACCAAATTACTGCCAGCTTCAAAGTACTTGCGGAAGACCTGATCTATTTCCATCATCTGGAGCATGACGGAGCATATAATTACGCTGTTGACACCTTAAAGTCTCTTGCACAAAAACATTCCGAGATCATTGAATACTACTTCTTCATGATAGATGAGCAGGGAGAACGCATTGCGTTCTCTCTTGCTTCGGTTAATACTCACGAACTGACAGGTTCGGAAATCGGTGTTATGGACTTGATGAAGTATAGTATTCAATATAAGTTGACCGCCACACTCAAAGATGTCAACTGGGAGAAGCTCATCTTTCATCAGAAGTTTGATGATCATAAGATTGGTATACCCTCTGTCACTTTTCTCTCAGCTTATAGCAATGGCGATAAGCTGGTGGCAGATGTAGAACTCAGCCCCGGTCAACCTTTTACGTTGTATTCATCAAACAATCAACCTGAAGTCAACCCATCCAGGTTAACGAGTTCCTATTTCTCTATCACGCCATTCGGGATCAGACATGAGTTGACCCTGCCTTACCAGGAATATCAAGTATTGACAGGTCAAGCCAAACAAGGTTTTGATGAGCATCAGACCCTGGACTATTTCAATCATTACAATCCTATTGTGAATGGCCATACCAAGCTAATACCTCAGCTCAGAGGCTTCAGATCTCTCCAGGCGGAAATCGATGAGCAGCCTGATCCCAAAAGCCTTATTTACCTTGACCTTTACTACCCCTCTGAGGATATAACTGATCAAGTAATTATCACCTGGTCAGACTACAACTGGCAATGGCGATGGTTTGAGTCCACCATCCTCACCATTGATAGCACTTACCAGCATACCTTCTCGCGCTACCAACCTGTGTTCTTTTGGGAAAGGAAAGACTTTTCTCTGGGTGCTAAGAAGTGATGGAGCTAACCCTCCAAGGGTTCATCTGGCTAGCTATACGCGGGCTCTTATTTCAGCTGGTATTCGCATGACAACCCTTGGAGGGTTGTAGGCTGCCTCAATCCCTCTTACTACCACCAATCTTGATGCCCAAGCCTCCGTCGATACGAATAGCCTGACCGGTGATAAACGAGGCTTTCCCTTCAGCCAGGAACAGGATCAATTCCGCAATTTCTTCGGGTGTGCCAATACGCTGGGATAGGTGCATGTCAACACACTCCTGGTAGACCTCATTGGGATCAGGGGATTGGGCAATCGAAGACCTGAACATTGGCGTATCCACAGTACCCGGACAGATGGCTACACTGCGGATCTTAGGACCATAATCTACTGCGATACTTCTGGTAAGGCCTAGCATAGCCGTCTTAGAAGTGGTATACGGTGCTACGTTGTTTTGTGAGATAAATGCTTGTACACTCGATACCAAGGCCACCAGACCTCCTCCGGCTTCTTGGATTTGAGGTATGGCATGCTTGGCACAGAGAAAGGCGCTTTTGAGATTAACATTCATTACCAGGTCCCATTCCTCTTCACTAGTTTCTGTCACGGTCGAGTAACGCTGGATTCCAGCGCTATGAATTAGGGCATGGATGCCATTAAACTCTGATTTAATTTCTTCAATAGCCGACTTGACTTGCGCTTCTTTCGAGACATCACAATGAATAAACATTGCTCCTTCTCCCAACTCATTTGCTAGCTGTCCACCAAGATTATCTACATCGAGAATGGCTACCTGCCATCCGTTTTGGTGAAATAGCCGACTGCACGCACCGCCAATTCCCTTTGCTCCGCCTGTGATGAGTGCTATTCGCCTAGTATTCATGATCATTATTGGTGTGAAGGTAAAGGTAACCCTTTGATACCAGCATCAATTTTAGTGATGTGCCAGCGTCCAAGGTTGGCGGTGAATATCTGATCCATCTTAGGCCCACCAAAAGCTATGTTCGTCGGGTTGGATAAGGTATGCGCTTCCCAGTCATCAATAAAAACAGAAGCTGCTCTATCAGGCGTCACTTTGTAAATCTTGTTAGGAGCATAGCAAGAGACAAACAGATTGCCTGCTGCGTCAAACGCACATCCGTCGGGTACCGATTCCGGTAGGGTACAGAATACCTCACGTGACCCGGCACTGCCGTCAACATTGATTGCAACCCGTTCAATACCTGGAAGGAAACTAACCACAATGTAGAGATAGTCTCCGTCAGGGCTTAAGGCACACCCATTAGCAAAATTGAAAGGGCCTTGATGCCAGATATGACCGGTACCATCTGGTGTATACTTCATAATACACCCAGTAACTTCCCTAAACTCTCCACTCTCAGTTACATAGAGATTGCCTCTTGTATCAAACACCGCATAATTCGGAATATTAAACTTTCTATTATCAGTACCATCAGAAAACTTCTTCAGTTCCAAAGAAGCCATGTCCAGCTTCCATAGACATTTCTGGCCAAGATCGCAGATGATCATCCACTTAGCAGCAGGGTTAAACGCTATTCCGAGAATAAACCCACCCGTATTGGCTACTTCCTCCACTGTAGCGCCATCACTTGATATTCGATAGATCTGGCCGGCCTCACCCCCGGCCCATAGCGTACCGTTCGGATGCTCAGCAATACACTCGGGATGATCAAGTCCCTCCGCAAATACCGTAGCTTTTTCTAATAATGGATGCATGTGATAATCGTTTTAGTCAACTTAAATATCTGGTTCGCTCGTAACGACACCCGCCAGCAACTGGGTATCAAGAGCAACGCCTGCTTTTATATTCAACCATTCTCCTCGCTTGATCGCCTGATCAGGTTCGCTAGTCCATGCTGAAGTCCAGGGCTCCAATCCCACCGCATAAGCGTCACCCCACCATGGGGAATCCTGCGTCGCATATCGCTCTTGCCAGTACCACAGGTGCGAAAAGACGCGAGCATCCCATTCTACACCAAAGCCTATCTGCTCTTGCTCACTCCAAAGTGCATACTTGGCATCTTTAGGGTAGCCTGATAAATAGGCCAGATCACTGTAAGGAGAAGCGCTGTAAGCTGGTATTTGGCTGGCATCATCTGGCTTGTTATGTTTATCCATCACATTAGGCCAATTGTACTCCTTACCTGGCTTAAACCTTCGATGATCAGGCATAGCTAACTCGGCTTTGAAATGTTTTGCGTTGGTCAACACTCGTGCTCCTTGGTCCAAAAAGGGAAGGCCAAAAGCTATATGATGCCCCCACATAATGTCCAGGTCTGTACGAGACTCATTTACCAACCGCTCGCTGATGTGGATCCCTTGAGAATCATACTCCATTGATATCGTCTTCTCCAAGTAAACAGGCACACGCAGTGGGCGCACCCATAGCTTAAGCGCTATTCGCTGATCTGTATTTTCAACAATCGCATGCTTCCATGGGATCATGGCAATCTCACCGTGTTGTCCCAAAGAAGCCCCTCGATAATTAAATCCTGGGCTATTGGGTAGTGCTTCCTGCCAGCCTCCATAATAGTAATCTTCAAACTGATTTGAAGTTCCTCTCACCTGGGTAAAATCCTGATTCGGATTCCTTATCCCCTTGTTCAATCGAAGCATAAAATCGAGGGACGCTGGCTTGTAGATAAACTCAAAAATATCACTACCTCTGCCTACCAAAATACCAACTTTGATATAGTCGTTTTCCATATAAACGACCGGCATATCCTTGTAGGACCAGTCATCTGAGATACGGCATTTTCCGGTAGGAAACCTTAATCTACTCATCACTTAGAGATTTGATGGCTCCTCTCATAAATCCAAGAGCATAGGCCATGCCAGCGTGCCAGGGTGCTCCACAGGTCATCTCAGGTGTATGGTCAGGTATCAGCACACCGTCCCAGTTGTTCTTATTGAGTATCCTTAATGCTCTGATCATATCAATGTCTCCCTCATCAACAAAGGCCTCTCTGTAATGAGGCACCTTGCCAATAACATTTCGAAAATGAATATAGCCAATCCTATCGGTCTTAGAATACCGATCCAACAGGTCATAGATATCTCCATCAGTCATCTCCTGGAGTGTTCCCATACAGAACTCAAACCCATTCGCAGGGCTATTATTAAGACTCAGCAGCTTTTCATATTCCTTATGCGCATAGAACAGTCGGGCAGTCTGCCTCAGCTCCGGCATTGGAGGGTCATCAGGGTGCGCTACCAGCTTTACATTATTCTCTTCAGCTACCGGTAATATCCTATCAAGAAAGTATTCCAGCCTTTGCCATATTTCCTGCCGGCTAACAGGAGCTAGTGTCGCACCATCCTGTTCAGGATCATAGGTCATATTCCAGACCATACCTACCGGAATAGGCTGCTGCATATCAATGGCGCCTGCCTCAAACTCTATGGATCGCGCTTCTCCCCTGCCTGAAGGTTTTCCCGTCCATCCCCATACTCCTGCCAGACTGAAGTAATAGCCCATTACAGGAATATCAAGTTTTCCCATATACTGCAAGGTCCGTTTGATCTGCTCTAGCTGTTCGTCCTTCTTTGGACCATCCAGCAATACATCATACCAGTGCGTGGGATCGAAATTTTCGATGGCCTCCCATATGAGGCCGTGACTCTCGATCTGCTGCTTAAGCGCTTTTAGTTGATCGTAGGTCCAGGGCTTATTTTCATTCTGCGTGGTACCCCAGCCCCCAAGATAGTTCTGCGTTAGCGAAGGGTTATCTCCTCCCTTTACATAATCCACTAGTTGCACGACTATATGCGTCGCTCCCGCCTGCTTGGCAAAGCGGAAGTTGTCATCTGTCAGTATTGATTTATATAGCCCAAGGCCAAGGTTGATCATTCTTTCTGCGTTATTAGTCTATTACAATCAAGTAGTACAAAGGAACTATTAATGATAATTTCAGCAATCAATAAGAACGGTCTAAAGCAGAATTTTAAGCGTTTTTAGAGCATACGTCCAACACATCTATTTGTATGATAAGTAATGTCTGGCAAGTCACATATAAAACATCTTCTCATCGTCTGCTCAATGGTGATGGCATTGGGTTGCGTGGAGGATGAGACGGAAGATTTTACCGATGAGAGTTTTTATCCCTTTGTGCCCGATGATACTGTAGAGGAACCTGAAGAGCC
The DNA here is from genome assembly GCA_002435755.1 of Flammeovirgaceae bacterium UBA6059. GTDB lineage: Bacteria > Bacteroidota > Bacteroidia > Cytophagales > Cyclobacteriaceae > UBA6059. The sequence continues at coordinate 43,504 of DIYH01000032.1, forward strand.
AACCCTACCAGAGGAGCCTGAGCCAGTAGATCCAACACCTGAACCTCAGCCGGTGGAGTGTGGTGACAGCACATTTATCGTAGCGCGCAGCGAGGAGTTCATTTCGCTATTCACCAGATATGGCGATGGCTGGACAGGAGGTGATGCCACTTATTCCATTCCATTACCGGATGGACGGACACTTTGGCTGTTTGGAGACACCTTTTTGGGTACGGTACGCCCTGACCGGTCACGTCCCGGAGGACCATTATCTCGCAATACTTTTGTCATTCAGGATGGAGAAGAGTTGACCACTTTTGTGAAAAGTGATGGTTCTGCATTTGTCAGTCCTGACGAGCCCGGCTGGTGGTACTGGCCTACAGATGGCACTATCGTCAATGATACTTTACAGGTGCTACTCTCTGCCTTCCGTCCGACCGGAGAGGGTGGGATCTTCGGATTTGAGTATGCCAGGATCGATCTGGCACTTTTTACCTTACCCGAACTGGAGTTGATATCGATCACTCACCGGATCGAGGAGCCCACGATAGCTTTCGGCTCATGCGTGGTAGAAGATGATAACTATATCTATATCTATGGTGCTGAATCAGGTAACCTACAAAAATTCGCCAATATAGCACGCTCTGCAAACGGGGACCTCAGAAATGCATGGGAATACTATGACGGAACCAGTTGGGTAGCTGATATAGCATCCAGTTCACCATTGATGAACGATGTTTCAGAGCAGTTTGCAGTTTTCAAAGACAATGAACACTACTATCTAATCACACATCATTTTCTGTTTGGTGATGAGATCTACATCTGGGATTCTCCAACCCCGGTTGGCCCTTGGGGTAATCAACGGACGATCTACTGCACACCAGAGACTGGAGGGGATCGCTGGACTTACAATTCTTTTGTCCATCCCCAATTCACCGAAAATGATGAACTACTGATTTCCTACAACATCAATAGTTTCAACTTTCAAGACCTGTTTGCCAATGCAGACTACTATCGACCCTACTTCATCCGTGTTGGCAATTGGAGATAAACCATAACTATGAATCAAGTAAATATCATTGTTCTATTGCTGGGCTTCAGCTTAATCGCTTGCCAAAAGAAGCCTGCTGAGTCACCAAAAGACGTGGCTCAACCGATCACACAAGAAGACCCGTTTGTGTTTGAGTACACCTCCGAGCCTGCTCCTGAATGGACCGGCCTGTTTTATCGCAAGTCAGGCTGGTTTGGTGCTGATGGCATTTTTTCTATTCCACTATCAGGGGCGGACCTACCCGGAAACAAAAACAATAACAAGACACTCCTCATTTTCAGTGATACCTATATAGGTGAAGTGGGTGACAATAATGCTCCACTAACGGGAAATACAATGGTCAACAATACTGTGGCTTATATTGAAGGTCACACACCAACAGCGTATGACATCAAGTTTCATTACAAGCAGAAGGATAACGGACAACCTACCTCCTTCTTCATTCCTGATAATGCTAATGCCAAACCCGGTCAATACTACTGGATGGGTGATGGTTTTATCAATCAGGAGTTAAACGATAAGCTTCACCTCTTCGCTTATCATGTTTCCATGACAGGCCCAAATGTTTTCGATTTCGTCGTGGAGAATGTAAGCCTGCTCTCGATATCCGACCCTAGCTCACCCCCTTTCGATGGGTATGAGCAGTTGACCACACCTTTTCACTACACATGGGACAGTCTTGGTGAAGGTGACTTAGGTGCTGGTATACTTGTTAACACAGAATGGTCTGGGGCACCAACACCCGATGGATTCGTTTATGTTTATGGGTCCATCGGTCCTAATAAGCATCTAGTCGCAGCAAGGGTAAAACCGGTGAGTTTTGAACAGTTTGACCAGTGGGAATACTGGACAGGTAATGCGTGGAGCAGTGACATAGATCAGTTGACTGGTATTACGGACAATGTCTCTAACGAACTCAGTGTTACTCCCTTGAATGATGGGCGATACCTGTTGACCTTCCAGGTAATGGGTATTTCTGATAAGGTTGGTGTCAAGGTGGGCTTAAGCCCGGTTGGACCTTTTGGTCCAACACATGAGGTATGGACGACACCTGAGATCAATGAACCACCTGGCTTGCTGCCATATAACGCCAAGGCACACCCTAACCTGTCCGCTCCAGGTGAGTTGCTGATCAGCTATAATACTATCACGGTTGATTTCTGGAACGATATTCAAAAAAACGCGCATATCTACAGGCCCAGGTTTATCAAACTCAAATCACGTTATTTGCAATAGATGAAAAATGTATTTGACCTTACTGGAAAAACAGCTGTCATCACTGGAGGAGGTAGTGGAATCGGCAAAGCCATAGCTCAGGTTTTTGCACACCAGGGAGCTAGTGTTATAATACTTGATGTAAATGATGAACCATCAATGTCCACTGTCAATGAGATCATCAATACAGGTGGCTCAGCCGCCTATTTTCATTGTGACATAGTTGATCAGAGGACAGTAAAGATGGTTTTTGAGAGTATTTCTGATAAGACAGGATCAGTGGACATACTGGTCAATAATGCCGGTGTGGCAAGCATAGGCAATATTGAAGAAACCACCGAGGAGGAAATAGACCGTCTCTACAATATCAATGTCAAGGGTGCTTACAACTGTAGTCTGGCCGCCATTAGAAAAATGAAGCCTCGAGGAAAAGGTTGCATTCTGAACATGGCTTCCGTAGCAGCTGTCGTAGGAATCGAGTCAAGATTTGCATATTCCATGACAAAGGGGGCCATACTTAGCATAACATACAGCATTGCCAAGGACTACATCGATCATGGTATACGCTGCAACAGTATATCACCAGGCCGTGTCCATACACCCTTTGTAGATGGATATCTCGCTACTAACTATCCCGGTCAAGAAAAGGAAATGTTTGAAAAGTTGTCCAAAACCCAGCCTATCGGCAGAATGGGAAAACCCGAAGAGGTCGCTCATATGGCACTTTACCTTTGCTCGGATGAAGCCAGTTTCTTGACAGGTAGCAACTACTACATTGATGGAGGGTTTGTGACACTCAATACATGAATGTAAACCAGAACTAAAAGTACATAACAGATAATGAGACTGATAAGATTTGGGAATCCTGGTGAGGAAAAGCCAGGAATAGAAACGAAAGAGGGTATCAGGAAAGACCTAAGTGGTATTGTGACAGACTATGATCGTGCTTTTCTCGACTCAGGAGGTTTACAAAAAGTTGAAGAGGTCATGAATCAAGGGTTAGAAAAACTTCCTACTATACCCGGTGATACCCGATTGGGGCCACCTATAAAAGACCCTAGCAAGATCATCTGCGTGGGTCTCAACTATGCTGATCATGCAAAGGAAGCAGGAATGAAAATACCCAAAGAGCCGATTCTCTTTTTTAAAGCTACCACATCGATTTGCGGACCTAACGACCCGGTAATCATTCCCAAAAACAGTGTGAAAACTGATTGGGAAGTAGAGCTAAATGTTGTCATTGGCAAAAAAGCGCAGTACATCGAACAATCAGAGGCTTATGACCATATCGCTGGGTATACTCTTTTCAATGACTACAGCGAACGAGCCTTTCAAATTGAGCGAGGCGGACAGTGGGTCAAAGGCAAGAGTTGCGATACTTTTTCCCCGGTAGGGCCATGGCTAGTCACCAAAGATGAAATTGATGACCCCAACAACCTGGACATGTGGCTAAAGGTAAACGGGCAAACCAAACAGAACAGCAGCACGCGCGAATTTATTTTCAAGGTGGATGAAGTGGTCAGCTATATATCACAATTCATGACCTTACTACCTGGAGATATGATCTCAACCGGCACTCCTCCTGGGGTAGGCATGGGCTTTGACCCACCACAATACTTGAAGCCTGGTGATGTGGTAGAACTAGGAATCAAAGGTCTCGGTGCCTCTCGTCAGGTAGCCCAGGCTTATAATGGTCCAAAGAACTAACGCAGTATAATCCTTTGTGTATAGGTACCATGTCTACTTCGTAAGTTCAAAAGATATATCCCTGCTTGTATCGCTCCCCGGTTCCATTGATATTGTCCATTAAAAGTATCTGAGGTCAGTACCTTACCTGAAAGGTCCATTATCTCAATACTTACTTCTTGTTGTAAGTATTGCTGATCACGAACGTTTAAGTATTGGTTTACTGGATTTGGATAGATAGCAAAACTGCCGCCACTTAGTGCCTTCAGTGCTGTAATGACCTCTTCCTCGTACTCGCAATCATCAGAGCTTCTATTCGCAGATAAGCTGAAGTTCGTGGCTGTAGGATCCATACAGCCCACGACTTCTCTAAAGCAGCCATAATCGAATGTAGCACTTACATTATAATTCTGAGCGGAAACATCCGTACACCCTGCTATTAGATAACCCGAGACATCCTCTTCAATCAAAATGAGTTGGTCTGCATCCATATTCTGGTAAGCCTGCCTCTTACCCCCGGGCCAGAATACCACCACCGAGTCAAGCGTAGAGTAAGCACCAAGTCCGAAATGCAGTATAGTACTATGCTGCGAGGCATGTGATGAACCTCCATGGACTTCTTCGACCCATTGTCGCTCTCCGGCATAAGCCCTCACTTTAGCTCCTATACCATCATGATTAGCCTGGTGACCAACAAGCAGGACTTTAAGCCAATGTTGTTCGCTACTCTCTTGATTCAGATAAACCAACGTATGCGCTTCTCCATCGGTTTGAGCTACGTTGGCTACTACCACATCCTGATCTCCATCATTGTCCAGATCTCCAACCGCTAACCCACGACTATGCAATGGGCTTTCGAATCCTGCTGATGACGATACATCAGCAAAAGTGCCGTCACCGAGGTTCTCAAATAGTCTGTTAGGGTCCTCTACATCATTGCCAATGAAGGCAGCCGCAGGCACCCATCCATTACTGACCAATAGGTCTTCATCACCATCATGATCATAATCGATAAATGCACAGCCCCAACCAGTGGCAAAGTCCTGTATGGCGATAGTACTTTCAACACCCGCATTTGTGGTAACGTCTTCATATGTACCATCAGTTTGATGTTGATAGAGGACATTGCGACCAAGGTTGGTCACATAATAATCCATCAAACCATCAAAATTATAATCGCCTTCTGCAATACCCATGGCATAAATACCGGCATTCATTCCTATGTCCGGGCCGACAGGTTCAAATCCTTGACCAGAACGGTTGTTGAGTAGTGCCTCGTTGGGGGATACCCAGGCACCAAAGTCATTGGCCACATAAAGATCAGATAGGTAGTCTTCATTAAGGTCAGTCGCCATTACGGCTAAGGCACAGCCTATATCTCCAACACCATATTCGAAAGTCACATCAGTGAAGGTAAGGTCTCCATTATTCAAATACAGGCGATTGGGAAAGCAGTCATGAGCAAAACCATTCACCTCTCCCTGATCATCAAGTAATGCCTGTTGCGACCGGATATAATTGACTATGTATAGATCAAGCCGACCATCCAGATTGATATCTGTAAATACAGCACCCATGGCCCACTCAAGCAAGTCAAGTCCCGCAGACTGTGATATCTCGCTAAATGTCCCATTACCATTATTGAGGTACAAGAGATTATGCCTGGCCTGATCCGTTCCTATAAAAATATCCCTCCACCCATCGTTATTGATATCACCGGTCGTAACTGACATAGTATTGTGAAAAGCAGTAGTATCAAGACCTGCATAAGCTGTGATATCTGTGAAGGAGCCGTTACCATTGTTTTTGTAAAGTTTATCAGCAAACTGTCCTCCTGTCAGGTAAATATCCTGGAATCCATCGTTGTTGAAATCAAATATAGCCACTCCACCGCCCATAAGCCCCCGATGGTAATGATCTATACCCAATTGATGTGATGATTCCACAAAGGCAGATTGGCTCGTAAGGTTAAACAAAGGAGCAATAGTCAGTAAGAGAGATAGGTTCTTCATAATGGTCAGGTGGTACAATAAAAAAGAGAGCAACACTTCGCTGCTCTCTTCTAAAATCAGATTAGTTATACGTTTACTTCAATTGGTCTCTAACCAATTCAGATCTTAATCGATCTATGCAGCTTCTTTAATTCTTAGGGACCGCAGTATAAGTATATTCAAACACTCCAAATATGTTGGTTTCATCAGCTACCCACTGCGATTGGGTGAATTCCTTGATCGAATAAGTGACTGTGTCAGTAGCAGCTCCTGTGAAGGCATCAGCCCTAAACCATTGGAGTGTATCTTGTGCAGCATTCATCGCCCAACCATCATAGATGGCAAACCCATCAAAGTCACATGATCCTCCTCCTTCACCAGTCAGTGCGCCATAGTCAACACTCATTGATCCATCCGCTTCAAAGCTGAAAACATTGTCCTCTTCACAAGGCAGTATACTTTCTGCTCCCTCCCAGATCAAAGAAGAATATCTCCAATTAAAGGACACCAGCAATTGCTCATTAGAAGCGTTTGTTGTGATAACAAGATCTACCTCATCGGTCAGGTCGTTGGCGTCTGTTACCAAGAAGTTGAATCTGATAGGATTTTCAATACCCTCTGTACCAATAGTATAGCTAAAGTTATATGGCAATCCACTAGTGACCTCTAATACACCATTGGTACCATAGTCAGTGTCAGGAGCGGTTCCTATGAACTTGGATATTTCCATTTTGGCGAATGCACCATCCAATTCACCGGAGATGGTTGCCGTTATTACATCTCCTATGTCACCACTGGCAGATGAGTTATCTATTGAGACTTCAGGAGCTACTGGTGGTGGATCGTCATCATCACCACAAGAGGTGAATACCAATGAAACTGCGGTCATCATACCGAGGACCCATAATAGATTTCTTCTCATAATTGTAGTTGTTATTGTTTTGACAGGCGAGTTATCGCGTATGTTTAATCACTATACAATCACCTGATCGTATGGGATTATTGATGATCTCATTTTTTGCCTTCACAATATCGGAGCAGGGCCAGCTCTTCTCCTTGCGCTGCTACTACCAGCAGCCAATGGTCATTTGGATCTTTTAACAGGGCGATGGATTGGATATCGCTGGATATGGTGGGCGGTTTCACCTCACTGTGCGAAAAATGCTCCTCATCAAAAGTCAGCAGTGTTGGCATGGCATTTCCATAACTCCTGCCGTCTTTCTCTGCAACGCCTATGCCTCCTGCAAGCAGGATTTCATTATGACCATTTCGGTCAAGGTCGTGCACTAGCCCATCGCCTACCGGAAACAACTGGGCCTCATGTGGTAGAAGACTGGCAACTAACCTACCACCTTCATTTTTCAAAAAATAGGAGGCCGATTCATTGACCAACAGCGTTTTGTGAGGATTTAATTGCTGAATGACTTCTTCCGTGTTCGCAGAGGCATAGCTGTGGTGGTTTGGAAACAGTCTGGTCAAAAAGGGAAAACGCCGGAGTAATGTTTCACGATCTACCTGAAAGGTCTCTTGTCCATTAACAGTGTATGTCATCATTGTCTCTTTGGCACCATCTCCATTGATATCCACCAAATGGAGATAGACAGGATCAGATGCATCCACCCTGTAGCCATGATTGAGGCCTCTATTTCCGAGTATCAAATCAGTATCTCCATCTGCATCGACATCTGAAGCCAATACTTTGCTCCACCAACCAGACATATGGCTCTTGCCATCAAATGGATCAATCCGGTCAAACTTGCCTTCTGTATTCTCCAAAAAAACCGGCTCCATCCACTCACCCACAATCACAATATCAGGTCGTCCATCAGCTGTAAAATCAGCCCACTTGATGTCGGTGATCAAACCATCAATTCTCTTGAAGGGCAGTACCTCATTAGAAAAATTGACTCTCATATCTGTACTCAACGTGAACAAACCAATCTCTGAGGTCATATTAAAATCCGGGAACCAATGACTGGATGCATAGAGGATGTCCTGCAGTCCGTCTTCATTATAATCCGTAACAGACACTGCTGTCAGGTCCCTACCTCTCATCAGTTCAACAGGCTCTGTAGCCAAAATGCCATACATGGCATAGGGATATAAATATAACCCCGATGAATGAAGTGCTAGGAGCCCCATAGGTTCTCCATTATCATCTGTAATGGTCTGAAGATCTATCAAACTCCTGGAGCTTGACCAACCTTCTTTGATAAAATGTCCATCAGGCTGCTGATAGTAGATAAACAACGAGTCGTTGACCTCACCAATAGCAAAATCATCGAAATTGTTGTTATCATAATCCCCAACAGCCAGTGCCAACTTCTCATCCGGCCTTCTATAAGGAAAAAGTGGAAAACGCTTGAACTGATCAAATGCAGGTTGATCAAGCTCCAGGGTAATACCGACCTGACTGGCTACATCGACAAAATGACCAGAAGTGAGGGGTGTATTATCAGATTCCTGTGTAGGCTGAGCATCAGGGTATCGCAGTATCACTCGTTGATTTGACAATATATTGCTTAGTCGGGTGATCTTCGAATCTGGCCAATGTACCTCCAGCTGATGTACAAGAGTATCTTCTCCCAATCCAAAATGAAGGATTGCAGATACTGATGACATATAGCCCCGGACAGGTGAATGTTCAATCCACTGCTCTGTTGAGGCACTTGTAACTTTGACCTTCGCACCTATTGCCACAGAGTTATGCTTTGGGCCTACGAGGTTGATTTGAAGATAGTTGGAGAGTTGCAGGTCATTCCGGATAATTGTTGCCTCTTCATTGAGGTTGTTCAAAATCATATCCAAATCACCGTCATTATCAAGGTCTGCGTATGCAGCGCCATTTGACAGTGAGACCCTGGCTCCACTCCAGGAGTTAATCATAGGCTCAAAACTGTGTTGACCGGTGTTACGAAATACAGCATTGATGGCATCAAGTGGTTCTAACTGATCAATACGTAATAACGCCTCTTTATCAGCCTGATCAGTCGATTTGAACATTGAGAGGTTGTTGTTATAGTCGATAAAGTCCTTGTTGGTGATGTCCCTCAGATAGCCATTGGAGACATAGAGGTCTTTCAAACCATCATTGTCCAAATCCACCAGCAGTGGTGCCCAACTCCAATCTGTCCTGTGAATACCTGCAAATCTCCCTATCTCCGAGAAATGCATACCACCTCGATTAAGCTGGAGCGTATTTCGCACGAACTGATCCTCATAGCCCATGCTGCGTATCAACATAAACTTGTCATAGTTCATCGAGCCTGCCATCATCTTTTCTCTAACAGGATCTGTAGACAGCATGTCTACTACCGCAATGTCCATGAGACCATCATTATTAAAGTCTGCCACATCATTGCCCATGCTATTGTATGATTGTTCACGGATGGCTTTAGAAATTACATTCTTGAAAGTGCCATCCTTCTGATTGACATACATGATATCATTACTGATGAAGTCATTTGACACGTAGATATCAGGCCAGCCATCAGAGTTAATATCACTGATAGTGACGCCCAAGCCATATCCCTCTACAGATATTCCTGCTAAGGTGGACACATCTACAAAACGACCGAAACCATCGTTGCGATAAAGCCTGTCAGTTGTTGGGCTCTCACCTGCCAGCTTCCTTGGGAGAGGTGTGTTGAGAATAGCCCTATCATTGTCATGGTTGAGCAGATAGAGATCAAGGTCACCATCGCGATCATAATCTAAAAAGGCGGCTTGGGTGGTGTAGCTTGTATCTGCCAGACCCCACTCTTGAGCCACTTCCTCAAATCTCGCATTACCTTTATTGAGGTATAGTAAGTTTTTTCGTCTGTCAGGGTTGGGATCACCAGCTACACTAAAATAGATATCGAGATGTCCGTCCCCATTGATATCGGCAAGGCTGATACCGGTACACCATGTTTCCGTATGGACACCACTTAGGGCAGTGATATCTTTAAACTTCATATCTCCCATGTTGAGGTATACCCGGCTAGGGACTCGATTACCTGAAAAAACCAGGTCTTCAAGACCATCATTGTTCAGATCTCCAACACCTACACCTCCTCCATTGAATGCGTAGATGTAGTTGAGGATATTGATCGAGTCGGAAACCTCAATATCATTGCGAAAATCGATTCCAGTCTGAGTAGGACTCAGCCATGTCAAAAGTGGCCGGTCTTTGGAATCAGTCTGTTCACAACTAGCAAAGCCACCCACTATTAATATCCCTAGCAATATGCATCCTATCCTCCTTGAGGGTATGGGATTGGCCGGACTAGCTATGTGATCTGTTGCAGTCAAATCATTTTGGTGGTGCTTCTCCTGTGCCCCAGGTTTTGTTTGGTTCAGGGCCCAGGTTGATGGTCAGTCGACCACCCTTTCTGTACTCTTCATGTGCAAACCATGGAGCACTCAGTGTTTGCCCATTGAGCAAGGCCGATTGGATGTACATGTTAACATCGGAGTTGTTTGTAGTGACAATTTCAAACTGTTCCCCCTCATAGTAGTCTTGATCCAGGTGAATAACTACCCTGTCAAATACCGGACTTGTAATCTCGTAATGTGGGTTGACCGAACCATTGCCCTTTAGGCTAAAAAGTCCCATTGACATCAAAGCACTCACACCACCCATCTGACCCTGGTCTTCATCATGACCTCCATAACCTTCATCTGGTGTCACTCCGCCGTAAGCCTGCTCGTTAACGCGCCGCACCCAATATTGCGATAACCATGGCTTCCCAAGATAGTTGAAAACATGAGCATTAGAGCAGCCAGGCTGGTTGGCATAGCTGACATAGCCACTCCCATACCCGAATACAAAATCATCTGGCTCTGCCTGCTCAAAAGCGTAGTTGAGCATTTCACTAGCTTTATTATTTCCTCCAATCAATCCCGCGAGTGTAGGAATGTCATGAGACACTGACCATGTCCCCTGCCATGCATTGGCTTCCACCCAACCTGCTCCGTTGAGTTCTTCGGTATGGAGCCATGTCCCATCTTCCTTTTTGGGTAGCAACAGGTTCAAATCTGGATTGAAGAGGTTTTTCCAGCTTTCTGATCTTCGACTAAACTCATGATAGTCAGCATTGCGGCGCATCTTACGTGCCATTTGAGCGAGTGACCAATCCTGAAAAGCCCATTCGATGGTCTTACCTGCATTACCAGGCGCCCAACCATTATCAATGTAGAACTGAAGTTCTTCTGCTGTATCACCCATCATCCCTCCTGGCAGATGGTTCTTCTTCATCAGCTGATAAGCACGTTTTGGATCGACTTTAGTCAACATGTTTTTCATATAGGCGCTGACGAGCATGTTGGTGGCAGGATTACCCGTCATGATGTAAGAGTAACCTCCTGCATTGGCGCCTCGCGGTAGAAGTCCTCCGTTCTCAGCATACTGTAGCATCGAAGCACTAAAATCATCCAGCACAGAAGGCCATGCTAAACCCCAAAGCACATTGAGGTTCCACTGTGTGAGCCAGAGTGCATCTGAGTTATACATATTGAATTTCATCGATCCATCTTTGTTGCGCGGAAGTTGACGTACTTTGAGCCTAGCATTCGTAAACTTCCAATCACGCTCTCCCTGGGTGTAGTCAGGGTAATCTCCGGACACATCATTGAGTTTATGCCGACCGAGCAGCACATGCCATAGGTCAGTGTAGAATTTCATCTTCTGATCGTGACTACCACCAAATACCTCAATCTTACTCAGCCACTCATTCCACGTTTTCTGAGCATCATTCTTAACCTTTTCAAAATCCCAGTGGTCAAGCTCGGCATTCATGTTAGCCCGGGCATTGGCGATACTTGTGTAGGAAATAGCAATCTTCATGTGGATCAGTTCCCCGGGTTCTACCTCATACCTAGCCTCCACACCCGCGGTAGGCGCATCAAAATAGCTTTGGACAATGTCCCCGTAGACACCAGAATCTTGTCGAGTCATCAGTTTAGGACCGATCAACTCCGTAATGTCCTGCATTCGTTCCTCTCCATTCCAAGCATCTAACTGGCTGAAAGGCTTATCAAATCTGGCAGTGAAGAATATCTTTACTTTTTTGGGCCCTCCCCATAGCCTGCCTGCCGACATGAAAGAGCCTTCGATCTCCTGGTCGGAAACCTTTTTCACCTCCGCTTCGGTCATGGTCGTGTTACCCAAATATCCTCCCAGATTGACCAATACATTGGCTTGACCACCACAGGTGTGCCGAAACCTGTGGATGCTGACCCGGTCAGTAGACGTGTATTCGGTCCATATACCATAATCACGCAGAAACAGTCGTTGATATCCGGGCTGAGCTATCTCATCATCATGGCTAAAGTGGGATTTCCACCCCTGCTCACCTAAGGTAGGGTCAACTAAACCATGAGTTGGCATCACCTGTATCCCTGACAGCATCCAGCCATGTATCTGTCCAAATCCCAGTACCTCAGTGGTGTTGTAGTTGTATCCTCCGCCCCATTGGTTTTTGTTGCGTGTGTGTGGTGCTGCAGCGATCATCCCGAATGGCGTACTGCCCGGCGTAAAGTAGAAATACCTTCCTCGGGTAGTCTCTATGAAGGGGTTGACCCATGATACCAGGTCAGGATAGCTTGCTGAAGATGGAAATACTTCTATTTCAGATAGACCCAGGTCCTTACCATCACCATCGGTCACTTCGAATCTCACCCAGGATACTTCCCTATCGGAAAAATCAACCACCTTAGCTGAGCCATCATTGGGAATGGCATTGACCTTTACTTCCGAACCGTCACTAAAAAGTAGCGTCCCTCCTGCGGTATGCTCAGATTGTGTAGGTCGATCGTACAAGATCACTTTGTTAATACTCACCGGTGTATTCCAATCAAGCTGAAGCCAGGGGTAATCGATATATCCCCAGAAAATGGTTGAGCCCTGGCAAACCCATTCACCTTGTCCATCCACACCAATGACACCATCTATTGCTTTATCACCCATTTGGTCCTCGCTGATGGTAGATGAGGTACTTACTTTAGCCAAGTGAGCTATGTTAGACGGGCCAGCCCATATCGGGGCAGTAGTCAGACCCATGATCCATGTAAGGACGGTAGCGAAGTATGGTTTCCAGTTTTTCATCTGCCTTTATTGTTTGCCTAACTTCTTTTGTCTCTCCCCCGCCAATGATCAATCAATTTTGAGTGTAGGATTTCCAACTATGTTCTATTTCCTCTAAAGTTTTTCCCTTGGTTTCGGGTACGACCTTCCACACAAAAAATAGGAGGATGAATGAATTGATCATAAATAGCCAAAAGGTGAAGGCGCCTCCAAGCGATTCTAACAGGATCGGAAAGAACTGGGTAACAAGATACACTGCTATCCACAGGACGAAGACGGCTAATGACATAGCAACACCTCTCGTCTTAGTCGGAAATATCTCTGATATCATGACCCATGGTATTGGTCCCAGACTAGCGGCGAAACTTGCTATGTAGGTAAGAATAAATACTAACACCCAAGGCCCTGAAGTGTAATCGAAATAAAAGATGGCTCCAAGACAAAGCAGACTGATCGCCATCCCGCTGACCCCAAATAACAACAGCACTTTTCTACCAGCCTTATCCACAAGCCATATGGCAATAAAAGTGAATAACACATTACAGGCCCCAATGATCACTGTTTGTAGTAAGGCCGATTCCGTACCAAAACCAACACTTTTGAATATCTCAGGCGCATAATACATGATGGCATTGATGCCTGTGATCTGAGAGAAGATCGCGAGAAATACACCTACGATCACTGCCATACGCAATCCGGGCTCGAAAAGCTCTTTTAGTGTACCCTTCTCCTCATGGAGTGTATCATTGATCTCCTGTTGAATTTCTTTTCCCTTCACTTCTCCATTCACCCTACTTAGGATACTCAATGACGCTTCTTCGTTGTGGTTCTTAGATAACCAACGTGGACTCTCGGGTACAAAGAAAAGTGTGACCATGAATAGTGCTGCAGGAATAGCTTCTGAACCTAGCATGTAGCGCCAGCCAGTGTCGATGTTCCAGGCATCATCGCCCATGCCGGCGATCTGCAGATTAACAAAATATATGAGTTGGATCCCTAATACAATGGCCAACTGGTAAGTAGTGACCAGAGTACCTCTGATCCTGGCAGGAGCGATCTCTGATATGTACAAAGGTGAGAGCATAGAAGCCGCACCTACTCCTAGCCCACCTATAAATCTCGCCATAACAAACTCCGTGAGGTCATCAGGAATGGCAGATCCAATCGCAGATATAGCAAACAGCAACGCCGTTAAGATGAGGATCTTTTTCCTCCCGTAAGCATCACTGAGCCTACCGGCAAACATGGCCCCAAAAACACAGCCAATGATCGCACTAGAAGCAGCCCAACCTGTCATGGCCGCTGAAAGCTGAAACTTCTCTTTCAAGAACCCTATTGCGCCAGCAATAACAGCCGTATCGTATCCGAACAGGAGTCCTCCAATAGCGGCAACTATGGAGATCAGATATACATAGCTATAATTTGTTTCATCTTTCATTGTACTCACTTTCAAATGGTTATGATTTGCGTTGAGGCATCATCCAGAGGTTTTCCCCAACGGCTCTCAAGCGCTCAGGCCTCACATAGGCCTTGACAGTACCACATTCCTTACCTTCACTTTCTCCATGAGGTCGAATGGTATATGCTCCCACAGCTGCAGGTACGACGAAAGTCTCTGCGTAATGCACCACGTAAGGATCAAATGCTCCGGTTGGGCTTTCTACGATCACTTCCCTACCCTCTACGAGATTGAGTACATTTAGCTGACCCTCTGTATCATGAGGTACGGTACCTGTAAACCAATGCCTTCGGGTTTCGATAAACTCTGATGAATGTAAGCCTGTCTTCTCCTCTCTCCAGCCATCGCCGCTTGCAATCTCTTTAATAGTATTGACGAGATTAGCTTCTGTCCAGTGAGTGGTCCGATCCCAACGGATGACTTCTTTTCCATGCTCAATATTGATCGGACGGGGCTTCCCATCCAGCCCCATGCGCCCCCAGTCCCATAGTTTGAAAGTGAAGATGTAGGGTGTCGCACTTATTTCTAGAACCATACTGTTCTTACCAGAACAATGCACAGTACCTGAGGGAATGTGTACATGGTCGTGTTTCTTTACCGGCCAGGTCTGTACGAACTTCTCAGCATCAAAATGCTTAGCTGTCTCCTGCGCCTCCTTCAACTCGGTGATCATTTGATCACTGTCGACACCTTCTCTAAGTCCTAAATAGACAATAGCACCATTATCAGCGTCAAGTAGGTAATAGCTTTCATCCTGAGTGTAAGTCATACCAAATTGTCCACGGATATACTCAACTGATGGATGTACCTGTAAACTCAAGTTGCCACCATCCATAGTATCCAGAAAATCGAATCGAATGGGAAACTCAGGTCCTAATACTTCATAGATATCCTGACCTAGAACTTGCTCGGGCTGATCAAAGATCAAATCAACAGAGGGTATCTCAATCCTAACATCACCGTAGTTGAGGAATAGGCTATTCTCTTCGGGTACGCAATCAAAGCACCATGCATAATTGGGGGTCGTCCGATCAAGGTCACAGACTTCTTTCATCCATTGTCCTCCCCAAGGTCCAGGGTCGAAAAAGGGGACCAACCGAAATGGTCGTTTTGCTACTTGAGCGAGTCCTCCTCGCAGAGCATCTCCAGTGATCATTTTTGGCTGATGCCTGTCATTTGTATCGAGCAAGAAGTCTAATTGATCGATCAAATCAATCTTGACCTTATCGCATATACGCCAGTCAATAAAATAGCCATGCTTGTACTGAAGGTTGAACGCCAGATCTCTATTAATGACACCAAGGTTGTCAACCTGATTAGCTTTCATCCTAGTTTGGACCTCCCATCTGGCCATGTCAGCATAGATCAGAATATCCCAATGCTCGGCGACCAGTGTGGCGCCAGTTCCTACTATGATAAGTTTTCTATCTTGAGATTTGGCTATTTGCCTTCTGGCTTCAGTTAGCTTCTCTCTGTCAAAATAATCAGCTATGGTCAGTGAGGTCAGCTTTCCGAAGATGGCATCATCGGTTAACTCGGGTTGGATCATTCTTCTGATCTCCGATGGGTCTTTGTAGAGCTTCGATACATCAATAAGGTCAAAACCATGAATGTGTCGAAGTGCATCTACCAAAACTTCCATGAGGACTCCCTGATAGCACTCAACAACTATTACTCCTGTCCCAGGATCAATGGTGCTTTTAATACATGGTAATATGCATTCCCATCCGGTGCAGCAATGGTCATCAAATCCATTGATTTGATGCACCGGATATTTATCATAGTTTGAACTCCTGTTTTGATTCACTAGCCTTTGTTTTGAACTAAATAATCCATTCCTAGCAAAGCGGCTGTTTCACCATTTTCTGCTAAGACTACTTCCACATTTCCTCTGCTGGGTGCCCAGGTGTGTCGGTCGAGCATCGCTTGAAAGGTAGGTATCATTTCCGCACTGCTACGCATAACACCTCCACTCACAACAATCTTCTCCGGGTCAAAAGAATGTACCATATTGACCATTGCCAGCCCCCACGCCTTGACACTCTCATCCCTAACTTTGATACTGAGTTCATCACCTTGAGCAGCCAAACTAAAAACATCACGATAGCTGGGGTACTTCTCCTGACGGATAGGGCTGTCTGTATATCCGACATGACGCTTCAACATTTGCAGTAGGGCCCAGGTAGAAGCTACCGCTTCAACACAGCCTATGTTGCCACAATTGCAAACATCTCCATTTAAGTCCAAGGTCACATGACCTCCAAGATTTCCTGCTAGATAATGTTTACCTCTCAAAACCTGTCCATCTATCAGTACTGCAGTACCAATACCTGTTCCAAAAGTCATTTGGACAAGATTATCCGAGCCGCGACCTCTTCCATACTGCCATTCGCCTACCAGCGCAGCGCGGGCATCATTCTCAAGTATCGCTGAAATACTCCATTCTTGCTGTGCCCAGGTCTGTAGGTCCAGTGCTTGCGCATCCGTGTATTTGACATAATCTGACAGGATCTTACCTCTGTGGTGATCGATGATACATGGAAAAGCAAACCCAATACCAACTAGCTCAGTGAGATCAACATGAGCAACTGACATCATCCTATCCACGCGCTCAGATATCACATGCAATAATGGTTCGAGCAAACGACTGTCTGCTACTTCAATCTTATCATGAGCAATGAGATCGCCTGACCTGGCTAATGCCAATTTGATAGAGGTGCCTCCTATGTCCAGAACTATTGAAACCGACATCTAAGTAAGCGGTGGATTAATATCCTGGATTTTGAGGTAACAGATTTTGGTTTAAGTCAATCTCTATTTGCGGTAGCGGGAACAATACGTCCGTAGGGCGAGGCATCACGCCATCTTTCGCGAAAGGTACAAGCTCCTGAAGTTTGCCCATCCTTACCAGGTCAAACCAGCGGTGACCTTCAGCCACAAACTCCTTACGACGCTCTAGTAACACAGCATCCCTGAATTGCTCATAACTCAAGTTGGCAAGGTCTGGAAGTACATCGAGTTCGGTGTTACCATCAAATCGTGCTCTACGTCTCACAGTATTGATCGCTTCATAGGCCTCAGTGTTAGGGCCATTATGAAGCTCATTGAGCGCCTCGGCATATATTAAGAGCACACCTGCATAACGCAAATAAGGAAAGTCTGCTTCTGTGTTTCCTGGAATCGGTTCATGCTCTTCATCCCAATACTTGCGTATATGTGGATCATCAAGGCTGGAACCTGCTGCTCTAGTCATAAATGTTACATGTCTTCGACGATCTCCCGCGCTAAATGCATTATAGAGGTCTTGTGTAGCTACTTGCCAGCCTTGGGTGTTAGCTCCCGGATACTCAGTCCTTAGCTCACGTGGGAGAAGTCGTACATTGAACTGGCCCACTTCCCAAAATGATATAGCTCCTCCAGCATCTCCGAAACCAATACCAAATAGTGTCTCTTGACCATTTTCATTTGATATCTTGAACAGATCAGCAAAATCAGGCCATAGACTGTAGGCGCCTGAGTTGATCACTGTATTGGCCTGATCGGCCGCCTCTTGCCAACGCCCAAGGGTAAGATATACTTTAGCAAGTAACCCCCTGGCGGCACCAGTGGTCGCCCGCCCCCTTCCATTTTCCGTCGTATAGCTAGAAGGGAGGTGAGCTATCGCAATGCTTAAATCACTGATAATCTGCTCATAAATCTCGTCAACACTATTTTTAGAAGGACGGAGTTCTGAGTTCCCTTCAAGAAGGAGGGGCACCTCACCGTACATTCTTACCAGATCGAAATAAACCATCGACCTCAGGAAACGAGCTTCACCAAGGAGGCTGTTTTGGGTCGACTCTTCCAGCTCCATGTTTGAAATCCCTTCTATCGCAAAGTTAGCGTTGTGTATCACCCTGTAGGCCTGACTCCAAACATCGAAAAAATTCCCGTTAGCGGCATCAAACCTGAACTGTTCCAGCTCATCGTTTTGCGGAGCACCAGCCAACCTATTGTTCATTTCATCGGATGCCAACCCTTGTATCACCCAATAGGTACTATGATAGAGACCACCAAAAGTGGGCCCAATGCTTGTCGAATTCATGTGCCCGTAGATAGAGTTGATAGCACTGATCGCATCATTCTCGGTCTGGAAGAAGTTGTCCTTAAAAATCTGGTCCTGCGGGTCCTCCTGCAGAATGTTGTCACATGCTCCACTCAACACAAGTAAAGCAACCAGTAAAAAATGATATATCTTATTTCCTTTCATGTGTATGAGTATAATTTTCAACGGTCACATTGGTCCGCCAAACCAGGAACTCGCGATAAAAATTCATCAACCTGTTGGTACAAATTCGGTCTCTTATGCTTACGCTCATTTCGTGCCATCAATCAAATCTCAAATCCCTATTTGCACACCAGCAATAAAAGTCCTCGCTATAGGATAACCTCCATAATCTATACCCTGCAATAGCGCATTTTGGCCAAAGGCATTTACCTCAGGGTCATAGCCTGTATAGTCAGTCAGTGTCAGCAGATTGTTGACACTGACATACGCCCTTAAATTAGTTAGCTTGAGTCGATCCAGTACCTTACGCGGTAAGGTGTAGCCCAGGTTGATATTCTTAAATCGGATGAAAGAGCCATCTTCGACTTGAGCAGTGGAAAAGGCATTTGCGTCTGTAGGTGCCAACTTACGGAATTGATTGGATGGATTATCTTCAGTCCATCGCTGTAAAAAGGCATCTCTATAGACATTGGTTTCGCTCGTCAGAGCCTCCAGTTCAAACCGATATGCATTGACGATATCATTGCCATGGACCGCCTGGATGAAAACAGACAGGTCAACTCCCTTGTAGCTGAAGCTATTGATAAAGTTCCAGGTAAACTTTGGCTGGGCCCTACCAATAATGACCCTGTCATCCTGATTGATAACACCATCAGGCTGACCGGTAAGTTCACCGTTTTCATCCCGGCCATTGACATCTCGGTATTTACGCTCACCAGCCACCGCGCTTTGACCTAATAATCTTGGACTATTTTCGGCTTCCTCATCGGACTGAAAGATGCCATCTGCGATGAGTCCAAAGAACGTGCCTAGTGGCTCTCCTTCTCTGATGATACTCCATCCTG
The DNA here is from genome assembly GCA_002435755.1 of Flammeovirgaceae bacterium UBA6059. Lineage (GTDB taxonomy): Bacteria > Bacteroidota > Bacteroidia > Cytophagales > Cyclobacteriaceae > UBA6059. The sequence goes on from DIYH01000032.1 coordinate 63,063, forward strand.
TTGGTACAGCCAAAACACCCGGGGCAGGTATGTCATTTTCATCAGCTAGTTCAACAATCTCATTCCTATTGGACGAGATATTGAAATCTGACTTCCAGCTAAAGTTTTTGTTATCAATCACTATACCATTGATGGCAAGCTCGATACCTTCATTGCGCAATGCTCCGATATTGTTAAAGAAACTGTTAAAACCGGAAGTTCTTGGAACAGGAGTCTCCAATAATAAGTCAGTGGTACTCTGGATATAGTAGTCAGTAGTAACAAGGATACGACCTTTAAGAAAAGCCATATCAAGTCCAACATTGAACTGCCCTGTTCTCTCCCACCTCAATTCAGGGTTAGGCAACCTATAAGGTTCCACACCGATATATGGTAAAGTATTGTTAAAAGTACCTTCACCGAGAGGTCCGACAGTAGCTAGTGAATTGAATGAGGTAATGTCGGAATTGCCTATCACACCATAACTTGTCCTTAACTTCAATGACTCGAAAAGCCCCATATTTTGAACAAAATCTTCATCGCCTACATTGTAAGCCAAAGCCACCGATGGAAAAAATCCATACTTACTATTTTCTCCAAATCGCGATGATCCATCTACCCGAGCGTTAGCAGTCAGTAGATATTTGCTTTTAAAGTTGTAGTTGATCCTAGCCAGATAGCTGACGATCCCCCATTCAGACTCTCCACTCGTGGGTGGCTGAGGATTGAGACCGGCTGATAAATTGTGATAACCCAACCTATTGTCAGCAAAATCCAATGTAAAAGCAAAGAGCCTCTCCGAATTGAAGCCTTGTCTGGTATATCCAGCAAGTGCATCCAACTTATGATCTGCGTTGAATTCCTTTTTGTAGTTGAAGGTAAACTCGGTCAACCAGGATTGGCCATCCACTGTAGAAATGACCGCCTCCCCGTTGTTGGGTTCTGTCCGTTTTAGATAATTGGGTACGAATCGGTTTTCCTTAACAGAAAAGGCATCTATTCCAAGGTTTGTTTTGAAGACCAGGCCATCTACGAGTTCCATCTCTCCAAATACACTAGCGATAATTCTTGTATTCTTTGAGATATTATCTGTGTCCTGTGCATCTGCCACTGGATTTGGAAGATTCCTGCCTCTGTCATCCTCATATGTCCATCCGCCGCGCTCATTCTCATCAAGTACAGGAAGGGTGGGCGTAAACAACACTGCAGAACTCACACTTCCTGGTAAGAGAAGTCCGGCACTGGGGCTTTGTGCACCTGTCAACACACCTCTTGAATTAATCTGACTTAGGTTGACCCGTGTTCCAAGTTTAAAACGTTCCCCAATGTTTTTGTCCAGGTTGGTGCGAAAGGTAGCTCTTTCGAAATCGGAATTGAGAATAATACCGTCTTGTCTGAAATACCCCCCAGATACAGAATAAGATGTACCATCATCACCACCGGCGACAGTCAACTGATGGCTCATCATTGGTGCCTCCCTAAAAATAGCTTCTTGCCAGTCGGTCCCCTCACCAATGTTTTCAGGAATGAGATATCTGACATCAGCTGGGAAGCCGACCTCATCATTGTATGCATTCATGTAAGTAGCAAATTCTTCACCATTAAGAAGGTCCAGCGTATTCGTAATCTCCTGAACTCCATAATAGCTGTCGAGTGTTATTGAAGTACGGCCCGCTTTGCCTCTTTTTGTGGTAATCAAGACCACCCCGTTGGCTCCTCTTGATCCATACAAAGCTGTAGCAGAAGCATCCTTAAGGATTTCTATAGACTCAATGTCACTTGGGTTAATGGAAGCAAGTGCGTTGAGTGATGGTCCGGCAGCACCACCGCTACTAAGATCGTTATTGCTACTGGTAATGAGCATACCATCTATCACGTACAACGGTTCATTGCCTGCATTGACTGAGCTACTACCACGTATCCTGATTGATGTTTCCCCACCTGGTCGACCAGAAACCTGGGTTACCTGCACACCGGCAGCACGACCTTGAAGTGCCTGATCAAGCGAAGTGACCGCTACTTTCTCCATATCCTTACCTTTTACTGAAGATATGGAGCCAGTAAGATCACGCTTCTTCACTGCTCCATAGGCCACTACGACGACTTCATCGAGTGCTTCGATGTTTAGAAGCATTGACACATCGATCACTGATCTGTTATTTACGCTGATCTCCTGAGTCGTGAACCCTATTGCCGAAAAGACAAGGGTGACATCCGATGCAGCATTGAGCGAATAGTTACCATCAACATCCGTTACAGTGCCAGAAGATGTTCCTTTGATCAATATGTTGACACCAGGTATTCCCTCACCATCCTCTTCTGAAGTCACTCGTCCTGAAAGACTTTGCTGAGCATGTAGAAACTGAGTGCTAATAAGGGCCAGCGTAAGTATCAGTAAAAAAAATCGGGTCTTCATTGTTCTCTATCAGTTCACTTGTGTTTATCAATTATTGAGGTAAAGAGGCCGTCAACAGCTCGCCCGCATTCACAGCTTCTTCCATTACAAGTATTCACTCTGGACACTATATTGTCCCATACGTCCTGTGATGTTTCGGTCGAAAGCCTTTTCCCTTTCAAGCTATCCCAATATCCCTTCAAAAGGGCTTGATTATCAGGCTGTTCAAGAAATTCAATAAACGAACCATCTATCTCCAAGCTGACGTCTTCCGGTCGGAGATCCAAATATTCTGTAATCCGCATCTAGCAGTAGTTAAGTCAATCCTACCTATTACAATTCACTCAGGGAATTGGATTACCACATGTTGACAAGAAGTTCTTATTGCTTTATCAATTCCCGCTCAGAGCATTAGTATCGGTACTACATCTAATTCACCGATAGACTCATATCTAACTCACTCCTTCAAATCGCCATTCCGGCCTCTCTGTCAAAGTAAGCCCTGATTGACTTTGTGGCCTTTACCAATTGACTCTTTACCGTATTCTTTGAAATACCCATTCTTATGGCAATTTCATCATGGCTGACACCCTTGGTTCGACTGAGATTAAAGATGCTTTTACGTTTCGGCGGCAGCAGACTCACCGCTTTTGATAGAATATCCATGTACTCGCCATGAACTACCGTATCTTCTGTCAGGTTGATACCTGTACGGTACCTTGGAGCCATTCTTTCTTTGGCGGTCACCTCATAGTTTTGGCGTTTGAGTACGTTGAGCGTGTGGTTATGCGTAACACGAAAAACAAAAGAGGAGAAACTATACTGGGTATCTATTTTCTCTCTATTTGTCCAGATCCTAACAAATACGTCTTGAGTGATCTCCTGGGCAAGATCCTCGGACTTAGTCAACTTCAAGGCATAAAAATACACCCTGTCCTTATAGTCAAGGTAGATGCGTTCAAATGCCTCTCGGCAACCCTTGACAAAGGAGTCAAGGCATTCAGGGGGAATGTTTTTGGGCTGTTTCATTGTCTATTTATCTCTATGCTGTAACTGAATTTATCTGCCTGGTAATAACCAAGATTGTACTCTATTGGCCGGTTGCCCGGGTCGTATACTCTTCGCTTTCTAAAAAGGACCGGTGAGCCTGTTTCTATTTGCAGCTTATCACCTATAACCTCATCTGCTAGTATTGCTTTGATCTCCTCACGTGAGACGGTGGCTACTGTGGCATGGTCTTTTTCCATTATTTCGTAGAGGTGGCGGGTATAGTCTTCCTCAGCTGTAAGACCTACTCTCGGATGAAAATAGGATTCAAAAAAAACGGTAGGACCCTCGTCAGTGCCACGTAAACGCTCGAGTTTGAGCACTTTCCCTCCTACCGGAATTTCAAGGGCCAGTGCCACTTCATTATCTACTTCTTCCCAGGAGGTTCTGATATCAAAATTGATAAGCTCGAGTCCATGCGCGTGCATTTCGTCGCTAAAGCTGTACCAGTTAGAAAGCTTTGTCGTTACGTTATTGGTAGCTACCCGGGTACCTATGCCTTTCTTCCGCACTAACAAATTCTCATTAGATAACTTATTAGTGGCCTGACGTACTGTGTTTCTGGATATCCCAAGTCGTTTGGCTAGTTCGACTTCCTTAGGTAACAGCTTGCCCTCCTGATAGTCTGGCTGAGATATCAGTCCTCGCAAAAGCTCTTCTACTTGTATATGTAATGGAACGTGACTTTCGTGATCAATCTTAAAATCCATAGTTCTATATGTTCATACATATGTACATATGAATTTCCAACAATGCAAACGTTTTCACAACTCTGTTTACTTGATTGGTGTAAGGATGATTTAGTTGGTCTAAAACTGGTGAGGTGTATCGTTGTACACCTTACCTTCTGTGGACAAAGTCCAGGTGTCCGTTCGGAACGGTAACAGCGGCAGCCCCTGACTGTTGTATAGGTCCAGTGGCCCTGGATCGTCAGCCCATCCATAGCGAACAGCAACAGGTTTCTTGACCTCATCACTCTTCACCTTGACCTTGTTGTCCATCAGTCTGGCCTGTGCCCAGTAGAATTTCTGGTCCTTACCTGCAACCTGAAACCCTCTGATGTATCCGTATTTATTGCGATTAATGAGCCTTTCTCCAATATATTCGAAGGACAGGATCATCTCATCTTCTTCGACCTTAGTAGACTCAAGCCGTGGTGATTCACTGAGGAGGTCATATCCGTATGCTAAGACCAGGGCCTGCCAGCCAAGGCGCTTGCCTACTTCTTCTTTGTTTTTTGGGTGGATATCTGCCGATTCCCCTATATCAATGGCCGTGATTAATCCGACATTAGGTAGTGCTGTAGCTCCAAACTGTGCCTCTCTGAGCTCAGCCCAGGTACTAGGCGCAGGTTGTTCTGGTTCAATACCATAGTTCGCTAGTTGTACAATTAAAAACGGTAATTCTTTGGACCATTGCCCTCGCCAATCATTGATCAGGGCAGGCAGTAATGAACGATATTCATCTGCCCTGCTGGCGTTAGCTTCACCCTGGTACCAGGTGATCCCCTTAATGGTCATTTTAGTCAAGGGTGCAATGTTGCCATTGTAGAGTAAACCGGGATAACTGAAAATGCTGCCGTTGGCGATAGTAGGCTTGGGAAAGGTTTCAGCATCAATTTCCAGTCCTTTCCTATACTTCCACCCACCATTCAGGATCGGGTTACCCCAAAAGGCAGAAGTATGCATCCCGCCTAGATCTCCAATATCAAATACCCTTACCGTGATTTGATTGCCTTTAGATTTCAGTAAATCTGATGGTACTTTGTAGTTTCTCCAATTGCGGTTGCCGAAGGTCTCACCGACCTTTACCCCGTTGACCCATGTGATATCGTAATCATCTATTTGATTAAGCTTTAGGTAAAGAGTATCTTCATCAAAACCCTCGGGCAAATCAAAATCTTTGCGATACCAGACTGCTCCATCATGGTCCAGTCCTTCATATTCCCAGAAGTTGGGATTAGTGATACTGGCCCACCCAGCATCATCCAAATCTGGATCATACCACTCTCCTTCAAAACCAGGACCTAACATGTAGTGCTCCAAGTCCCAAGCATTTCTAAATTTGATCAGATCGTTATTGAGTTGTTCTATACTCTTACCTACAGTCTCACGGTCTTCGATAATAGGAGTAAACTGCGGAAATGCTTTAAGTGCACTATTGCTCATCCAGGTCTCAATGCTGGTCGCACCCAGACTTGCATTGACCAAACCAATAGGCATCTTCAAACTGTCATAAAGTAATCTTCCGAAGTAGTAGGCTGTAGCAGAAAAATCAGGAACTGTTGTTTCCGAAGCAAGTTGCCAACTACCTCCTCTAATGTTATTTTCCGGTAGGAGGTCTGCATCTATCTCTACTGTTAGCATGCGGATCAGGTCGTTATTGACATTTTTAATTTGACTGATGTCTTTACCAAGCATTCTAAGGGTATACTGCATATTGGACTGCCCGGAACATAACCAAACCTCTCCAAACATGACGTTTTCAAGAACCATGGTGTTGCTGCCAATAATTTGAATTTGGTATGGTCCACCAGCTGGGTATCGATCAATGACAACTGACCACTCTCCTTGTTTATTGACACGACTCTTGTAAGTATCATTGGCTAGCTTCACAGTAAGTCGCTCCCCCGGACTACCCCAACCCCATAGCATCACTGGTTCATCACGCTGAAGCACCATATTGTCACCAAATACAGCGGCCAGACTAATGTCAGCCATTGCGGTAGCGGATAGGCCTGTCAAAAAAAGACCCAACAGGAAGAGCTTCGGAAAATTCATCTTCTTTGTTTGTGTACTTCGATCATCCATCTGACTGACTGCTTTGTACTAGTACAACTGACTGTAGTATCTGTATTATCAAACAATTCACTTATGAATATAGCAGCTTATGTCCTGGTTTTACTGACACTCTTTGTATCTGGCTGTAGTACCGAGAACCAACCAGACGATGAGCATGCTCTTGAAGACAATTCGTGGAATGAGCTATTCATAAGAAATAATGGATGGTTTGGTGGGGACGGTATTTTCGGAATTCCACTCGACGGTAAAGAGTTTGTGCCTGCCTCAGATAATACACGTACGCTATTCACCTTCGGGGATACCATGATAGGTTATCACAATGGGGATAGCCTGGGGCGAGAGGATTTCACCATGGTCAACAATTCTGTGGGTTTCCTGAATGGTTCTCAGCCTGATGCATCACATATCTCCTTTCACTGGAAAGAATCAAGCGATGGAAAGCCCAAAGCACTTTTTATCCCCAATACAGCAAACTCCAAAGCAGGCGACTACTACTGGCTGGGAGATGGCTTTGTTAATACAGAAACAGATAGTACACTCTACATCTTTGCTTACCTGATCCAGGAAAAGGATACTACCGGGATTGGTGGGTTTGCATTTGAGCAAATAGGTATATCACTGCTGTCCATACCCAAAGGAAGTAAACCTCCCTATGAAGATCATACCCAGTTAGAGACACCTTTTTTTGACTTTGAATCAGAAACTTCATTTGGCAGTGCCATATATGTCAATACTAAGGCCGCTGAGGCACCAAACCCTGATGGATTCGTCTACACTTATGCAGTGTCGAAGAAAGATGAGGTGAAAGGACTGATCGTAGCAAGAGTCCGGGCTGAAAGCTTCGTAGACTTTGATAAATGGCAATTTTGGGACGGTACTGAGTGGAGTAACCAAATGGATCGTGCTTCATTTATAGCAGAACATGTTTCCAACGAGATGAGCGTGTCTCCTTTGCCGGATGGCAGAATAGTGCTCGCTTATCAGTACCTGACCATGAGCCCAGAAATAGTAATTCAAGTTGGAACATCCCTGGTTGGCCCTTTTGGTGACAGAAAGACCGTTTATCGCACAACGGACGATCCATCTACAAAAGACTATTTCACTTACAATGCAAAAGCTTTTCCGCACCTTTCTCCAAAAGGTAGTTTGCTGGTAGGGTACAATGTCAATTCACTCGATTTTTGGACTGATATACTCTCTGACCCCAATCTCTACCGTCCGCGTTTCTTTCAAATCCCCTTAAACCAAATCAAATGAACAAACTCATATATCTCTTTATTGGCATCCTAACTGTAGGAATTATCTCCTGCGAACCGAAGCAACAACGAAAGTTGAACTACGACTTGCTTAACTCCATGGGTAGTAAATTCAGGCTAGGCCATGAACAAGCATCTGCAGACCTGAGGGCACAATTGAATGCTGATAGCACTAACCTGCAAGCATGGCTCTCCCTGGGTGAGAATGAAATCCTACTATTCATTTTTGGATATACAGCTCGAGATAAAACTATTCCAATCGCAGAGACCTGTCTTAATGAGGCATTGAAGCTAGCCCCAAACGATCCGGGAACCTTGAAACTGTCAGGAATGGTCAACTACCTCAATTGGAACTGGGAAAAGGCACGTGTTGATTTTAGAGCTTCCATCGATGCGAACCCTTCTGACCTGAATGCCAGACATTGGTATTCACTTTGGCTCGTGACTATGGGGAGCATTGATGAGGCTCTGGTCCAACATGACACCATTGCTACTATGGACAGCAATGAAGACTATCTCGTGGGTAGAGGTTCGATCTACTATTTCGATCGTGATAACGAGAGACTAAAGAACCTGATGTTGCGGACGATAGACAAAGATGCAAATGCCCCCTGGCCCTATGATTGGTTGGGTATGGCATACATAGAACTCAAAGAGTATGACAACTCATTGGATACTTATTTCAAAGCATTCGAGCTATCAGATGGGTTGGTAGAAGTTGGAGCTGGGCTAGGACATGCATTAGGGCTGGCTGGAGAGCATGACCTTGCTAAAGAAATGGCCGATCACTACAATACCCTCGCCGAGACCAATTACTTACCTCAAATGCAACGCGCATTTATTCACATTGGAATTGGTGAGTATAACGAGGCTATCGACCTTCTCGAGGAGGCTTATGAAAAGAAGTCGTGGTTTCTGATCTTCATGGCAGTCGAACCTTGGCTTGATCCGCTTAGGAACGACCCAAGATTTCAGGCGCTTCAAGAGAAAATGGGGTATCCAGAAGAAATCTAGGTGTTATCGTTTCCACCGTATTGCCAAAGGGTTTAAGCCTGTATTCCTATTTATTGCCGGAATCAAAATACATTCAAGGATATCAGCTGTTACTCTGAATTGGAGATCAGTATCTTATACTTGGTTTGCTCCTCATCAAGCTGCAGGAGATAGAGCCCTTCTTTCATCCCACCTAATGGGATAGCATAACGATGATCAGAAAATCTCTGCGGTTCAATTCTCAGCACAAGCCTACCACTAAGGTCAAATAGCCGAGCTTGGGAAAGAGGTATTGCTGACTCAAGGTAAATTGTGTTTTTAGCTGGGTTTGGAAATGGTGGCCTTAGCAATATCACATCGGGTGAATGAAGTACACTTCGATCAAACCATTCATTAGGCAGATTCGATATCTGATCCGGGTCAAGTGCCTCATCGAATACTTTCACTTCGTCCAGTTTGCCCTTCCAAAAATAGCGATCATCACCTGGTAAACGCTTACCAATTGTAAGATCAGAACTAGATGTATTTAGCATGCCAGAATGTCTACTAAACACATCAAGTATACCATTTACATACACTTCGATGCTGTAACCCGTGTAAACAATGGTGAAATGATAAAAGGAGTTATCGTTTAACGGAAAAGAAGTGTCCAGATCTTTGATCCCCTCAGTAGTGTTGACCGTCCATCTAAGGTACTTGTCTGTAGTAACGGATGCTTTCCATCGTTGCTCCCAACCCCCGTGTGATACAGCAAACCTCTCCTCACTGAAGTCATTAATAGAGGCCCAAAAGCTGACCGTTATTGCCTCACCAAAATTGAGATTATCTGCATTGCTTACACTCACTTCATCTGCACTGCTTAAAAAGGATAATGCACTGCTAGCATCCTGTTTTGCATCCAAAGCAAAAGAAGTTCCTGATACTTCGACCTCACGCTGTTGGGTGCTACGATCAATCACATTACCATCGAAAGGCAGATAAATGGTAGGTTGTATTACTTCCTTCTCTTCTCTCACTAACACTTCGATCTCTTTGGTGGCAGTGCTGTCGAAGCTATTGCTGACGATGAGCCTAAAAGTATATATACCGTCCTGGTCAGGCAATCTCACCCGTATGTCCTTACCATTCTGCTCTACCACTTCACCTTCATCTATAATCCAGTTATAGGATAAGGCCAGTCCCTTAGGGTCTGTGGCAACAGCTGACAGGTCAATCTCCGTCCCTGGTCGGGACCACTTCTGATCAGCCAGGATGGATGTTATGATTGGATTTTCAGGTATGATCTCACTTACCTCTATCACTATGCTGTCTGTCAATATAGTTGTACCAATGTTGGCTACTGCGTTAATTGAAAAAGATCCAATTTCATCAGGTGTCCAGGCCATCACGCTTGAGTCACTTCCTTGAAGCTTACCATCAATGTACCACTCGAATTGGGTATTCTCGGCTGGTGTGACAGTAGCATAAAACAGATTTTCCACACCCGTTTCACCTCTTTCATCTCTAGCGCTGAGCGTCCTAAAATAGGGCTGACCACCAAAATCATAACCATAGTGCCAATCGATAACATCACCACCAACTAGCAATCTTCCATCGCGCTCCTCTAGCTCATTTCCGGTAGGAAAAAGAGAAATAAGCAAGACTCCCTTAGCTTCTATACTAACAGGCACATCACCTGACACGGCACTGGCCACCACACGCTCACTGATAGCGTCATATATGTCCATCGCCTCATCTCCTATTGGAATGTTCACCTCCCTGGTGTCATCATGAGGATTGTACACAAGATATGTTGGAAATGATTTGTTTACGAAAAAATCAGTGGCATTGACATCCAGCAACAAAATCCCTGGCACGTTGCTTTCCTCAACGATAGCGCCCAGGTATCCAACATGCGACGAACCGTATAAGGCGAGGTTAGTAGCAGCCCAGCCTGCGTCTTTAGAATCTCCCCTGGCATAGAGATCTATGCCTAGCCATCTCTCTTTGATCGCCTCATAGGCCACTACACCATTAGGATCGTATTGCGCTGACCAATCGTAATCCGACTGCTGGGCCGGATCGACAGAATTGGGATAAAAAAGCCTGCTAGCGTTAGCAAGATTGAGTATCCATTTGGCGATAGCGGCTGAATATCGCTTGTCGTACTTCACCATTGGTACCAGTGCTGCAGCTTGTTGAAAGCCATTCATAAGGAATACATAATCATCACCTTGATCATTGGCCTCTCCAATGAGGCCTGATACATCCTTATCATCCCATGCACCTACTACACTTGCCCAACCCCGGAGATCGCCACGGTCAAAGGACCAATTGACCATCTTGTCAATGTCGTAGGTAGTACCCAGGGTAGCATTCATCTTAGCTGCTATAAGCACACCATAGGGAAGCTGAAGCTCGTAGGAAGGGTTGCTTTGCCACTGGTCAAGGAAGTCCAGCGCCAACTGTGCTCCGACCAGGTATTTCTGATCCCCTAGTTGATCAAAAGCCTGGTATAGTATCCAGGCGATAGCACCAGCGGCTTCAGGTTCTGGCACACCACCATCTAAAGGAACATCATTTTTGACATCCCATGCCCGGTAGTTCATATAAGGAACTGTCCAAGGCGCGGTGCTCGCGCCCATAGCATATACAGCTTCCAGCCACTCATCGGCCACACTTCTAAACTGGGCATCAAAGTCGGGTACATCAGGGTACTGACTATAAAGTTGATAAAAGAAGACATTGGGCATGGTCTCGTACCACCAGTCATTGCCAGACTGTGTAGCTGCATTATTGAGGTAAATGTTTTCGCCATTTCTTGAGTTGTAGAAGTCCTTTATGCTTTCGACCCAATTGAAACCTCCCTGATCGGACTTGTCAATACCTAATAGTGATGCTCCCACCACGGCGGGAATAATGTTGATAGCCTCAGCCTGACCACTGCCTGGCACACCGACATAGGTATCCATGAAAATGGGTCGAATATCGGGATAGTTAAACCCTTGTGCGCCAACAGAGATAATGGGCAGGTGCTCACCCTGCCAGTCAAGATCAAAAACCTGTTGATCGTATTCACGTGCTACTGATTTCCAGTCCTTCATGATGTATGGGCTTGGAAAATCCGGCATCAGTTCAACTCGATCAATATCCAGTTGCTCTTGTCCAAAGCCTTGTAAACAAATGATACATGACAGTACTGTCGCGAAAACTCTTTTCATGTGGTACACGGACTAAAAACAAGGATGTGCCCTCGCGAGCACATCCTGACATGAAGAAATCAACTACTAATGATGAAGATCAATAAAACACTTCGTTAAGGCTTTTCAAGCTCGTAAATCGAGTTAATTTGGGTAGATGAAAGCACCTTATTAAATATTCTTACCTCGTCCAGTGTACCTATGAAATATCCTCCCCAGTTGACATAGAAAGGGTCTCCTTCTACATCTGAGTATACACTTGTAGGAAGATCCTGGCCAATGGTCAAATTAATTGCCAAATCTGCAATTGAGACGGCTGTGCCGGGTGTATTATCCCATCTCTTCACTTCCACACCGTTGAGGTAAAACGTCATTTCTCCTCCACCAAATGATACAGCTACATGGTACCAAACATCCTGATCAAGTGTAGGAGACTCATTGTCTCTGTCATGAAAGGCCGGATCATCACTACCCTCTACATCAGCTTTGACCGTGAAAAACACTTTGTTAACACTTTGTAGTTGAAGCTTGTATCCATTCCATCGGTTCATTGAGACCATATAGTTGTTGGCCCAGATTGGATCTACAACATCTCCTTTTACCCACAACGAAATACTCATTTCATCAGGATTCAGTGAGGTCTTGTATGGTATTTCAACATTTGCCCCCTCATCAAAATGAAGTGCTTTGCCTGCATTTCCATACCGGTCTTCCACCCACTGGGCTTCTCCAGCACCGAAAAATGAATGACCAGTCATTAGGGTACCATTGTTGTTATTTCCGGAGAAGTCGTTCGCTGTGTTACCCTGTCCTTCGTCAAAAGTCCAATGGCCCAATTGCGCATCAGGCTCAATGGGAACCACTTCTTTGCCTTCAAATTCGCTAACAGCCTGGTTCAGAGCAGTTACAGCGTTATCCACCTGGATTTGGGTCACTGTTTCACTATCTGCTACTTGCTGTGCCAGGTCAATAGCCGTCTGAAATACGTCCTTTGAGCCTCGTAAGTATTGACCATTGGCTGTACCTTCTACTGCGTCGTTTAGCAAAGTACTAGCTGAATTAAGAGCCGCCTCTAAAGCTTCTTTCTCGATAACTACCTCATCGTCATCATCATCACCACAGGCGACCATCAATGCCGTCGATGCTATAGCGAGCATCACGAAAATGTGTTTTAGATGTTTTTTCATAATTGTATCCTTTTTTGATTAAATGATTGTTTACTCTATTGCATTGTTAATATCTCTCTCTGCTAGCGGGATCAGGAAATACCGGTGCTCAGCATAGCTAAACTGTGTGTCTGACAAGGCATTCTCAGCTACTGTGGCTCCATATCTCATCAAGTCATAATAGCGGTGAAACTCAAGGCCAAGCTCTACCCTTCGCTCATGACGAATGGCCTCTCTCACATCACCCTGACTAGCATTGGTCACATCTGGTAGCAGGCCCTCTGGTATTGTGCCAAAACCATTGAGGTCAGTATCGATCAAGTAGCTTTCCCGCGCCCGTTTTCTTACCTCATTGAGTGGCTGTAAGGCCTCTACGGAGCGCCCTAGTTCGTTAAGTGCTTCAGCTTTGATGAGTAAGACCTCTGCGTAGCGCATAAAGACATAGCTAAGGCCTCCATCACCCTTGATCCCCCTGGGTATTTCTGATAAGGGTTGTATATGCTTTTTGCTAACATAGCCCGTAGGCGACCACTGTGGTTCGAAAGGCTCACCGTTGAGCCAAAGGCTTCCTTCTCTTCCAAGGGTATAGTCAAGGCGAGGGTCTATGATACCATCACCGGTGATCTCAAACTCATCTACAAAGTCCTGACGGGGTGAATTGAAATAATAGCCATTGTATACCTGTGGGGCAAACCATTGATTGAGTGAGTTACCTAGCTTAGGTGAAGTACCTGTGAGGTGCTCTATCGCAAATAGTGCCTCGTTGTTATTCTGGTTGCCAAAAGTGAAGTTGGCCCTATAGAGAGGTTCCAGGCTGTAATTACCGAGTTGCTCTATGGATGATACTGCATCCAGTGCACCTTCATAATCATTTTGGAATAGTCGTACTTTGGCCAGTAAACCAAGTGCAGCCCCTTTTGTAACACGCCCCGCAGTACCCTGAACTGGTAATCCTTGAGAAGCAGTGATCAGATCGCTGGTCATCTGCTCATAAATCACATCAACATCGCTGACAGGTACATGGATCTCTGCAGGCGTGAGAGGTGGAATGAGCTTGAGTGGTACTTCACCAAAAATATTCACCAAATGGAAGTAGAAATAGGACCTGAGAAAAGTGGCTTCAGCCGTAATCTCCACTTTTCTTTCCTCTTCCATATCGATTTCCGGTAGGTTATAGAGCAAGTAGTTTGCACGTGTGATACCCTCGTAATAGTGCACCCAAATGTTCTCCAGGTATGGATTACTTGGCAGGTAATCAAAGTTATCGATGAACTGAATGCTCAACTGATCGCCGGGATTGCCACCCTTTACGGCATCATCTGAGGCGACATCTCCAAACACCCATAGGTTGTTATTAGTGCTGGCAAAAGAGGTAACATTGTAGACGCCTGTCAATGCCAGCTCGGCATGATCGCCCGTTTGATAGAACGTACTATTCGAGTAGGTACCCTGGAGGTCTTCCTGTAAAAAATCCTCGCATCCTAGTGCTAAAAGCGAAAGGAGCAGAACCGGAAAAAATGCTTTTGTTGATCTCATGCCCATCGTCTTTAGAATGAAATGTTAAAACCCATGTTGTAAGAGACGGCCGCCGGGAAGGTACCCCAATCAATACCTCGCGCCAGATCTGCTTCATCCGTACCATTGGCATTCGCAGCGTTATCACTAGTAGTCATCTCGGGATCCAGCCCTTCATATTTGGTAAAGGTCAGCAGGTTAAGTGCTGAAAAGTAGACCCTCAGTCGCGACAGCTTGAGCTTATCTGTCATGGCTTTAGGGAAGTTGTAGCCCAATTGCAGGTTCTTCAACCTTGTGTAAGAACCATCTTGTAAGAACCGTGTAGATATTCTCACATTGTTATTAGAGCCACTCCATGATGCCCTTGGAAACTCATTGGTTGTACCTTCTCCTCTCCAGCGGTTGTTGTAGTAATTCCTGGTAAGGTTAAATGGTCGATAGAAGCCCTCAATATCATGAAAGGCAACATTGTAGATATCAAAATCATAGGCACCTTGGAAGAATAGGGTCAAATCCCAGTTTTTATAATTGGCTGCCAGATTTAAACCCAATGTATACTTCGGGATAGGGTTGCCTACATGTACCCGGTCCTGCTCATCGATGAAGCTATCTCCATTCTGATCTTTAAACTTGACATCACCTGGCCTTATATTGTTTCCCTGAAATGCGCTCGTGGCAATATCCAGCTCGTTTTGGAAGATTCCCTCCATCTCTAACATATAAAATGATCCTATTGGCTGACCCACCTCCGTACGCGTTGTGCTTGAGCCCGGGTTGATCGCTCCAGCAGTGATAGGTGCTGACAGTTCCATCACTTCATTGTTGAGGAGTGCTACATTACCAGAAATAGAATAGCCAAAATCTCCTTTGGACTCGCGTACGCCTAACATAAGCTCGACACCCGAGTTCAACACTTCTCCGTTGTTCACCCAAGGAGGATCTGAATAGCCGGAGCTCGGAGGGTTAGGGTCTTTGACCAACATGTCGCTCGTTAGCTTATAGAAGTAGTCCAGCGATCCATAGATGATGCCTTGCTTCAGTTCAAAATCAACACCCGCGTTGATCTGACGGCTAGTCTCCCACTGCACCGCAGTGTTACCTAGTTGGGTTACGGCGTATCCATTGGACTGAACTCCTCCAAAGGGATAGTTGAAATTGATACTGATCAGGTCAGAGTAAGAGTAGTTGCCTATCTCCTGGTTGCCTATCTCACCATAGCCCACTCGCAGTTTCAACTGGGAAATGAGCGAATGTCCTATCAGAAACTCTTCGTTATGTAGGTTCCACGCACCTGACACGGCGTAGAAAGTACCCCAGCGATTGCCCTCTGCAAACCTTGAAGAGCCGTCACGTCTGAGAGATAAACTCAGTAAATATCTGTCACGAATGTTGTAATCGACCTTACCAAAAAGGGACACTAGTGTATTCCCAAACTGACTCTCTTCTACGTTAGGGACACCCAAACCATTACCCAGATAGACCAGATTAGGGTCTTGATCCGGGAAGTCCCTGTCAGTTTGATCACTTGCATATCCCTGGGTTTTAATCGCTTCTGTGCCGATCAATGCATTGAGCTGGTGCGACTCACCAATGTCTCTTTTATAGGTCAGGACATTGTTGTTCGTCCATGTGAGTTGGTCAGTATTCTGTACATTGAGTCGGTTAGGATTATTGATTCGGTCATTGGAACCCCAATTGCGGTCAAAACGTCTTCTCAGTCCTGTTTCCTGATCAAAGCCAAAATTGGAAGTAAATGATAGGTCTCTTGCAAGATTGAGCGTGGCAAAGACTTTACCAAAATACCTGTCCGTAGTGAGTTGCTCATCGAAATAGTCCGCAAGACCTACCGGATTGAAACCATCTCCAAAGAAATCAGGTCGATCCGGCAGATCGACATACTCCCCGTTAGCATCGCGGATAGGAATAGCAGGAGTCCTGAAATAAGCATAGCGCACTACACTACCACCATTTCCACCAGCTCCATCCCCGGAGCTACCTATGATGGTGGTATTCGACCTGGATAGGTTGAGGTTGATACCGGTAGTAAGCCAGTCGTTTACTTCTGACTTGACATTGATCCTACCGGTAACCCTATCGAAACCGCTACCAAGAATAATACCTTCCTGATCAAAATAGGTTGCTGAAAGTAAGTACTGTGTCTTATCTCCTCCTCCACTGGCGGTGACGCCATAGTTTTGGATCATAGCTTCCTGGAAGATGGACTCCATATGATCAACATCAGGCAGTGTAGCTGCATATTCGGGTGAGATCAGTTCACGCTTAAAAAGATCACTTTCGAAGAGCGCATTGTCATTGGTAGCCGCTTCATTGTACATCTCAATATATTGATCACGATTGGTCATCTCTGTCAGCTTTCCGTGAACTTGCACTCCGACCTGACCATTGATCGTCACCATCGATCTATTCTTTGTCCCGCTTTTAGTAGTAATAAGTATCACGCCGTTATTGGCCCGGGAGCCATAAATGGCGGCCGCAGAAGCGTCCTTTAGAATAGTGATATCTTCCACATCTTGTGGCGAAATGATATTGAGTACGTCCCTGGTAGGCACACCGTCCACAATGTAGAGCGGCTCGTTGCTACTGTTGAGCGAACCGGTTCCCCTTATTCTAATAGAAACACCCTCCCCGGGGGCGCCTGTGACCTGAGAAATGTTGACACCTGGAGCTCTACCTTGTAGCGCCTGATCAATGCCTGCTACAGGTAACATTTCCAGGTCTTTACCTTTCACATTATTGAGTGCCCCGGTTACATCTGATTTGCTCTGGGTACTGTAGCCAACTACAATGATCTCCTGAAGCTGTTGGCTGTCCGTCTCAAACTGTATATCAATGACAGATCGCCCAGCCAAAGGCTCTCGTACCGTGAGATAACCTATGAATGAGTAGATCAAAACAGGGCTATTGATCGTGTCAGATACTGATAGTGTATATCTGCCTTCCACATCAGTGACAGTTCCCGTCAGCGTACCCTCTAGTAACACGTTGGCACCAATCACCGGCATACCCTGCTCGTCAAGAACCACTCCTGAAACACGTTGCTGACCGAATGCCTGGACTGCAATCAGAACCAGCATAAAGGGAAAAATTCGTTTGAGATACTTCATATCACTTGCTTCATCACTTTAAAAATCACTCATGTGCGATCACCTTTCCATTGCACCAATACTTGCCGTCTTCTTTTGCGATTTTCGCTTGATGAGGTATGGCCACAATGAGTGCGGCTTCATCAGCACCTACCGTAAAATTGCTATACTCCGATACTCCTTCAGCCACGAGTCTGTGACTGATAGCATCGAACAGGTCTACTCTATCCTGTGAATCATTCTTAAAGACAATTTCCTTGGGGGTATCGAATGGGTTGTAGTATAAGTAAGTCGGATAAGCATCTTGTCTGTAAAAATCTGTTGCAAGACAGTCTAACCTTAGTACTTTATCCACATTGGTCTCCTCAATGATCGCTCCGTAGATACCTGCATAGGCGGAACTGTACAGGCTAAACATAGATACATCAGGCTGACCTTCTATCCAGTTGGGTCCATCTCCCAACGCAACTCCTTCAACATCCTTCAAGGCCTCTTTACCATAATGATCTGCTTTCTTGAGACCCTCATAGGCTATTACATTTTTGGTAACCGACTTCTTTTCAGGTAGCCACTGATGTGCATCATCAATCTCAAAAGGATAGAACAGCCTTGAAGCATTGGAGGCGTTGAGCATCCATTTACCGATAGTGCGTGCAAACTTCGGCTCATATCTGACCATAGGCACCATAGGCCAGGCCATAGCATGCGTGTTCATCAGGAATGCATAGCCACCACCATCAATGATGCTACCCTGTAGTCCATGAACATCATATGGCCCCCACCGCTCAGAGATAATTCCCCATCCGGTACGACCCCTTTCTGCCTTGCAGCCGTCAAAACTCCAGTTGAGTAGCCTCAATACATCGTAGTTGGTGCCATACTCAGCGTTGAGTCTGGCCGCAGTGTAAGCACCGAATGGCAATAGCACTTCATAGAACCTGCTTTCCTTTTGGCTGATCAGTGCATCTATCGCAGACTTTGCACCTTCCAGGTATCTTGGATCTCCAAATTTTTCATAAGCGCTCAATAGTACATAAGCATGACCGCCTGCAGCATCTTCCTGCGGAGGAATATGATTGGTCATCCCCTCCATGGTACTGTAGTCGAAGTAGGAATGCTCATAATCACCGTTCAGTATAGAATCCGCCTTATAGAACTGGTCTGCTATCTGTCTCTGGAAACGGTCAGTGTCTTCAACATCCGGGAAAAGATAGCTGATCCCATAATACAGAACATTAGGAAACACATCATACCACCAATCACGTCCGTAACCTCCTCCCAACATAGCAATATCAGGATTGGTGTTGTTCATCATGATGTTCCAGCCATTATCGCTATTGAAGTAGTTCTGTGCCATGCGCACGTAGTTGAAGCCATCTTGGTTGGTCTTGTCTATTCCCGATAGGCCTCCACTGAGAAGTGCTCCGAAGGCAGTCAATGACTCATGAAAATCAATATGGGCTTCATACCCTTGCCTCACATCACCTATGACCGTAAAAAGCCCATAGGTGACCTGGTCCATATTGCGACGGGTAGAATCCAGCCAGATCAGTGGCATGTAAGGCCCCTCTTCGTCCCAATCGAACGCGTATCGGTCAAAGTTGACGGCCTTCTCCTGCCACTTGAGTTGCTGATAGGGTTCAGGGCTGTTCGGCATACTTTTGACCCTATCAATCTCTACCTGGTTGACCAGCTGGGTATCTTCTCCGCATGAAAAGGATGTCACAAGTAAGATCAGGTATAGACAAGTGATTCTTATAGTCATTAGATATTTCATTTTACAGCCAATTCTAGTGGTGCTTCGACTACTGGTTTTGCATCTTTACTCTCGTATGCATCGGCCTGTTTTATGATGTGCTTAGCAAGTGGAATGGATAGCAACTGTAATAGGGCTACCATAACAAGGGAGTATTTGAGAGCGAAAGTCTCGGATACATATGCGGCAAGTATGATAAACAGGCCTAGCCCGAAAAATCTGCCAATATAGAGGCCAAATTCATGATTGAAGATATAGGCAAACTCATTTCGTTTTTCGCGATGTGCGACCACATCGATCACTCGCATCTGTATGGGAAAGTACGCAATGTCATGCAACGGCTGGAATAGCACTTTGCACAATACAAACACCATCACGCCTATGGATGAAAACAGCAGTCCATTGAAGAGTGTACCGATGAGAAAGATCAAAAGACCGGCCGTCAATATTGAAATCCGATGTTCAGGTTTGGTTACCCTACCCAAAACATAAAGCATCACGGCAGTGACCGCACCACTGACACCCTGAACCAACCCTAGCGACCCTTCGTCACCTACAAGTCTCATAATCAATATAGCCGGAGCAGTGACGAGATAGCCCTGAACCATTCCTTTGAGTCCAGCCAGTACCATCAGCTTGTTCCAGAGCTGATCAAACTTGAAATAGAGAAATCTCTTATGGGCAGGATTTCTGAACTTGTCTTTATGGATAACAATGCTGGAGAGTATTGTCAATGCAAGGACTGCCACGGTCACCATCTGATAGCTTCGAGACATGTTTCCACCAAACCATTCATTACGACTAGCCTGACCTAAAAACCATCCGACCGCCAAGGGAACTATGATGGCCGTGATCGTATAAAAGAAAGTCTCCAGACCATAATAATAGTTGCGATTTGTGTCTTGGGTAGTATCCAGTGCGAGGAAGTCTCTATTAGCCCAGAAGAAGCCAAAAGACGCTCCCATCAAAAAACCTGCAGTACCTACTCCACCAAGTGTAAGCTCTGAAAGTCCCATCATCACAAACATGGATATACCACTAAGGAGCATACCAAAGCTGTACAGGTTGGAGATCCGAAAATGGCGCAGTAGATAACCGTTGATCAAGAAAGTAAAGGGTATCCCGGTGTAGACCGTCAACTGATAGAGCGCGACTATCTTCGGGTCATTAGAGTTGCGCATGATATAGGCACCTACGAATATTTCTATTACAGGTAGGACAAACGCGTAGATCATATTAGTACTCAAAAGCACACGCATATCCCTGGGCTGTGTCAGAAAAAACCTGTATTCCTGAATAGGCTTTTGTATTATCTGGAGTAAGCTCATTGTCCCTGTTTAAGTGAGGTTAGGATTGCATTGATTGAAAGCTGTCCATTGCAAATGACTTCATCACTCGCTCCGTAGTAGATAGTGATGGTATCTCTCTCCACGATATGTCCATTGGTGAATACCACATTGCCGAAAAAACCCGTCTTCTCATAATCCGCTAAAGGTTCTACAATTGGTGCCACACTTCGGGCTATTACCTTAGTAGGATCTTGCAAGTCCATGAGTAATGCTCCCAGACAGTACCGGTTATCTTCATTGGCCCCATGGTAGATTTCCAGCCATCCTTCACTAGTCTTGATAGGTGCTGCTCCGGCCCCTATTCTGGCACTGTCCCAGTGGCCTTGACGTGTCGTGGCGATACATCGATGGTTCCCCCAATGCAAGAGGTCAGGTGAGTGAGCTATCCATATGTAGTTACCACCAATGGTAGGGCTGCTCGGCCGATGCAGCGCATAGTATTTTCCATTGATAGCTTCTTCAAAAAGTGCACAGTCTTTATTGTGCGGTGGGATGATCATCCCCTTTCGATCAAACGTTTTCCAGTCTTTTGTAGTAATCAATCCCACACCAACTCCCATGGGGGATACTTTGGTATAGGTGAGGTAATAAGTCTCTTCAATTTCAGAGACCCTGCAGTCTTCAATACCAAACGACTCCTGCTCTCCTAGCGGCAAAATCGGATCGTATCCTTCTTCTTCTGAAAAGTGGACCCCATCGTCACTGGAAAATAACCTCAGGTGCGAAAGGGTTGATAAATAATCTACACCGTCATAGGAAAATACACGCTTGTCACTATCGTCAAACTTTGGGTCATTGTTATCAAAGGTGATAAGCTCAATCTCGCCCGACGCATTATAGATAGGCAGAGTGGTTTGCCCTTCTTTCTGTACAGGACGTTCTGCCACTCGCACCAGCAACCATAGTTTGTCTTTGAACCGAAAGACACCTGGATTAAGCAAGCACTCTATTTGCATCTCGAGCATGCTAGGTTTCACTTGCGTAGGAACCAAGATTGGATTTTCAGGGTGTCGCTTCATCATATCTACGCTTGGCATTTCTCTTTATTATCTGCGTCTTGAAATCGTTTGAAATAGCACTGAAGGCAATTTCTTACTAATGATGACCGCACATGTCCACTATTTTTCCAATTGTGTATACTATAGTTCAACACCCCTTTATTCTATAGAGTGTTGACTAAATTGGACATAATCAAAACTGAGATGGACGGATGAAAGCAACGGCCGTTAGAGTGTTGATATATTTCTGGTTGCTGAGCAATTCTGTGATGGCTCAAAGTGAGTGGCCACTTCAACGGGTTGATAAAACTACCGGTCTCTCCAACAGCTCTATTAATGCCATACTAATGGATGACCAAGACTTTGTATGGCTAGGCACATGGGATGGACTCAACCGCTATGATGGGGATCAAATGGTCGTCTATAAGCCTGTTAAAGATGATCCCTTTTCAATAAGCAACAATGTGATCAGGCAGATCATACAAGATCAGCATGGCAACCTTTGGATCGTAACACATGATGGCATTAACCGATATGATCGCCAACTAGATAGGTTTCATCGTTATCTTGATCAGGTCAATGATATTCCGTTCCTCGAAAATAATCTCAAGGCGATACGCTCTTCTGACTCCTCTATATATGTCACACTCACTGGCTGGGGAATAGCTAGGTATTCGGAAGCTGAGGATAGGTTTATCCAACTTGAGTCTTCCGATCATTCACTGAGAGACATTCATGATATTGGTTTACATGGATCGTACTTGTATGCTTTAAATACATCTGATGGCCTGCTGGCGTATGATTTGGCAGATCAATCTACCCGCACAGTATTGAAGAGACCTGAAACTATGGGTTATCACGCGTTTATGACTATCCGGGACCTATTCTTTTTCATTTACCAAAGTGAGTCTTCAAAATTGACACTCATTCCACTCGCAGAAGACAAAGCAGGTGATCCTATTTACCTGGATACTGACCAATCTCAGATAACAAACTTATCAAAAAGTGAAAATGAAGAAAAAATATATGTTGGCACCAATGAGGGCAGGCTCTTTGAGATCAGGTACGAAGGAAGCCAAATGGTAATGCAAAACAGGGACCACTTGTCTGTGACCATCTATCAAAAGAAGCTCAAAATCTTCTCGCTATATGAATCCAGACAGGACATTCTTTGGGTCGGGACCGATGGTGATGGTGTCTATAAGTATCTGACAAGGGAGAGGGCCTTCCATTCGATCGGTGAAGGTGAACCATCCGATGGACAGTTGACTAACAGCATCGTCAGGGCAATACATAAAGATGGAGGCAACAATATCTATTTAGGTACACGAAGCGGTGGTTTGAATGTGATCGACACCTATGAAAACACTACAGAAGTATACGACAAGACTAATGGGTTGAGTCATAACACAGTCTTATCACTCGGACAGGATAGACATGGCAATCTATGGGTGGGTACCGATGGTCAAGGAATAGATATGATCGAAAAGAACAGTCGTAAGATCCGGCATTTTCCGAGAGATTTTACCAATACAAAGGAGGAGTTGCAATTCGGTTCTGTTTATGAGATCATATTTGATTCCTATGATAACCTATGGCTAGGCACTAGCGGTTATGGAGTGGTTTATCTGGATATAGAGACCACACCTACCGGAAACTACCGGCTCAAGGACTCCTACAGTATTGTTCCGGACACGAAACAAGACGCAGCTATCAACTTGAAGAGCAACATAGCCTATACCATACTGGAAGAAGAGCCTAACATACTATGGTTTGGCACACGCAACGGTGGTTTGTATCGCTATAACTCAATCACCCGGGATTTTACCCACCGTCTATCAGCCGATAACAACGGACGATCTTCACTCAGTAATAACGATATCTTAAGCCTGCACCTTGACAAAGAAAACAAGCTCTGGGTAGGTACCAGTGGTGGCCTAAACAAGGTAAATTTGAGTGATTTCTCGGTAGAGCAATACAATCAAAAGGATGGGTTGGCGAACAACACCATTCATGGCATTCTGGAAGACGATCATCACAAGTTGTGGCTGTCGACTAATAATGGTCTGTTTGCCTTTTCCACAAACAATGGGAACTTCAAAAACTTCAACTGGAGTGACGGACTGCTTAACTATGAATATACTGATGGTGCTTTTTACAAGTCAGTCGGAGATGCTCGTTTGTACTTTGGTGGCACGAAAGGCTTGGATATCATCGAGCCAGCAAAAGTAGATACTAGCTCCGCCTACCCAAGATTAGTGCTAAGCGATCTACTGGTATCGAATATACCTGTATTACCGGGTGACAGTAGTGGCATCCTGCATACGCAAGTAGACTTGCAGAAAAAGATCGTACTGGACTATGACCAAAATTTTCTAAGCCTCAGTTTCACGAGTCTTGACTATTGGCATAAGCAGCGATGTAGTTACAGATACTTTCTGGAGGGTTTTGATGATGATTGGATCGATATTGGCAGACAATCCAATATACACCTGACCAACATCCCTCCTGGCGAATACACTCTACATGTTAACAACACAAATGAAAATGGTAATTGGAATCCTGAAACAAGACAATTAGCGATCCAAATTGCACCACCCTTTTGGGCGACACCACTGTCTTATTTTTTGTATGTAGTATTGGCATTGTTAGCACAAATGGGTCTCATCCTGATATTGAGAAATAGGGCCAAGGTCAAAAAAACGCTTGAAATCCAAAGACTCAGGCAAGAACAGGCAGAAACTCTCCAAAAGTATAAGTTAGAGTTCTTTACAGACATCACTCACGAATTCCGTACACCGCTGACGCTCATTTTGGGACCTGCTGTCTCTTTGATGAAACAGTTGCGAGACGATACTCAACTTCAGCCTCTCGTACAGACTGTCTATCATAACTCACTACGGCTACAGAAGTTGATCCAGGAACTGATCCAGTTTAGAAAAGTAGAGCTGGGCAAGGAAAAGTTACGGATCAGACCACTCAATCTCAACCCATTCGTCGAGGAGGTTTTAGGTTCCTTTAAGGAATATGCATTACAAAAAGACATACAACTATCCTTTGAGCCAATCAAACAGGATGCTATTGTCTACGCAGATTCTGATGTATTGGAGCGGATCATTATCAACCTGGTAAGTAACGCCCTAAAATACACTGACCAAGGAGGTAAGGTGGGCGTCAAAATCAATCAAACTCAAGGCAAGTTTTTCTTAAGCGTATGGGATACTGGGGTCGGCATCAATGCCAATCAACTATCTCAAATATTTGAGCGATTCACACATCTTCAGGGTGATAGAGACGAATGGGATACAAACAGTGCAGGTATAGGCTTGTCACTTACGAAAAAGCTGGTACATCTCCATATGGGTGAAATAGAAGTAGAAAGTACGCCTGGAGAAGGATCAACCTTTACCTTTTGGTTGCCAACAGATATAGCAGCCTATGAAGGCAAGATCACTGAACATACCGATGATGCTATTCTAAGTAAGCTAAAAGAACACGTGAGGGCTGAGCTCTATCAAAAAGACAACCTGGATCAGGAGATGATCAACATCAGTCTCGAAAGGTTTGAGCACAATCTGCTTATTGTAGATGACAACATTCAGATATTGAGGCTGCTCAAGGACCTGCTTTCCAAGCATTATAATGTACTCCTGGCAACCAGAGGTCAGGAGGCGCTGGACATTTTGAGTAACCAAAAGATAGACCTGGTCATCAGCGATGTGCTCATGCCAGAAATGAGTGGTTTAGAGCTTTGTAAAAAAGTCAAGAATAAAATTGAATCAAGTCATGTTCCTGTTATCCTACTTACTGCTAAAGGAGAGCTCGAAGATCAAATCGAAGGTTTAGAAGCTGGTGCTGACATTTATCTGCCGAAACCGTTTCATCCTGAGCACCTATACGCGCATATCAAAAGACTTATTGCTACGCGTGAATTGATAAGAGAAAAGTTTGAACCCTACTCTCCTGCCGAAGAAGACCTCACTACACTGGGGATTGGTGAAAAGGATGATGATTTTTTCAAATCACTGCATGAATATATCTCACAGGAAATGGGTAACACCCAGCTTGATGCTCAACAACTTGCTAACCATCTTGGAATGAGCAAGACATCCTTGTACAAAAAAGTACGGGCTATCACAGGTCAGACACCTCATGTCCTCATCAATCATTATCGCCTTAAGAAAGCTGCTTACTTGTTGACACATTCTGACTACAATGTATCAGAGGTCATCTACAAGACCGGTTTCAACAGCCGATCATACTTCTACAAGTCCTTTCAGGAAACCTTCCACTGTACACCAACAGATTTCAACGAGATGAATAGTATTAAGTGATCTTTTTTGTTACAGAATTATAAGCACAGCACCAACACAAAAGCCCTAGCGTTTTACCAAGAGTTCCTCTTATTCACAGTTCCTCACCTGAAGGAATCGAACGGAATTGTCCAACCGGCAAGAATCCAGCATTTAGATAGCACGTAATTGCTCTGTCCTGTCGAGCTGTGGAACAATTTTGGTTCTTGGTAAGTAACTTTTGTCTTGAGTGTAGGTTTTTTTCTTAAGTATGTCATTGATAGGAAAGGCTAACATAAAAGCAAAGAACCGATTTATGTGAAGAGCATTGAGAAGGGGTCTGAACTTTAAAAGGTTAAAGATTCAAGTCAAACTAGTTGGTAATACTGAATGCTTTCATCTCATTGTTCAGAGGTAAATCTTAATTTTCGGAGATCCACTATCAATACCTAGACATTCTGCCTAAGTGTCAAACTACCATCCTTGTTACACTGCTTGGCGGCCATGTGGATAGGGTGACGGACACCTTTGATCTCTATCTCTGCAGAGAGCGTCAGGCCTTTCCACCTGATATCAGTTGCAAAGGTCATGGCAACCTGGCATACCTTTCCGGGTATGGGGTAACCTGGATCGACCATTCCTTGAGCTACAGTTTCTCCCTGCTCACTTCTTAGGCTCAGTACAAGTGCTCCAGGCACTCCTGCGATACCATCATTTACTAATCCAAGGATAATGTAATTCTCATCAGGTCGACTGCCTGTCCATACCCAGGAAGGCCGAAGTTTGTAGCCAATAGAGTTGCGCAGACGATGAATACCATCAGGGTAAGTATCGAAGTAGCGCTTAAGATTGGAAGCACTGAGGTCGTGCCAATTCCACAAGGAGCCGTGCGTTGGCCCCACATCGTGTATATGTGAAATGAGGTACTCCGTACGGGGCTCACCGTCCATCATCCTGAGCGACTCTTCTTTTCCATTGGAAAAGCCATTTTCGATAGTCGCTCCAACCCATGGCGGACGTTTGCTTAGTGCCTCTATCTGCTCTGGCTCAATAAATATTGTATCCGTCCTAAGCCAGTGGTTAGCCGCTATCGTCTGCTCCAGTACACTCGCATTGCCAACCTGACTATAGTCCGGTTGCGTGTTAGTCGCCAGAGGGGTCTTCGTCCAGTTGCTGATCTGATACTCTAGCAGTGCGAGAGACGTATTCTCCGCGGTAGCATAGTCTGGGAATGGGTTGCCCTCAAAAGGCCATGTATGTCCCTCACCCCAAAATCCGTACATCGAGGTATCTACATACTCTATAAGCGCATCGTCGTTGAATTGCTCGGCAAGTAAGTCGTCGAGTTCTTTAAATGCGCTCATGAAAGCAGGATGATCATACCGAGGTGCATAGTGTACCTTACCAGGAATGCCTATTTCGTCAGTCGTACCCAGTCGCACTACCGGAACTTCATCAAGTAAAAAGTCAGGCATTGAGTGATCTTGGATCACGGGACTCATCAACTGTACCCTAAAGGAGATCGGCTTTTCATATTGTCTTGCCAAGTCAAAAGCCATTTTCCAATGTATGGGAAAGTTCAACTTACCTCGTTCAGACTGAATATCCCGCCAATCGAGCCGTAGATAGAGCTGGTCCCCTAGCGGAAACCTGACCAGATCTTCGAGCGTCCTGTACAGCAAAGTCTCCTGATCTCCATTGCCACTCACTTTTGGTGGTCCTGCTTCGTCGCAGAGATAAGTCACCATACCCATGCCTCGATTAGGGACGTATCCTTGCACTGGCTGAGTTACCATCGTGATGTAGTTGTCTATTGCGGTAGCTTCTGGTCCATATGTGGTAAATGGTCCATGGTCCAGTCTATCGGTAATGACCGGAGGATTACCATAGCAATCAGTGGGCTGATCGAAGCGATTAGATTCTTCCTGTCCGAGTGAAACTGTTGGTTTGGCTGCTGAGAGTAGCCCTGCGCCTAGAGCACTTCGCTTGACGAACCTCCTGCGATCCATGCTAGTTAGTGCTGATAGTGTACTTTAGATCATTGTATCCTGTGTCTTCTTGCCACATGCCATCGTTTGCCAGGCGGATGGCGTACTCTGATCTATCTCGAATCGACTCATGTGCGTCGGGCAAGTGTAAGTAAACCTTAAACGCTCCATCGGCTTCTGTAGGCAAATCGATAGTAGTGGATAAGCTCACATCATCAAACCAAAATCTGACATCTACATCGATAGGAAATGTGAGCTCAGTCCCGGAGGACTCGTCGACGAAAACAAGATTTACTGGCCGATCCTTCACAGGCGATGCGTATCCAACATTCCTCAGGTATAATGAGACTTCTACAGACCTGCTTGTAGTAAGGTCATAATCGAATGAGGCACTATCAAGTACGATACGATAGCCCATGTTTTGTTTGATACTCTCCATACATCCTCCATCGACCCAGTCATTATTCACTTCATTGTTGTAGTCAGCATTGAGATAGGTATAATGCAAGCTCCTCAAATCTTCCTCAGCCATTCCACTAGGCGCACAATCATTTTGAGGGCTGTAGCCATCATTACAAGTCTCACCACCGATGATCACGAATTGACCGTCATCCGAGAAGTAGGACTTGAGGGTGGCGATCTCTGTGGAGGGTGAAGAGCTACTGTTACCATAGTTGACGTAGGTACCAAAATCAGCGGCGCTAGCAAAAAGGCAATCGTTGTGAAAGCCGATACGCGAAGCATCCATTTCTGTAAACGCGCCGCTTAGTGTCAGCGCGGGAGAGGTTACCGGCGCATCAACACCAAACATATATCGTTGCTTCATCTGGGGATAGCGCACCTGCACCATCAGCTCTGTAGGTATAGCATCTAGTAGCGCTCCAAGTACCTCAATACGATCTTCCCAATTTTCATCTAGTAGTCGGCCCTGATCAGCATTAGGTGATGCATCGCCGAAGTAGTCGGTGTAGTAGTTTTCACCCCAGGTACCGATAAATCCCATTTGTACACACAAGATCACATCTACGTTATCAGTCAGTACAGGTCCGACTTGTTGAATGTGTTCTAGTACTCGTTCTTTTGGTGCATCACCATAAGGTGGACAAATAAACCCTGCGGGACAATCACCTACATTGGAGGTAACGGTGTAAGTGAACCTTGGTATCATTTTCACCCCAGCCTCCCTTGCGATATCAAAGTCCTCCTGCATACTCGCTAGGAACTCGTCAGAGATCTGACTATCCACAAAGTCATCGAGGATAAAATATCGGAAGACCAACGTATTGTAAGTCTGATAGTCTGCTCCTGACGAGGAAGTCAACCCTCTGTTATTGATAAGACTGTTAATGTTAAGATTGTTATAGTTGCT
Organism: Flammeovirgaceae bacterium UBA6059; assembly: GCA_002435755.1. Taxonomy (GTDB): domain Bacteria; phylum Bacteroidota; class Bacteroidia; order Cytophagales; family Cyclobacteriaceae; genus UBA6059. The sequence continues at coordinate 92,250 of DIYH01000032.1, forward strand.
GGCCCGAGTCTCAGAGTATCTATAGAATCCCCGCTCCGGGTTGGCAAAATCTTCGAGAGATTCGGTGTAGGTGATCACTTTAGAGCCATTATCAACAATGGCAGGCTCATCTGGTTCGTCTGATTCAGAGTCACAAGCCACTGATATACTGACGAGAATAATGGTTGAAGTCAATAAGAAATATTTCATGGTATCTAACGGATAATGAAAGGCCAGCCAGTGGCTGACCTTTGATTGACAAAATACAAATATGAAGAAGTCATCTACTATTCATTTTGAACACACTCTGGGTTATTGAAGATCTCATTCGTCGGAATGAAAAACACCCATCTATTGTCATTCCAGGGTATAGTAGTCCTGGTATCTCCGTTCTCCAAGTGTATTCCCTCATACTCCCGAACCAAGTCGCGCTGATTCCTAGTAAGGTCAAAACCACGGTGACCCTCATAGGCCAGCTCTAGCCTCCTTTCCTCAAGTACAACATCCAGTACTGATCTATTGCCAAGATTGCCCGAAGTATAGAGCGCCTCACCGGATAGCCCTGCCCGCTCTCGGATGAGATTGACATCAGCAAGAGCACCAGCACTATTACCCATTTTGGCGTATGCCTCTGCTCTATTGAGGTATATCTCTGAAAGCCTTATGTACTGTGGTGATGCGAGGTTAACCACACCCTCTTGACCAGAAAACTTCAGAATATAGTGGATAGGGTATCCACTCTTCGTACCTCCGGTAGACAGAATGAGTTGATTTCGGATATCATCGGGATGCTGACTTATCAAAGTTCTGAAACTACCGGATGCAAATACTTCGCCCCATCCGTTGTTATTGCCATCGTCATAGTACATCGAACCAATAGAACCGTTCTTACCTCGATGATCGGCCTGTGTAAACTTGATGATAAATATTGACTCAGATGAGTTCTGTGTGTTGGCGAAATTGTCAAGATAGTTCTCATTGGATGCGAGATGCACTCCTACACCGTTGTTGATCACTTTGTTGGCATACTCTATAGCATCCTCGTTGCGCTCCATGTAGAGATATAACCGACAGAGCAAGGCTTGAGCTGATAACTTAGATGCAAACTCAACACCTCGTGATAAACCATCATCCATAAGCTCCTCGGCCTTTAACAGATCGTTGATGATCTGATCATAACTTTCGGCAACTGTAGCTCTTGGTTTGATTCCTTCTTCACCTGGGTCAGTCCTGATGATAATACCCGGGCCATTGGGGTCTGTGGTGTATGGTTTGCCATAAAACCGTAATAAATCGAAAGAGACCATCGCGCGTAGATAATAATTCTCACCAATGAGCTGATCAGACTGAGCACTTTCGCCTTCTGTGGCACTCGCAATAACTGTGTTGGTTCCGAGTATGATGCGATAGGCAATGAACCAGAAATAGCTTGAATTATTTTGATCAGGAAAATGCTCTCGTGTGAAAACCAGATAAAGCGGATCGCTTGAGAACTGTGTATACATAACATTGTCCGCTGCAAATTCGGACATCTGATAGAGGTGTCTCGTGTAATCATTATTACTGTTACCAAACTCCTCCCCTCTATAGGGCAGTACGTCCTTAAAAAGTGCATAACTACCATTGGTGGCCGTCTCAATACCGCCATCTTCTGCTAGCAATTGGTCAACTGTGGCTAGATCGGCTGGTTCGATATCCAACTCACAACTTGAAGTAGCGACCAATAGAACGAGTAAAATTATTAGATTTCTCATAGTATTAGAAGTTGAGGTTAAGACCAAGTACAAACTGACGACTTATAGGGTACTTCAAATAGGATAGCCCGGGTAACGAAAAAGCTTCGACATTTAAGCCGATATCCGGATCCATACCTGAAAATCCTGTCCAAGTGGCAACATTATCGGCGCGGAGGTTGACGGATGCCTGCTTAAAACCGGACCAGGAAAGGACATTTTGAGGAAGGACATAAGATATAGTGATGTTTCTTAACCTTAAAAAGTCTCCCTTTTCTATGTATCGAGATGAATGCTGATGCGCGGAATTATTGCCACCCCGTGAAAGCTGCGGATGCGTGGCTACATCACCGGGCTGCTCCCAACGCGACCAGTCGTCCTGAAGTCTCATCAGGTTGATGCCTGTATTAGCACCATCAGAGTCTACAAAGAACCTCGTCTGATGGTAGATCAGATTCCCTGTCTGAAAAGTAAAAAGCGCAGAAAGTGAGAGCCCTTTGTAGGATATTTCATTCTTAAATCCACCAGTGATTTCAGGTAAAGATGATCCCATCGGCTGGAATGTGGCCTCATTGTAAACATCAGTCACCCCCCTACTCACCACATTCCCATTTTCATCCTCTACCACGGTTTCCCACATTGGGGTACCGTTATCAGGATCAACGCCCAACCACTTCGGCATGTACCACTGAAATGCCTCTTCACCTACAGCATTGATCTGCTGAATGCTTCCAGCCAGAATAGGTTGCCTATTTGAAACATCAGTGACCTTTGTAATTTCATTTTTGTTATAAGAAACATTGAAGTTGCCTCGATAAGCAAAGTTTCCAAAGTTTTTCGTGTAGGATAAAGTCAACTCTACACCTTGGTTTTGCATATCTCCTATATTCTCTGTCCGGAATTGATAGCCAGTCGAAAAAGCGAGTGGATTATTGAGTAACATCCCTTCCACCGTCTTTTGATATATGTCAATATTCGCAGTAAGACCCATATTGAAGCTCAAATCAAAACCAACGTTGAACATACTGGTGCTCTCCCACCCAAGATTGGGGTTGGCTGGATTGTTAGGTTCTCCTCCTGGCTGACCACTGTATTGTCGTGTTATGTCATAGGTAGGTAGATCGAGAAAGGGTTCTATATTACTGTTACCTGTGGTTCCATAGCTAGCTCTCAATTTCAGATTGTTGATTGCCGAGTTATTCACCAAAAAAGACTCCTCCGATAAGAGCCATGCAGCTGATCCACCATAGAAATTACCAAACTTCTTATTCTCGGCAAAAACAGAACTTCCATCTCTTCGGAAATAAGCCGTGGCAAAGTACTTACCTTGATAGCCGTAGCTCAACTCACTGATGTAGGAAATACCGCTTGTCTCCAATAAAGAACCATAGCCACCTCCGGGAATAGCCACGACGCTTGCCCCTGCAGGAACCTGAACTGTATTATTAGCCAGGTTCTGTCCTGAAAAATTGAGTGTCTCTTCCCGATACAGGCCACCTTCATGCGCGATGAAGGCACCCACCTCGTGATCTCCATAGGTTTTGTTAAAACGTAAGAAGTGGGTTGAAAGAACATTGCGATTACTGAACTGATCAACTTGAATAACACCATTGAAAGGAAGTCCAAAGTCAGTGATCGGTGAATGATAAACATCGGTTCTAGAGTTTGAAAAACCTAATCGTGTCCTGGTTTCGATTGATAACCAATCAGTAATCTGATAGTCGAGTGTGGTACTCCAAACAAGATCTGTGTTATTGAACCCTAGTTCATCGAATTGATCGGAAAAAAGAAAGCTCCTTCTAAATTGTCCGTACCACTCGTTCTGAGGGTTTGTAACATAATCCGGACCCAATAGTGAACCGTCCGCGGCATAAGGATCGTCCCACGGCATATTCCAAAAGGCATCTTCGAACCAGCTAAAATGCTGAAACTCACTTTGAGAAAACTGTGCATTGATGTCAGTGTTGATTTCTAAGCCTTCGAGTGGCGAAAAACCAATCCTACCCCTAAGGTTCAGTCGGTCAAAATTGGTGCCAGTGAAAGTACCTTCTTCATTGAAGTAATCGGCATTAAACGAATAAGTAAAACCTTCCATCTGACCACCAGAGGCAATATTGTAATTTTGTATGAAGGCCTGATCAAATGCGGCATCCAGCCAATCAAAGTTACGGTCCTCTAGTTCTTCAGGTCGATTATTGAGGAAGCTAACGAGATTGGACTCTCCCCACATCTGTCTTTGTGCTTCATAGAGTTCAGCACCATTCATCATTTCGAAATTACCTGTGACAGCTTCTTTGATACCAAAACTGGCAGAGGCGTTAAGATATGGCTTACCACCGCCCTGTCGCGTTGTTACAATTATCACTCCCGCAGCTCCTGCAGCTCCATATAGACCAATCGCAGCAGCATCCTTTAGTATCGTAATGCTCTCGACATCACTTGGCACATAATTACCTCCAATGATACCATCCACGACAAAAAGAGGAGGCCGATCATTATTGATAGAAGTAATACCCCTTATTCTGATATCGGCTGCCGCACCAGGAGCCCCTGTGGACGATGTGACTGTGACGCCAGCTGCCTGACCCTGAAGCATGGTTTCTATGTTTCCGGCTGTAACACTCTGCAGTTCTTTAGCGTCGAGACTAACAACTGAGGCAGATAATTCCTTCTGACTCTTACTTGTGTAACCCATTACTACTATCTCCTGCAGAGCGCCTAACTCTAGCGACAATCCAATATCGTAGTTGCTACGGTTATCCAGAGTGATTTCTTGCGTACTGTATCCTACAAATGAAACAACCAAGACTTCACCAGGTGAAGCTTCTATTGCAAAGTCTCCGCTGATATCAGAAACGGTTCCCCGCTGAGTGCCTTTAACAAGTATGGTAGCTCCAGGAAGTGGCTCACCATCATCAACGGAGATAATGTTGCCATTGACTACTTGTTGACCATAAGCTGTGACGGTCAACAGGCAAAGCGCCCATGTGCTAAATTGCCTTAACCAAAATCCAGAAGTAAAAAGTAACATAAAACCAAGATTAAAGATTTCAATTAATAATGTTACGTAAGTTTACAGTAACTATAGCAAGGTAATAATAATTAATTAACCTTTCTATTAATTTCAGATCATTTTATGAATTTGTGATTGACAGTTTAGGGATAATCAGCAGAGCGTATTATAAGGTGTAGTGAAGTGCTGTTTTGCCTTAACCGTTTCTTACACTTCCAACGTAGTTAGGTTTTTTTGAGGTGAAGTGCTCCTAGTATACGTCAATTTGAAAGCATTCGAAGCTTTTGGATCTACAATCTCTCCGTCATCCTTTAAGATCACAAGCTTATCTGACCTTGAAAGTAAGCATGATGTTGAAACAAGCATGATTACGAAATTATTTGAAATTATTTGTTTTCGTTTCGTAAGTTTTATAACTTTCGTTTATTAACTATTGAAACATTCTACATTTATACATTCTAAAATCATGAAGACAAGAAAACTACAATTTTGGTCCATAGCATTCTCCATGCTCGGGTTGATGGCCATTACGTCGTGCGGTGGAGATGATGAGCCTTCGGTTCCTGAGCCAACTGCTGATTTCAGCAGTGTGATCGATGGTAAGACAGTAACTTTCACAGATGCATCTACAGATGCCGAATCTTACAGTTGGGATTTTGGCGATGGTAACTCATCAACTCAAGCCTCTCCAACGCATACTTATGTAGGTAATGGTAGTTACGTGGTAAGACTGACTGTAACCAATGCATCAGGAGAAGATTCAAGACAGTCAGTATTAGAGATTGTAAATATTACCATCGATGGAGATTTTTCAGATTGGGATGATGTAGCCTCTATCAACACTGGTGGCGGTACTCTTACGAACATCAAAGTAGAAAATCTGAGTAATACCAAGTTATTTGTTTACGTCGAGGGTAGTGATGAAATAACTGACCTTGCACAAATAATGCTTAATACAGATAATGATAAGACTACCGGCGCATTTATCAACTGGTTGTACACCGAATCTGGTGAAGACGTGCTGATAGAAGGAAACTTACCTGCTGGTGATGAGCAATATGGTTCAGTATATCCGTGCGAGCCGTGTGATAACTCAACCCCCGGTAACTGGAACTGGGCTGCTACTCCTTCACTTGAAAACATAGCCGACTTTGTAGAAGCTTCGGCAATCACGGATGTCGCCAATGGAAAAGCCTATGAACTTGCTATCGACCTTACTGCTCTAGGCACACCGATAGCAGATGATGGTGTTGGTATTGCCGTAATAGATGTTTCTCTTGATACATGGGGACCGGTTGGTGCTGTACCTGCCCTTTTTGATGAAAATGATAACCCAACAGCTACATTGATAGATTACGTATTCAAATAGTCATTTCGTTACGCATAAAGCAAAGCCGTCTCAATGAGGCGGCTTTTTTAATTACTGTATAGCTTTCCTAAAGTTTCAGCAGGGTCGTATTAAATAAGCAATACAAGTCACTACGGCAAAATTTCAATAATCAAAAGAATTTGTTAACAGTCATGGAATCACTAAGCCATATTCTCCTACTTAGCAGACCGGTCAGCAGTCGACTCTTAGCATCTTTGGTAATCAGTATGTTCGTCATCAGTATAGGAGCGTACGGCTGTCAGAGCACACCTTTCTCAACTATCATATCTCATGGAGATCTGACCCTAGAGATCAATGATAAGATGCAGACCAAGGTAAGTAACAACTCGTCGGAGGTGGCACCTTTTATGAATAGCTTTCAAAGCTCCGATTATCTCGTTGGTGACGATGGCATGATCCACATTTTCAATGTAGAAAGTAACTCGAAATCGGTAATCAACGATGAGGTCGGCAGTGGGCAGTCCTGGGTGATCTCTGGTATCTACGAAGAAGGTGGTATCAAAGTCAGAAAAACAACGACCATCACCGCTTATGATGACTTCCCTGACATGCTCACTACTAAGTCCACCTATGAAAACTTGGGTATTGATTTCGTGATCAAGAAGATGGTAAGCAATCACTATGTTGTAAATCACATCGGCTCTACCCCCTCCTATTGGGCGTTTCAAGGTAGCTCAACTAGTAATCGATCAGATTGGATAAGACCCCTGGAGCCAGGCTACTATGATCGCAATTATATGGGAATGAATAATAGTGACTATGGTGGTGGTATTCCGGTTACAGACATATGGCGGCCCGATGCGGGCTTAGCCATTGGTCATACCGAACTCACCCCTCAACTGGTCTCCTTACCTACTTCTATTAAGCTTAATGGTGACAAAGTCAATATATCCGTGGAGTTAGATTATGAATATCCAACAGTCTTCAAATCCGGCACCACAGAAGAAACCTTAGAAACGTTCGTTTCGGTGCACCGCGGTGATTACTACACACCACTCAGCCGATATTCTCATTTTATGCAAGCGAAGGGAATCGAAATGGCACCTTCAGAAGATGATGCTTACGAGTCAATATGGTGTGCGTGGGGCTATGAACGCAATTTCACGCTAGATGAAGTGATTGGCACCTTACCTAAAGTTAAAGAGTTGGGTATCCAATGGGCCGTTCTGGATGATGGCTTTCAGATCGCCGAAGGAGAATGGGACGCTAATCCTGATAAATTCGAAAACGGCAATGATGATATTAAAAACCTGGTCAAGACCATTCATGATCATGGTCTAAAAGCGAAAATATGGTGGACACCCATGGCCGCAGACCCTCACAGCAAGGCACTTCAAGAAACACCTGAAATGATGCTGTACACCAGCGAATGGACACCACAGTTCATCACGTGGTGGGATGCTTACTACCTGGGACCCAAAAACCCACACGCCATCGATCATACTAGAGAGGCTGTTAGACTATTTATGCGACAATGGGGTTTTGACGGGCTAAAGATGGATGGCCAACACATGAACGCTGTACCACCGGATCATAACCCGGCCAGCAAGCTGGACTATCCTGAGCAGGCAGTTGAAGGTTTACCCGACTTTTTCAAGATGATTTACGACGAAGCGAGAGCAATCAAACCAAATGCAGTGGTAGAAAACTGCCCGTGCGGTACGTGCATGTCTTTCTTCAACATGGCACACATGAACCAAGCCGTCTCCAGCGACCCTCTCTCGAGCTGGCAAATCAGGCACAAAGGCAAGACCTACAAAGCACTGATCCCCAATACCGCTTACTACGGAGACCATGTGGAGTTAAGCGACGATGCATCCGACTTTGCCAGTTCTTTCGGCATAGGAGCAGTATTGGGCACGAAGTTTACCTGGCCGAAGGACAATCCTACCGCCTCAGAGAGCTTTCTGCTTACCCCGGAAAAAGAGGTGATCTGGAAGAAATGGTTTGACCTCTATCATGAGATGATGCTCTCCAAAGAAGAGTATGTTGGAGACCTGTATGATATAGGTTTTGATAAGCCAGAGACACATGTCATCAAAAAAGGAGACAAAAGATATTATGCCTTCTATGCAGATAGCTGGAGCGGACCCATAGAGTTGAGAGGGCTTGAAGCGGGCTCATACAAACTCAGGGATTACTTCAATGAAGTAGATCTTGGCTCGGTAGATGCCAGCTCAGCAACGTTAGCACTTGATTTCACAGGTTTTATGCTCATTGAGGCTACTCCGTTATGAAAGCGCTCATCATCATAATGACGCTGCTGTTTTGGCAGAACCCAACCGAGGAGATCTATCAAGTAGATGGACTCGCAATAGGCGGATACGATGTGGTGAGTTATCACAATGAAGCCAAACCTATCAAAGGCAGTAAAGACTTTACCTATACATGGAAGGGTGCTACCTGGCATTTCGCCAATGTTGAAAATCTCGAACGCTTCGTAGCTGACCCCTCATCCTATGCTCCCCAGTACGGTGGCTATTGCGCCTGGGGTATGCGCGAAGGCTACAAAGCGAAGACAGATCCGTTCAACGCATGGACTGTGACCGACGGACTTCTCTATCTTAATTATAATAAGGCCGTTCAGGACGGTTGGCTATCCGAAATGGAGGAGAGCATTCGCATTGCGGATAAGAACTGGACCACTTTCGAAAAAAAGGAATAGAGGCAGGCTCAAACTCCTTCCTGCCCAGATGAAAACTGAGTGATTGATGTGGAGATTGACGATAGCGATACTACTGATAGTTACCATTGAGAGTTGGTCCCAAGGCTTTAATGAAAAAACCGTGGAGTTTGGGCTCGATTATGAGTTCACTACCGTGGAATATGGTGGTGGTATTAGCTTCGTTGATTTCGATAGAGACGGGTTAGATGACCTCACCTTCGCCACGGATAGCACAAGTACAGTGCGCTTTCACCGCAATACCGGCAGTGGGTTTGAAGAGCTAAGCCCCTTGATCATCGATATATCTGAAGTGAAGCAGGTACTTTGGATTGATTACAACAATGACGGTGAACTTGATTTGTACCTCACCAGTGCCGGACAGAACAAGTTATACAAGAATGCAGGTGATCTAAACCTTGAGGAAATCACGAGCACCTCAGGACTAGACGAGCCGGTGTTGATCAGTTATGCCGCTACCTGGCTTGATTATGATCAGGATGGATTGCTTGATTTGGTCACGACCTACCGTACTGAGGATGAACAAGGAGCAGTCTTACTTTATCGGAACCAAGGCAATGACCGCTTTGAAAACCTGACCAATAAGGCAGGTCTATCTGGCAAAGGCAATAGCATACTGGCCATGACCTCACTGGATTACGACAATGACGGATGGACTGACCTTTTCCTGGCACAAGACTGGGAGCAAGGCAATCAACTACTGCGCAACAATGGTGACGGCACCTTCACCGATGTGTCGCAGGTCACCAATACTGATCAAAAAATGAATTCGATGACTGCCACCATTGGTGACTACAATATGGATGGCTGGATGGATATCTACGTTACCAACACGATGGACGGCAATTTGCTATTGAGGAACAATGCCGGGGAAAACTTCTCCGATGTGACCGAAGAGATGGGTGTCAACATTAGGAACCTGACCTTCGGATCGAGCTTTTTTGACGCGGATAATGATGGAGACCTGGACCTACAGGTGGTCGGCTTTCGGACCAACTTTATGTACGAAAACAGGGGGCCAGACCTACAATTCTTGAGGGTTGATGACATTTGGGGATTTGTGTCGGACAGGGACTTCAACAACGGACTGGCACTTGGGGATCATAACGGTGACGGCTACTTAGATCTGGTGCGCAACAGCATCTCCAGAGCAGGGTTTATCAGCAGCAGCCATACTTTTTGGGAGAATAATTTTGATAGCAACAACTATCTCCTCGTGGACCTGGAAGGCACTGCCTCCAATAAGGATGCTGTGGGTTCCAAGCTCTCCCTCTATATCAACGGCGACAGGATGATCCGGCGCATAGCAGCCGGAGAGAGCTTTGGCTCGCAACACTCGTTAACACAGTCATTTGGCCTGGGGGAGAACACGACAGCTGATAGTCTGGTCGTACTGTGGCCTAACGGAAATAAATCGGTCGTAACAGATATATCGGCCAACCAACGCCTCCATCTGGTAGAACTCAACATAGGCTGCAAAGATCCCCTAGCATGTAACTTCAACCCCGGTGTGACCTCCGACAATGGTAGCTGCCGATACCCTACGCAGTATATGGACTGCACAGGTTGTCTCAAAGACGCTGACCAAGATGGAGTATGTGACGAGCTTGAAGTACTTGGCTGTACAGACCCTGATGCCTGCAATTTCTCGCTAGACCACACAGAGGAAGACGGCTCTTGTTGGTATTTGGCACTAGCCTCGATTAATGGCAATGCCACGCCTCAACCTCTTCAACTCGAGAGCTATCGCTATGAGGGAGAGGAATCCAGCCACTACAACTGGCAGATCACCAATGGCAGCATAGTACTTGGTCAAGGATCTAATGATATACAGGTACTCTGGCATGAAGCAAACAATGGTAGCCTCACCGTGCGGGAGACCAGCGAAGACAACTGTGTTTCAGCACCAGTTACACTGAACATAGAGATCACGCCATTAGCGTTGGGCAACTCACCATTGGCAGCCATCAACATTTATCCTAATCCTGCAAGTGGCACGATAAACCTGGGTATGGCCGCAACCTTTCATAAGGTGGCCGAAGCTCACTTGTTTACGGTCACAGGGCGAATAGCTTTGAGCCAAAAGGTAACCACAGGACTCAACCAATTTGATATTGGCTCGCTCGTACCAGGTCAGTATATACTGAGACTGATCACATCCGAGGAAGTGCATAACTGGAAGGTACTGATAAGATGATATGAAAAAATGGTTTGTGCTTCAGTTACTCACTTTGATGGTGCTCAGCCTTTCAGCCCAGGCACCAGGTGCGGATATCGCTATGCACTGGAACGAGGCAGTGCTCAATGCCATTCGCAACGACTTTGCACGACCTACGATCCACGCCCGCAATCTCTTTCATACCTCTATAGCCCTTTATGACTGTTGGGCGCTCTTTGATGGGACTGCAGAGACTTACCTTATCGGTAAGCGACTGGATAGCTTTGAGTCGACAATCGATATGGCCCTAATCAACCCATCAGCCACAGAAGAGTTCAAATGGGAGGCAGCAAGTTTTGCCATATATCGTCTGGCTTCATTCCGCTTTGCGGCCTCACCGGGTGTCGACGAGTCGCTACACTATTTTGATTCGCTCATGACCCAATTCGGGTACGATATCACCCAGTTCTCAATAGACTACTCCGATGGTCAGGCATCCTCACTGGGCAACTACATTGCTACAGAAATCATCCGATGGGGCCTCCAGGACGGTTCAAATGAACAACAGGCCTTCAACAATCAGTATTACACCCCTGTAAACGAGCCCCTCGTAGTGGCTCAACCGGGCAATCCTACCATAGTAGATCCCAACCGATGGCAGCCACTTGCTTTCGATCTCTTTATCGACCAAAGTGGCAATGTGATCCCTGGCAGCATACCAGACTTCCTTAGCCCGGAGTGGGGCAATGTCTACGGATTTGCACTAGAGAGGTCAGATGCGACGATCTACAGCAGAGAGGGTCATGAGTATCTCGTCTACAATGACACAGGCAGTCCTCCGCTATTGTTGGAAAATGCGGAAAGCAATGAGGCTTATCAATGGGGCTTTGCGCTGGTAGCACACTGGGCTGCTCATCTTGACCCAGCGGACAGTGTGCTCTGGGATATCTCACCGGCCAGCATTGGTAACATCAGTGAGTTTCCAACTACACTATCGGAATATCAGTCGTTTTACTCCATAGAAGGTGGAGATTGGGGTACCGGACATCCTGTTAATCCGAACACGGATGCGCCCTATGCCCCACAAATTGTACCTCGCGGAGACTATGCAAGGGTATTGGCAGAGTTTTGGGCTGATGGCCCAGACTCGGAGACACCTCCGGGTCATTGGTTTACATTGCTCAACTATGTGATGACCCATCCTATGTTCGAGCCCCGCTTGGGAGGCGCCCAGTTGATCGAGGATCGCTTTGAGTACCAGGTCAAGGCTTACTTCGCCTTAGGTGCGGCAATGCACGATGCTGCTATAGCAGCCTGGGCGCTTAAAGGTTGGTATGACTATGTGCGGCCGGTATCGGCGATACGATACATGGCCGATCTCGGTCAAAGCTCTGACCCTGAGGCCACCAGCTATCATGATCTGGGCATACCCCTAGAGCAAGGATTTGTTGAGTTGGTCACGCCTGGTGACGTGCTTGCGGGCGACAGCAACGAACATATCGGCAAGATCAAACTCCGATCATGGAGGGGTCCGGACTACATCCGCGATGAAGCTACCGATGCAGCAGGTGTGGGTTGGATCCTGGCGGAAAGCTGGTGGCCCTATCAACGACCGACCTTTATTACACCGCCGTTTGCCGGGTTTGTATCAGGTCACTCTACTTACTCCCGAGCAGCAGCAGAAGTGCTCACTCTACTGACAGGAGATCCCTACTTTCCTGGGGGGATGGGCGAGTTCTTTGCTAAGAAAAATGAGTTTTTGGTGTTTGAAGAAGGCCCCAGTGTCGACATTACGCTCCAGTGGGCTACCTATAGAGACGCGTCCGATCAGTGCAGTCTATCAAGGATATGGGGTGGCATTCACCCTCCCGCAGATGATATTCCCGGCAGGATACTCGGTGCGGAAGTAGGACAAGAAGCCTACGCTAAAGCCGCAAGCTATTTCGATGGACAAACCGTACTTGGGCAAGCGCAGGTAGCGCAGAGTATCCATCTTTTCCCCAACCCTGTAGCCTCTGGATCGCCATTCACGATAGTCTCTCCTACCGGAATACAGAAGATAGCCGCCTTCAGCTTGAGAGGGACTGAGTTGCCATTGCGTCAAACAGGCAAAAATCAGTATATCATCGACTCTCCTGCCGGTCAAACAGGACTTGCCTTCATTCGGATCAATAAAAACCATGTATTGCGATTGATCATGCGGTAAGCTAACCTCAACCCCGGCCAGTTCATCATGTCGCCTTAGATTGCTCCTTGATCACGCCTGTATTAAAAGCCTTGATCAACGCTTTTAGGTCCTTGATACGTGTCTGGATCGCCTTGCCATCATCTAGATCTCTGACTTTCTTCCTTACAGGTGACTGGTTAAGCACAGTGGTACTGAAGGCAATATCCTTTTCTTCAATGATTGCTTTCTCTGTTGACTCAAAAGGTTCATGTGCGATCAGCTGACGGCCATGTGCATTCTGCATCAGCGTATACCCGGCAATACCAGTTTTGTCTTGATAAGCCTTGGAAAACCCTCCATCAATTACGATGAGTTTGCCGTCGGCCTTGACGGGGCTCTCCCCTTTCTTCACTGATACGGGGACATGCCCGTTGAGAATCACACAATCCTTACTCTCGAGTCCAAACTCTCTGAGTATCATTTCACAGGTCTTAGCATCATCGCGATAGTCATAATAATGATCCTTCTTCTCTCGCTTGGGTACCTCTTCTTTCAGGAAATACCGCTCAAAGGTCGCCATCTTGTCTTTACCAAAAAGTGGCGAAAGAGGACCTGCCCATAGGTACCAAAACAAGTCTGTGGCATAGCCCTGCTCAGGGCTGTCATCGACCCCTGAGAAGGCAATCTTCATCTGTCTATCGAAGAAGTCCATAAGTGCACGCCCCTTCAACGGGCCAGCACCCAGGTCCACTGGTCTCAGCGACCCATCAGGCTGTAGTGGGATGCAACCGTGATAGAGCAGGTTTTGATTAGTCACATTGTACATACCACCATGCTCAAAGAGAAACCTTGTATGGCGCTGTAGTCGGTCACTTTTCAGAAAAGACGCACTAAGCTTCGAGACGAGCTCCTCTTCCTCTTCCGTCAGGGCATAAGGGTCATCACTTCGTAAAGTAGGCATGAAGGTATCTTTTAACTGGTATACCTGATCCCCTATCGTGATACTACCCTCTTGGAGGTTGAGTTTGTCGAGGAGTAAGCGATGCTCGATTCCAAACTCCGGTCTTCGGCGGATCAGTTGCCCTTCCAGTTTGAACTCGATCATTGTAATAGCTTTGTGCATCAGTCGGCTCAGCCATTGCTCTGAGGTATTGAGCAGCTCAGTAGGTGCCACCTTCGGGTCAAAAACAATGCTCTTGTCATCCTTATAATGCTCTATCGCAAAGGAGGCAAGGGGCATCAAGTGTATACCATACCCCTTTTCCAGGGTGTCAGTATTAGCATATCGCAGCGAAAGCCGCAACACACTGGCCATACATGCCAAGGACCCACGCGCCGCACCCATCCATACGATATCATGATTGCCCCACTGAAAATCTACTGCATGATGCTTTTCCAATTCATCCACAATGATATCTGCCCCAGGCCCCCGGTCATAGAGATCCCCTATGATATGAATCTTATGGATAGCCAGACGCTGGATGAAAGTAGCCAAACCTTTGACCAGAAAATCCGCCTGCCCTATCTCGATAGTACTCTTTAGTATATGCACATGGTAGTCCTGATCTTTACCAATAGCCCTTCCCGCCACGAGCTCAAGAATGATATCTCCATAAGTATCTGGGAGCAGTCTTCGCACTCTTCGGTCTGAGTAGATGGAGCCTAGTTGCCGTGCGATCCTGATCATCCACAGCAGTAAGATCAGATAATAGCTAGCCATATCCGGCTGTTCTTCCCGGATCAGACGCAGTTTTCTAGTCGGATAGTAGATGATACTACATAAGACGTTGATCTCTTGCTCAGTCAGTTCACTGCCATAAATCTCCCGTACTTTGCTCTTGATCACCCCAGAGCCATTCCTCAGTACATGCTGAAAAGCCTCATGCTCTCCATGTATATCACTCAAAAATACCTCCACCCCGCAAGTCAGATTGAGACTCGTACTTTGGAGTACGATCTCCTTAGCCGCTTCCTGCGTATTAAGATACTTCTCTGCTAGTAGCGTCAGGTATTTAAGCCGGTTGGATTTCATATGTTAAAAAGTGAATAGCTACGCCCTGGCGAATACCATATCTATTCCTTACCGGGAATAAGAGGTTGTATATCAAATGGTCAAGCCTACTGTTCCGATGCTGCCTCCACCCCATCTTCAGGCTCTATCGACAATAATAAAGCTGCCAGTACCGCAAGGACGATACCCCCAATCTTGTAAGGGCCAGGGAGGAAACCCAAGACGGTCATCGATATAATAGAAGTGATCAAAGGTGCTCCTGCATTCGTCAATGGCGATACAACCATGGCTTTACCATAGCGAAATGCAAACACCAAACTCAACGCCCCAAAAGAGTTGAGTAATTGTATCCCCGCGGCGAGCAATGGCCCGTCAGCGCCATAATTGATCTCCTGCTCAAAGTCTGTCATAGCCAGTGCTACCGGGATGAGCAGTAGTCCTGAAAGCGTCATGTAAAAAAATACACTTTCTCCGCTCATGGTATGCTGTGAAAGCTTCATGAAGAAGGCCTGCACTCCCCATGCAATAAGTACCAATATGGCCAAGACAAACCAGAGAAAACCATAATCACCACTGCCATCCGGAGAATAATCAAACAACGGGAGAGCTACCAAGGCTAGTACTACCCCGAGTACCCCGCGCCTCGTAACGCGCTCCCGAAGCATGAAGAAACTAAGAAGGATCGTTACGACCGGTGATAAGGAGATGATAGGAAAAATCAGATAGGCTGGCCCTAGTGTAACGGCATAGAAAAGCACCATCTGGCCACCGGCACCCAGCAAGCCGATGATCATGCCATACATCAAAGACTTGCCATCGTGCTGTATTCTCCAATTGGCCTGACGCATTGACACTACTGCCGGGATCAACATCGTTACTGCCCAGACAGAGTAGATCAAGGTTTCAGGAAATCCGTTTTCGGTTGGCAGGCCGGTGAAAGCGCCCCATACCCCCCAAAAGAATGTAGTGATCAGTGCATATGTCAGCCAAAGTTTGTTACCCATGTCTTTTCTTTTTTCTTAAGTCTGGATTCTTCTAATGTCATCCAAAAATCTTTCGTATGCTTATTTTATGTAAACATAAAATTATTTTTAGTTATTATTACATTTAGTTAAGTATTGTTATCCATGCGTTGTATACTACTCAGCTTTCTGCTATTCTCCAGTCTTTGGTCACGTGCACAGTCGTCATTGACAGTAGATTATGAATCAGATCTGTCCAACTTTGCTAACCCTGAGCGAGGCTACTACAGCCACACCCAAGTGCATTCGGGTACGTATAGTCCGCTTAACCAGCTTGCGCTCGAAAGCTTAAGGACAACACAGTCCATTACCCAAATACTCCGGGTCTTCTACTTGGAGTCATTTCGAGAACGTCCAATATCCGAAGAATACCTGAATAATATGAGGCGGGACTTTGATATGGTTCGCAATGCGGGACTCAAAGTCATTATTCGCTTTGCCTACTCTCAAGGTACAAGTGCACCTTATGATGATGCTACTGTGGATGTCGTACTAACACACATTGAGCAGCTGAAGCCAGTGATCAGAGAAAATGCTGATGTGATCACCACATGGCAGGCCGGTTTTATAGGAACTTGGGGCGAATGGTATTACACAGATCATTTTGCATCATCACCAGGTATCATTTCAGATGAAGACTGGGCCAACAGAAAAAGGGTAGTCGACGCACTGCTAGAAGTACTACCAAATGACCGAAGTATCCAAATACGAACTCCAGGCTACAAAATGATCATGTATGATACTGAGCAGCCAATCAATTTATCTGATGTACTCAGTGGTACAGATCGAGCTCGCGTCGGCCATCACAACGACTGCTTTGTGGCGTCAATCAACGACTTTGGAACATACGTCAATCAGGAGGTAGAAAAACCATATCTGGAAGCAGAAACTACATTTTTGCCAATGGGCGGTGAAACTTGTGCTCTCGCCCCACCTATCTCCGACTGTGATAACAGTACAGGTGAACTGGAGCGATTCCATTGGTCATATCTCAACATTGACTACAACAGGACGGTCCTCGATGAGTGGGAAAATCAAGGCTGCCTGGATGAGGTCACTCTGCGACTAGGCTACCGCCACAGACTAATTTCAGCAACGTATGAGTCTTTAGCCAAGCCTGCTGGTGAGTTCCAACTCACACTTAGCATGGTCAATGATGGATATGCTAACTTCTACAACCCCAGAAAAATGTACATGGTGCTTGAGCACTCTGAAACGGGGGAGCAATACAATTTGGAAGTAGCGACAAACACTCGTATGTGGCCTATTGGTGAATCTCATGAAATCAACATCAGTGGTGGTCTACCACAGGATATCGCATTAGGTGCTTACAACATCTATCTCCACTTGCCTGATGCCTATAGCAGCCTGAAAGATGAACCTGCCTATGCCACAAGACTCGCCAATCTAAATATCTGGCAAGCCTCCACTGGTTTCAATGATCTTGGCATACAACTAACTGTGTTGGAAGACGCGCAGTTGCAGGATTATGAAGGTCAGATATACTTTCAACTCGCCGAAGCGTTCGACACGATTGAGCTACCAGGGGCATCTAGCCTGATCACCTCTGCGGGATCGGAAAATATCTCGTTGTATTGGCCAAGTCAGCCATCGAACTACGAGCGGATCATCGAGCGCTCATCTGATGGCGAACCCTTCGACCAGCTAGCCATCATCAATGCAAGCCTTGGAAGTTTTACTGATCTCACGGTCAGTACCAATCGGGACTACACTTATCGCTACTATCTGGTCGAAGGTAGTACTCGCACATCGCTATCGGAGGAGTCTATTAGTAGAATCAATCCTGATGTTGAACAGGAGATTATGATAGATGGTCTGGATACAGATTGGGGTAATGAATTACTCATCACTTCTGCATTCACCGATCGCTTCGACTTTTTAAGGGCGAACTTTGCTCAGACTCTTGCTTACTTCATCATACCAGCAGCAGATAACTACTCCATATACCTCGATACAGATAACGATCCGTCTACGGGATACAGTGACCCTTCTGAAGGTCTATTGGGTATAGATATCAGAATTACTAATGGGCAGGTTTACACTGGTGACGGAGACACCTGGACTGAGCACAGCGCTGTGACCCAAGAGGCCAAGGCTGAATACACCGAATTAAGCGTATCGCTCGCCATGCTCGGCCCAATAGGGATCAACCCTTTGATAAAGCTCGCCACAGAAGTCAACGGAAACCGACTCAAGGATTCAAATGGAGTTTTTGCAACATCTCATGTCCGAAACTTACCCTCAGATATTCCGATAGGACTCACTGTAGAAAAAGACCCTCTCAACAGTGCTGCGCTGGTTGTCACTTGGGAAGAATGTGCCTTCTGTGAAGGCTATATACTAGAGCGATCTCCGGCGGGAGTATTTGATTATCAGGTGATTGCAACATTTGATAAGGATGATCTCAACGTAAGAGACAGAGAACTCGAAGAGAATACATCCTACATGTACCGCTTGAAGTCATTTAACCAGTTGGGCGAGTCTGACTATAGTGAAGCCATCGAAGGCGTACCGGGATTGGTGACAGGCATCTACACTTTACCAGGGTTTCAGGTTTTTCCTAACCCCACCCATGGTCTATTAAGGTTTAGCGGCCAAGTTGATCAAGTTAAGGTAACATCGATTACCGGGCAGATACTACTAGCGCAATCGACTACAGATCGCATTTCGATTGACCATCTATCACCTGGACTGTATGTGGTACAGGTCGAGTTGGATCATCAGCTAGGAAGGTATAAGGTGATCAAGCGATAATTACCTCTATGCCCGCGTCTTTCAAACGCTTGTGATCATCATCAGCAATCTTGTCGTCTGTTACAACCGTTCCGATTTTGTCTATCGAACAAATGAAGGCGAAGCTTTTCTTTTTGAACTTACTGGAGTCAGCTAACAGCACCACATGGTTAGCAATATTGATCATAAGTTCATTGAGGTGTGCCTCTTCAATATTGGGTGTATAAAGCCCCGTATGCGTATCAAAGCCATCTACTCCCAAAAATGCCTTATCTACATGAAAGTTTCGCAGGCCTTTCTCGGCCATT
This sequence comes from Flammeovirgaceae bacterium UBA6059, assembly GCA_002435755.1. Classification (GTDB taxonomy): domain Bacteria; phylum Bacteroidota; class Bacteroidia; order Cytophagales; family Cyclobacteriaceae; genus UBA6059. The sequence goes on from DIYH01000032.1 coordinate 111,468, forward strand.
GGCCCTACGAGTGATTGCGAGTTCTTTCGAAGATAGCCGCCAGGTATGGTTAAGTTAACATTGGGGTTATTAATGAGTGCTGCGGCAATGTTGAGCGCGTTCGTGATCACTGTAAGGTTTTCTATATGATCCAGATTTTTGGCCATTTCCACAGTGGTAGTGCCCGAATCTATAAGTATGATCTCAGAGTCAGCGATAAGCTTTGAAGCAGCTTTGCCAATCCTTACCTTTTCCTGAAAATGGAGTTTATCCTTCTCTGAGAGGTGGTAATCAACGCCTACTCGACCTTCTATCCGCATTGCTCCACCTCTGGCTCTGATCAGTAAACCTTTTTGCTCCAACTGATCAAGATCGTTTCTAATTGTCACTTCACTAACACCAAACTTTGTGCTTAACTCATCGACGTAAACCTGGCCATTAACATTAATATCATCAAGTATTTCATTGCGTCTTGATACCGTAGAACTTCTGCTTTGACTTGGCATTTTTTTCGTTTTCACCAATATAACGAAATAAGATTGCTCAAAGCAATAATCACATTACAATGAAACTTTTCAAAAGCCATAAACTCAATTATATAAGTATTTGAAACTTTAATATTTATTTTTATCTTTGATTCGCTTCGATTTTATAGTATTTCATAAGTAAACCCACATTAATGAAGACATTGGGTATTGATAATAATCAGCTCAAGGCGCTGGAGGCTTTTCATACTGCCAATGAGATCAATCAACAGCCCACTATGTGGCGCAAAACCTGGGATATCATAGATGCCCGAAAGCCAGAAATCACAACTTTTTTAGATAAGAAGTTTGATAAAATAATACTGACAGGAGCAGGTACTAGCGCTTACGTGGGTGAATCTCTGATCGGATCCTTTTTAAGAGAGCGGGACCTTTGTACCTACGCCATACCTACCACTAATCTGGTTTCGCATCCGCACAATTACTTTGCGGCTGACGAAATCGTTTTGCTCGTCTCTTTTGCCAGGTCAGGCAATAGTCCCGAGAGTAAAGCTGCCGCCGACCTGGCAGATACCATTTGCAAGGAATGCTATCACTTGATCATTACTTGCAATCCTCAGGGCACGTTGGCGCTTCGCGATAGCAAACTCGAGAAACTGGTAGTTTGCCTTCCGAAAGAGACTAATGATAAGAGTCTAGCAATGACGAGCAGCTACACTTGCATGTTGCTCGCCGGGCTACTCATCGGTAGACTATATAAACTTGATCAACTAAAAAGTCAGGTCGAACTGGCAGCTCTCTACGGACAGGAGATCTTAGACTCATACACTACCCTACTGTCTGAAATTGCCAAGCTGCCATTTAAGAGGGCTGTTTTTCTTGGTTCCGGCCCAATGCTCGGTACCGCCACGGAAGCCTCTCTAAAGCTACAGGAGCTGACTGACGGGCGCATCCTGTGTAAACATGAGTCCTTCTTGGGTTTCCGACATGGTCCCAAAGCTGTGGTAGATGGAGATACGCTCGTCGTATATATCTTGTCTAATAATGAGTATGTCAGCAAATACGAACATGATCTTCTTTTCGCTATGAAAAAAGGCAAAAAGGCGAGAGCGCAACTAGCTATTGCCGAACGACTGGATTATGAGTTGGATGTCGATTACAAGATCCAATACACTTTAAATGGACAGTTAATTGATGAATCTTTCATGACCCTTCCGGGGATTTTACCAGGGCAATTACTTGGGTTCTTCAAGTCTTTGAATGAAGGGCTCATGCCCGATACCCCTTCTTCGAGTGGCGCTATATCGCGAGTTGTACAAGGTGTCAATATTTATCAGCTACCGAAATGAAGTCATCCAAGCACGATGTATTGGTCGTTGGTGAGCTGAATGTAGATATCATTCTAAATCAAATAGACGGGTTTCCAGAAGTTGGCAAGGAAATACTGGCGAAGAACATGACCGTAACACTCGGTAGCAGTGCGGCCATTTTTGCTAGTAATCTATCAAGTCTGGGAGCTTCTGTAGCGTTTCTGGGCAAAGTAGGCAAAGACGAGTTTGCCGAGCTGATCATTACCTCGCTACAAGACAGAGGAGTAAATACCGATCATATCATCCAGGATGCCAATCTCAATACCGGCGCTACTTTAGTCATGAACTACGGTATGGATCGCGCTAATATCACTTACCCTGGTGCTATGGAGAGTCTCTCAGAACCTGAGGTTGCTGACGACATACTCCAATCTGCGTCACACCTACATGTCAGCTCTGTTTTTTTACAGCCACAGCTCAAGGAACGCATCGTATCGCTCTTTAGTCGGGCCAAACAGCTGGGCCTGACTACTTCACTTGATCCACAGTGGGATCCTCATGAGCAGTGGCAACTTGATCTACCGACATTGCTGCCTCACCTGGACCTATTTATGCCCAATCATAAAGAGCTCATGTACCTCACTCAAGCGTCGAGCATTGAGGCTGGCATAGAGCAAATCAAGGAGCATTCTAATACAGTCGTTATCAAAGATGGTGAGCATGGCGCTGCACTCTACCAAGAGGGCAACCTTATTCGTAAACCCGCCTTTTTAAATGAACAGGCTGTCGACTGTATCGGAGCAGGCGACAGCTTTGGAGCAGGTTTCATCGCCCAATACATCAAGGGTAAACCACTGGTCGAGTGTCTTGAGTACGCCAATTTGATGGGCGCCATTAATACCACAGCGGCGGGAGGAACGGCTGCTTTCCGTAGCTTAGATCATATCGCCGCTACGGCTCGTTCAAAATTCGATTATCACCATATACAGTATTGACTTATGATGACCTTGACTTCCCATGGACTTTTGGCCGACGCTCTGCGCAACAACAAGCGTGAGGGTAAGGCTTTTTTAGCTACCAACTTTTACAACTTCGAGACCATCAATGCTGTACTCTCAGCATCAAAAGAAGCAGGCTCACCACTTATACTACAACTATCGGAGAGTTCTCTAAAGTACCTCGGTATTAGGCTCGCTACCGCAATGGCCAGAGCAGCTATCGACCAATATGGTGTGACAGCCTGGCTTCATATGGATCACGGAAGTGATGTAGACATGGTCAAAGCCTGTCTAGACGAGGGCTTTGACTCAGTGATGATTGATGCTAGTGAAAAGCCGTTTGACGAGAATGTTCGCATTACCAAAGAAATCGTCAGCTACGCTTCGTCCTATGATGCCAATGTGGAGGCAGAATTGGGCTACATAGCAAAACTCGAGCAAGATCAAGACATGATCTACACCCAGCCTGATGAAGCCCGGATCTTTGTAGAACAGACTGGGGTCAATGCATTAGCGGTAGCAGTAGGTTCAGCACACGGCTTTTATAAGCAAACGCCACAGCTACAGCTTGATCTGATCGCAGAGATCAATGCCGCTACTCCGGCAGCTCTCGTATTGCATGGTAGCTCGGGTATTCCACACGATCAGCTCCGAGCTGCCATCAAAAGAGGTATTACCAAGATCAACCTGGCTACAGAGATCAAGGACACTTTCATGCGTAAGCTCAAAGCGCACCTTGCCTCTACCGATGAGATTGACCTTCGCAAGGTATTCCCTGTAGCGACGGAAGAGGCCAAAAGACTAGTCAGACAAAAGCTAAAAGCAATCAACGATGTTTAGCCTGTTTAGGTTGGTGATCACATACTCAATTGCATTGCTTTTCGTAGCATGTCAACGCGCCGCACCGGATGAAAAAAACACACGATCTTTTGGTGACCTGGCACTCAAAAACTATCGACCTCAATCTGTTTACAATACGCCAAAAGCCAATCTCACCAAGCCGTTTGCCAGCGTCATTGATATGCACTCCCACCCTTATGCCAACAGTGAGCAGGAGATGGACGACTGGGTAGCTACTATGGACGAGCTGGGCATTCTGAAAACAGTGTTGCTGACTTACCAGACAGGTAGTGCTTTTGACAGCCTCGTAAAGGTCTATGGCAAATACCCTGATCGGTTTGAGCTGTGGTGTGGTTTTGACTACACTGGGTACACGGAAGAAGGTTGGGCAGAGCGGGCTATTTCAGAATTAGAGCGCTGCAAAGTGGTGGGTGCCAAAGGTATTGGTGAACTCGGTGACAAAGGCCTGGGTTTGCTCTACTCTAAACCAACACCCGGTAAAGGGCTTCATATCAATGACCCCAGAATACAACCACTCCTAGCACGAGCTGGACAATTAGGTATGCCCATCAACATACATGTCGCTGAACCTTACTGGATGTACTTACCTACCGACTCTACTAACGATGGCATGATGAATGCCAAAACCTGGAAAATAGATCTATCGAAAAAGGGAATACTGGACCATCAGGAGTTGATCAATTCGCTGGATGAAGCAGTTGGCAACAATCCTGGTACGACTTTCATTGCTTGCCATTTTGCCAACTGTTCGTACAACCTGGAAATAATCGGAGACCTTCTTGATAGGCATGACAACTTGTATGCCGATATCTCTGCGCGGTATGCAGAAACCGCACCTATCCCACGCTATATGAGCGCCTTTTATACCAAATATCAAGACAGGCTCCTCTACGGTACAGATATGGGTATGGACAAGTCGATGTACTTGACTACCGTAAGAATCCTGGAGTCGGAAGATGAGCATTTTTACGAGACGGACTTGTTTAACTACCATTGGCCGCTAAACGGATTTGGCCTTGACACCACTATCCTGAAAAAGCTATATCGTACTAATGCAGAGCGACTTACCGCGTCACTCAACGCATCCGGCAGCAAATAACCATGACAACTAATAGTATCATCCAGCCAAGGCCTTTTGCAACAGCAATTGATGACCTGGGCTGGATGAACGGACACAATGAAGGTGCCAATGGCTATGGGCCATATCGTCTTGGTGTTCGTAGAAAGATGAGCTTGGGCGACTATGAGGCCATAGTCAACCTCGCCAGGCGTGTGGGTGTACGTCTGCAAGGGCTCTTTATTCTGAGTGAGATGGATAGGGAAAATCTACTCAAGAACTATCCAACAACTACATACTTAGGGACAAACTGGGACAATAGTGAGAATGTCTCGGAACTACAAATCGAGATGATGCAGTATGTACAGCAAGAGGCTGCTTTTCTTGAGTTTGGACTCCATGGTATTGGGCATGAGCTCTGGCCTGAGCCTGATCAGCAACAACGCGCCGAATGGTACAATACAGAGCAGGATCACCCATGGCCTACAGAAGAAGTGAAAATGCATCTGGACTGCTTTGCCCAGATCATGCAGCAATATGGCCTGAGCTCTGATAACGGGCATTCGTTTCCTGAGAGCTTTGTACCCTGCGCCTACAGCTACTATTGGCAGCCCGACAGTGAAGATAGTCTTGGTGCTATCTTATCAGAATATGGGATCAAGTATGTCAATACGGACTTCTCACAAATACCCGAGTGCAGACCACCAATCAAACCCAACGACGGAGGTTTTGATCATGACGTGCATGTCATGAACAGGTACAACTATGGCAATCTTTGGTACCAACTAGGCACATTACCCGGTATGCCTCTGCATTCGCAACCTACAGACTTCATAGAAACGCACTGGCCCAATCTATTAGCGCAAGATGATTTTTTACAGGATAGTATAACAGACCAGTGGGTGGCCTATTTTCAATTAGTCCAACGTACGCCGGATCGCTTTTGTGCAAAAAATACAGCTCAGATACACTCCCAATGGGCCTATAACAGGTATACCAGGTTAAACAACTGGAATGATGGTGTGGTAGAGATTGACAATACTGCAATGCCGATGAACTATTATCATCATCAATTGATCAACAATATGATCTTAAAACTTCCACTTGATCCTTATCAGCATGTATCTTATGCTGCTATCAATGGTAAACCTATATCAGCCTACTTTGAAGACCAGGGGTATGCCCTGCTCTACCTACCGATACTTAAACAGGAAAAGTATCTCCTTGAATATAGCCTTGGTGATAAAAGGATGTCAAATACGATTTGGTATGATGGCACCTATTCTTTCGTGGACATGTCTTACACTGAGAATGAAGTGGTTATAAGCATGACAATATACGGCACTCAGTCCATCAAGTTGATTACTGATTATGATCCACAGCAAGTGATCTCTAGCAATGAATACGTTGAAGTGAAGGACTTTGAACGCCGAGGTGATCATCTCATAATAAAGGTTGCGGCGCAAGACATTCAAGGTAATCATACAAGACTTACACTCAGATAGTTGACCCAGTTAGTCAACAAATACCTTAGCGGTACCGATGTTGGTCTTGAATATATACAGGCCAGATGGATAAGAGCTGAAAACAGCTTTGTCAATCTCTAACTGCTGTGTGGACAGATCCTGACTCACACGATGAATGATACGTCCATTGAGATCGACGACAGCCAGCTCTGTAAAGCCATTAGCTGTTGGAGATCGAAGCTCGTAGCGATCAGTATGACTGTTGATAGAAATGCTATTGCCGCTTACTTTTTTTTTCACCCCAGTGACTTCAGGTCTGACATAGACATAAGGATCATTTTCAGTACCATAGTATTCGATCACCTGGCCAGGCAGTAATCGGTCAGACTCAATGGTAAGTGTGGCTCCATCCCCACCTGCGGAGATACCTACTTCCATTTGCTCATCCGGTTGTAGACCGATCAGGCCTGTGGCGGACCTTATGTCATTCACCGCTAGGTAAGCATCATAGTAGATAGGCGCAACACCAACATTTTTGACAGTGACTACTGATGTATCATTAGCTGTCTTAAAGGACACTATTTTGTAACGATATCCCATGTACATGCTCGCCTCTTTGATGCGCTCCATCGACTGATAGCGACTCTGGTCATTGCCATTGATATAGCTCATATGAAAGTCCTCGACAAATTCCTCAAAGGGGATTCCATGTGCACCAATATGCTCATTCAGTACGTTTTGCTGGTCGTAAGTGGTGTAGTAGCTGAATTCACCACCCGCTGGGTTCGTTTGATACCTCTCTCTATCGAAAAAATTCCAGGAGTTGGTATTATATCCAGCATGTCCCGCATGCATGAACGAGTCATCAAACAAACCAAAGCGAAGGTCAAGCAACTCCTCGTTTTCGGAGAAGGGACTGTAGGTGCTACTGGCGGCATCTATGGAAATGCTCCAATGTGTTTTTTGGAAAACTGTATCGAGATGTTGTAAAAAGCCAGCCTGGAACTCTTTACTGGGAAATGTCTCCCCTAGCACGAATGGTCCATCATAGATATGGTACTCAGCCCATAAACCAAAGCCTGTCTGCACAAAAGCAAGTCTGGGATCATTGTCGTACCGTTTAGCATACTCCTCGTAAAAGGCAAGCGTGAAACGCTGAAGCTCGGGATGTGTCCAGTCTGGAAACCACGTCTCATGACCTTCTGAGAGGCCCATGGTTTCATTATAATCAGGTAAATCCTTAATGTATTGAGGTACGCTCGTGGTATAACCAGGATATGAAAACCTAAAGCGTAATATGGCTTGATGGCCTCTCGATGACATCTCATTCAACAGCTCCTCCACTGGATTCCAGTCATACGTATCCTGCCCTATGACGACATCCTCGTACAACATGTACGAGTACTCTAGGGCGATAATGTCAGTCTCGATCTGAGAGTTAGTTGGCCAAAACACAATACCTGTCATGGGCTGTACTCTGGTAATCTCACTGTCAATCGACACATCCACAAAATCCTGTGACCAGGAGAACCATGGCACTGCCAATAATAGGGTTAGAACTAAGAACTTGAGTCGATTCATTGATAACATGTTTTCTTCTTTTTCATTAATTGTAATGAACAGCGGATATCCAGCCTGTTAGTCCGAATTCTTTCTTATGTGATTTTGAATCCTCCATGGGATTGAATCAATATCTATCGTCCAATCCAAAAATGGGTTCTCTCTTCATCCATTTGCCACGCGTGAAATCAGGAAACATCACGGGTGAACTTCCATTCGCGATAGATTGCTCACTCATGCATGTGACTGCCGCCCAACTGACACAGTCATAGACATCCATGGGCATGGGTTCGTTATGTTTCAGCGCCTCAACAAAAGCATGTAACACGAAGAAATCCATACCTCCGTGCCCCGCACCCACAGATTCACTTTCATGTTTTTTCCAAAGCGGGTGATCATAGCGCTGCATGTACGCTGTATCTGGCTGCCACTCATGAGGCTCGCCTTCACCTTCTATGTAGATACTGTTATTGATATCCATCCAGAGCCCATCGGTACCTTGTACTCTAAAACCTAGCGAATACGGTCGGGGCAGATTGGTGTCATGCGTTATCATCAATGTCTCTCCCATCGCACATTTGATGACTGTGGTCACCACATCGCCCAGCTTAAACTCTACTTCGGCGTTGGGGTGGTCTTCCCCACCCTGTGGATGTTCCACGATGTATTCGTGTAATCCTCGCGCTTTTGAAGCGGTTGAGGTCAGATAGACAAATCGATTGCCCCTATTATTGTTGATGTAATTGGCTATAGGACCGAGTCCGTGCGAAGGATAAAGATCCCCGTTGCGGTAGACAGAATGGTTGGTCCGCCAGCGTGCTTCGCTGTAGCCTTTAGCTCCAAACTCAACCCCTCCTCCATAAAGCTGGCTACCATTGTTGAACTTCACTGCACGTAGATCATGTTGGTACCCACCCTGCATATGGACAATCTCACCAAAGACTTTGTTTCTCACCATGTTGAGCACTGCCATAACATCCCGGCGGTACGATACATTCTCTATGATCATGAAAGGTGTCCGTGTGCGCTCGTATGTATTGACAAGGTCCCAACACTCTTGAATATCAAAAGCACCGGCTACTTCAAGACCGACCGCCTTACCAGCTTCCATCGCATCGATAGCCATTGGTGTATGCCATATCCATGGGGTAGATATGATCACTGCGTCCACATCATCACTCAGCAGTAGGTTTTGGTAGTCCTCAGGCCCATTGCCAAAAGTCGCTGGCTTCTTCATACCGGCAGTTGTAACCATGTCCACAGCTTGCAAGAGACGCTCTTGATCGATATCGCATAGTGCAGTTACCACAATATCTGATCTGTTGAGTATTAAGCCTAGCTGCCCCGTTCCTCGTGCACCTAATCCAATGAAACCAACCTTGAGTCGTTCAGCATACTTACCAATCGAAAAACTATATGAGGGTGATGAAGCCATCAAAGCAGCTCCTGCGGATGATTTCACAACAAAGTTTCGTCTATTCATTACGTGCTCGTCATTAATTGTTCCTTTAACATCGAACTTTTCGGACACTACTAAATTATACAACATCTCAATATATAATAAGCTTATGAAATACCATTGATTAATATAAGCAATTTTACAAAGGTTAAATAAACATTTTTAATGACATTTACTTTCGTAAAGTTATTAATATGATTCTGTCAGCAATTGATTGGTTTCTTATCCTATTGTTCTTTGTTCTATCCTTAGGAATAGGCATATGGGCTGCCAGGTCAGGAAATCGAAATAGCAAGGACTACTTCAATGCAAGTGGGAAAATGCCTTGGTGGTTGCTAGGTGTATCTATGGTAGCTACTACCTTCTCGACAGACACACCCAACCTGGTGACAAACATAGTCAGACAGCAAGGAGTTTATGGCAACTGGGCATGGTGGGCTTTTCTTTTGACGGGAATGCTCACAGTCTTTGTGTATGCAAGGCTCTGGAAAAAAACCGGAGTATTAACTGACGTAGAGTTTTATGAGTTGCGCTATTCTGGTAAGGCAGCACGCTTTCTCAGAGGCTTTAGAGCCATCTATCTCGGCTTAGTGTTTAATGTGATGATCATGGCTGCCGTGTCTCTCGCGGTTATCAAGATAGGTGGTGTACTGCTTGGGCTGACTCCATTACAAACCGTGGTGGTTGCTGGTACGGTAACAGTACTTTATAGCTCAATCGGAGGGCTAAGGGGCGTAATTGTAACTGATTTCATCCAATTCTTCTTATCTATCGGCGGGGCGGTAATCGCCGCAATCGTAGCACTTCAACACCCCAAGGTTGGAGGGTTAACCAACATGCTCAACCATGAAAACGTAGTGTCTAAACTCGACTTATTCCCCTCATTCTCCAATCCGGAGATCTTCGCCACCATACTGCTCATTCAGCTACTTGTACAATGGTGGAGTGTGTGGTATCCCGGTTCAGAGCCTGGTGGAGGTGGCTATATCGCTCAGCGTATGTTTGCGGCAAAAGATGAACAGCATTCTATGAAAGCGGTATTCTTTTTTAATGCTGCGCATTATGCTCTAAGGCCATGGCCATGGATTATTGTAGCGCTTTGCTCACTAATCGTTTATCCTGACCTGGAGAGTTTAAGGCTTGCCTTTCCAGAAGCCGCAGGTATCGTCAGCCATGATTTAGGTTACCCTGCCATGCTCACTTTCATCCCGCATGGTCTACTAGGACTGGTGGTTACTTCTCTCATAGCCGCCTATATGTCGACTATCTCCACCCATCTCAATTGGGGTGCTTCTTACATTGCTAATGACTATTACAAGCGCTTTCTCAAGCCTTCCGCAACAGAAAAAGAGCTACTCAATGTTGGGCGCCTGGTGACGGTCATATTGATGGTTTTGACCATGGTACTAGCCCTGTTGTTGGAAAATGCTCTTGATGCCTTCCAGATACTATTGCAAATAGGCGCTGGGACAGGATTGATCTTTATCCTGAGATGGTTTTGGTGGAGAGTCAATGCTGCGAGCGAGTTGGCGGCCATGTTGATCAGTTTTGCGGTAGCACTTTATTTTGGTTTCGTACATCAAGCGGTTGGTTTATCTCCCCTGCCTTACTGGCAAGAACTGGTCATAGGCATAGGAATTACCACTATTGGCTGGGTATCAACATCTTATTTGACCCAACCCACAAGCCTTCAAGTCATGACAGCATTTATCAACAAAGTTGATCCTGGTGGACCTGGTTGGGAGAAGGTCATCATTGAAGCTAAAGCTCAAGGCTTAATCAGCTATCAACCGGTTGGGCAGTGGAAAATACCTATAGGCATCTTATGTATGATATTAGGCACAGTAGCGATTTACAGCTTCTTAATGGGAACGGGTCTGATCATCTACCAGCGCTTAGTGGAAGGCTTTGGATTGCTCCTGCTGACCATCATCACAACGACTGTGCTCAAACGACTTTGGAACAAAATTATCTAGGGCTATGAAAATCAATGTGCAAGGCAAGTATGTTCTGGTTGTATGTCCAAATCCATCTGTCGATATTTTGGCCACACTCGATCAACTAGAACCTGGCATCCCGAATCGTATCATCAGTGAGCAACGCTACCCTGGAGGTAAGGGTATACACGTGGCAATGGCCCTATCGGAATTGGGTATTAACGTTGTGCTAGCTGGTATTTGGGGAGGGGCAACAGGCCAGTGGATCAAAGATCAATGCTTGAAGTACTACCCTTCTTTACGCTTAATCGGTCCGGAAATTGCTGAATGGTCAAGAAGTTGCTACACTTTCAAGGGTTTCGGTGATCACCATGATACGGAACTACTCGGAGCAGGACCTTCTTTGTCAGAGGATACAGTGCTAGACCTCAATGAACAAGTAGAAAAACATCTATCGCAAGCGAAGGCACTGGTGCTCAGCGGCAGTTGGCCTAAGGGTGCACCAGCAACCGGCTATCGGGAGTTAATAAGCCTTGGTCAAAAGTATGAAGTAGCTGCTTTCCTAGACTGTACAGGCACTCAATTAGAGCATGCACTTGAAGCTCAACCCTTCTGTGTTCATCTCAACAGAAAGGAAGTCACTGATTATTTTGAAAAGGATTTTGAGGTTGGCCAACGAGAATTACTTCGCCACTGTGAGGTAGCAGCCATCACCGACGGCTCAAAGGGCCTCTATCTCATTTCACGTTCAGTGCAGAGCCACAGCCTTAAGTCTGTGGATAAGGTCATCAGCACCGTCGGTTGCGGAGACTGCTTACTTGGTGGAATAGTGGCTGGTTATATACAGAATATGACTTTCTCAGAGATTGCAGAGCTTGGTGCTGCCTGTGGAGCCGCAAATTGCCTGAGATCAGAATTGGGCATGCTAAGAAAAGATGATGTGGAAAATTTGATAGAGCATTAGCTAGTCTCTTATCTATTGACATTGCAGATGATCAAGAATCTCATTTGTATCGATACTAGTAATAAACTTACGATTAGGTAGTAGGAAAAATAAAGCATAGCAAGCTTATGAGATCAGAATTTCACGAATTCCTAATGCATGTGCTGAACGACTAAGTTGCCTACTTTGAACGATAAGAGAATAGTGAACTATTGATTACACATGATTACACTTCTCAGATTACACACACTTCAGTGAGACGACCTTGTATAACAATCTCATATTCATGTATTAGATTTTAAAACAATTCTGCTAGGGGAAGGTCTTTGGTTAGATAATGTTTATAAACAGTTAACAAAAAAACTAAAGCACCTACAATATGATATTGCAAGTGCTTCATTTTCAAGTGATTCCACCAGGACTCGAACCTGGAACCTACTGCTTAGAAGGGAGTGACATACCATGCAAATAGGCCTTAAATGCGCGTATTCAAGGCTTAGGGTGCTTCAAAAGCCTGCAAACCTTAACACCATACCTTAACACCACTGATCATATGGGAATCTGAAATAGCGCTTGCTTCGATAGCGGTTTAATAATTTCCTTTTCGTTCAAGTAATGCTTGATCGCCTCGCTATTCTCAACGTGCTTGATCTTGGAGGCCTTATCCCCGAGCAAAGAGATGACCCTGGTGATATAGGTTTTGCGCAGATGGTTGAACGTCACCTTCTTATTGATTCCTGTTAAGGCCCAGTAGTGGCTAAATGCGCGACTGGCAGTATTGGCCAGTGTCTTTCGATTCTCCACATCCGGCACCAGTAAATAATCATTATCAGATCGCCTGGATACAGACAACCTTAGTAGCAACTCTGCCAGGTCAGTCGTAATCGGTGTATAGCTGAAGAAGTGGTCAGTGTTGTCATGTTCGTTTTCTTTGAATTTCGGAGAGGCGATATAGTTGCCTTTGACGTGCTCCCACTTTAGCCGTGCCATTCCTGAGCGTCGATCACCGATCAGCAGTGAAGCTTTGTAGAAATCAGCTAGCCATGGGCGATAGTAGTTGGTGCGCTTACCCTTTTGATTCCTAAAATGCCAACCGTTTTCATAATTGATCACCGATAGCAGGGCAAGGAATTCTTCCTCTGTCACGATCTCTGAATTGATGGCCACCGCCTTGCGCTGAAAATCATCAAATGGGTTCTCAAAGTCAAGTTGCTGCTTTTTGATAATGTACTTGATCCAGTTTTTGACAGCTGTCATCTGGGCGTTGTAAGACCATGCCCCTACCCCTTCGCTTTCTATATAGTCATGAAAATAGCCCACATGATCATCATCGATCTGATCAATCATCGTACCCCTCGGGTTGACCTTCTTCGACTTGAGGACCTTCACAAACCGCTTAAGATAAGTCACCTGGTCCCTGATGTGCTGAGTACTAAGATTCTTCTTTTTATGGCTTGGTACCCCAATATCCTGCAGATAGTCAGTATACAGCTTGGCAGCAGATATCAAGTCCATAGAACCACGACCGCCTCTAGGCTTTAACTTCTTGGTTATATTCTTTTTGAAAGCAAGATGGTCAATGAATATTTGGTCTACATCGGTACCTTCCCAGGTCTTCAGGATATCCGCTTGCTTCGTGATCGGGTTCCATATTCTCGACTGGTATACCTGCCTATCGGAATGATTGCATGGCTTAGCGGTAACGGTCTTCTTGCACTTGTTGCACCAGACGTGAAGGCTGTTGTTTCGGTATTTTTCAGGAATGTGTAGCGCCATGGACTAAAAGATCAGGTGAGAATGCTAGTGATAAGTTAATCAAGTAAAACGAAAGATGAGGTTTGTGCATGCTCGATAGAATGATGGCCTATAACTAACCACATTTCATAACTCTTCAAATCCTCTAGCCAGGTCAGACTGGGCCTGGTAGCTGACGTGTTGCACTTCCTGATCTGGTATGCTGGCCAGGAGCTCCTCGAGCTTCACCACATCGCGCCCACCCCAGTCGTGTATCGGTACACCTGCAGCCTGTAGTCGTGACCTTACCGTGCGTATGTCCTCACAGCCTAGTGCTACTTTGAGCACCGGGCTGGTAAGGTCATAAATGGGGCAGTATGTGATGACGTTTTTCAATTAATCAGTACTAAGTACATAGTAGAGAGTACAAAGACTTATATCTAGTTATCTAAGCCGATGGCCAGACTGTTATTGATTCAATATCTAGGTTGAGCTTAAACCTAAAATCCTGCACAGGCCACCACTCTCTATATAGTGGATCTGTGATCGTCACTTTAGGTAGCCTTGGCACATTCATTATATACCTGAGCATGCTCAGGTAATACTCCGCCTTACCAGGAATCATCAATAAATGATTCATCGTAGCGGTCACATCCAGGCGATTAAACTCTTCGAAATACCAGGCCTCCCGATTGCTTTGGGTAACCTGGAAGATCATGTTGTTGATACCGATCCTGATTGATGGATATGGTGGATTATACACTTTCATGGATTCTCAATTTTAGTGATCATCAGCTTGATGTAGTCGATGCGTGCCTGCTTGTCACCATAGCCCTTCCTACTGAAGAATTCATAGCTACCCTGGCCATACCCTGTTTTGAACGTGCCGTGTTCCTCGACCAGCTGCAGGCGCTTTCTCCAGAGCTGGAGAGCCTTGGCTCTGTCGAGGGGTGCGGTACGAGGATCCTCAGGCACCAGCTCCAGTACTGGTGGATCGTCGTAGAGACCGAGATCTTCGTCATCGGACATCATATCGATCAGGTGTTTTTCCTGGGTGGCTTTGTCGATGCTCTCTGATGCTTCACTGCCAGAGTCAGGAGATTCCCGCCTGCGCGGGAAT
>DIYH01000028.1:0-380729 GCA_002435755.1 Flammeovirgaceae bacterium UBA6059
CCACCAGCCCCGATAATATTCACTCCAGGTACTTTACCTGTCAATGCTCTGATCGGATCTGGCTCTGCACGCTGCTTCAATGCATCTCCTGACACATCAGATACAGCATAACCCAGTGCCTTCTTCTCTCTCTCAATACCAATCGCCGTAACAACAACTTCAGTTAATTGCTTAACATCAGAAGCCATTTCTATATCGATGGTAGATCTTGCACCGATCGCTACCTCTTGAGGTGCTAAACCGATGAAAGAAAAAGTCAGTGTTCCACCATCTTGAGGAACAGATAACTTGTAGTTACCATCGATATCTGTAGTAGTACCGGTGGTAGTACCTTTCAAAATAACGTTTACACCAGGGAGTCCGCTACCGTCCTCATCTGAAGTAACCCGTCCTGAAATAGTTCTGTCTTGCGCCCACGACTCACTTATAAGTGCGGACAACAACATGAAACTAATTAGTAGAATCCTCTTCATATTGTTTCGTTTAAGTTTAGAAATAATTAAAGGTTATACGTATTAACAATTCCCAAACTTATCCTTTTTTCATAGAGTTCAAAAAAAATACCCCCATTTTTTAACCCAATTTGGGTTAAATACGTAATCGTTATGAATTTCATAAAACATAGCCCCACATTGAAATAGGAGGTATTTTTCAGAAAAACGAAATAATAATTTACACTTTACAATAATACTTTTGATTTATTTCAAAGTGCCTATCCCCCTTTCTCTACTCAAGGGTTAGTAGACGAACTAATTCTAAGAATAGTACAATTTTTGATAGACTTTTGGGGTGATTTTGCAATCACTAGCCTAAAGACGCAGCACCTTAAACTGGATACGACGATTTAAAGCGCGTCCTTCTTCAGTAGAATTATCGGCAACCGGCTGGCTTGAACCATAGCCCTTAAAACTAGTTTGACGTGGAGGTATCCCGGCGTTAATAAGGAAGTCATGGACTGATCGGGCTCTATTTAAAGAAAGTTCCTGGTTGTAATCCATCTGCCCAGTATTATCGGTGTGTCCTGATATTTCTACGATCA
The DNA here is from genome assembly GCA_002435755.1 of Flammeovirgaceae bacterium UBA6059. GTDB lineage: Bacteria > Bacteroidota > Bacteroidia > Cytophagales > Cyclobacteriaceae > UBA6059. Next base: position 1,040 of record DIYH01000028.1, read on the forward strand.
CACGCGGGTTCTTCTTGAGAAAAGAAACCACTACATCGAGCTGAGCCTGAGATTTAGGTTGCAACTCGTATTCATTTGTCCTGAAAAAAACATTCTTCAATACGGTCTGAGCTCCAACAGCGATCGGATCAAGCTCAATATCCAGTCTCTCAGGCTCCAGACCCTCTTTTTCCATATAGTCATATGAGAGGTTCTGAAAAAGGTAACCCGGCTTATTGATTGCGATAGCATATTCCTGACCTTCCGTGAGCACAACAAAATACTCTCCTGTCACTTCATCAGACATTATTTTGGAGACCAATCTACTGGCATTAACGTCATACAGCTCAAGCTCTGCTGCAAGAGGCCGACCGGTCTCACTATCTGACACAGTTCCCGTTAGGAAATTACTACTATGCTCTATCCTGGCGCTAGCGGCTAATTCAAACTCGTGGATATCGCTGGCAATGATTCGTCCATTTTCACTCTTCTCATCAGCATAGTAGCCTTTTGTTCCTTCTGCTGTAATAAAGAGCGATACCTGATCATGATGATTATTGATTGGATACCCCAGGTTGCTCGCTAAAGACCATTTTTCAGCTGTCAAATTGGATCTATAAAGGTCAAAACCACCCATACCAAGGTGCCCATTGGAAGAAAAGTACAAATCTTGACTATTAAAATGTATGAATGGGGAGATATCATCCCCCGACGTGTTGATCTTATCCCCCAAATTGATAGGCTCTTGCCAATCACCACCAATCCCTTTGGTAGTAACCCAAATGTCTCTCTTACCAAAACCACCGGCTCTGTTTGAGGAAAAATATAGTGTGCGGCCGTCGGCTGAAAGGCTGGGTTGAGATTCCCATGCAGAAGAATTCACCGGTGCACCAATATTCTTTGGAGCTCCCCAGGTATCACCGCGACGCACGCTGGTATATAGATCACAGCTACCTAGTCCACCTCGTCCTTGGCAAGAAGTAAAGATCAACGTGCGGCCATCGGCTGAAATGGTACATGCACCCTCATTGTTATCTGTGTTGATCAGGTCGGATATCGATTCTGGTAATAACCAATGTTGATCACTATCACGCTTGACTATATAAACATCTTCGTCATAATAGGGCTCAAGTCCACGCCTGGCTGTGTAGATAAGTGTACTTTCATCTACAGTAACAGCAGGAAAATACTGAAGAGGGAACTGATTGACGTTCGGAGGTAGTGGTGTGGACTCAAAATCAACAGGGGACGCTATGGCTGTCAGTGCATACTCCACTGAGAGCAAGGTGTGCTGAGCTTGCTGAAAATTTGCCACTTGATCAACGGCTATCTTGAGAAAGGTTTCAAGATACTCTTGCGCCTCGCTGTATTCTCCATTGTTAAAAAGAATACTACCGACATTGTAGTAGCTATCAATCGTCTTAGGATGATCAGGCATTACGTCAATAAGCCTCTGGCGCATGATCAACGCCTTACCTGTTTCGCGCATACGCTCGTAGGCATCCGCGCTCATTAGGTAAGCTTCTACAAAACGTTGATCTCTGTCGATGGCCTTTTCCAAAACATCGGTCGCTTCAGGGAATTGGGCCCTACGAAAAAACGCTCCAGCTTCAGCATAATACTTTAGCGCTCTTTTGTCATCAGTGGAGAGTTTGCCTTGTCCGCATAAATCAGCATACAAACCACATACCAACAGCACCAATAACAGAGCCACTAGTTTACTATATCTAATCATCAAGAAAACCATTGTCAGGTTAGCAAAGGGATAAGTATCTTCGTGAGGTTAACGACTTGAAATTTAAGAATAATGTACATCTTTTCCTTTTATCTGGTCTGGACGCTAGGTCTCTTCTCTTCTGAAGCAAAGCCAAAATGCAAAGTACAACTAGCGAGCATCGCCGAAAGCTATGAGGGTGACTGCAAAAAAGGAATGGCTGAGGGTGTTGGTACGGCCAGGGGTGTAGATACTTATGTCGGGGAGTTTAAGAAAGGTCTGCCTCATGGCCAGGGACGGTATATCTGGGCTGACGGCAACTACTACTCCGGAGACTTCAGAAAAGGAGAACAAGAGGGATATGGTGAAAAGGTGATCAAGAGGCCGGGTCAGCTTGATAGTCTGGTCATTGGCTACTGGAAAGGTGGAAGCTACATCGGCAAGTATGAGTCGGATTATACCGTTGGCAACAACAAGAATGTAAGACGCTTACGCATAGCTAAAGTAGCAGATGGACCCAATCAAATTCAAGTTTTTGTGGTAACACGTGATGGGTTCCCTATTCCGTTGGAGGCTATAGAAGGCTCAGATGACAAGAACACTAAAAATGAGTTTACCCCGGAATACATGGGGTGGAAGAATGTGGTATACCCCTTCACCGGAGGAAGAGTAGTTTATCAATTCAGACAAATGGACGGTATAGGCATCCAGGACTGCTTTGCCGAATTCGATATCTTCAGTCCTGGTAGTTGGGAAGTATATATGGAGACAGACCTCAACTAAGGTATATCCATATACTTATGCACTTGAAGCGAAATCCTCCATTTAGGCTGCTTCTTTACGTAATCAATCACCTTTGGCAATATGCTTTTTTCCTTAGACCATTCAGGTTGAAGGTAAAGCAGGCAGTTTTCATTGACTTGACTTGCATGCCCCTCGGCCCATGCAAGATCTGATGGATGGTAAACAACTACCTTCAATTCATTAGCAAACTCGTAGTACTCTGATTTCGGAGATTTAAACTTTTTAGGGCTAAAGCAAATCCAGTCAAATTTTCCTGATAAGGAATGGGCTCCTGAAGTCTCAACATGTACTCGCTTCCCTGCAAGCTTGAGCTGCTCACAAAGAAGATCAAGATTATGAATCAAGGGCTCTCCACCCGTTATTACCACAATATCGGAGTTACCTTCCCGGCTTTGCTCAACAATTTGCTCAACGCTCAGTTTCGGGTGAGCTTCTTCAAACCAGGACTCCTTGACATCACACCAATGACAACCCACATCACATCCTGCCAGCCTAATAAAATATGCCGGTCTCCCTTGATGAAAACCTTCACCTTGTATCGTGTAAAACGCCTCCATCAACGGCAGAGTGGTCTGCGTCACTATGTTAGACTTCAGTGCTTTCAAATCTCATTTCGTATGCCCGCAACGTATTTAGCAATAGCGATGCTATCGTCATTGGACCAACACCGCCAGGCACAGGTGTGATCATATTACTTTTAGGTTCAACACTGGCATAGTCCACATCTCCTGCTAGCCTAAATCCGGACTTCTTCGACGAATCCTTCACTCGGGTTGTGCCAACATCAATGACAATGACACCTTCTTTAACCATATCGGCTGTGATAAGGTCAGGCCTGCCAACCGCTACAACCAAAATATCCGCAGCTCGCGTATGAGCTGCCAAATCCATTGTATGTTTATGACACAAGGTCACAGTTGCCTGACCTTCTTCGGTCAGCATCATGCTCAAAGGTGCACCTGCAATCCTGCTTGCACCTACCACTACGCAATGTTTGCCAGTAGTCTCTATGTTATAGCGCCGTATTAGCTCCATCACGCCAAATGGTGTGGCCGGGAGCAGTAGCGGATGCTTAGAAAAGATGCTTCCAAAATTCTGATTAGTGAAGCCATCTACATCCTTAGCCGGGGACAGTTCCTCAGTTACTTTTTCTACCGAAATATGTTCTGGTAATGGCAATTGTACAATGAAGCCATCAATGTCCTCATCTTCGTTCAACTGATGGATGTGTTTGATCAGCTTCTGCTCTGACATGGTACTCGCAAAATGCATAAGGGTATAATCGAAACCGACTGCCTTACAAGCAGTAATCTTCCCATTCACATAGGTATGGCTTGCTCCATCATCACCTACAATAATGATAGCCAAGTGAGGTACTCGTGCACCTTGTTGCTTCAGCCTCTCAACCTTTGTGGCAATCTCTGCTTTGATGTCAGCGGCGATCTTTTTACCATCTAGCACTGTAGACATATCGTTTGCTTAAGTATCTAGTTTTAACACTGCCATAAACGCCTCCTGAGGAATCTCCACACTACCCACCTGGCGCATACGTTTCTTGCCTTTTTTCTGCTTCTCAAGCAGTTTCCGCTTTCGCGTAATATCACCGCCATAGCACTTCGCCAATACGTTTTTGCGCATCGCACGTACCGTTTCTCGCGCAATGATCTTCGTACCTATAGATGCTTGGATTGCTATCTCAAACATTTGTCGAGGCAATAGTTCTCGCAGTTTTTCGCACAGCCGCTTTCCCCACTCATACGCCTTGTCCCTGTGCACAATGGCCGATAGCGCATCCACCTTTTCTCCATTGAGCTGAATGTCCAACTTGACCATCGTAGACGGCTTGTAGCCAATCAGCTCATAATCTAATGAAGCATAGCCTCGGGAGATGGTTTTGAGCTTGTCAAAAAAGTCAAAGACGATCTCAGAAAGGGGTAATTCAAATGAGAGTTCAACGCGATCAGAGGTCAAATAAACCTGATTTTGTATAATACCTCGCTTGTCTATGCATAAGCTAATTACAGGTCCGATAAACTCGGCCTTAGTAATGATCTGCGCCCTTATAAATGGTTCTTCAATATGACTGATTTTGTTGGGCTCAGGCATCTCTGATGGCGCAGACACTTCCATGATTTCGCCATCTGATTTTATAGCATGAAATCTTACAGACGGTACAGTGGTAATAACTGTCATGTCAAACTCGCGCTCAAGGCGCTCTTGGATGATCTCCATATGGAGCATGCCTAGAAAACCGCACCGAAAACCAAAACCTAATGCAGCAGAAGTCTCAGGTTCCCATACTAGAGAAGCATCATTTAATTGCAGTTTTTCCATGGAAGCTCTTAGCTCCTCGTATTCACTGGTCTCAACAGGATAGATACCAGCAAATACCATCGGCTTCACATCCTCGAAACCCTTCACCATATTGTTGGTCGGTCGATCTACATGTGTGATCGTGTCACCAACCTTTACCTCCTTGGCTACTTTTATCCCAGAGATCAGGTAGCCAACATTTCCTGCGCTCAAAGCTTTTTGAGGCTCCTGTTCTAATTTTAAAACACCAATTTCGTCAGCATCGTAAGTCTTTCCAGTATTGACAAACTTCACTTTATCGCCCTTGCGAATTGTGCCATTGAAAACTCGGAAGATGACCTCAACTCCTCTGAACGAATTGAACTGTGAGTCAAATATCATCGCTTGTAATGGCTCGTTCGGATCACCGACAGGAGACGGTATCCTATTCGCGATAGCCGCCAGGATGTCAGGTACCCCGATACCCTCTTTGCCACTAGCGTGAATTATATCTTCTCGATCACAACCTAGCAAGTCAACAATCTGGTCTGATACCTCCTCGGGCATAGCTCCGGGAAGATCAATCTTATTAAGTACCGGAATAATTTCCAGATCGTGCTCCAGAGCAAGATAAAGATTAGAAATAGTCTGTGCTTCAATACCCTGAGAGGCGTCTACGATGAGCAAAGCTCCCTCGCAGGCAGCAATAGAGCGCGAAACTTCATAGGAAAAATCAACATGCCCGGGAGTGTCGATAAGATTGTAAACATAATCCTCACCTTCAAACTGATAGTTCATTTGGATTGCATGACTTTTGATAGTTATACCACGCTCACGCTCCAAGTCCATGTTGTCCAGAAGTTGCTCCTGCATCTCCCGCTTGGACACTGTCTGAGTGAACTCTAACAGTCTATCGGCCAAGGTACTTTTACCATGATCAATGTGGGCAATGATGCAGAAATTCCGAATATTCTTCATATCTCAATAAGGACGGCAAAATTAGAGAAATAATTGCTGATAAGAGCCTCTGAGTTAAAACTTTGAGTAGTTATTAAGTTTGACTCCCCAGGAACTATTGGCCTACTGGAGGGCCTCAGTCAGAAGTAGTTTCCTCGTATTGATTGGTCTTATCGGGCATATCAGGTTTTGGATACTTCCACCTCCGATGACTCCACAGCCAATCCGTCGGGTTTTTCTCGATCATAGCCTCTGCCTCTTCAGTGTATTTTGGTAGAATATCAATCTTGCCCTTAGCATAAGGGGGTTTGGCTATGGGTATGAATTCTATATTGTAATAACCACGACGAACTCTCCAGATGTACATGAATAATACAGGTAGGCCAGTGAATTTAGGTAGCTGCTCTGGCCCCATATAAAAGGCTGTATCCTGATTTAGAAATCTGGTCCAGAACTTATTAGTACTCCGTATCGGCAACTGGTCAGCCGCTATGCAGATGGCCCTCAACTTATCACGGCGCTTAAGTATTTCCATCAGCGCATCATCCTTCGGAATCAAATGCGCTCCAAATCGCTCACGATTCTTCAAAAGAAAGTTGTCCATGGCCGGATCTTTAATTGGCTTGTACACTACATCTGCCTGCACAGGTAGCTGTGAGCTAATCGCCAATAGCAGCCATTCCCAGTTACATTGGTGTGCTGCCAATAGGTACATGGACGTTTTGTTGTCTACATAGCTATTGAGCGCAGCAATATTGACGAATTTCACGCGCTTCGCAAGTTGCTCACGTGTCATACTATGCGACTTGATGGTCTCTACGAGGACATCACATATGTTACGATAGATCCCCGGAAGGAAAGATTTGATCTCTTTATCAGACTTATCAGGAAAACTTGCTTTGAGGTTAGCAATGACTACTTTTCTTCGGTAGAAGGGCCTGATGATGATCGCCATCAGATTGCTTACTGCATAAAGCCAAGAAAACGGCAACTTTGATGCTAATCGAAAAAAAAATACCCCTACCATCCGCATTCAAAGCTAATCCAACGACCTTAAAAGAACGAAAGAATAGCAGAACTCATCTCGCCGACGACAATCACGACTATAAACAAACCCTTTTATCACTCCTGCGTCTTATAGAGATATAACAAAAACAACGATTATGAAAAGATTACTCCTATCCTCAAGTCTCATCTTATGCTTCGCGTTACTAGCCACGGCCCAGGAAAGACCAAGCCCCCCTGCTGAAGCCAAAGCTTCTGTCAATGGCACCTCTGTCACGATCAACTACAGTCAACCAGCGGTAAAGGGTCGTACTATATGGGGTGACTTAGTCCCCTTTGATGCTGTATGGCGAACAGGTGCTAATGAGGCCACATGGATAGAGATCAGTGAGGACGTGACTATAGAAGGCAAGATGCTTGAAGCAGGCAAGTATGGCCTCTTCACTATTCCCGGTAGGGACGAATGGACAATCATCTTCAATAAGACATGGCAGCAATGGGGAGCATATGAGTACGACTCATCTAAAGATGCGCTACGAGTCACTGTGAAGCCTGCGACTGTTTCAGATTCTTCAGAGCGAATGACTTTCAACATAGACGATAACGGTACTGTAGACCTACTTTGGGACAAACTGAAAGTCAGCTTCAAGATAGGCTAATAACTACATCAATTATTGAATGAAGCGTCCCGATAGTAGCCTATTGGGACGTTTTTGTTACAGGCCTTTTGCTTTGCTGGTTTAACTTGCGCTCATGATTGACCGGATTAAAGCATTGGAGAGCAAGGCCACCGCTCTTGAACCTGAGCGCAACCATATCACTACTTTAACGACTACTTATGCGGAGAAGCATCTTGCAAGTATTTATAACACTAAAGCATACTTCTCAGAGGACCCTGGAGGCAAATCATTCTTAGATCATCCAATCGGGGAAGAAGGAACAAATATCGAAGAACTTCTTTCCATTATTCATGAAGAGGTCGATGAAGCAGGTATCAATGCTGCAGCCCATGGCCACCTTGGCTACATCCCTGGCGGGGGTCTCTACGCGAGTGCACTTGGCGACTACCTCGCCGCTGTAACCAACAATTATGCTGGAATATTTTTTGCCTCTCCAGGAGCCGTGAGGCTAGAGAATCAGCTGATCACCTGGATGGCCGAGATGGTAGGCTATCAGGCGGGCTATGCCGGAAACCTCTCTTCGGGAGGTAGTATTGCCAATCTCACCGCCGTAGTGACTGCCAGGGATGCTCATGAACTCAAAAGTGCAGATATTCCAAAGGCGGTCATTTACTGCACACATCAAATGCACCACTGTCTCCTGAAGGCGATTCGGATTGCTGGGTTAAAGGAAGCTCATCTGCGTGAAATTCCTCAGGATAATAGACATAGGATGGTACCAGAGACGCTAAAAGCCCAAATTGAAAAAGACAAGGCCGAAGGTCTGAATCCGTGGTTAGTCATCGCATCAGCAGGCACAACAGATGTTGGCGCTGTGGATCCCCTAGAGGAGGTGGGTCAAGTGGCTAAATCGTATAACTGCTGGTATCATATCGATGCTGCCTATGGCGGGTTCTTCATGTTACTTGATGAGAAGAAACACTTGTTTCGCGGTGCGGCTCTTAGCGATTCTATTGTGCTTGATCCCCACAAAGGTCTTTTCCTGCCTTTTGGTACTGGTGCACTATTAGTCAGAAACAAGCAGCACCTGCTAGATTCTCATTTTTACATGGCTAATTATCTTCAGGACGTCCACACTCCTGACGCAGAATTATCTCCTGCGGACCTATCTCCGGAACTTACGAAGCATTTCAGAGGCCTTAGGATGTGGCTGCCTCTCAAACTCCACGGGTTGGGTCCTTTCAAGGCTGCCTTGGAAGAAAAGCTTGCTCTTTGTGAATACTTCTACACTAAAATTCAGGAGATACCCAATATAGAAGTAGGCCCAGAACCAGAGCTTTCCGTGTGTTACTTTAGGTACCTACCGGAAAATGGAGATTCGAACACTTTTAACCAGCAATTACTAAATCTTATCCATCAGGATGGGCGTGTATTCATGTCCTCCACAACATTAGACAACAAGTTCTTGATCAGGGCAGCTGTCCTTTCCTTCCGGACACACTTGGCAAGCATAGACTTAGCTCTCGATATCATCAAAACCAACATTGAAAAGCTGAAAAAGTCTGAGGTGCCTACTTCACCTTGAAAGTGATAGGTACTGATATTCGAGACTGGACTGACTGATCTTTGTATTCAGCTGGGACCCAACCATCGGTGGAAGAAATTAGCCGAACTGCCTCAGCATTCAACTCTTGTGAAATACCTCGCATGACCCGAAAGTCACTTGTGCTGCCATCCATATCCACCAAAAAATCAATGATCACCTGACCTTCCAACCTATCTCTATAGGCTGTTTCAGGGTACCGATAGTTTTTTAGTACATACTCGTAAAACTCTTCAATACCATCCCGGTAGGAGGGCTTCAAACCAGGGTGATCCACCTCTTGAGGTTCAATGCCCCTAATGTATTGCACTGCATCAGGTCCATGGAAATACTCACTAGCCTCTAATCTCTCCATTCTTAGTAGGTCAGGCACTTCAAAGAGAGTTGCTTTCAGCTTCGTCTCAGCGTATGTCGGATTTCCTTTTTTCTCATGGTCAATACCATTGAGAAAGCTGCCTTCATCACCATATTCTTCAGTTAGGATTTTGCCTCCTGGCGAATAGCGATAAACCCATTTCCCAGACCGCTTTCCATTAGTAAAGTAAGCATTCAACATTACAACTTTGTCTCCGAACGGCACGGACAATCTCCAGTTGCCACTGCCTTCTGAAACCAGTCGTTTATTGCGTGTATCGTAGAACTCTTGCACTGAGAAATCTTCGCCACTGAAGATGACAACTTGCTTGATACCTCCATGATCATTGTAATAGTTCCACTTGCCAATTCTTCGACCATCCACGTACTCCCCACTGCTTTCTAATACCGTATTATCATGATAAAACTTGAAGTGGCCGTGCTTTTCACCATTCCGATAGGTGCCCTCTCTAACGAGTCTACCATCTACAGTACTGTCTGTGAATACACCATCCCATATCAGTGAATCTCCTTGAAAGACCACCTCAGTGTTGCGGATAAAAGATGCATCTCTCTCGATGGTGATTTGCCAGGATGCATTATAATGAATCCTCACTGAAACTTGAGCCAAAGAAGTCGTGGAAAAGATCGATACGAGAATAAGTACCCTGATCAAGGTCATGATCAAATATATTCTTTGATTGCCGTAATCTGTGTTAAATCATAGTTGATGGACAACCTTTTAGCTTACTTTCAGTAAATTTCTATTATGTATTCAGCATCGTTGTTTATCATTGCTACTACGCTCGTCATATTCTGGGGAGCTGCCATATTTGATATCTCTCGCCATGAATTCAAGGAAGGTGGATCTAAGATGCTCTGGTTCTTGCTGGTCCTCTTCTTTCCTATAGTTGGGACTATCGTTTATTTCCTGACACGGAATAAATTGCTCAAAGAAAAACCCAGACCTTTTGGGACTGGGTATGTTCAGTAAGTCATTGAGAGAACCTCTTGATCAAGGATTCTTGTCGGTATATTGATAGACCGATTTATCACCCATCACTATGCCCTGTCTTACTCTTGGGCTACCGGCAAACCTGATATCAGCATCACCAAAAACACTATAGTTTAATTGGTGTTCTGCGGACAACCGTACATCCGATTCCCCGAAGATAGACACCTTGCCCTCTCTGCTGGCAATGTTTAGCGTATTGATCTGGTTATCGCCAAAGAGCTTAAACTTCTGCTCTGCAATGGTCCCATTTTCAATTAGAATATCATTTTCGCCGTAGGCTTTTGTCACCATTTTGCTAGCATACAGTCCAGTAAGCCTGATATCATTATCACCATACGCCTTCAAAACAAATTTATTAGCAACGATATCGTCAGGGCTGTCAATGTAGCCATCACCCTTGATTACCAATTTCTCCAGGTCGACGAAGGTTACATAAGCATCCACACTCCGATTACCATATTGCTCATGCTTATCAAACATCTTCGCACCTTCAAGATAGATATGTAAGTGACCATTGCGGACAATCGCATTGATGTCAGCAAAATTGATATCTGATGATTCTAACCGTAAGAAAGGTTGATCCCCTTTTGTCAGATGAAGGTTGATCCTGTCGCCTACCGTAATCTTGTTGAAGTCCCTGAGCTCCCGCTCGCTATTGGTTTGTGCATAGAGGCTTAGCACAGCTACCATTAGTCCGATCAATACAATGAGTTTTTTCATTTTCGTTTTTACCTTGAGATTCATCCTATAGATGCACAACGAAGAAAAAGGTTGCCACGAGATAAAACAAAATGAAAAAAAATATTGAGGTCAGGTCTATGAGGGCCGAAGATTGGCCTGAAGTTCAGTCTATTTACGAAGAGGGAATTGCCACAGGTGTCGCCACCTTTGAGACGGATATTCCCGATTGGTCAGCCTGGGATGAGGAACATCTCGAGCATAGCCGTTTCGTCGCAGCGTCCAACAATGAAGTGATCGGATGGATCGCACTCGCCCCTGTTTCCGGTAGGTGTGCTTACAATGGCGTAGCAGAAATCAGTATATACATTACAGAATCAGCGAAAGGGCAAGGAGTCTCAGCAGCATTAATGAAAGCAGCAATTACATCTTCGGAATCCTATGGCATATGGACCCTCTTTGCCGCGATGACCGCCACGAATGAGGCCAGTATCAGGTTTCACCTCAAAAGCGGCTTTCGTAAGATAGGCTACCGCGAAAAAATTGGAAAACTCAATGGAGAATGGCAGGATACGGTCATTTTTGAGCGCAGGAGCCCTAATATATTTTAAGCCAACCTCTTTTGCATCAGTATCCAGCCGCCTGCCCGTCCTTACGAGACTCTGACGCTCCATAGTACACCTTGTTGACCGGGTCGTAGCGAATGGCCTGGTAGCCGCCATAGGGCCCCACACTGAACTCTACCCTGTGCCCAAGCATCTCCAATTCACGAATGACTTCATAGTCAAACCCACTCTCCAAATTGAGTGTTCCACCCCGGGTCATCTGAGAACCTGTGGGTTGAGAAGAGCCGGTATGGCGCATCCGCGGAGCATCTCCAGCTTCCTGGATATTCATCCCAAAGTCAATGATATTGGCGATGATCTGAGCATGCCCCTGGGGCTGTACTGCACCTCCCATCAGGCCGAAACTTAAAAACGGCTGACCATCCTTAGTCACAAAAGCAGGAATAATCGTATGAAAAGGACGTTTACCACCTTCCAGAGAGTTAAAATGCTCAGGGTCCTTGACATTGAACTGCTGTCCACGGTTTTGCAACACAAAGCCTAGTCCTGTTGGTACCATCCCCGAAGCGAACTCTGCATATATACTCTGGATTAATGAGACCATGTTGCCATCCTTATCAGCTACCGTCAAATAGGTAGTGTTTCCCCTCTCAATCTCGCCAGCAGGATATTCACGGGCTGCTTTGTCCATATCAATGAGCTTCCTCCGCTCGTTTGCGTAATCCTTAGAGATCAACCATTCGACCGGTAATTCATTAAAAGCCGGATCAGCGTAGAATTTTGCTCGATCCTCATAGGCCAGCTTCTTTGCCTCCGTAAGCACATGCAAATATTCCTTGCTGCCAAATCCCATAGATTTGATATCGTATCCTTCTAAGATATTGAGCATTTGCAGTGCCGCTACACCCTGCCCATTGGGCGGTAGCTCCCATACATCATAACCTCTATAGTCGGTACTCACAGGCTCAATCCACTCTGAGGTATGCTTCTTCATATCCTGATAAGAAAGGAAACCTTTGTTCTCCCTCATGTATTTGTCGATCGTCCGGGCGATTTCCCCTTCGTAGAATACCTTTCGGCCACCTTTGGCAATTTTATTATAAGTCTGCGCCAGATCAGGGTTTTTGAAGATCTCACCCTTCATTGGGGTTCTCTTTCCATTCGGCATATAGGTCTCTCTAAAACCAGGGAAGTCTTGCCTGCGCTCCCATTGATTATTCATCTGCCATGCAATGACTTCCGATACCGGAAAGCCATCATTGCCATAATCAATAGACGGCTGTAATATCTCCTGCATCGGCAACTTACCGAAGCGCTCGTGCATGGCAAACCATCCATCCACGCAACCTGGAACTGTAACTGGCAATGGGCCAAGAAAGGGTATATACTCCATATCATTCGACTTGAAGTACTCAACAGAAAGTTTCTCAGGGGCCCTCCCACTACCATTGAATCCGTAAAGCTTTTGTGTCTCAGCGTCCCATATGATAGCGAACACATCACCGCCGATCCCACAGGCATGAGGCTCTACCAAACCAAGCATGGCGTTAGCAGCTATGGCGGCATCCATCGCTGTACCTCCCTTTTTCAGAATATCTAATGCAGCTTGTGTGGCTAACGGTTGGCTTGTGGCCACCATCCCATTTTGAGCGATCACCTCAGATCGTGTGGCAAATGCCTTACCAGAAACACGGTCCTGGGCCAAAGCGACTACCGCAATGAGATTAAGGACTAATATCAGTATTGGGTGTTTCATAATGACGGAGTTAATTCGAATGACGAGAATAATGAATCTAACCTGGGAGGGCTAGAGATAGTTTTTGAGTGGTTATTTGACCGGCTCACCGATCAGAAAACGCGATTACTTTGTTGTATTGAGCTTCACTCGGAAAAACAAGTAACATTGTTGGTCTTACCAACGGACTAATATTTCTGTGTTGACATCACTCCCTTGCAGCTTTGTGAAGCTTAGGAGACTTACGAGTCTCACTGCGTAAGTAAAATCAGGTTAAGATGCCTAAGTCTCAGTCATCCTCAGGATCCCTTCGCAAAAGAATGACCACATGGCTAAGTAGTTGAGTGCCAATTCGTATTCTCAATCATCAGTGAATTTAATACCCATACTTCTCTTTCCACATGGCTCTCAGTCGCTTGCGCATCTCCTCTTCTCGAGGGTTTTTGCCCGGATCGTAGAACTTCGTGTTATTGATCTCTTCTGGGAGGAAATCCATAGCTACAAAGTTGCCAGCATGGTCATGAGCATACTTGTAGCCTTTGCCATAGTCCATGTCCTTCATAAGCTTAGTCGGTGCATTACGAATGGCCATAGGCACGGGCAGGTCACCGGTCTGACGCACCGTCTGCTGGGCCTTGTTGATGGCCATATATGCAGCGTTACTCTTTGGTGAAGAAGCTAAATAAGTAGCGCATTGCGATAGTATAATGCGTGACTCAGGGTAGCCGATCATACTTACTGCCTGGAATGTATTAGTGGCAATCACCAATGCGGTAGGGTTGGCATTGCCTATGTCCTCTGAAGCAAGTATGACCATGCGTCGTGCAATGAACTTCACATCCTCGCCACCTTCGATCATACGGGCCAGGTAGTACACAGCTGCATTTGGGTCGCTCCCTCGAAGGGATTTGATGAAAGCGGAAATGATGTCGTAATGCATCTCTCCCTTTTTATCGTAAACCGGTACCTTTTGCTGGACAGTATCCATGACCAGCTGGTCCAGCACGGTCACCTTGTCATCATTGACTGCATCTACTACCAGTTCGAAGATATTGAGGATCTTGCGTGCATCACCACCGGAGAGCTTGAATAAGACATCAGTTTCTTTTAGGGTGATCTCTTTGGACTTCAATTTTTCGTCTACTAGACACGCATGATCGATAAGCTTAAGTAGATCTTCCTTACGGAGCGAATTGAGCGTGTAGACCTGGCACCTGGAAAGCAAGGCAGCATTAACTTCAAAGCTGGGATTCTCAGTGGTAGCACCTATCAATGTGATACGACCTTTCTCAACTGCGCCCAGTAATGCGTCCTGCTGACTTTTATTGAAGCGGTGTATCTCGTCGATAAAAAGAATGGTCTTGACTCCCGGACGGGTCTGGTTAATCACTTCTCGTACTTCCTTGACACCAGCACTGATAGCGCTCAGCGTCTTAAAAGGTTGTTTCACCTCATTGGCAATGATATTCGCGATAGTAGTCTTACCTACTCCCGGTGGCCCCCAAAGCACCATAGAAGGTACGGTACCTGAGGAGATGGTCTTCCGGAGTATGCCGGTTTCTCCAGTAAGATGCTCCTGCCCTACCAGCTCATCAAGCTTTGTGGGTCGCAATCGCTCTGCTAATGGCTGGGTCTCCTGAAACATGAATAGAGTTTAGAAGGTGAGTACTGTCGTAGGCAAGTCACGTTGAGTTGTCAAACCCATTAGAAGAAAAAACCTCGCTGAGCTTTGTCAACGAGGTACCAAACTTGTGGGCACTACCCCGGAAAAAATGAAGCAAGCGCCCTAATGATTATCAATGAAACTTTATTCTGTCAGTGAGCCAAACATGATAAAACGATCGTCCAACTCAGCAAACCCGCTAAAGTTCTTTGATCTTGATATTTCGGAACCATACGTCATCTCCATGGTCCTGTAGACCGATGTAGCCCTCTTCGGCAAAATCCGCCCAGTTGGGATTGATCGGTGGCCATTTGCTATCTGCTATCAATGCGATAAACTCAGGGTCTTTGTAGTCATATGTCACTACTGTATCTCCATTTTGTATGTGCATGATAGAGCTCCCTTGTACAACTACTTCAGCTTGGTTCCACTCTCCTACAGGGTTAGCATTTTGAGGCTGGGCCGGGATCAGGTCATAAAGTGAACCTGCTTGTCGATTATTGTCCTTCCCTAATTTTGCATCCGGGTGGTTAATGTTATCCAGCACCTGCATTTCAGGGGCCGACTTCCAGATGTAGTCAAACTCGGGCTTTTCCTGGCCTAAATAGAAAATTCCTGAGTTCGAGCCTTGGCCCACTTTCCATTCTACCTTAAAGTGAAAATTCGAAAATCGCTGCTCGCCATACAGAATGTCACCCCCATCCTCAGCGCCTGCTTCTCCCCTACCGGAACCTTGTATCTGAATAGCTCCATTGTCAATTCTCCATGCTGCCGGAAAACTCTCCTTTTGGTAACCTCGCCAGCCATTTGAAGTCGTTCCATCAAAGAGGAGCTTCCATCCGTCGGCTTGCTCGGCTGCTGTTAAAGTATTCGGTGTAGGTTCGCTCGGTGCTTCTACTTTCGGCTCTTCTTGAGCGGGTTCCTCGGATGTGGCACTTTCCTGCTTGCTAGGACTGCAAGCCACCACGGCCATTGTAAGTACTATGAGTATTAAGGTTAGTCTTTTCATGTTTATCTAATTATGGTCCTGTAATTAATAAGTCCAGCCATCTCGGTAGTTTCTCTTGATATACCCTTCGGCTGCTTCTTTGGCGTTGATGGTAGCATATGAAGTATCAAAACGTGGATCACCATCCACCACAGTAAATTTGTCTGTAGTCACGATACGTATCTCATCGCTATCGCTAATGTTAGTGATCTTCATATTGTCAGCATCCCATTCCAGACGTCTTCTCAAGTCTTGAAGTCTGACTGCCAGGTTACCTGCTACTACGGTCTCATTCAATGGGCCTGCATAGTCAAAATTAGAACTACACTCCACGCGACTTGCCTTGTCTTCTTTACAAGCCCTTACCCAATCCATTTCATGACCGCCTTCCATAGCATTAGGAATTCGACGCAATTCGTTGGTCACTGGTGGTGGATTGTCCTCACGACCAATGATGAAAGGTTCCATCGCGTAAGTCCCACAAACGAGTGTTCCCTTTGTTCCGTAAAAAATAGAACCCCCCCAGCCACGCTGGTCGCCAGGGTACATACCAGGCTTTAGTCCTTCTGGCCTATCTGGTTTCAATCCACCATCAAACCAGGTAAACTTGACTGCCGGCATCTTTACTTTACCCTTCTTTGGACGCTCATTGAAGTAGTAGGTGACTTTTTCAGATACTGGAGCACTTTCAGTGTTGACCTGAGATGAAGACGCCTCAAAGGCATGCGGGAAGCCTAAGTTGAGTGCCTTATATACAGGATCCATAATGTGGCATGCCATATCTCCCAGAGCGCCCGTACCAAAATCCCACCATGCTCGCCAGTTCCATGGAGTATACGAAGGGTGATAAGGTCTCCAGGCTGCCGGTCCTATGAACAAGTCCCAATCTAATGTAGGGGGTAATGAAGGTGTTTGTGATGGTCGCTCAAGTCCTTGAGGCCATATCGGACGGTCTGTCCAGGCATCTACTCTGTTGACCTCACCGATCTCTCCATTCCATATCCATTCACAAACTTTGCGCATGTCATCACTAGAGTTACCCTGGTTACCCATTTGGGTAGCTACTCCAGTTTCTTTCGCAATCTCTCTCAGTCTTCTTGACTCATATACCGAATGTGCCAGCGGCTTTTGAAGGTATACATGCTTACCTGCGCGCATAGAATCTGCGGCACTCACATAATGCGTATGATCAGGAGTAGAGATCATTACAGCATCAATATCCGAACCCATTTCGTCCAGCATTTTACGATAGTCCTTGTATCGCTTCGCCTCCGGATAATCATCGAAACATCGCTTGGCATATGTCCAATCCACATCAGCAAGTGCCACGATGTTTTGAGAGTTCATATTGCGTAAATTCGATCTGCCCATTCCACCAACTCCTATTCCTGCGATGTTTAGTTTATCACTAGGCGGAGTGTACCCTAAACCGGATACTACTTTGCTGGGAACGATGGTTATACCAGCACCGGCAACAACCGATTTTTTCAAAAAATCTCTTCTTCCGTTCATTAGATAGTTTTTTATCAGGTTATGCTCTTATTATTCCATTTGTTTTTTAAAATTATTAAAAAGCTGTACAAAATCAGGAAGTGGTGATCACCAATCTACAATTTCTTCCTGTTTCATCCTTAGAATCGCATTGGGCCAATTGAGAAGTTGATTGGCTGCTTCAATTGACTAAGAAAGGACCTGGAAGGTTTAGGCATTTGTAAAAAATAAGCGGCTAACCTCTTCCAGAATCCGATCAGCCCTTGAGTCTTATTTGATAGTTTTGCCACCCGTGAAAAATGAGGCACAATATCCGTTTTGGGTGCATCCGGTACTGCTTTTCGTAGGCTTGATCTACGGCGGCAACTATGTCGTAGCTAAGCTTGCTACTCCGCATTATATCCCACCACTGGCTTTCATCATCTTAAGGGTCTTTTTTGCCTCTATCATTTTTGCAGCCATTAGCTTTTTTGGAGTAAAAGAGCGCATCCGCAAAGCCGATGTTCTGAGGTTAGTACTTTGTGCTTTTTTTGGTGCATCCATCAATCAAATCTTATTCTTTCAAGGCTTAAGTATGACCACCGCCATTAGTAGTGCTGTGATCATGACTGCCAACCCGATCATTGTTCTGGTCTTTTCTGCACTACTTCTCGGTGAGCGAATCACATGGAAGAAAGCCATTGGAGTAGCATTAGGACTAAGTGGTGCGCTTTGGCTCGTTGGTCGCAATGGTCTTAATTTCTCAGACAGCTCTTTTGTCGGTGATCTGCTGGTATTGCTCAACGCCACAGCGTATGGCATATACCTTGTATTAGTCAAACCACTGATGCAACGATATCATCCTATGACAATCATGAAGTGGGCCTTTCTGTTAGCTAACATCGTGGTGATTCCGGTAGGATGGCAACAGCTTGCTACAATCAACTGGTATGCCCTGCCAGCCGTGGCATGGTACAGTATGCTCTATGTGATACTTGGTACGACCGTTCTCGTCTACATCCTCAATGCCCTTGCCCTCAAGCATGTCAACCCTTCCCTTGTAGGGACTTACATCTATGTACAGCCAGTATTTGCTACCGCAATAGGCATGGTATTTCTTCAGGAGCGTCCTACTTTGTCGGTGTTCTTAGCTACCACCTTGATCTTTATTGGAGTATACTTTGTAAGTCGTCCGGCTACCGCAAAAACGCTAGAAAGGTAGGTTTTGGAGTGACTTTTCCATATAAGTCAACATATCATCTGTAAAGTCAAGGTGGGTAACGAATCGGATTTCATGTTTACCGAAAGGGACTGCCAGTATACCGTGCTTCTCCATCTCTGACAATACTTGCTGCGGAGTAAGGCTATTGACCAGCTTGAATATCACAATATTGGTCTCTACAGGTAGTACTTGCTCTACATATGATTGAGCTCCGACCATGTCCCCAAGAGTCTTCGCACGAGCGTGATCTTCCTTCAACCGCTCAACATGATGATCCAAAGCATAGATACAAGCTGCGGCCAGATATCCTGCTTGTCGCATCGCTCCTCCCAGTACTTTTCGGATACGTCTGGCTTGCCTGATATTCTCGGTAGAGCCTAATACGGCACTGCCAACGGGGGCACCAAGCCCTTTAGAAAAGCATACCGATATCGTATCGAATATCTCACCATAAGCCGTGGCAATATCATCGTTGGCAACCAGGGCGTTAAAAAGGCGAGCACCATCCAAATGGAGTTTTAGGCCGTACTTGTCGGCTTCTTCTTTTATTGCTTTTAACTCTTCCAGATCATAGCAGCAGCCCCCTCCTTTGTTCATTGTATTCTCAATCGAGATCAATGTGCTTTTCGGAAAATGAATATCATTGGGGTTGACGGCATCTGCTATTTGGTCTGCTTTGATCCGCCCACGATCTCCTTCCAACAACTTGAGCGAGACCATCGAGTTGTACGCCGGGCCACCACCCTCATAGAGATAGATGTGTGATCGCTTATCACAAATGATCTGATCTTGTGGCTGTGTTAATACCCGAAGTGCGATCTGGTTGGTCATAGTACCCGAAGGGCAATAAAGGGCCGACTCCATCCCGAACATGGCGGCTACTTTTGACTGGAGCGCATGGATGGTCGGGTCTTCATCAAACACATCATCACCAACCTGTGCTTCGAACATAGCTGCCTTCATGGCCAGGGTAGGCCTGGTCACAGTATCACTTCTCAAATCAACGATCATAGATTACTATTTCGAAGGCAAACTATTAAGGGTACATCTCATTTGCAATTACACTGCGGTCAACTCTCTAGTAACTGAGGTCACAAGATATCGGGCACTTACGTCTTTATAAGTCAACAATTCTATAGGGAGACTTTTGTGGATTCCCACAGCCTTCATGATCTCCTCAGTACTCAAACCTTTCCGATGGTGGTCCTTTATCTGACCGTACAGCTCTTCGAAGTAATGCATCTTCCTAATGAGCATGACCTTCCCATTCTTCAGCTGTGGATTGTGATTACAGAATAGGTAGTCAAAATCCAAACGTACTAACTTCTTAAGTGATTTGATCTGTTCCGACATGGACTCGTGCTTTCGAAAATATTTGATCTTCTCAGCTACAAACAGGTCACCGGAAAACAGCCAGCCTTGTTTACGTTCGTAGAGCGCTATGTGCTCCTGAGCATGGCCGGGAGTATGAATGATCTCAAAGGAGTATTGATCTGTTTCGATTTTGCCATCAACTGGTCTTATACTAACTGGCTTAGCACGACCAAACATGGCCTTCTGATAAGGCAGTATATCAAAACCCCTTGCCATGATCTCCATGCTCAATATATGTGCGTAGACCGGTAAACCTAACTGCTCCTTTAATATCGCAGCATTGCCACTGTGATCTTCATGTGTATGGGTGAGTATGATCTTTGAAACACCAAGCGCTTTGACTGTCTTGCTTACAGCCAATTGCGCAAGACTCGGACCAGTATCGATAAGAAGGCCGTCAACCTCAAAGAAATAGACAGGTTTTACTGGCTTGCCAAGATAGGAGACGCCCACCTTATACATGTTGACATGACTTGCCTGCCTATGCTTGATATACGGTTTTCTAAACACCGGTTTTTTTGATTTACCACTGCAAATCTAGATGAAACGGCATGTGAGTTTAAACTGTCGCTGACTTTTTATCAGCGATGTAGCTACCGAGTTGTTCTATCAAGAAATTGGAAAGTTGAGTGTCTTCCGTATTGGCAGCAAAAAATGGTTGCATACCCAGCACGTAGTTTTCAAACCCATCAAAATCCTGCTTTTCGATCACTGTCAAAAGTTGTTGAGCTTCTTCCATAAAAAGTCTCACAATCTCTTTCACATAAGGATTAAATATCTGTATCTCAGCATACAATCTGGGAGTCTGCATTACATATCTTGTGAAGAAGATCACAAAGATCCTGTAAGTGGGTGAAGACAGCCGCTTAATCAAATCAAGATTATCACCATGACGAGCAAGGGTCTTAGCACTGACAAAGACATTGAAGTGATTGAGTCCCTGTATAATGCCCATCGTCTTGTCGTGCTCTACATGATCAACTTCCATCACCTCAGCCCCATCTTCAGAAAAGATCGACTTCCAGTATTCGACGATCTGAGGGTTCTGCACATGTGCATAGTTGAATAGTATCACCTGCCCCACAACCGACTCAATACTTGGAGCAAACATCGGGTGGATAGAGAGGTAGTTGCACTCTACACTGTCATAGAGCTCAAGCAATCTGCAAAACTTCTCAACTATTCCAGATTTGACACTACACACATCAATCACTGTGCGACCCTCGAGATAAGGAAATATTTGATCCATCACTGAGTCCATTTGGGAAATGGGCACGGCTAAGAAAATGATATCCGAATCCGTGACCAGCTGAACATTTGTGAGATACTGAGTTCTAGAGTCGTTAGAGCTAAATCCTACATCAAAACCCTTACCTCTGAAAAAATCAACCAACCACTTACCCATACCCCGGCTACCGCCGATAACACCTATTCTTTCCTTCTGCATTCTTATTGTGTAAGCTTCAAAACTATTTTTCTGAAAGTGAACAAAATATGACTTATGTCAGCGATTTTGGCTGAACCATATCAAATCACTCATTGAAATACTGTATGCCCCGCTCAATATTTGCTCATTATCTGCCCTCAGTAAACAAAAAAAGCCATGCTACACAGTCGCAGCATGGCTTCAAACTATAACCGTTTACCTACTAAAAAATCTTGTAAAGATGCAAATCGCCCTTTTCGAGGAGGAAATCACCTTTACGTATAAGTTCCTTCATTTGAGTTGATGGATCCCCTTCAAAATGCACTGTCTCCTCAAGCATCAGTTCACCGCCTTCATCAAAAACCTGGTAGGTCTGAGGTGCTATATCGAGTGATTCGGTTCCATCGCTTTCAATCATCTCCAGATTTAGTTCGCTTAGGTCCTCTTCTGAGAGCGTCGGCATCATTTCTGCTACCGCAATGGCGTTTCCTTTCTTATCTTTTTTTCCTGTCCCTGCTGCCGCGATTGTACTAACGCCGATAAGTATCATGGCAAGGGTTAAAAATCGCTTAGTCATCTTGTTGTTATTTTGAGTTTTGACCTGACATCCATTTAACCAAGTATATGCCAATAATCATAAGTGCTTGATAATCAATAAAATAAGTTTTGATAGATTTGAACATGATCATTCGACTGTCACGAATACGGACACTCATGTGTATCAATTGTTGACGGCTAACCTTTTTGACCGTTGACTCGTAACACCGTCCCGCGGGTAGGCAATTTTGCTATATTTGCGCCTTCATTATGAAGATATCCGCCTCTCTTTATTCCAGCAAGAAGCGTCCTCTAGAGCCACTGATTGAGGAGCTGGATCAATGTCATATCGACTTATTCCATATTGACTGCAACGATGACCCCTCGGTCTTTGATGATATTAAGGAAATCAGGCAGATTTCGAGCACTCCCATTGACATCCATATTATTTCCGATAGGCCGGAGCAGTACTTTTCGCAGATAGAGTCTATGGATTTGGAGTATGTGACATTCCAGTATGAGAACCTCTCTTCAAAGCTTGTCTTTCCAAACGCCCCTGATACTCAATTTGGTTTAGCGATTACATCTGATACACCTATCGAAGTGTTCTCCGAATACGCCGATGATTGTGATTTCATACTCATTATGACGACCACACCAGGGCAGAGTGGTGGTAAATTCAGAAAAGACAATTTCAAGAAGATCAGGAAGTTTCGAAATGCGTTTCCTGGTAAGGAGATCCATGTAGATGGGGGTGTTAACCATGAAGTAGGTTTTATTCTCAGGATGCTAGGCGTGCATTCTGTCGTTTCCGGGTCTTACCTCGTCAATCATCAATCTATTGGTGCAGCCTTGCTCCATCTCAAGAGTTCGTCAATACATTCGGACTATCAGATCAAAGATTTTATGATCGATCTGGCGGACGCTCCGGTCCTACTCGAAGGGGAATACGTCATGCGCGATATGATCCAGTCGATAGAGGACCACAGTCTGGGTTTTACAATGATCGCAGGTCAGGATGGCTCTCTCAAGGGACTTAGCAGCAATGCCGATTTGCGGCGAGGGTTGCTTAAAAACATTGACGATCTCAACCAACTTGATGTACACGACATCTTGAACGAATCACCGGTAACCATCAACCAAAATGCTACCATCTCAGAGTTGCTCGACCTGATCCAACATGAGCGGTTCCTCATTTCATTTTTACCTGTGATCGGGGAGCAAAACAAGCTAACCGGAGCATTGACCTTCATCAATCTTATCAGAAGCGAATCATGATACTACACTTACATAACGGCACGTCAGCTGATCAAGCTGAGGAGATTGCTGAAAAGACACAGTCCGTCTACTATGAAAAAGATGGACGCTTCATACTTATCACCCCTTCAAAACTCCAGGAACCTCCCACCTCGTTCGCTGAAGAGATTGAGTCCTCATTTGTAATGTCCAGCGACATACAGTTGGCTAGCCGGAGCTACCGCAATGAAGTACGAGAGATCGATTTGAAGCATACAAAGATCGGTGGAAGTACGAACAATACTATCATGATCACCGGACCTTGCTCCATTGAGAGCTGGGAGCAGATCGAGCAGAGCGCTGACTTACTCAAATCATTAGGTATCACTACACTCAGGGCCGGTTGCTATAAGCCAAGAACGTCTCCATACTCCTTTCAAGGCCTTGGTTTGGAAGGTTTAAAAATGCTCTCCAAAATCAGAGAGAAATATGGCTTCAACATTATCACTGAAGTGCGGGATGCCTCCCATGTTGAAGACGTGATTGAACATGCCGATATCATACAAATAGGCGCAAAAGCCATGTATGATCACGGCATCTTGAGAAGATGTGGTAAGGCAAGAAAGCCGGTTTTGCTGAAGCGAGGTTTTGGATCGACATTGCAAGAGTTTGTACAAGCCGCAGAATTCATACTCTCTGGCGGCAATGAAGATGTGATGCTATGCGAACGAGGTATCAGGACCTTCGAGACCAAAACCCGATTTACACTTGACTTGTGTGGTGTATCATACCTCAAAGAGCATGTCAACCTACCTATAATTCTTGACACTAGTCATGCGATGGGATATCGCTATGGTGTGCCCGACCTTACAAGAGCTTGTATGGCCATGGGAGTAGACGGCTTACTTATAGAAAGTCATCCTAACCCAGCTGTCGCTCAGTCGGATGCCGCTCAGCAGTTAGACTTTGATCAGTATTGGGAAATGTACAGTTCTCTTGAGCCCATAGCCGCGGCGGTGGGAAGAAACATGGTCTAATGATCGATACTTCAAAAATCAAACTTGTACTACTTGATGTAGACGGTACCATGACTGATGGTGGGGTTTATGTCACTGAGGAAGGCAAGCAGTTTAAGAAATTTCACGCCCGGGATGGGATGGGGATCAAACTCCTTCAAAAAGCAGGAATCGGCACAGGTATCATTTCCCATAGTAAAAGTACTGGTATGGTCACAACCCGTGCTGAAATGCTCGGTATGGAGCATGTATACGTCGGATCTCGTTCGAAGCTGGAAGTGCTGAAAGAATGGCAAGCTGATTTAGGACTGACCCTATCAGAAATAGCTTATGTAGGTGATGACATCAATGATCTGGAGATCATGCAGGCGGTGGGGCTTAGTGCCTGCCCTGCAGACGCTGTGGAAACTATCAAATCGATATCACACGTTGTGCTCACCAAAAAAGGTGGTGATGGCTGTGTCAGAGAGTTAGTAGATGATTATCTGTTGAAAAAGTCCTAAGCAACTGAAAAAGACAAAAAAATCCTCCCCTCGGTTGCTAGGGGAGGATGACACTCTTAGCTGGTAAAGTGTTATCTCGTGTTTAAGCTTTTTTACAAATCAAATTTCCACTAGTGTAAGCGGAATATCCAGCATGTCCTGGAAGTCTTCTCCAACCTCCAGCATATCGTCATCGTCCTCTTCATAGCTCCATGTCACGCTTACATTCGTCCCATTTCTATACAGATCTTCGAGAATTTTCAGCATAGAGAATATGCACTTGGTAGAACTAGTATTGAAGTATATCAACTCAAAGTCGACGGATATCTCTCCTGTCACTTCATTGAGACCAGTTAGTATGGGCTCATAAAACCCAAGCGAACTCTCCGGGCTCGATCTACCGACAATGCGCAGCAGACCATTAGACTTATCAAAATAGACATATGGTGTGTTGCGCGTAGCTTCTTTTACAAGTGTATCACCATCAGCTGCAGGTGCATCTAATGTCAGACTGCTATCAGTACTGGTTGTAGCAACGCCAACAGATGGTGTAGGTAGTAGGACGGATGGAGAAGTAGCAACGCTGGAACGTGCAGAAGTTGAAGTAAAGTTGAACATGTCTTTGTCTTTTATTCTCTAATAGCTGAGTGACTAATGTTTCCATTATTCACAGCACAAGACTAGACAAAAAGACAATGTCAAAATCAGATAATTGACGAACCAAAAAAAACCTTCGATGAACCTTACAAATGACTCGTTGAGAAAAAAAACATATTTATCGACTTAGTCGAATGATAAATACTTCGTGATAGAAAACCAGATTGCGACCTCTATTGAGGACTATTCAGTTAAGCTCAATTTTTCTCTAAATCCACCTTATACTGGTCTTGTTCTTTGAGTAAAACTTCCACGGCTTTGGCCAACTGTTGATCTACTCCTGAGATGATTTCTTCTGGCTTATTAGCCAGTTTGATATCGGGCTCAAGCTGATTGTTTTCTAAATATTCACCGTCCATTGTCAGCATGCCTACTTGTGGTATCCCAAAAACGAGTGTTGGGTCGATTTGACGCTCCCACCATACAGCTGTACCCGTTCCGGGTACGGGCATGCCTATGATCTGACCTATTTTCTTTGACCTGTAAGCATAAGGAAACATATGAGCATCAGAGTAATTACTTTCGCCTACTAACACAACAGTTGGTTTGCTCCATTTAAACTGTGGTTCATAGCCCAGGCGTTTCTCCCTTGGGGCAAACTGGATATACTTCTCGCCGGATAAGAAGGTAGCCAGGTCTTCGTGCAACCAGCCCCCGCCATTGAACCGTGTATCCACGATCAATGCCTCCTTCTCATAATTCCTGCCAAGTACTTCCTCCACCACTGTACGGTAGCTGCTATTGTTCATGCTACGCACATGAACATATCCCAGACGACCATCTGACATCTCATCCACCTTCTCGCGCATCGTGTCGACCCAGCGCTTGTAGAGCAGGCTATACTCCACACCCATCGATATAGGTTTGAGCACTTCTTCCCACCGCTGACCATTGGCGGGATTGTAAAGGTGCAACAAAGTGTTTTTGCCTTTGATACGATTGAAGTGGCCAAAATAGTTGGCATCTTCTTCTACGGCCACCCCATTGATTTTTTCAATGATCACACCAGGAACGACCTTTGAATCTGCATTGTCAAGGGGACCCTTGACCATTACCTCTGCTACGCGCAGACCAGCGCCGGAGTAGCTTTCATCATAGAATAGCCCTAGTGATGCAGTCTCATCGCCATTTGGGTTCCTTTCCCGGTAGCGACAGCCAGTATGTGAGGCATTGAGCTCACCGAGTAGCTCTGACAGCATCTCTGCAAACTCATGGTTGTTGCTAATGTGTGGTAGAAACCGGGCATACTCAGCGTAGTAAAAATCCCAATCAACACCGTGCAAGTCTTCTACATAAAACTTCTTCTTCACTTGTCGCCATGTATGGTCAAAAATGTAGGCACGCTCACTGGCTGGATCAAACATCATTTCACCCGTCATTTTTAAAGGAGTCTTTTTGCCAGATTTGGCATCAATCTTAAAAACCTTACCACCTCCCTGGACAAATACGTTCTTATTATCCTTATCAAGGAAAAGGCTATTGGCCTGTGGCCCGACTTTGGTTAATAGCTTTGTTTCATTTTCTCTTGGCTTGGTGACCCATAGGTCATAGCCATCTTCATATTGCGCCAGGTAAAAGAGTTGCTCTCCATCATCGGATAGCACCGCATCACTTAGCAAAGAGCTATGTTTCGTCAACCGGACCTTACGATCACCTATTCCTGCTAAGTCAATGATCAGATCTAACACTTCATCCTTGTCACCTTCCTCGTCATCATCGTCATCTTTTTCATCTTCTTCGGCCTCTTTCAGCAGCGCATAATCCTCTTTAGACAAGGTGAACTTGTCATAAGCCTCCTGGGTAAAGAACATACCGTAGACGTCCGCAGATGCACCCCAGCTTCCATGGTTCTTCATACCGTCCCTATCGGAAAACCAGATCATCGCCTCACCATCCATCACCCATTTGGGTACATAGTCTGAATAACCACTATTGGTCAGGTTGATGATAGACTCCTGGCCACTTGCCTTGATCAAGCCAGCTTCAGGTATCCACTGTCCGTCACGGTTGAAGTTGATCAAAAACCACTTGCTATCTGGTGACCATTGGTAGTATTGGTCTCCATCAGAATAGGAGTAGTTAGCCTTGGCTTCATAGACCATCCTGACGGCATTAGACTCAAGGTTGACCACTTTGAGGCTCACCCTTTCCTCCAGGTAGGCGACTTCTTCTCCGCTAGGAGAAAAGGCCGGTTGAAATTCCTCTTTCTCAGTATCGGCTACAACCTTTTCAGTGATGATGGTCGAAGCATAAAAGTATTTCTCTTCCTCTCTTTCAATCGTAGCAGTGTAAACATTCCAGCTATTGTTACGCTCGCCCGCATAAACTAGCGATCTGCCGTCCGGACTGAAGCTTACGCTCCTCTCCTGCTCCGGGGTATTGGTTACTCTTTTGGTCACACCATCCTCGACAGAGCTTACGAATACTTCTCCACGATAGACATAAGCAAACTCCTTCCCGTTAGGTGAGGGTGACATCTCTGTGATCCCCTGGATAGGATGAGCCATCACAAGGCTCCCACGTGTATCATTGGCTATTGCAATGTCAAGTTTTTCGGGTTGACCGTCCGGAGCATGAGTATACAATTCTCCATTCCAGGAGTAGCAAAGCGTCCCATTATCCGCTATGGACAGAAACCGCACCGGATGACCTGTAAAACTGGTTACGGCTTGTGCTGATGACTCATCATCACTCATCTTGTACACATTGAAGTGTCCACTGCGCTCGCTGAGCCAGTAGATCATATTGTCATTGAGGTTTAAAACCGGATTTCGATCTTCTCCATCCCATGTCGTAAGCTGGGTATAGGATGCCGTCTCATTGTTGTAGTACCAAATGTCTCTTGTGATGCTGGAGGTATGGTGTTTTCTCCAGGCATCTTCATAACCCTTGCGATCATGGAAATAGATACGTGATCCATCTGCATTGATCCTGGCATCTTCAGCCGGTGTGGTCAGTACTTGTCTAACCCGTCCACCGGTGGCAGGTACGCTGTATAATTCAGCTAAGGTGCGATTTGGAAACTGAGCATTTGTATAAAGGTCGATTCTAAGTGATGAGAAAAGAACACTGCTATTGTCAGCTGTGAAGTCAGAAGGATAATCGTTGGCTGAGTGGTAGGTCAGACGCTTTGCGTCACCTCCAATTGAAGGCATGACATATACATCGAAGTTTCCGGAGCGATCACTCGCAAAGGCTATTTGGCTACCATCATGAGACCAAACCGGCATAAAGTCATGTGCCTGATCTATGGTCAGGGGTGTGGCCGTTCCACCACTTGCGGATACTCGATAAAGGTCTCCTTTGTAGGTAAAGACTACCGTAGAACCATCCGGTGAAATGGATGGGTACCTAAGCCATAGTGGTTGCGCAGCTAAGCTGGAGATGAAAATCAGCAGTGCAGTGAGCGTCAATGTAAAATGCTTCATGCTTTAGAATTTATGGGGGAAGCAAATTAGCCCAGACCCAAAGCAACTACAAGCAAATCATTCTCACTAACGGTCAGGAGGCACCCTTTTATCCCTTTTAGTCCAGAAATTGATCATTACCTCTATTTCCTCACCGATAAAATCCTCCATCGTAGAATGTGAATAATCCGCTCCGACACCAAACTTTACCCTATCTATGGTAGTGCGGATCTCAGCAGCAATGTTCTTTCCAGAGTTTTGCGTAAGACGAAATGGTATTTCAACCAGAGCTTCAACTCCATGCATAGTAAGCTGTCCATCTATGAGGTAGAAACTGTCCTGAGATGATTGTATAGCCTGGGATTCAAAGATGATTTGAGGGTATTGCTCCACATCAAAAAAATCTTCTGTTTTTAAATGCTCGTCTCTATCCGGAATGCCCGTATCGAGACTTGCTACTTCGATAATAAATTTCACTTGCGACTTTGTAAAGTCAACCGTATCAAGATTCATCTGTAGGTCAAACTCTTTGAATCGACCCAATACTTCAGTGATTCCTCCGGCAATAGGGACCATAAAAGCAACCGTAGAGTGGTTGGCTTCTACCGTAATTCGGCGCTGAGCCATGGCTGAGCTAATAACTAAAAGTAGTATAAGGAAAGATCCAAGAGTTTTCATCTCGATGATGAAACTACCAGGTGTCCATCATCCAATCAAGACCTAGGGATCAATAGCCGTTCTGCAGGGATAGAGATCCCAGAAGTACCTGCTCGATTTGATTTTTATAGCGCGCTGAAGAAGTATATATCTTTCCTGAGGTTGACTTGAGTTGGAAACAGTCATCACCAATGCCCTTAACACTTCTAACTAATTTAGGATTGATGAGCAACGACCTGTGTATTCGTATTATCTCATAATCCCTGAGCATAGACTCTGCTTCCTTACTGGTTAGCCTGCATCGTACATCTTCTCCTCCAAGCTTGAATATAACGTAGTTCTTATCAGAACAGACTGCTTCCAGATCAGCTATTTCTATCCAATGCCATCCTTCTACTGACTTTAGTTTGAGTCTTGAGGGTAAAGTGGTGATTGAACGAGTCCAAAACAAAAGGGCTATCAACAGCAGATAGATCAAAAAGTTTTCCGGTAGGCTTGCAACGAAGTGAGGAGCGATCTC
Source organism: Flammeovirgaceae bacterium UBA6059 (assembly GCA_002435755.1). GTDB lineage: Bacteria > Bacteroidota > Bacteroidia > Cytophagales > Cyclobacteriaceae > UBA6059. The sequence goes on from DIYH01000028.1 coordinate 31,017, forward strand.
GGCAATCAAGGCGCTATCCACCCGTTCGATCAGGCCAAAAGTGTACCTCAAACCAAAATCAACTGCAAGGGAAAGGATTCGCTGAAGAGGAACAATGACAATGCCAAAACCCACCATAGCCAATATGGTCACTCTTCTCTGGTTCAAGAGCTTTATAAGACTGGTCCTCAACCAAAAATAGAAACTCGTCCAAAGGAGCGCCGGGATAATGTAGTAAACAGAAAGGTCAAGGATCTTAACCAGACTGAATCCAATAGTCAAGGAAGCATGAGCTGTGAGCGTTTGGGCAAATGCTAGCAATATCAAAAATGCAGCTATGCTGCAATCACGAAGAGTATCGCTTTGACTCAGGTTAGTCATAGTCTATGCTTTAGAAGCATAATATAAAAAGAATTGAGACTATTTGGTTTATACTATAAACTACTTTATTATTGGGTCGTATAAGAAAGTATTATGGAAAAGCCATTATCAAATCAAGATAGTCTTATCCTGATCACTCAGATGATCAATCAGACTAAGCAAAACTATCAGAAGAGTAGCTTCTATTTCCTACTTTGGGGTTGGGTCGTGATCATCGGAGATCTCGGACATTACTATCTCATGGAGTTTACGAACTATCCCTATCCATATGCGATTTGGTTGATTTCAGTGCCAGCATGGATCGCGTGCGCTGTTTATGGGACAAGGCAGTCTAAACAAGTCACGGTAAAAACACATATTGATAGTCTATACAGCTTCATTTGGATTTCATTTATTTTCCCAATACTCGTCATCATTTTCGGTGGCACTGTGATCGGGCCGTACTACATTACAGGTTCAATTATGCTTCTGGCAGGATACGCTGTGATCATTACTGGTAAGTTGCTCAAGTTCAAACCAACTATTTACGGTGGTATTGTTTTGTGGATTACGGCACTGCTAGCTCTTTATTTTCACGATAGTACACAATATCTCATAGGTGCAATCGGGGTAGCATTGGGCTATCTGGTACCAGGATATATGCTGAAAAATAAGGAGGAAAATGCCTGAGTTTGCAGCACTTGATCCGCTTTTGCATTCGCAATTGCGGCTGGCCGTCATGTCTATACTTATTAGTGTAGAGAGTGCTGAGTTCGTTTACATCAAGGAGCAAACCGGAGCAACAGCCGGTAACCTAAGCGTACAACTCGACAAGCTATCTACTGCCGGTTACATAAGTGTTATCAAGTCCTTCAAGGGCAAAAAACCCGTCACAACCTGTAGTATTACCAAAATTGGGATCTCCGCCTTTGAGACCTATGTCAAGGCTCTAAATAGTTACATCAAATAGCTATAAACTCTATGCCCATACAAGCTCAAAACCTTTTTGGATCATGCTATGAAATTCTTGACCAATCATTTATAAAAAATTTATCCATTTGGTTTAAAACATAAACTACTTTATCATGAGAGAAAAACTAAACACATCTACTATCCTGGTTATGATCATTTCGATGATCTCGACATTCGACATGCTCGGGCAAATTCCCGAATGGAGAAAAACCCAGTACCAAGCTTACCTGTCTCAAAATATCTCTATGTGGCATCAGAGTTATAAGCTTGCTGAAGCTAACGATGATGCTTTTACAAGAGGGTTAGCTGGGTATGCTATTCTCAATGCTTCACTACCACTGCAAAACGAAGATCTGTTTGACGAGTATTTGGACGATACCTCAAACCCGCTGGAAAAGATCATTGACGAGGAGGGTAGTCAGGCAGCTGAGGCTAAAGCCATCATGTCCGGTATCCTTGGGTTAAGAATTGCTTATGCTCCCTATAAAGGCATGTTCCTAGGAGGTAAAAGTGGCAATTTCGCCGATGACGCAATCAAGGAAGCACCTGATAGCTACATCGCCTGGAAACTGTACGGTAACTACAAATTCTACACTCCGGGAGCATTCGGGGGCGATATCAATGAGGCAGCTAAAGCCCTTGAGAAGAGTATAGACCTTATGGAGCAAGATCCTGAGCTGACCCAGGACAACTGGATGTACATCGACGCAATGGCCCACCTCGGTCAGGCTTATGTACAGCTTGATCAGCCTGTGAAAGCAAAACATATCTATGAAAAAGTCCTCAAAATTGAGCCTAACTATGTTTGGGTAAGTAAGGTATTGCTACCTCAACTGGATGCTCAGTAGGCTACTAACACGACTGCTGTGAAAGTCTTCATATCCTTAGTTGTTAGTTTACTCTTTTGTGTCCGTGCACAAGGACAGGCGGCCTGTAAGCTAATCCTCAAAGACAGGGCTACAGGTGAGACTCTATTTGGAGTCAATATCTACCCCATAGATGATCTGAGATCAGGTCTTTCATCTGACCTAAATGGAGAAGTACTTATTGGGCAAAGCCTTCTGGACGAATTCGAAAACTGGAAGGTCACCTACATTGGCTATGATCAACTGGATCTGACCTCAGAAGACCTTAAAGGGTCTTCTGAGGTCTTGCTTAGCAGTAGTAGTACCAAACTCGCAGATGTAGTGATCCAAGCCGATCGTATGGCTGCTGAAGAGTTTACCATACAGAAGATGGATCAACTTGAGGTTTATCAAAACCCAACAGCTAAGGCTGATCCTGTGCTTGCAGTAAACAGTATGCCAGCGTCCACTACTACTGATGAATCTGCTAATATTAGCTTAAGAGGTAGCAGTCCGCTAGAAACAGGAATCATATTGAACAATGTGCCTATCTATAATGCTGTTAAATTCTCTAATCTGAATGGAATAGGAACATTCAGTATTTTCAATACAGCTACAGTGGATCAAGTCAATGTTTTCCCAGGCAACCCTCCTCTTGAGTTCGGCAATGTCTCTTCAGGATTAATTGCAATCGAGACACTCAATAGAGTACCGGAAGCTCACTCAACAAGTACTATCCTTTCGTTGGCAAGCTTCGGAGTGACACATACTCGTGCAATAGGGAATAGTGCGGCCGTCAGCCTGTTTAGTAACTATCAGCCATCCGGCATCATCAAAGCCCTGAATCCAGCAGCGCTAGATGAAATTCCTTTCTTCAGGAGTTTTGATGTAGGAGTCAATTTACATGCGCAGCTAGGTAAGCGCTGGAAGGTCAAGTCATTCACATATTATCTGGAAGAAGACTATGAATTTGCCTTTAGATCACCCTCATACTCAGGTCCGTTTGTTCAAGCGACCCAACGCATGTTCACGGTTAATAATTTCTACTATCAAACAGGCGGCCATCTATTCTCACTAAATACCGGGCTCAACTTCAATGAAACAAATTTTGAGTTTAGCCGCTTTGATATCAGCCAACCTGGAAGAGATCAATTTGCTAGTATCAACTATCACTTCAGCAAAAATGATTGGGAACTTAAAGGGGGGCTAAGTCTGGATCACCAATCATTTGATTTTGAAGGTGTTTTTCCCAGGTATGACTATGCATATGCCGACTTCCACCCTGCCGACAGTGGCAACTTTGACACAGCTTTAAAGATTCCAGAGCTATACCTCTACTGTAAGCGATCATTTACTAATAAGCTTGTCTTGGGTGTCGGATATCGCAAAAATCTTGGTGCAGTCGTCGGTAGAGATTATCATAGTCTACAGACCAATGTTTTTTATAAGATCAATGACAAGACAGAGCTTATCGCAGGTGTGGGTCAGTATAATCGTCATACTATAGATCGACGATCCTTTTCTCAACTCGGATTCCAATCAAAGCAAGCTTCATTGGACCTGCATTGGTCTGATAACAAATGGACCCGTCAGTTCTCTATATACTACAAAACTTCTGACTTGAGCCTAACCGGAGACATGAACATGCCCAGACAACAATTGATAGGTATAGAGCTATTCGGTACTGCCAAACTCAATAGTAGATTACAGGCCCAAGCATCTCTTGCACTTCTTACCAATCTTGATGGTCGTCCGACACTCAACCAGCTCCAAGGTACCACGGTCAATTACTTTCTTCGGGGAGAGATCAGTCAAACATTGGGGGTCGGTTGGACCATCAACATGATCGCATTGATAAGAGAAGGAAGCTATTTCCCATCTGTTGAAGACTCAGAGTTTGACGATCAACTCGGGGTTTACGTACCCTTGTTTGACGAAATTCCCGATCAGTTTTCCGCTTATCAGAATATAAGTCTAAGCGCCAGCAAACTTCAGCCCGTCAGCGAAAAACTCGCCATCGTTTACTTCCTTTCGCTTAACAATGTTTTTGATCAGAAGAACGAGCGGGACCTCATCTACAATGAAGACTACTCTGAGGCTGAAGCCGTCTATTTCTCAAGACGATTGGTCTATTTTGGGGTATCTCTGAACTTCTAATTGGTCCACCCCCTCACTTCTTCATTTACTTTGCCCAATTGGATTTATCACCTACTTTTGCGGCAAACGATTTCAAACAACATGAGCGTACTCGTCAACAAGCATTCTAAAGTCATTGTACAAGGATTTACAGGTAGTGAAGGTACATTTCACGCCTCTCAAATGATAGAATATGGCACCAATGTCGTAGGAGGTGTAACCCCTGGAAAAGGTGGTCAAAAACATCTTGATAAGCCTGTATTCAATACGGTAGCTGACGCTGTTGAGTCAACTGGCGCTGATGTATCCATCATATTTGTTCCTCCTGCATTTGCTGCAGATGCTGTGATGGAAGCGGCTGATGCCGGTATTAAAGTGATCATTACTATTACTGAGGGTATTCCTGTTAAGGACATGATTGCTGCTAAGCGATATGTTAAGGCACGCGGTGCAACACTCGTAGGACCTAACTGTCCGGGCGTTATCACTCCTGATGGCGCCAAAGTGGGTATTATGCCCGGGTTTGTTTTCAAGCATGGCCGTATCGGGATCGTGTCAAAATCAGGAACGCTGACCTATGAAGCAGCTGACCAGGTTGTAAAAGTAGGTTTGGGCATTTCTACAGCGATAGGAATAGGTGGTGACCCTATCATTGGCACCTCAACCAAAGAAGCTGTGCAACTATTGATGGATGATCCTGAAACCGATGGTATCGTCATGATCGGTGAGATTGGTGGTAACTACGAAGCAGAAGCAGCAAGGTGGGTAAAGGATAGTGGTAATAAGAAGCCAGTGGTAGGATTCATAGCTGGTCAAACAGCGCCTCCTGGTAGAAGAATGGGGCACGCTGGTGCGATCATCGGTGGCAAAGATGATACCGCAGAAGCTAAGATGAAGATCATGTCGGAATGCGGCATCAACGTAGTAAGCTCTCCAGCGAATATTGGTGAGACGATGAAGTCGGTGCTGTCTTAGTTCAGACAATTACGAAATTTTATAATCCCGCTCATGCGGGATTTTTTGGTTGAAGTAAATTCGTTTATTGTCAACCTACATATAGTTAGAATCTACTGCTATGATCCACGCATGAAAGCCTTTTTTGCGGTCTTATCAGTTTGCCTATGGTCATGGAGCACTTGCCATGCCAACAGTGATAATAAGATCATTGATGGTGTTTTGGACCTGCGAAATGTCAATTTTGATCAGATAACAGAGGCAACAGGGCAGGTGTATTTCCAATGGCAAGAGTTAACCTCAAAGCCACCCTCTCATGAAACATCATTCATTGACTTCCCATCGATTTGGGCTAACCAGCGCATAGGTAGCGACCAGATCACGCCATTCGGGTACGGGACCTATCAATGCTACATCATTTTACCGGAAGAGGTGGTTGACCAAGCTGATCTCGCCATTGGTATGGCTGATATCTATTCATCATATGCGCTCTATATCGGGGACCAGTTGCTAGGTCACAATGGAGAAGTCGCAGAAACAAAGGAAGCTTATACTCCTTACTGGAAACCTCAAAGCATCCGCTTTACTCCAACCAACGATACAATACTCCTTTCCATTCAGGTAGCTAATTTCGACCATTCCAAAGGTGGTATCAGGGAACCTCTACTAATCAGTTTTGCTGAAGTGATGGACAACTATTATGCAGATAACAATGCATATGACTATATCCTGATGGGCTGCTTACTAATGGGCGGGTTGTTTTTCCTAGGACTGTACCTCTTCGGTCAAAACGAAACATCGATGCTTCTTTTTTCAGTTTTTTGTATTGTCTATAGCTACAGGATCACAGGAGCAAAAAACTATAGTCTCCACTACCTGGTAGATTATATCCCTTGGCGAGGGGCTGTCACCGCTGAGTATGCCACACTATTTTTATCTGGGGTACTCTTTATTGCTTACAACTATTTTTTGTATCCGAAGGAGTTTAACAAGACGATCTTCAGAGTAGCAGCAGGTGCCTGTCTGGCTTTTTTCCTCGCTACCTTATTGCTACCGATTAAGTACTTCACACAGCTGCTTACCCCTTTTTTTATAGTCATCCTTGTGACCATACCCTACTTCTTCTACACCTATGTGATGGCGGTTCGACATAAACGCGATGGGGCGCTCATCGCTTTGCTAAGCGTCACGACCATAGTCATGTCATTCAGCTATGATATACTCGCCTATATGGGCTTCTTTATCAAGAACAACATGATCATCTTCGGAAGCTATATCTCTTTCTTCTTTCTTCAGTCGCTAATACTGTCGTTTAGGTTTGCCAAGTCGCATAAGACAGCTTTATATGAAGCACAGCAAGCGGCTACCGCAAAAACCAATTTCCTGTCTACCATGTCGCACGAGATCCGTACACCACTCAATGCTGTAGTCGGGATGTCGGACCTACTCAAAGTAAGTGGCGAACAAAAAGAGAACCTACAGTCCCTTAAGTATTCATCTAAACAGCTGCTGTGGCTCATCAATGATATACTGGACTTTACCAAAATTGATGCTGGAAAAGTAGAGTTTGAGTTGATGCCTGTTGATCTGCATCAAACGCTAAAAAACCTGTTCAAAACACATAAAGCCAATGTCGACAAGCCAGCTTCGGTTGAGTGCAAACTGAGGATTGATGATAGTACGCCCAGATATATATTGTGTGATAAACTTAGACTGACTCAAGTACTGTCCAATCTCTTCAGCAATGCCATCAAGTTTACAAAAGAGGGCTCGATCACTCTAGAGGTCAATTGTATCAATATTCGTAAGTCTACCGTCACACTTGAGTTTTCAGTAGAAGATACAGGGATAGGTATACCTGCCAATAAGCAACGAGACATCTTTGATATTTTTACTCAAGCCAGCAGCTCGACTACACGTAAATATGGGGGCACAGGGCTCGGTCTTGCTATCACCAAGAGGCTGTTGAACTTACAAGGCAGTGAGATAAGGGTAAGCAGCAAGGAGGGTATAGGCTCGAGGTTTTCTTTTGTACAGAGGTTTGACCTTACTGCAGAAGGTGAATACCAAGAATTCACCAAAGCCCAAAAATCAGAAGAGGGCCTACTTGAAGGTAAAAACATCTTGCTCGTGGAGGATAATGAGATGAACATCCTAGTAGCATCCAGATATCTTAATAAGTGGAAAACCAATGTTGATGTGGCTAAAAGTGGCTTTGAAGCTATAGAAAAATACCAGGACCATGACCTCATCCTGATGGATCTGCAGATGCCGGAAATGGACGGGTATACAGCTTCGCTAAAAATAAGAGAGCAAAATGCTTCCGTGCCCATTGTCGCACTTACTGCTTCTGCTTTGTTGGATGTTCGTGAGAAAGTGATCGAAAGTGGTATGAATGATTATATCACCAAACCGTTTGTCCCGGAGGAGCTGTACTCAAAAATGGTGAAGTACATTATCAAGGCATAAAAAGAGAATTTTTAAACTCTCGGTTCTCAATCAACCAAGACACAAAATGATCAAGCCTATCCCCTTATACACTTGACCAATCCCTTCATTCATCTTTCAGCACATTCACCGGATTTTCAGTTGCTGCCTTGATCGACTGATAAAGCACGGCGAAAAATGCTAGCGATAAGCCGATCATACCAGCGATCAAAAATATGTCAGGCTGGATAGCCACACGGTACTCGAAATCAGCCAACCATTCAGAGCCTGCAAAATGAGCAAGAGGACCTGCCACCAGCAACGCATAGACTGCCAGCCGTGCAAAGTCTCTGGTGAGCATCAATACCAGTTGTACAACATTGGCGCCAAGCACTTTCCTGATACCTATCTCTTTCGCACGTTTCTCAGCAGCAAAGCTCGCTAAACCAAACAAGCCCAGGCCAGCGATCATGATCGCAAGAATTGTAAAAAAATTGAGCAGTTGACCTAATCGTTGCTCGGACTGGAACACTTCAAAGAATGCCTCATCAGTAAATCGATAGCGAAAAGGAATTGAAGGCTCCATCGATTTCCATTTGTTCTCCACATCACTGAGGAGTTGTTGTAGTTGATTTCCGGTAAGGTCTTGATTCAGCCTAATGGAGATATAGTCAACATTGCGATTGAAGATACGTGCACCATAGGTAAACAGCATCAAAGGTTCTATCGGTGAGTATAGGCTAGCAAAATGAAAGTCTTTCATCACCCCCACCACATTGAAACGGGTTTCGCTCGGCGTATAAACCACTTTCTTTCCGATAAGGTCTTCCGATAGGTCCCATCCCAAGGCTTGAGCCGTTTTCTCATTGATAATTACATTGCCTTGTTCGGCACCAAACTCCTCTCCAAAAAAACGTCCCTGGACCAGCTCCACACCCAGAGTATTCCCATAGTTCTCATCAGCAACTATGTAAGAAATAGGTATCTCTCCAACTTCTGTATTCCCACTAGTGAAGTGATCACTGTTCCATACGAAAGGTGGTGTACTCTCCGAGCGACTAACGTCCGCAATCAATGGAAAGGCTTTTAGTTCATCAATAAGCGTTTCTTGCTTCTGACCTAAACGCTGACTTTGTGATATAACTATGAGGTTGTCCTGATCAAAACCCAGACTTCTCTCCTGCAGAAAATTGAGCTGGCGGTAAACCAACAGACTCAAGATGATCAGACTGGTAGAAATGACAAACTGTGAGAAGACCAACACCGATTTTAAGTTGGTCCCACTTTTGGTTGTATCAAGTTTCCCTTTGAGCGCCTTGACCGGACCAACCCTGGCTATAATCCATGATGGATAGGTACCACTCATAAGTCCGGCACTGACCATCATCAATATCAACAAGCCTATGAGATAGGGTTTATCCACAATATCCAGGGCCAGATCATTCTCAAAAGTATAATTAAAGTACGGAAGTGCGATCTCGGTTAGCCCAATAGCGAGCACAACCCCAAGAGCAGACAAAATCATCGACTCCATGATAAACTGCAACATAAGATTCTCCTTGCTAGCACCTATCGACTTACGTACCCCCACCTCTTTTAACCTGCCAGCATACCTGGCTGTAGCCATATTGGTGTAATTGACACATGCCAATATGAGAATAAGCGCTCCCACTACAATGAATAGATATACCCGCTTAATGTCACTAACCGGACCCAGTCGATTCGGTGACTCTACCGACTTCAACCAAATGTCCTGAATAGGTAGTAGAAAGAGATTCCAGTCTTTGCCGGAAGAAGTATATTCTTCGAATGTCTGACCATAAACGCGCATCAATGAGGCTTCCGCTTCATAAGACGGCAACTCAAATAAGGTCTTCCTGACTAACTCAACATCTGCGTCCGGCAGCAGCTTGACATAGGTAACAAAGCCAGACCAGATCCAACTCCATTGCATTCTTTTGACGTTTTCATAAGAGTTGGTACTCGTGATGATCTCAGCTCTGAAATGCATGTTTGACGGTAAGTCGGTCATGACACCAGTCACTCGATAGGACTGAGCAACGTCTCCATTGGTTATCTCGATAATTTTGCCCAAAGCTTCTTCACCATCAAAATACTTGGTGGCTATAGCTTCAGTAAGTACTACGCTATTGGGCTGACCGAGCGCTGAGACGCGATCACCAGATACAAACCGGAAACTGAAGATGTCAAAAAAATTGCTATCTGCAGCCAATAGATGCATTTCCTCAAATGAGACCTTCTGTCCTCCTTTCTCGATAGACACTAAGGATGTATTAGGTGTCATCACATGGGTTACCGTCTCTATTCCTGGTACGTTAGCACGAATGGCCGGAGCAACTGCTGGACCCGTAGAACCAAAGCGCTCATATGCATCGCCCCAAATGAAAGTCTGATCCACACGATAAAGGTGATCAACGTCTTCATAGAATGAGTCATATGAGAGCTCCTTCTCGACGTAGAGCCAAAGCAGAAGAAAAACACCAAGTGCAGTTCCTAACCCAGCAATATTGAGGATGGAGTAGAACTTTTGCTTCTTGAGATTACGAATGCTTACTAGGAATAGATTTCGGAACATGTCGATCAATTTAGGAACAATGCCATTCAACTTGCATACCAGAAGTTTTCTTTTTGACTATCAATGAGTTAGAGTTTATCAGAGTCAAGTCATTCGTTCGAGAACCATCACCACCGTCCGATATCAGACACTTTGGCAAGTTACGGCTATCCACGAGAACCAATTAACGTGATTGAAAAATGCCAAGTACTAGTTAGATACTATACAAATATTACATTTGTGATTATCAACCATGTCTAACAGCCCACTTGCCTATTATACTCGGGCGGCCGAATACATATTTAGTCGCTACGTGTTGAAACGGCCATACCTAATTGGCACTTCTGATGAGTATGCTCTACGTCTCAAGTTCAAAACGCAAGATGGCGGAGGTCGGGCTATCTTCAAAAAAGGTACTTATGAACCCGAGATTAGCGAACTACTAATCAGAAATCTCAAATTGAAAGCTGATGATGTAGTGCTCGATGTAGGGGCGAATATCGGTTGGTATTCGCTGTTGATGTCACGATTCGAGAATAACGACATTCGCATTCACTGCTTCGAACCTGATCCTGACAACTACCAATGTCTTACTCATAACCTAGCCATGAACGGCACGGTCAATGTCACGGCTCACAATATGGGTGTCTCTGATACCACTGGGGTCAAAACGTTATATCTGTACAAAAAGAGTAACACGGGTAGGCACTCGATGCTCGAAATCAATACGGGCGATAGCATAGAGGTAAAAACTGTGAGTTTTGACGATTTCCTTGAGCAACAGCATATTGAGGTATCAAAAGTTAGATTTCTCAAGATTGATATAGAAGGATTTGAATACTATGCCTTTAAGGGAGGAACGAGGCTCTTAAACACGCTTCCCTATATTATTGCAGAGTTCTCCCCAGGCTATATGCGAAAAGGAGGTGTTGACCCGTCTGATCTTATACAGTTGATGGAAGATCATGCCTACACCCCCTATATGATCGACCAAGGTATTAATGAGGTGACAGCAGAAGTCCTTTTGCGAAAAGAACACAATATCAATATTTTTTGGGTCAAGTCAGGGTATCCTGTTTGGCGATAGTCTAGACATCTGTTTAATATTTGTTTGTCTGTGAATCGAAAGCTCCTTTGCCGGTATTAGATATCGGCTCAAAGAACTTATGGATCCAAAGATACCCGTTGAGATATCGATTTGTGATCAAGTGAGAAAACAGGTTGTCAGCATTGAGTTTGATCGGCCGATTGAAGGCAGCCAGTTTTTTACACGCGCCAAGAGTCAGTGCATAAGCGTAAGCACCTTCCTGATTACCGGCCCTCATGAGTGTATTGGTCACTGACTCAGGGTAGGTGTTGAGTATCCTGCGCACAGACCAACGATGCAATCCCAACAATCTCAGTACTATGTACCATCCTTGCTTCAGCCATCCTAAAACGGGTGCTCTTTCATTTTTCCAATAACCCAAGTATGCCAGTTCCCAATTTTGTGGTAGCTCTTGGAGGTTCCTTTGTAGTTGGTCAAGATGCTGATCAATAAGCGCAACATCATCTTCCAGTACAAGGATACGATTATAGCCGTTGGTAATAGCATTTTTGTATACTTGTAAATGGCTAAGTGCGCATGCTACTTCACCAGCTCTCAGTGGTTTACCCAACCGACTTAGCTTAAGATGAGCCTTCTGATCATAGTGCTCTGAAATTTCAGCTTCAGAGAGCTTTTTCCTATCAGTGCCCTCAACCATTTCAAAATCTAACCCTTCCAATAGCCTTTGCATGTACTGCTGTCGCTCCGATAGACGTGGAATGCTAACGACATATACCTTATCGAAATAAGCATTGAGGTATTTGAAAAACTCTTGATGAGATGGATTGGACATTACAAGATCAGGATACAAACAAAAATGCAGCTAACCACACACTAAAAATGAAGAAGAGTCAACAATGTATGCGTAAGGATGCTAGATCAAAGGTCTACTTTTTCGTAATACACAAGGTACCACCGTCCCTTGATCCGCTCAAACCTCCGCTCTATGTAAAAACCTGAATCTCGGAGCTTGACCTTGTCCACGACCTCACCATCTTTCCTTATGATCTCGGTATCGTAATTGGATGCCGTAATTTCGGTCACTTTACCACGATGCATTTCCCAACCTTCTCTCGTCCAGGAGCTCGTGCCCTGGTCATCAGTTAGTTGACCTTCCAAAGGAAAAGCAACCCGGTCGAGTTGAAAATCCATCTCCTCGTGAAATCGATCATAGAACGTTTCAAAGTCTTCATCTACGGGTGTTACCACAATTTTCTTCTGGCAGGATGAAATCAGCAAGACCAGTACTATTCCCATCCCAAAGGAGTATTTCAAGTGATTCATATTGATCGAACGTTTTTTTGAACCATGGATTATGAGAAGAACTCATCTTCAGTTTACAGTCATTACATGACCATAGATGCAAGATGATATACAAAAGGAAAAATTGACAATCTGTCGGGAAAAATCGACACTTACCCAGTCAGGAAAGGGGCGTTAGACTAACCATAATCAGAAATTAAAACTTAAAATCAATAGAAATTATGGCAACCCAGATTAATGTCCCAACCCGAGAAGAAGTAAGCGAAAACAATCAAGCGATTTTCGACCAGCTTCAAAAAGGGCTAGGTTTTGTTCCTAACCTTTACGCCACTTACGCCCATAGCGACACTGCACTAGGTGACTACCTTGCTCTTCAAAACCGTAAGAGCTCGCTTAAAGCCAAGGAAAGAGAAATCATCAATCTTGTTGTAAGTCAAGTGAACGAATGTGCTTACTGTCTTGCAGCCCACACCGCACTTGGTAAAATGAACGGTTTCACTGATGAGCAGATTATTGAGATCAGAGGTGGTGAAGCAAGTTTCGATGCAAAATTTGACGCACTTGCAAAATTCGTTAAAGACATCACAATCAACAGAAGCAAGCCAAGTGCTGAAGCTCTTGACATCTTCTTCGCCGCAGGATACACCAAAGAAAATCTAGTAGACACTATTATCGTAATTGGAGACAAAATCATTTCTAACTTCATCCACGGTGCTACTCAGATCCCTGTAGACTTTCCAGCAGCTCCAGAGTTAGAGCCTGCTCTTGCATAATCATAAAAATCAGAAAGAGCCTCGATTGAGGCTCCACTATCATCTTCACAACTTATAATCAATATCATGAAAAATCTATTATCCATCTTAGCTGTAGCTTTCCTAGTGGTAACTTCAGCTTACGCACAAGACACTCAAACAGTAAAGCTTGAGCAAGTACCTGGTGAATTCACTGAGACTTCACTTACCCTTAAAGCAGGTGAATCTTACATCTTCGAAGTAGCAAACAACGGAATCGATCACGCTGTGGGATTTGTTGTAGCTCCAAAAGGCAAAACAGAGCAAGAAAACCATATCTCTTCGGCTTACCTGACCAATACCATCGAGGACGGTCAAACGGCTACTTCAAATGTAGTGACCCTTGAAAAAGGAGAGTACGTATACTTCTGCCCATTGAACCCAACACCACTTTACTCTATCACGGTGGAGTAACTAAGACATCTTTTTATAGCTGATAATAAAGGTCCCGTGATAGCGGGACTTTTTTAGGCTTTAAACCTCGCACACGGGTCAGCTAGTTACTTCAAACCGGCATCCTTTAGAATACCATTTAGTGTCCCTTTGGGTATATCTTTAGAATGAATGGGAACAACAATGATTTTATTTCCGGGCTTCTTGAATATCGCATGGCTTCCAGTTTGACGAACAAACACAAATCCATCTTTTTCAAGAAGCTTGATGAGTTCTTTAGCTTTCATCTAAGGACAATGCCTTATGCGTGAGTTCGTCCTCAATCATAACACTCAGATAAAGCGAAACGGCATCTTTGAGATGATCAATGGCTTGGGTGATAGAAGCCCCATGAGAATGACAGCCTGGTAGTTCGGGACACCATGAGTGATATTGGTCCCCATCTTTTTCTATTTCGAAAGTAAGATTAGCCATATATGTAAAAGTAATGGATCACGTTCGGATTAAGTAACCCAAACAAGTGAACTGATTTCAGCCTTCCGAAAATGGTGAGTACAAAAATCCCGGCTTTCACCGGGATCATTATACATTATCAATTATTCAATTCTCAATTCCTATAGGTGGATCACTTCATCATAGGCAGCCGCAGCGGCTTCCATCACTGCCTCCGACATAGTAGGGTGTGGGTGAACTGTTTTCACGATATCCATTCCGGTAGTCTCAAGTTTACGAGCAGATACCGCTTCAGCGATCATTTCGGTTACGTTAGCACCAATCATGTGACAGCCAAGCCACTCTCCGTACTTTGCATCAAAGATCACTTTGACAAAACCATCCGAATGTCCAGCTGCTTTCGCTTTACCTGATGCGGAGAATGGGAACTTACCCACTTTCACTTCATAGCCTGCCTCTTTAGCGGCCTTCTCAGTATATCCAACAGATGCAACCTCCGGGAAGCAGTAAGTACAACCCGGAATGTTGTTATAGTCTAGCGGCTCAGGATGGTGACCTGCGATCTTCTCTACACAAATGATGCCTTCAGCAGAAGCCACATGCGCGAGTGCCGGGCCATGAACAATATCTCCAATAGCGTAGATACCGTTAATATTGGTCTTGTAGTAGTCATCCACCAACACCTTACCACGATCAGTAGACACTCCTACATCCTCCAGTCCGATACCTTCAAGATTCGTGCTTACACCAACGGCAGATAGTACCACATCACAGTCAAGCACTTCTTCACCTTTCTTGGTTTTCACCGTCACCTTACAGCCCTTACCAGAAGTATCAACGTTTGTTACTTCCGACTCCAGCATAATTTTGATACCATTCTTTTTAAAGGTTCGCGCTAGCTGCTTCGAAACTTCTTCATCCTCTACAGGTACTATGTTAGGCATGAACTCCACGATCGTGACTTCTGTACCAATGCTATGATAGAAGTAAGCAAATTCTACTCCTATAGCACCAGAGCCAACCACAACCATTTTCTTAGGTTGCTTATCCATCACCATCGCTTTGCGATAGCCAATGATCTTTTCATTGTCTATGGGCATGGCCGGCAGCTCACGAGAGCGACCTCCTGTAGCCAGAATGATACTCTCAGCTTCGTACTGCTCCTTTGTACCGTCCTCTGCAGTTACTTCTACCCTCTTCGGTGAAACCAGCCTACCAAAACCATTGATGGTATCGATCTTGTTTTTCTTGAACAAGAATTGGATTCCTTTACTCATGCCATCTGCTACACCGCGGCTTCTTTTGATCATACCATCAAAATCCACTTTGGCATCTTTTACGCTGATCCCATAATCCGACGAGTGATTGATATAATCAAACACTTGGGCACTCTTGAGCAATGCCTTAGTAGGGATACAACCCCAGTTGAGGCATATACCTCCCAGGGACTCTCGCTCTACCACACCCACTTTCTTACCGAGCTGGGCAGCTCTGATCGCAGCTACATACCCTCCAGGTCCACTACCGATTACTAATATGTCGTATTTTGATGCCATAAGTCCTTCTGATTTTTCTTGGAATGAGCGCAAATTTATATCGTTTGAGGCTAGAAAAAAACTTGCGCCAGATGGTTGGTAAGTGGTTCTACCGGAATAGACATTGGCTCTTTCAAGTCCTATTTGAGCGGTTGATAAGCGTGTTCATTTACTCTCCATTCACCATTTTTTAGGCTAAGTTTACGGTTGGATTTTGAACTAAATATCAAGAACTCAATGGGATTACTTTCTGGTAAGAATGCACTGATAACGGGAGCTTCAAAGGGCATAGGTCGAGCCATAGCACTTAGATTCGCTGAGGAAGGAGCTAATGTGGCATTTACCTACTTGTCAAGTGTCGAACAAGGTGAAGCACTAGAAAAAGAATTGGCGGCCAAAGGCATCAAAGCCAAGGGATTCAGGTCGGACGCCTCAGACTTTAGTGCGGCAGAACAGCTCATCAATGACACAGTTAGCGAGCTAGGAAGCCTTGATATTCTTGTTAACAATGCTGGTATCACACAAGATAATCTGCTGATGCGTATGACGGAGGAAATGTGGGACAAAGTGATCAACGTGAACCTGAAGTCTTGCTTCAATACTGTGAAGGCATCCACACGCACCTTGATGAAGCAAAAGACCGGATCTATTATCAATATCACTTCAGTAGTAGGTGTAAAAGGCAATGCAGGTCAGGCCAACTATGCAGCCTCCAAAGCGGGGATCATAGGGTTTACCAAATCAGTGGCGCTAGAGCTCGGCTCACGTGGCATCCGCTCGAATGCTGTTGCACCAGGATTTATTGAAACTGAAATGACGGCCTCTCTTGATGAAAAGGTAGTCCAAAGCTGGAGAGATGGCATTCCGCTGAAACGAGGAGGTGATCCTAAAGATGTGGCAGCCTTGTGTGTATTTCTGGGCTCAGATATGTCAACCTATATCACTGGTCAGGTCCTCAATGTGGACGGTGGTATGCTCACCTAAGTCTAACTCCACTTGAGTAGAATTGAAAACCCCAGTGTGACTTACTCCGTGCTTTGACTATGGATCAACTTCAGCTCATTTTTGAGGAGTCACCGTGGTGGGTATTAGCGAGTGTGGCATTGGGTGTAGGCTATGCCTGGTTGCTCTACCAAAGGGGGGGGCCATGGAGCAACACTACGAATAGGATACTGGCTGGCTTAAGAGGGCTCCTGGTGGGGTTGATTGTGTTCTTTCTTATCAACCCGCTACTCAAGCAAATCATTAGCGAGATTGAAGATCCAGTGTTTGTCATAGCCGTTGACAATAGTTCTTCGATGTTAGGAGTAGATGAAGATCCTCAAGCCATCAAGGCCCGGTTTAGAGAATTGAAAGAAACTATAGACAATGACGTCACAGACGTGGACATCTATTCATTTGATGGTAAGCTCCTTCTTTCAGATTTTGATAGTTTACGATTCAATACCAAGGCCACTGATCTCTCAAGACTCCTCAAACGAATCTCCAGTGACTATGAAGGACGAAACCTTGCTGGTGTCGTATTAGCCTCCGATGGCATTTTCAATCAGGGCCTGTCTCCTGAGTATCGGAATTATGCATTCCCTGTCCACACTTTGGGTCTTGGTGACACCATCCCGAAACGTGACATCAAAGTCAAGAACCTATACTATAATAAGATTGCCTATTTAGGCAACAAATTCCCACTGGTGGTTGAGTTACAAAACGATGGCATATCATCAGAATCAACAGACATATCTATTCTGCAAAACGGTCAATTACTTGCTACAGAAACTGTAGAACTCGATGCAGACAATTCTGTTTTCCAGACTGAATTCAATCTGGAAGCAGCAACAGCAGGATTTCAGCGATATACCGTGGTAGTAGGTGAGGTGCCCAACGAACTCACTTATGCCAACAACAGCCAGGACGCCTATTTGGAAATTATTGATGGTAAAGAGAAGATACTGATGATTGGGTTTGCTCCGCATCCTGATATGAAAGCCATTCATGCTGCATTGAGCAGAAATGACAACTATGAAATCGTACAATACATCCCAGGCGTAAGTGAATTCGAAGAAGACCAATACGACCTTTTTATCATCAATGAAGCATTTGATCGATTCAATCTGCTGCAGCCTATCTTCAATCAACTACAGCAGTACAGCGCCTCCATGCTACTCATTCTTGGTAATCGATCCAACTTTAATCTTTACAATCAAACTTTTGATATTGCACCGTTTGAAGTTAAGGCTGGTCAGAGAGATCGTGTGTCACCTTCATACAATGAAAATTTCTCTTACTTCACTTTTGATCGGGAAAATCAGTCAGTGCTCAATAGTTATCCGCCTATATCAGTTCCTTATGGCGATTTCAATGTTCACCCCGAGACCCAGGTCCTATTCTACCAACAAGTAGGTAGCATCGAAACGTTAAAACCGCTAATGATGGTCAGAAATACTCAGGACCGCAAAGTAGGGATCATGATTGGCGAGGGATTCTGGCAATGGCGTTTACAGGAGTACGCACAAAATGAAAACACGGATGTTTTTGACCAGTTCATATCCAAAACTGTTCAATACCTAAGCACGAAGGAGGATAAACGTAAATTCAGGTTATATCCTGAGAAAAACGAGTACTATGATACAGAGCCAGTGATCTTTGAAGCTGAGGTTTATAATAACATCTACGAGCCGGTTTATGGATTTGAGATCAATCTCGAAATCAAAGATGAATCTGGTATGGTCAATCAGTATTCGTTCATCAATAGTGAATCAAACTCCAGACTCACTATTGGTCAGTTATCACCAGGTATTTACCAATATACAGGATATACGATCATGGATGACCGACGCGAAACCATATCCGGTGAACTGAGTGTCCAGGAGCTTCAGCTCGAAGCTATTTCGTTGACAGCTCAGCACCAGTTGCTGAGAACAATAAGCGAGAATACAGGCGGGAGCTTCTTCCACATATCGGAAATCGATCAATTACCTGACTTTCTGGCACAGCAGGAAATAAAAGGAGTGATTTACTCTACAGAAAGCTTCCAATCACTGATCAATCTTAAGTGGATATTTTTCCTACTTCTTATGTTGCTAAGCACCGAGTGGTTCATCCGTAAGTACAGCGGGAGTTACTAGCCGTAAACCAATCATCTTCTTTTTATTCCTAGGATAACCCAATCATCAGCTCAAAGCGCTGCTCGTCTTAGTGATCCTGCCGTTAGTCCCATCAAATCAACATTAGTACATCATTACTGTAAGAATCTACGCGTTTGCAATACTCATTACTGTAAATACTTGTCATGGTCAGAAACATACTCAAAATCGCACTCCGTAATCTGCTCAAGTACCGTAGCTTTAGCATCATCAACATAACAGGGCTGGCAGGCGGTCTCACCTGCTGTCTGCTTATTTTAGCGTTTGTAGTCGACGAATACAGCTACGATAGCTTTCAGGAAAATAAGGACCGACTTTACAGGGTCCAATACCAGATCAATAATCTGGATCTCGCCGCTGTACCTCCTGTCATGTCAGATCATATTCGATCTTATTTCAGCGAAGTAGAGGAAACAGCTAGAGTATATGGACGTGCCATCAGCGTTAGGGTAGGTGAAGATAAAAGGTTTGAAGAATCCGGGGCGTTCTTTGCAGATTCGACACTCCATGATATGTTCTCCTTCAAGCCAGTTCAAGGTCAGGTTGCAAGTGCGTTAGATCAACCCTACTCAGTAATATTGAATCAAACCACGGCAAAAAAGTATTTCGAAGACGACAATCCTATTGGACAGCAGATTATCATAGAAGGAGATAAACTTTTTCAGGTAGCTGCTGTAGTTGAGGACTATCCGCCTAATTCGCATATAAATTTTGATCTGCTGATGCCCTATCAGAATATGTATGATATCGAGCCGGAGCACCTGCAAAACACCATCCGGCAGAACTACCTAATGAACTGGATGGTATCACACTCGCACACCTATGTACTCCTCAAGCAGGACGCTGACCCTCTTAGCGTAAATGATAAATTCTCCTCTTTTGTCCTTGAAAAGGTACCCGAAAATATGCAGAAAGGGCAGAGTTTTCTCCTACAGCCTATGGAGGACTTCCATCTCAACAATGCAGTCGTGCTGACACCAGAGCCACCAGGCAGTGAACTCATGATCTATATTCTAGTAGCTGTTGGGACTCTAACTTTATTGATTGCATGTATCAACTTCATAAATCTAACTACAGCCAGATTTGTACAACGTGCCAAGGAAATCGGCATCAGAAAAGTACTGGGTGCCCGCAAGCGACAGCTCATTATTCAATTCTTAAGTGAGGCATTTGTCCTCACATTGATAGCTGCAGTTGCCAGCTATTTCCTGGCGTGGACCTTCCTTCCATCAATAAATGATCTGTTGGACAAACAACTGACTGCCCAATCTCTCCTTGCTCCAAGGATCATTCTGGCTTACTTGGTGCTCATAATAGCTACCAGTCTTTTCGCAGGTGTTTATCCTGCTTTCGTGGTAACCAAAATCACTCCTATCCAGAGTTTAAAGGGCACATTGTCAGCAAACACTAGTTCGCTATCACTGCGCAAAGCGCTTGTAGTCATTCAATTTAGCGTTTCGTCTTTGCTTGTCATTGGAGCTATAGTTGTGTTCAATCAACTGCAATATGTTAACCAACGATCGCTGGGTTTCAACAAGGATCTTATGATCAACATACCTGTTCAGAGTCAGAATTTGAATAATCTATTTGGAGGCATCAGTGGAGAGATGCGAAGTAAGATGAATTCATTCGAAGAATCCCTGCAAGGTATACCAGGTGTTCGGGGAAGTACAGTTTCTGCAGGAGCTCCAGGATTAGGTGTGGTCAACCGCAACGTGATACCAGAGGGGTACACTGCTGATGACAGGATCATTGCCCCTGTGTATTCGGTAGACTATGATTTCATTGATCTTTATGATATTGAGATCATTGCAGGTAGAGGTTTCTCTACTTCTTTTGGAACAGATCATCAACAGGCTTTTATGGTCAACCAAAAAGCCTTGATTGAATATCAACTGGGAGAAAGCCCTGAAGATGCATTAGGTAAAAATGTGAATGTTGAAGGCAAAGAAGGTAAAATCATTGGTGTGTTGGGTGATTTCAATTATCTACCCCTGACACAGGAAATTGGACCGATGATCATGGAGATTGGGGTACCATCTTTTAATACTTACTCTATCAAAATTGAATCAGGTGACATGACCAATACCCTTCAGGCGATCGAGGCAAAGTGGAATGAGTTTTTCCTGGATGAGACATTCGCATACACTTTTTTAGACGACACGCTTGCTCAGAATTACATAGCTGAAGAGAGACTCGGCACGATGATAAAGTATTTTTCGATACTGGCCATTGTGATTGCAGGACTAGGCAGTTACGGACTGGTCATGTTCGTAGTTTCACACCGCATGAAAGAAGTTGGCATAAGGAAAGTACTCGGAGCTAGTGTCTTTAGTGTGGTGTCTATGATTTCCAGGGGCTTTATTGGTCTAATGACAATGGGCTTCCTCATCGCTGTGCCACTAGCCTGGTTCTCGGCTAACTTTTGGCTCGATAACTTCTCGTATCGCATCAATGTGCCTTTGATGCCATTCTTGATTGCATTGTCCTCCGGGTTATTGCTAGTATTGGCTACCACAGCCTATCACACTCTTAAAGCAGCGACTTCAAATCCGGTAACCTCGTTGAGAGATGAATAGGGTCTTCAGATAAACATTAAATAAAAAAGGAGGCATGAGCCTCCTTTTTGCTAATCTTCTTTTTTCTCCTCTTTCTTTTTCTTCTGCTTCTTGATCGAAACGTGGAGTCGCCCTGCGTCTTTTTCATGATCTGCCAACAGCACATCCCCTTCCTGTACTTCTCCTTTTAGGATTTCCTCAGCTACTTGATCTTCCAGGTACTTCTGAATCGCCCGGTTAAGAGGTCGAGCACCGTACTGAGGATCATAGCCTTTTTCCGCCAGGAAGTCTTTAGCACCTTCAGTCAGCTCTACCTTATAGCCAAGCTCTTCAATACGCACAAATAGCTTCTTGAGCGTTATATCAATGATCTTATGAATGTGCTCGCGTTCCAGTGAGTTGAAGATGATCACATCATCCAATCTGTTTAAGAATTCAGGGCTGAATGTCTTCTTCAAGGCGTTCTGGATCGTCGAACGCATGATCTCATCGTTGTTGTCCTTCTTGGCCTGTGTCGCAAAACCGATACCTGCACCAAAATCCTTCAAATCACGGACCCCAATATTAGAAGTCATGATGATGATCGTATTTCTAAAATCAACTCGCCTACCAAGTCCGTCGGTCAGGATACCATCGTCTAGAACCTGAAGTAGAATGTTGAACACATCGGGGTGTGCCTTTTCGATCTCATCAAGAAGCACAACACTATAAGGCTTGCGTCTTACTTTTTCAGTGAGCTGACCACCTTCTTCGTACCCTACATAACCGGGAGGCGCTCCTACAAGTCTACTTACAGAGAACTTCTCCATATATTCAGACATATCTATACGCACCAGGCTGTCCTCCTTATCAAAGAGGTAAGTCGAGAGCACCTTGGCTAATTCAGTCTTACCAACTCCAGTTGGGCCTAGGAACACAAATGAACCTATCGGCTTTTTCGGATCTTTCAGTCCTACCCGCGTACGTTGGATCGCTTTTACCAATTTCTTGATCGCATCCTGTTGACCAATTACTTTATTGTCAAGCTCAGCATCCATACCGAGGAGTTTCATGCTCTCCTTTTGAGCTATCCTATTGGCCGGGATGCCAGTCATCATAGCGATAACATCCGCCACATTATCCTCCTCAACAGTGTATCGCTTAGTCTTCGTCTCTTCCTCCCACTTCGCCTTGGCTATCTCCAACTGCTCAATCAGCTTCTTCTCCTTATCACGTAGCTGAGCAGCCTCTTCATATTTCTGGCTCTTAACTACCTGATTCTTCTCCTTCTTAACCTCCTCGATCGACTCTTCCAAGCTGACGATATCATCCGGCACATATATATTATTGATATGTACTCTTGCACCTGCTTCATCCAATACGTCTATCGCCTTATCAGGCAAATGTCTGTCACTGATATACCTATCGGAAAGTGAAACACAGGCTTCAAGCGCCTCGGTTGTATAATTAACATGGTGGTGATTTTCGTACTTATCCCTGATGTTATTGAGGATCTCGAGTGTTTCTTCCGGTGTGGTAGCATCTACCATTACCATCTGGAACCTCCTGGCCAAAGCACCATCCTTTTCGATGTACTGTCTGTACTCATCCAATGTTGTAGCACCGATGCACTGTATCTCGCCTCTTGCTAAGGCAGGCTTAAACATATTCGATGCATCCAACGAGCCAGAGGCTCCACCAGCCCCTACAATTGTATGAAGCTCATCAATGAAGAGGATCACTTCAGGAGATTTCTCAATCTCGTTCATGACTGCCTTCATGCGTTCCTCAAACTGCCCTCGGTACTTTGTACCAGCAACAAGTGATGCCAAGTCTAATGTCACGACTCTCTTGTTGAACAGTACCCTGGATACTTTCTTCTGGATAATCCTCAATGCAAGGCCTTCAGCGATAGCCGTTTTACCGACACCAGGTTCACCGATAAGAATGGGATTGTTCTTTTTACGACGACTCAGGATCTGAGCTACCCGCTCGATCTCCTTATCTCTACCGACAATAGGGTCAAGTTTGTCTTCCTCGGCCATCTTGGTCAGGTCTCTGCCAAAATTGTCTAGTACAGGAGTTCGAGACTTCTCTGAACCTTTCGATCCGGACTCTCCTCTTCCAGAAGAACCACCAGAAGAACCTCCACCGAAAATTCTTGAGCTGTCTTCATCCCCTTCATCGGTATCCGACGATGCTAACGGATTATCAGTTTGATATTCAAGCAATTCCTTAACCACATCATAAGTCACATCAAACTTCTCGAGTATCTGAGTAGCGATGTTGTCCTCATCTCTCAATATTGAAAGCAACAGATGCTCCGTGCCGATCAATTGGCTCTTGAATATTTTAGCTTCCAAATAGGTGATCTTAAGTACCTTCTCTGACTGTCTGGTCAAAGGGATATTGGCTAGGTTCTTTACATTACTAGTGGCAGTACCCTTTGTAGCCTGCTCAATAGCAGCTCTAAGTTCGTCAAGTGATACACCAAGTTTTTTGAGTAATCCTACTGCAACTCCTTCTCCCTCTCTTATCATACCCAACAGGAGATGCTCGGTACCAATGTAGTCGTGACCGAGTCGAAGTGCTTCTTCACGACTCAAAGAAATCACCTCTTTTACTCTGTTCGAAAATTTTGCTTCCATATTATGGACGTGTATGTCTAAAGTAAAAATATCTTTTTTGTGATTGATAAACCACCTAATTGCCCTAATTAACTTCTCTTAAACGCAGTTTTTTCAGGATTTGTTCATTACCACAAAAGGGACATTTTCCTGAGTATTGGGCCGGCGTTGGGCCCTTCACAAAACAACAAATCAATTAGACTTAACCCTTGGACAAATTTACTGCCAAAGACTTGAGAATAGGGGTGATCCTGAAGTACGTGTAGGAAGTTAGGTTTCTTTTTGGGGGAGATAACCGATCTATAATCTTGATTATCAGTGTCTTTAATCTCAACATACTCTTCAGAGTACTTCCAGTCCAACGACAATCCGGTCAATTTGACCAAGCATGACATTACGTCATGATTTAGTTCGATCAGGTGTCGATAGTTTTTTTCATAATAAGGCTGCAGGCCATCTGCATAATATTCAAAGAAGGGTGACTTGCCATATGCCGAGCGAATCCCACGCCAATGGATCTTTTGCCAGCTGTAGCTATTATCAATTTGCATGTCTTTGATCACCTGCTTACTCCTGCCTCTTACCACCGGCACAGCAAGGTCGATGACTCCATTAGATCCGAGGATCTCTGCTCTATTCCGATAGGTCTGTCGCACGTAATGCTCGAAATGATCGATTATGACTTCATCTGCACTGAGTAGCAATGAGAAGTATGCAATTCCCGGTAGGTACTGGCTTTCTACAGCAATGGTTCTCAATTTTAATAGGTTACAAGTAGTCGGAGAGGTTGCCCAGACCTTCCCTTACGACGTTGATGTCATAATCATCAGTGCAATCTACCACTGTACTGGGTGCGAGGTTGCCATAGCCACCATCTATAACAAGGTCGACAAGATGCTCAAACTTCTCATAGATCAGCGAAGGGTCCGTGGAGTACTCGACCACTTCATCATCGTCTTTGATGGATGTAGTGATAATTGGATTACCCAATGCTCTTACGATCTCGCGTGGGATGTTATTGTCCGGTACACGGATACCGACAGTCTTCTTGTTGGCATTCAGTATTTTGGGCACCTTACTGCTCGACTGCAATATAAATGTGAAGGGGCCAGGTAAGGCTTTCTTCATTAGTTTGAAGGTGGTATTGTTGAGGCGTTTGGTGTATTCGGAGATATGGCTCAAATCGTAGCAGATAAAACTCAACTCTGTCTTTTTCCCTTTAAGTCCTTTGATCTGCATAACCCGGTCAATGGCCTTGTGATTAAATATATCACAACCCAGTCCATAGACTGTATCTGTCGGGTAGATGATCACACCTCCATCACTCAAAAGGCGTGCTACCCTTTCGATTTTTTTTGCCTCCGGATTTTCCGGAAACATCTTCAAAAACTCAGCTTTCATTTACCTCTGATTGTTCCCTAATTGGGGTACCAATCAATTTATTAGTTTTGCCCGACTATGCGAAAAAAATGGCTCGTTTTGTTCATACTGGTGTTTTCCACCATGCTTTCATCCTTCGCGTTCTATTTCTATCAGGTGATCTACACCCCCAACTTTCAGATCGACAAGGATGATATCAATATAGTCATTCCGAAAGGGGCCACCTTTAAAGATGTACAAGACCTGCTGTACGACAATAAGATCGTCAACGACCTGGTAGCCTTCAGCCTGCTGGCTAAACTGATGAACTACGACGAGGCTGTAAAACCTGGTGTGTATACCATCAAAAAGGACATGCCTAATCTGCTGGTTGTCCGGCGATTGAGATCGGGTGATCAGGTACCGGTGAGAATTACATTCAACAATATCAGATTGATAGACGAACTACCGGAGAAAATCACGGCAAATACCGGAGTAGATCCGAATGATTTCAGAGCGTTGGTCGAAAATGACACTATCATCAGCGAACTTGGCTTCACACCTGAGACCATCGTTTCGATGTTCATTCCTAATACTTATGAAGTCTATTGGACGATCACAGCAGAGGCTTTACTCGAAAAGATGAAGGAAGAGCATGATCGTTTTTGGTCGGATCAGCGATTGCAGAAAGCTGCTAAGCTGAATATGACTCCATTGGAGGTCAGCACGTTAGCTTCTATCGTACAGGCTGAGACCCAAAAATATGATGAGGCAGCCACCGTAGCTGGGCTGTATATCAACCGTCTGCAACGCAATATCGCGCTACAGGCAGACCCTACATTGGTATTTGCAGCTCAGGACTTCACCATCAAGCGAGTACTCAACGTGCATAAGGAGATAGATTCACCTTACAATACTTACATGTACAACGGTCTTCCTCCTGGCCCTATCAACATGCCACAACCCAACTACATAGATGCGGTTTTGAATTATAAGGAGCACAGGTATCTTTATATGTGTGCCAAGGAGGACTTTTCGGGTTACCATAATTTTGCGACCAACCTCCGTGACCACCTCAGAAATGCAGAAAAATATCAAACGGCTCTTAACAGGGCAGGACTTTATCGATAGATCATGTTTGTAAGCGAGACACAGGTACGTGTAAGGTATGCGGAGACTGATCAGATGGGCTATGTATACTATGGTAACTACCCGATGTATTATGAGGTTGCGCGAGTTGAGGCGTTTCGAAAGTTGGGTTTCCCGTACAAAAACCTTGAAGACATGGGTATTGGTATGCCAGTGCTCGACATGAACATCAAGTACAATGCACCTGGGAAATACGACGAATTGCTTACTATAAAGGTAAGGATACCTGAGATGCCCAGTGCCAGGATCAAGTTTGAGTATGAAATCTCAAATGAGTCAGGCAAAACCATTAATCAAGGTACTACAACATTGGTTTTTATGAAGATGGAAAATGGACGCCCTGTCCGTCTCCCACAGGTCATGCATGACTTATTGATACCTTTTTTCAGTGAGAAGGGTTGATTTACATCGCCATCTGCTGTTCAGCTCGTCTTATCAGAAACTGCTCAGCAGGCTCAAGCGTATTCGTGTCCGGCAAGGTGACGCCACTCTTTACACTACAATCAACATATTTATAAGCAAGCTCGGGCAAGACCAGATCTTCGAAAAGGCCAATGCTGTAGCTTTCAGCTTCACTCTAGCCATATTCCCTTCGATTATCTTTTTGTTTACACTGATCCCATTTATCCATACATTTATTCCAGAGGTAGATACACAGCAGATCATGGACTTTCTAAAGGCCACCCTACCGGAAAATATGTACGCAGTGACGGCAGGCACCATAGAAGATATCATTGCCATCAAGCGTGGTGGACTATTATCTTTTGGTGTATTATTTGCCCTTTTTCTAGCCACGAATGGGGTCAATACTTTGATGCGCGCTTTTAACAACTGCTACAAGACGAAAGAAAAGAGAAGCTTTCTTACTACCAGGTTGATCGCTACAGGTATTACCATAATGCTTGCTTTTGTATTGCTGCTTGCCCTGATTTTACTAGTGGTTGGGCAGTTTGCTATTGATTGGCTATTCAGTTTTGGTATTCTTACAGAAGACCTGCTTTACTTCACGTTGCTATTTGTCAGGCTACTAATTGTATTGGTGACATTCTTTCTTGCCATATCATTGATCTACTACCTGGCACCTGCGATTCATGACCGATGGAGGTTTTTTTCTTCGGGTTCTTTCATGGCGGCAGCTGTATGTGTTGCTCTTTCTTTTGGCTTTGCTATTTACATCAACAACTTCGCGACCTACAACAAGGTCTACGGCTCCATCGGTGTGTTGATCGTATTGATGGTATGGCTATATATGCTTTCGGCTGTTTTGTTGATGGGCTTTGAGTGGAATGCAAGTGCTGACCTTGCAGCACGACTCGAAGGTCAAAAGACACTTCCAAAAAAATGATAAGCGACTTGCCAAAATCCAGAATTCACCTAGATTTGCAATCCCATTCGCAAGAATGGTTTTTTATTGATTAGAGGCGTGGCAGAGTGAACTAGGCCTCCCCGTCAAATGCGGCGGAACCTCCTAATCAATATTGGATAGTTGTCCAAAGAGATTAAGTAAGAAACAGAGGCGTGGCAGAGTGGTCGAATGCGGCGGTCTTGAAAACCGTTGTACCGAGAGGTACCGGGGGTTCGAATCCCTCCGCCTCTGCACTTCAAAAGCCAGGATTTCTCCTGGCTTTTTTCGTTTGGGGCTCATTGAGCTCCCCTAAAGGCTGGCCAGTCATAAAAACCTTCTACAGGAAGCCGTTGACATTCGGTCCTCTCCGCCTCTGCAAGGCAATACCCTACCAAATCGTCAAGGTTTTTTTCTAATAACTCCATTAGTGGATCAGTTCTGGAAATAAAACTATGGGAAAGCAGCGAATTCAAATAGTTGATTGCAAAAGCTTACAAAAAGGTTCTTGAGCTCAGTCAATAGCTAGTTTGTATACAACGGATAAGCTACTTTTAACAAAGCTGTTAATCGCCGCTAAATCAAAATGCAATCAAGTTACTACTCTTCAAACCTTCCTTTAGTTAGCTACATCATTCCGTCCCTAAATCAACATCAATTTATTGGGAGGGCAATAGAGAGCATCTTAAATCAAGATTATCCGAATGTTCAAATTGTTGTTCAGGACGGTGGCAGCACTGATGGGACACTGGATGTCTTAAAGAAATGGGAGAATGAGATTTTTGTTGAGGTAAAAAAAGACTCTGGCCCAGCGGAAGCTATTAATCGTGGGCTAAATAGAGCAACCGGAGATTGGCTGGCCGTACTACCTGCTGATGATTTCCTTTATCCAAATGCTGTCAGTGCACTAGTTAATGCAAGTATTAAAAATCCCGAGTATGATTTCATCTATGGCAAGGCAAATCATGTAGATAAAGAAGGTGAGATCATTAAACCATATCCAGTTTGCCCCTGGGATCGCAATCGCTTGTTAGAGATTTGCTTTATCTGTCTTCCAGGTTGTATGATTAGATCAGACTTATTTCGATCAGGTAGGCCTTTTCGTGAAGATATCCATCCAATCGATTATGAATATTGGTTAAGGCATGCCAAAAATTCAAAATTCTTATTCGTAGATAAAGTGGTTGCGGCCCAGAGTTTGTACTCAGACACCCAAACCTTCAATAACCGGTACGAAAACCACCATCAATTTTACCGACTGACCAAAGCTTATAACAATGGGAAACCAGTCCCCAAGTGGAGCAGAGCACTTATTGCGATACGTGCAGAGCTTCCAAACAATAAGGAGGTCTCACATACCATAGAATCCCTGATAAGGGCTTATCGACGTGAAGCAATACGATTGTCAATCTTTGAGTTTTCCAAAGTACCGTTAGACCAGCTCCCATTCATGATCAAGGCTGCACGAAAGAGAAGGCCTTTTTTTATTAAGATTTAAAGACTAGACCACAGGTGCCGGGTCGCCCAATAGTTTACGCTTCAGCCTAATTTTCGCCATTTCCTCCACATTGACCCGTTGTTGAGGACCAAATCGCTTTTCGACCAAATTCAGATACTCCGGATTGGTAAAATAAGTGTGCCACGCCTTATCACGAAACTCTAATACTTCTGCTGATGAGCAATGCTTTGTAGGGAGTGGTTCGCTTTCGTAGCTTAGGAATGCATAGCCTTCATAACTGGTAGGGAGCTTCCAGCCATTCTGCTTGGCCGTGTTATATAGGGGACTACCTGGTAGCGCCTGACAAGGATATAGATTAGCTGTTTCCGTATTTAGCTCAAGAGCCAAATCCAATGTTTCCTGCATGGTGTCCAAGGTATCATCAGGAAACCCGAATATATAATTGGCTATGACATTAATATCAGCTCCTCTGATCTCATCGGCTACTTGACGAATATTGATGTCTTTAAATGATCCCTTGGATACTTCTTTGCGAATCACCTGATTGGCAGCTTCCACTCCCAGTGCTAACCAATCAATACCTGCCTTTTTGAAGAGTTCTAGATACTGCGGCCTAACCGTGTCTATGCGAGAATAAGACCACATTCTCAGGCCCAATTGCCGATCAATTATATTGTTGAGCAGAGGGTCATAATATCGCCTATCGAAAAAAAACATCTCATCCGATATGCGAATCGTTTGGCAGCCCATTTCTGCCAGTTTTTCAAACTCTCGTGTAATAAATTCAGGTGACCAAAAGCGCATTACGGGCGATTGGGCAGATACCACACCGTCTGTATTGTCTGCTCGATTAACAATATTGATCATACAGAAGTCACACTTGAACCTGCATCCAAGAGAGGTATAGATCGCAGCAAACGGAGACCTTTTGTTATGGTCAAACCCTGCATGCCAGAAGTGAGCCCTGTAGAGGTCAAGCGGTTTGTCTCTATACGGTAGCAGATCCCAGGCATAGCCGGGCAGTTCTATATCCATACGGTCCTGCGGCACTATCCTCTCGGGGGCATTCAATACTGGAACACCCTTCTGTTTATGGCCTATACCTTTGACCTTCGATAGATCTCTATTGAGATCAGCTCGTAGCAGATTGTGCAGTGCGTAGACCCCTTCGTTGAGCAGTACAATATCTACATCAGGCAAAGCCAATACCTCTAAGGGCAGGGCACTGGCATGCGACCCTACGACGCATGTAACGTACTCCGGGCTCTCCTCCTTGAGAAGTTTGCAAAGAATGCTACACCCTATCATATTGGTGGTACCGGAGTTGGGATTTTGTCCATAAACAACCATGCAGACCAAACGTGCATTTACCTCTTTAACACGTCGCACTGTTTCCTCGTTTGTCAACCCTTCAGCCAACGGATCAATAAGCGCGACAGAGAAACCCTTTGCTCTGCAAGACTGTGCAAGGAGCAAGCTCCATGTCGGGGGCTCTATCGCGGAATATGTTTTACTCAGCTTTTGATAAGCCGAAGAAGCAGAATCCGGATTCACAAAAAGTACATCTATACGGCTACTCATTGTTCGTCTATTTGGAATCTAAAATAAGATGCATAAAGAGCTCACAGCGCATTGAGAATAACACAAAGCGCACGAACTTTCTCCTGAGACAGCTCTGGGAAGTTCCCGATATAATACCCAAAGAAATGAACATGATCTACTACCGGGTAGTCATTGGGCGAAGTATCTCTTAATAAAGTCCTGAGGTAAGGCTGACGCAACTGATTGCCTCCCCCAGATGCACCCCTTCTATACTCGATCTTTAATTCATCGAGTTTAGATTCGACCCTATCTCTTAGTCCTTCATCAGGGTTGCGCAGTACTAACGTGAATGCATAGTTGCATGAACCTTCTTGATCAAACTCAGTGTAATATTTACTCGAATCTAGGTCTGACAAAAAAATCGATAGATTTTCAAACCTTAGCTTGTTGTTATCATCGAGACGATTGAGCTGGGATAACCCTATGACTGCATTGATCTCAGTACTACGGACATTATACGCGGGATAGGCGAATATGAATTTTGGATTTAGATCAGGGTATTGCCGAGCGTACTCATCCTGTGTGGTTGGATTATCTGATTCGCGTACCATGCCATGAGATCTAAACATGCGTGCAGCCTGATAGACCTCCTCATCATTGGTGCATACCATACCACCTTCGATGGTACTAAGGTGGTGTGCATAATAGAATGAAAAATTGGACACCCAACCGTAGCTCCCTAAGCGCTTACCTTTAAAAGTAGCTCCGTGTGATTCACATGTATCTTCGATCAATGGGATTCCCCTGGCTTCAAGTTCAGAGATCAAATGATCAGTCAGGCCATTGTAGCCCAATACATGCGTCATAAATACCGCACGAGTTTTGTCTGTGATCTTATTCAACACCTGATCAATATCCATACATAGATTCCTGGGATTGATATCAACAAAAACCGGAGTAAGTCCGGCTTGAAAAACAGAGGCTATGTCAGAGACCCAGGTTAGTGTCGGTACTATCACCTCTCCTTCTCCCTTCAATTGTTTGAGAATAGCCATGGTCAACAAATTGGCCGACGAACCGGAATTAACGAAGACACTATACTTCACCCCAAGCCACTCACTCCAGGCATTTTCAAACTCTCGGACCTTTTTTGATTGAGTCAGAATGGGAATATCTTGATTAAGAAAATCGATTACATTGTCCAGGTCTGTACGAGTAATATTATGATTCATCAATGGCCAATCCCGGGCTATAGATTCAGCGCTAGCTACTGAGGTTTTCATTTATTGATGATTTATTTTTCGTTGTAGTAATCACCGTACTCGACAATGATAGTGCTTTTGCCATCCATACGACTGTACGCTTTTTCATAGGCGGGAAAGACTTCTTCCGGCTCTTCCAACCTGATCACTTCAATGGCATTAGGCGCCATAAGACGAAAAGCTTCAGTAAAGTCTCCGATATGCTGATGCTGAGGATGGAGTGGACGTTCAGAGCCAATACTCGTCCTAATGATTACCTTAGGTTGATAACCTCCATTAGAAATAAGGGAAAACTTATCTAAATGATTTACGATCTGATTTACTGCTAAGAGCAGAAAATTCCACCTTGGAAAAATACTTATTGGGATTATTCCATTAAGTGCCATACCATTAGTCATTCCCATCTGCATCTCTTCATCGACAGGAAGCTCTAACTTCTTTCGATCGTCTATTTTCTTGAGTGTATTTGACATAGCTGTACCCGGTACTGCCACTGCCTGCCCTACAAATAGGGTTTCTGGCTTATCAGCCAAATACTCCATAGATCGCTTTAGTTCATCGAAATACCTCATGCCATCTTAACCCGATTAAAATTGTACTCGCTTGCCAGCCCCGGCATGAGGCCATTTAGTTTCATACCTGAAATAGGTGATGTTTGGGTTATCGCTATTTTCATAGGTCAGTTCATCCATACCCCATACCTCTCGGGTATCTGTACAAACAGATTTGGAATTATCCTCAATCACCCAATGTATCGGCAGATCATGATTACTGCTATACTTAATCACTTCACTTGCCACTCCTGTTTCACTTGTCATCTCCCCCATAAAGCAAAATACCTTGTTGCTTTCTCGCTTGTACTTAATCGACCAGGCGGTACCAAGAGCTATCGGCAATACTCCTGTAACTATGGCTGAAGAAAATATGCGGTACTCAGGGAAACATAATGAAATCGAGCGCCCTTCCATGATTTCCTTTTTCAAGACATCAGCTGGCACCCCTTTGAGCAAGCATTGATAATGACTCCTCCATGAACAAAACACCCAATCCTCAGCATTGACTTTCTCAAATACCCTAAGCATATGCTCCTCACATCCTGAATACAAGTGAATTGGAGCTCTAATATTTGCAGCATTAAACTCAGCAGCAATATCTTCCTCAAAAGCTATCAAATCATCCTTGGTCAATCTTGTCATAATTATGTGATCTGGGAAACTAAAGAATATCTGGAGCACTCATTGGCCAATTAACTCCAACAGCATTTTTGATTAGTGAGCAATCTAGTCATAATCAATCGTCAATCTCTAGGTTCGAATAGCTCCTTTTTACTTTTCCCTATGCCTTGATTTTTGTCTTTTTCAAGATGATCATAGTAGATGACCTGACTCCCTCTGAAATCAAAATTGAATGGTATCTCCAATAAATTCCCCAATGCTTTTCTGACCCGCTCATGGCACTCAGGTTTTGCGATAAGTAACAGAAAGCCACCACCACCAGCGCCTACCAACTTACCTCCGGATGCACCGGCGTTAATTGCCACATCATAGAGTAAATCAATAGTATTATTGGAAACAGCAGAGGACAAGCTCCGCTTGAGTCGCCAGGCTTCATCCATTAGCTCACCAAACTCTGACAAACAGGATGACCCTTTCAGAATATGTGTAGCCTCGGTTATCATTTCAGTGTAACGAAATAACTGTTTTTCCTTGGTAGCAATGTCCAGAGCGTATGACGCGGCAACATCTGACGAATACCGAGCTACACCGGTATAAAAAAGCATTACATGATTTTGGAATTCATCCAGGCGTTGTTGGCTGATGGTCATAGGATTAACATCAAATTCGCCACTTTGGTGAAAGTGAATCAGATTAAAACCTCCGTATGCTGCTGATACCTGATCCTGACTACCCACGTTTTCGTGAAGACAGTCTTGTTCAAGGAAGATAGCTCTCTTTGCTAGCTGATCAGGACTCAAAAATTGACCGTCTAGGGCATTCAGCGCATTGATAAGACCCACCGCAAAACTAGAACTAGACCCTACGCCACTACGAGCGGGCAAGTCACCATCGTGATGAATCTCCATCCCACGATCAGTATTCATCAGTTTGAGGGCTTCTCTGACAGCCGGATGCTCAATTTTATCTATAGTATTACAGAGTTCACACTTGGAATAGACGATTCGGTACTTGTGATCAAAAAATGGTGGGAGATATCTCAACGTTAGATAGCAGTACTGATCTATTGCGGTAGCTAAAACTGCACCTCCATGCTTCAAATACCAGCCAGGATAATCTGTACCTCCTCCAAAAAATGATATCCGATATGGTGTTCGTGAAATAATCATTTAGTTCATCTTAGTCTATAACATTCATTCTCCCTTCGATTAGATCCGCCAATGGCCTACGCGCCGGAGGAATTATCAAATGCCTTGGAGGCAGTACTCCATTATCAACATCAAAGAATCGTAACTCTTCACTTTCCGGCGAGATACAAAATTCACCACCAATAATCTGTGCATTCAGGATAATATCTACGAGATGTCTGATATCGCCATTATCTGGGTAGGCTATGATCCTTTCATCAGCTCTGCTATAAATACCAAAGAGTCCAGTGATCACAATGTCAAAGCCGCTTTCTTCTTTTACTTCACGAATCGCTGCATTGGTTATGGTCTCACCCGGATCGACTCTACCACCGAGACATCCCCAGAGACTACAATCGCTTCTCTTTTCAAGGAGCACTTCACCTTTATCATTCCTTACAAGTACTCCTGCACCACATTTTATTTGGGTGTCAGCGGTGACTACATTTCCAGAAAACATCTTCGCCGCTTTTGCTTTACGCTCGGCGATTCGGCTAAAGAACAATTCGGCTTTCGAATAGTCATTAGGTGTGCCAATATCAATGAACCCATCTGTTCTGAGAAACGCATGTATCCCTCTATCGATCCATTTCGGAAACATCTCCTTTTCAAGCGATACCTGCCGCCCTGTATGTATATCATGAATCCATGAGCGATCTATCAGGTAGACTCCAGCATTAATATGCCCGCTTTTATCTGTTGGCTGTTTTTCATGAAATCTATCTACCGTTCCAGAATCGTTTATTGAAAGCGTCCCGTATCGACTCACATCTTCTGTCCATACGCTAACCATAGACATTCCTGAAACTGATTGATCAAACTCTAATAACTCATCCAGATCATATTCACAGTATGAATCTCCATTTAGAATTAGAAGACGTTCGGATTTGGTTTCTTTTAAACCTAGACGAAGTGCTCCACCAGTACCCAACGGCCGCTCTTCGATGGAATATCTCAATGACATTCCTCGCCATTGATCTCCAAGTGCACTGTGTACCGAATCTGATAGGTAACCAGTACATAAGACAACATTTCTTAACCCTGCATCAGCCAGCTGGTCAAGCAAGTAAAACAGAAATGGCCTTCCTTGAACTGGGGCTATCGCCTTTGACCTATCCGATACCACATGGCTAAGTCGAGAACCCAATCCTCCGGCTAATATCATTGCTGTGATATTGTTCTTGACATCTTCCACCGATTCTTTATTGTTAAACATTAGCTCGTAAGTGCCTTTTAGCTTTCTGACTATTCCTGGGTCATGGCATGATGAGACGAAGACGTCTGCGTATCGGAAAAAATAGATTTACTTTTATTTTGTGTAAGACACCAATGATAATGGGTTTTAATCCACGGCGCTGCTTGGACTTAGATTTTGGTTTTGGATTAACCCTAATCTTCCTACCGTAAATCACGCCAGGGATATTACTCAACTCTAGCGAAAGTAGCCAGGCAGCCTGGGGCTTTGGAAGCTTAGGAACTACAGTTTCTATAGGCATAGTAGAGCTAATTGCAGTATTATTTACATGGCGAAGTATACGCGCTTGCTTAGGAATCAACTTTTCATAAATCTCTTGACTGACTCTGGAATGCAGTTTTTGTGACTTAAAAATAATTGCAAAGAACTTGATCAGGCTACTAAAAAAAGTTGCGACTCTCAGCTTTACCCTGAAGCTGGCTCTCTTCCCTAGGGCAGCATCATCTGACCCTTTTGCAAACACCGACATGTAACTTGATCCCCATTGGCGCTTCGATCGCCTGATCCTTTTTATTTCTGGATGCTCCTTCAGTGGCATACTTGCACCTTCTGACAGAAGCTCAAATGATCTCAATGCATGTCCGTGTATATCCAGATAAAATGCCTCCTTTAGCATCCCCAAATCAGCAAAAGGATTTGACTGAACCGGGTTGGGGTGTGCAAAATGCCAAAGAGGAGAGTCGTGACACCATTTTTCGTAAGCCCCAGCGTTGACCATGCGCCATCCCAGGTCATAAGGACCACAATAATACCCACGATACTGGCCAGATTCATCAAACCCACCGTATCTGATGGCTGCCGCTCTTTCGACAGTCATACAGGCACCATAGTTCTCCCAGGTAGGTAGCCAGTCCACACTACGAAGTTCCTCATCGGCATTGCCTTCATACTCTTTGGTAGTTCTATATTCATAGTGATAGAGTACCATATCACCACCAACATTAGTTTTCCGGAACTCCTCAAATTCATCAATGATAGACTCGACAAAATTTTCCAAAAAGATCACGTCACTATCGCATACACATATACGCTTGCCCTTGGCTTTTAGTAGGCCGGCATTGTATCCTTTGTGCTTGTGATACATACCTTTCTGATCAAGGGTCAAGCATACATCTACATTATCTTGAACTACCGCCGGAATGGTATCGCGCAAGTCAACCCAAATGATCTCAAATGATTCTCTTGGGACCGATTGTTTATTGAGGTAATCGAGCGAGAAGTAGTGATCGCGTACACCCCAATCAAGCAATATGAAAGATACTTCTATAGTCTCCTGACCATAGTTGAAATCAGGGATTTGCTTTAGTTTCTTTTGTACTTCATCCCTTCCTTTTCCCCTGATTACCGGATGGACTGGGGAAAGTACATCACTAATGGTGTTAATACCAAAATACTCACCTTCGTGACAGTAGACCTCCAGTCCATTTTGAGCAATGACTGTTTTTACGGGCACATGCTCAATTACATCTTTAATAGACTTTGAAGCAAACCAAAGTACCCGATCATGCTCACTTTGTTGCACACCATGATCTTCCTGAAAATGTCTAAAATTGAATCGATAGTGATGGCGATCATAGAGATAATGATAGAAATCTTTATAAAAAGCTATGGTGACAAGGCCATCCTCAATCAGATAAATCGGAGGACGATTGAGAATTTTAATTTTGTCAAACACCATACGTTTTTTTAACACTTCTTCCAGTTCTGACCTACTCTTACGAAAGATGAGAATATCATCAGACTCCATCTGCTTGAGCATTGTTTCATCAATAAGCCTGAAGTCAATCGGTCCTTTGGAAGCATTATGACCATAAAAGCCATCTTCGTATTGTATAATCCTGTAGGTATTCATGAAATGGCCACAGTCGAGAGGTGCAGGACATGTATCCTCCGCTAATAGACTATTAAGTGACTCCTGAGAACTCCTCTCTTTAGCAACTCCCTTTTCTTGACCTTTTAGCATATCAAAATCAAAGGCTTTGTCAAGTGACTCCTTTAATCCTTGATTATGCACGGCCAACAAATGATGATTTTTAATATAATTCAGTGCCATTCTTTTTTCGTCAAGAAGAACAGCATCGTTCTCGGCTAGTTCCAGCAAGAATTGACAAATTTGAGCTGACATAGTTGAGTCAGGCTCAGTTTTAGCTATGACCGAAGCGTATTCTTCACGGATCGCTCCACTGGTTTCATCAAACCATGAGGCAACTCCCTTATACCCTGTAACACACTTGGCTTCAGGATAAATATATTCTGAAATGCCCCATCCGTCACTTCCGATAATGGCATGTCCATGAGCCTGTGAGCGCATAAACGAACTCACATGAAGGCGTACGCTGGGTAGCGCCAGGATATCGGTATTTCGGTACAGCTCGTTGATTTCTGTTTTGTTTAGAAAACCGTATTGATGAACAGCATTTTCATCATTTACGTAGTGTGCAAGTTGGCCATGCAGATCAGGTATACTAGATCTAATGTGCAACTCAATATTAGGATTTTGCTGATGAGCTAAACGCGCTCCCTCTAGTACTTCATATCCGCCGCGCAATTTGAAATTGTTAATGGATTGGTTCCATGAGTTGATAAAAAGTACAGATGTTCTATTTCCAGTCTTTCTTAAATCATGTTCTTCAATAAATGACTCTTGACCCAAGGGTATATAACGCGTTTTATGATCAATCACCTCACTATTGAACATTAGCCTCAAACTATCCTTCGTATTTGCAACATGAGTAATGATTCCTCGACAAAGTGAAGACCCTAGGAGACCTTTAATGATCGGGAACATCTTATGCTGCTGGAATGATACCCCCTTACCAGTAGCTCCATTATGTAGATATGGAAAAAACAAGGTGGTCGAATCCTCGATTTCCAACACCCATGGACAAAGATTAATCGAATAAGGAACGGTGGGTATGTACAAGAGTCTTTCCGGACTTTCTATCTGTGTCTGACATGAGATATTGCGATGGCACAAAAAGTCTTTGAAGTCTTCTAAAGACGCTCCCAATTCCAAACAGCGGTCCCTTAACTCAACCAATGACTCGTGCCATAGCGGAAACCCCCGTATCGAGTCAACAGTGTTGTCGATCGATAGATCGTCAATGCGAGATAAAATTTCATCCTCAAGCACCTTGTTTTTTTCTCCTGGAGCATACCTAAATTCATATCCATCGGGTGCATCCTTAAGCAGCTCGAACTGCGGGTGAGATCCAGCACCGGCAAACAAGTCATCTAAGAGATAACCAGCAAAATCAACATATCTGACCTTATTCATAGATAGTGAACATTGCAGGGCTATTGTACACGACTACTTTACCAGTTGTTGGATTATACATTACCATAAATAGAATCCTTAATGATCGTATAACCTTTCATCAACTCTTTTATTCCTCTGTTCAAACCCCATTCAGTCTCAAAACCAGTCGAAAGTAATCGCTGATTAGAAACTAGATAATCTCGTTTATCAGGGTCTTCACCAATTTCAGCTTCTATGTAGACAAAATCAGGGATCTGCTCTTTGATCTTCTCGCAAAGCTCAAGTTTCGTCAGATTAGCTTCTTCCAGCCCTGCATTATAAGGCCTCCCCCTCATCATTTCGAAATGATCAATGCCCCAGGCAAACACTCTCGCTACATCCCTGACATGTATATAGTTGCGTTGAAAATGCCCCTCAAAAACCAATAATGACTTATCGTTCACTGCCCTGTATACAAAGTCATTGACCAACAAATCAAGTCTCATGCGTGAAGACATTCCAAACACAGTTGCCAAACGAAATGTCAGACTGTTCTCTCTT
Organism: Flammeovirgaceae bacterium UBA6059; assembly: GCA_002435755.1. Lineage (GTDB taxonomy): Bacteria > Bacteroidota > Bacteroidia > Cytophagales > Cyclobacteriaceae > UBA6059. Next base: position 70,620 of record DIYH01000028.1, read on the forward strand.
TCCAACACCAATGATTCCGCCTCAACCTTAGTGGTACCATATAGGGAGATAGGATTGAGTGGGCTATCTTCTGTGCAGAATTTTCCCTTTTTGCCAACTCCATAACCACTGTTTGTCACTGGCATCAGTATACGCTGATCAACGCTGGAGATTTTACAAAGCATTTCAACAGCATCTCGATTAGTTGATATGGTGCCAATCTCATCCCGGCTACAAAGGGGCGCACCCACAAGTGCTGCAAGGGGGATAATGACGTCCCTATCGACAATCAACCTACGCATTAAAGAAACATCCCTACAATCACCGCGATAGACATCAAAGGTGTCATATCGGCAGCAATCAGCCAGACTATTCTGATGAAACATGAAGTTGTCCAAAACGGCAACCTCATGGCCTAAGCATAACAAATGTGGCGTAAGTACAGAACCCAAATAGCCTGCACCTCCAGTTATAAGTATCTTCATTTGATGAATGTCTGATTAAGAAGTTCTGGTATAAAACTCAAGAATACTATCAAAACATCTAGGTTTGATATTCTTTAACTTGATGCTCGAGCCTAAGATAAATGAAAAATTAGCACTCCGGTTTAGTTAGATTTAGCAATTCCTTGTCACAGCACTTCACAACAAATTCAGCATAAGTGATGAAGATAGTAATCACAGGAGCTACTGGAGATCTTGGCGTTCATTTCGTTGAGTATTTATCAAAACAAGATCATCTCATTTTACCAATTAGTAGGGGCAGAGAAGATAAATTCATACAGATGGATTTGCTCAGGAAGGAAGTCGTATCAAACTTCCTTGATCAAACAGACCCGGATATAATAATTCATCTGGCAGCCATCAAAGATATTTTCTTCTGCGAGTCACATCCTCAAGATTCATATATGTCAAATTTTGAAATCACCAAGACAATTGTAGAGCACTGCGCTAAGTCAAAGGCCCAACTTGTCTACTTTTCTACTGATTATGTGTTTGGCAATTCTGAAAATGAATGGTTTGAAAACTCGACAAGCTGCGCCACCACCAAATACGGTAAAGACAAAGAAAAGTCAGAACAATTAATCTCATATGAATTGAAGGACTATAGTATCATAAGAACAGCTCAAGTATATGGCTTTGATGGCGACTTGGTCTCTACGATTTATAAATCACTTTCAAATCAGCATTCCATTTCTGTCTTTTCAAACCTTATCAACTGTCCAACATATATCCATGATTTGCTACGAATGGTTGGGCAGATCATTCGAAAAAAACTCACAGGTATTTTTCATTGTGTTGGGCCTCAACCATTGTCGAGATTAGAGTTTGCCACACAAATCGCACAGATTTTTGATCTGAATACCAAATATCTAATGCCAGAGCAGCTAGACTTCAGTGTAGATATTCGCCCTTCTATGGTCAAGCTCAACGGAGAAAGTACTTACCAGAGGCTAGACTACCAACCCAAGCCTGTCAAAGACAATTTGACAAATGTGAAGCATCTTTATACACTCACCACATGACCCTGCCAACGGAACCGTTTTCGAATGCCTTTACGTTCAGCGTGATCTTGATATTGCTATGTGGACTTGTGGTCTCTACCTACCGGCAATATCTTCCTCCCATGTCATCAGCTAAAGAAAACTTCGCTGTGGCTTCAGGGGCTTTGATACTAATTACAGTTGCCTACACGCCCATTTTTTTCTCTACCCATCTGTATTGGGATGACTATCATATCGTTGCATGGGATCGACAAAGCTATTACACTCATCCTCACTATACTTTTATTTATAGTATTGGACGACCAGTCGCTAACTTCTTCCTATTCCCCTTATTCTGGATCATATCCGAATTTGATACAATCTATCTCTCGAGACTGGTTAGTCTTAGCTTGACCCTGGTTGTATTTATGCTGTTCTACAAAACACTAGTATTTGTCAGTATTAGGCGATTACATGCTTTCATTTTGAGCATTATTGTAGTGACCAGTATCTCTTTCCATGTTTACAACTACTGGATACTTGCTTCATATATTCCAATGAGTATTATATTTTCTCTTATTGCTTTTTTGCTGGCAACATGTGCTATTAGCGATAGCCGCTCAAATAAGAAAACTGTAATAACCTCTACCTCATTATTCAGCTACCTGACGCTACTTAAAGCAGATAAAAAGAATGGGACTATGCTACTCTTATCAGTTCTGTTTCTGATTCTTTGTCTGTCCACATATCAGCCATCTGCTGGTTTTTTCACCGCACTCATCATTTTCTTCCTACTAACACAAACCCCGTCCGATACCTCATACATAAAATCCAGTCTACTTGCTTTCTCCTTTATATATATCAGCGCTCACCTGGTTTACTTTGCAGTTTTTAGAGTCGGCCTTTGGTTTTTTTCTTATGACAGCATAGCACCTAACTATGACACGAATGGACTTTCGTATTTATTTGATAGTTCCTTCTTATGTGATAAGTTGATATGGTTCATACATGTGCCTCTAACAAATTCCGCTAATCCATTGAACATTTGGTCTCCCATGGTCTCTCGCTGGATGCTCACACTATTCGCGGTAAGTATTGGAGTGTGTCTCATACGAGAATTAGTGCTCTATAGAAGAAATAAAAAGGGTGCAGTGTGGGTTTTCATAAAATTCGCTTTCATATTTCTCTTAATACCTCTCTCACATCTAGCTGTGATTATCAGTGACAATTCTGAAGCTAACTATCGAACCGTCGCTGCACTATTCGTATTAGTTCTACTCGTTAATTATTTGGCCGTGAGAAGTATAAATCAATTACTATTGGGAAAATCTGTTTCGATCAGATGGAAGATATTGTCACCCGTTACGCTATTGCTTTTAGGACTAGCCTTCTTTAATCTATTTAATACTTACAGGTCACTTAACTTATTTGCCAACAGACACGCTCAAGAAGTAGCTATACTCCGATCAGAAATCTCTTCAATCCCCAATACCTCAATTAAGGAAATTCAAGTTACAACTCCTTCCTATCGCCCATTAGCGAATCATCCCGCGCATGACCTCAATCGATTTTCATCATATCCCGGTTATGCTCAACCGATGATGTCGTTTGTTTTTTTTCGTTATGGTGATGTCAATCAAATGCCTTTTATTGATTTGACTGTAGCAAGCGGAAGTGAAGTATCTCAAGTTCAAAAAAGTCGACTCTCTTTTGATATCAGGTTAGTTAAAGAAGGCTATCATCATTTTAATGTGATCAAGGCTGGCCGTCTTCATTTTGCCATACTACAAAGTGAAGGAGCATTTGAGATTTCCAGGATAGAGAATAAATCATATTCAATTTTTTTTACGGCGCTTAGTCTAAAAGAAATATTAGCCAAAATTGATTTATACCTTAAGTCTCCAGAACAGGTCAAAAATCAAGTAGTTGATGAAAATCTCGCCTTCTACCTTAATAATAAACCACAGGAGTTTGGAAATTTAGAGCAGAGAACTAAAGTCTTGAATATCAACTTAGATCAATTATTAAGACAAAAGCTAAAAATCTAATTCCGTCAAAAAAATATGCAAGAGTACGCAAAAGTCTTTGAGCCATATATTCGCTGGGCTAATCAGTTTAAATTCATTAGAATGGATTTTGAAGTTTTTGAGATTGAACGTTCCAAAAACGTCTTGGATATTGGATGCGGATTTGGGGACAGAGTACGATTACTAAGATCTGTCGGATACACAAATGTAGCCGGTATTGAGCCTTCTGAATACAGTGTGATGAAAGCCGACGATCAAGATATTCAGTTGGGCGATTTATACAACACTGGACATAAAGATGAAACCTTAGATGCTGTGATAGTAGAAAATGTTTTTCATCATATAGACGACTATGAGAAGGCCTTAACAGAAATAGCAAGAATCTTGAAGCCCGGTGGGCATTTATGCTTTTTTGAACCTAGAAATTCTTTTTTGAGAAGAACTATTGATTTTCTCACGTTCAAAACATTCATTCCTGACCTGCTCAAAGGGCCATGGGCAATGAGGCGTATAGTCATGGGGCAGGAATTCGAAACTGGCCTGTATCCGTTATGGCTTAGAAGTCATCAGCATTTTTTTAATCTTCTTAAGGAGCAGTTTACCATGCAGTGGTCTCGTAACAATCCGTTTTTTTTCTACGCAAAATGCCAGCGAAAATAGCATTTCGAAATCGTATTTTTAGTGTGATCCAACTTACAGGCGATAGCAGAAGCAATTTTGTGCTATTAAAGTTGATCACGTTGAGTATAATAGGTTTCATACTACTCATAGAGACGCTGCGATCTTTTACATGGACATTAACAAGCGACTCTGCTTATCTCCATTATATAGCATATCTGATCACTGAACATGGGTTCGTACCGTATCGAGATATTCTAGAAATTAATTTGCCCGGCACTTACTTATTCCACATGGCAATTGGGCGGTTTTTGGGTTATTCAGATCTTGCCTTTCGGCTTGTCGATGTTTTCTGGTTCTTTTTAGTCCTAAGATTTACGTGGCTAGTCAACCGATGCTTAGGCCATTCAGTCGCAATCGGCGGATGTTTATTATTCGGCACGATTTACATTGGGTGGGGACCATATTTTGGGTTGCAGAGAGAGTTTATTGGATTGCTTCCATTTGTTATCAGTATCTATTTGTCTTCTCTTACACATCATCGTTATTATTTAAACTATCCAATCCACCTTGGTGTAGGCATCTGTTTTGGTTTTATTTTATTGATCAAACCTCATTTGTTGATTGGCTTACCTATAATAATTGTTTACTCAATTCTCAATGAGAAGTGGCCACAATCAATCAAGTCACTTGTATACACTTTGGTAAGGCCAACACTCTTAGCTATAGTGGGAATAGCATTTGTGGTTGTATCCATTATTATTTGGTTAGATCGTATAAATGCCTTCTCTTCATTTCTTGAGATATTTTCTTCATATGTTCCACTTTACAACGCTATTGGAGGAGATTTCAAAATTCGACCATTTCCAGATAGTGTGGTCTATTCTTTTTGGGAGTCTGTTCAATTCGGAGGGTATTCAGTACTGATCTTCACAGCAACTCTCGGATTGATGAAACTCATCAAAAAAAGTGCTGTTGATTATCATCAAAAATTGATTACTGCTCTCTACTGTACGTTAGTATTGATATCATTCTTATATGTCATCATAGGTGGAAAGTTCTGGCCATATCACTGGATCCCTCTGATATATTTCTCTTCAGTTGCGACCGCATTTCTGTTATTCTCCAATGAGCAAAAGTCAAAAAGCCACTTAGTAGATCGTGCTGGGTTTATATTATTCACTATAACTCTATTGTTATTCAGACCGCCTGTTGGACAAGGAATAGGACCAGGATTACATTCGCCTTTCACGACTATCATTTATGGACAACATACCAAAATGGACAATAGAGTCAAAGAAATAGCGGATTACCTGCAAGATAATTCAAGTTCAACCGATAGGATTCAACCATTATGCACAGTAAGTGGTGCCACACATGCCATGCTCATCACTCAAAGGGCCATTTCCACACCCTATATTGCTGACTATTCATTTTATCATCACGTATCTACAGAATTCACCCGAGGTATTAGAAGAGACTTTATGAAACGTATGAAGGAAGAACCTCCGAGATTTATAATTGATGTCAAGGATAAACCCGTATTGGAAGGTGACGATGTATCATATCAATTCTCTGAATTGAATTCGTTTTTGAGAATGAACTATATTGAAGACTTCTCAGGGAATCAATTCAAAGTTTATCGTATTATCGAAAATTAACTGACTCCTTCGACAATTTATATATGATTTTCTACTCGAACCTTGCATCATGAAAAGAACATCCTGCATCAATTGCTCGAGTTCAAATCTCAAAAAATTTATCGACCTTGGTACACAGCCAAATGGAAATTCATTCCCTTCAGGAGCAGACCTAGATAAAGAAATACTACATCCTTGCTCAATGATCGTATGCACAGATTGTTGGCAGGTTCAGTTGGCTCAAACCCCTCCTGCAGAAACCTTATTCAATGATCATCCATATATCACAGGTATCAATAAGCCAGTGGTTAGGCATATGCAAAAATTGGCACAAGATATTGTTAACAAACTTGGGCTTAAGGAGAATAGTCTTGTTTTGGATATAGGGGCTAATGATGGTACGCTTCTTAGCATATTCAGATCTCTGGGTATGCGGACCTTTGGGGTAGACCCATGTAAGACGACCTGTGAGATAGCAACAAAATCAGGTGTGAATGTATTGCAGAATTTCTGGAATGAGGAAACTGCCAGGTCAATCAAAGAAAATGGCATGCTGCCAGACTTGATTACTGCTACGGCTGTTTTCTATCATAACGATGATATACATAGCTTTATTAGAGGTCTGAATATCTTAATGAAAGATGATAGTTTCTTCATAGCGCAATGTGTTTACTTGAAGGACGCGATAGAGAAGCTTCAATTTGATCATTTTTACCATGAGCACAGTATGATTCATGCCTTAGCACCTCTTCAGAGAATATTTAAGCAGCATGGGCTAAAAATGATTGATGTTGAGTTTGACCCTATTCATGGAGGATCATTCATTCTGTATATATCCAAAGAGACCTCAAGTGTCGAGGTTAATGAAAGTGTCCATCTGGCCATAGAAAAAGAAAAACAGGCAGGCCTAAACGAGTTCTCAACTTATCAAAAGTTCACTAAGTCGGTAGAATTAAACAAAACACTGTTGATAAAATTCCTCCAGAAGTTAAAGGCTGAGTGTAAAACAATCTTTGGTCTTGGTGCTCCAGTCAAAGGCAGTACACTACTAAACTATTATGGGATCGGGCCAGAAATGATTGACAAGATTGTGGAAATCAATGATCATAAAATTGGCCGTTTCACTCCAGGTACACATATACCTATTGTATCAGAATCTGATCTTGACACTACACCTGATTACTATCTCGTCTTAACTTGGAATTTTTTGGATTATCTCGTCGGTAAGTACAATAAATTTCTCGATTCAGGTGGTAAATTCATAGTTCCGCATCCCACACCTATGGTTATTGGAGCAGATGCATTTCCTGTCAATATCGAGCATCACATAGAATCAAATTCGGAATTTATTTCTAGATGATCACGTCTTTAATCATTCCGTTTCGGAACGAGAAAGAGTATGCCGAATTTACATTAGTCAATACACATTCATTTCTAACAAAATCTGAAGTCTCGTTTGAGATTATAGCTGTTGATGATAGTTCTGACGGAACCTGGGAAATCCTCAAATCCTTTGCATCAAATTATGATAACGTCATAGTAATCAAAGGTGGAAGTCCTCCAGGATATGGTAAAGCACTTCTTACCGGGTTTAAGATAGCTTCCGGTGATATCATTATACCCTTTAATGGTGATAATAGTGATTCATTGGAGGATGTATTGCGATACACTAAGCTGATCAATAATGGCTATGATATGGTCTTCGGTTCTCGATATATGAAGCAGTCATCAATAAGTGGCTCAAGTCCATTGAAAGGTGGAATATCACGATTGGGCAACTTGTTTCTTCAATTTGTTTTCAGGGCTAATTGTACAGATTTGACCAACTCATTTAAAGCTTACAAGAAAGAGGTCATTACAAGTGTCCAACCTTCGTCAGCGGGGTATGAATTGGGAATGGAGCTTGCCATTAAAGCAATTTGCACAGGATATAAATACACGACTATTCCTATAAGCTGGACAGAAAGAGAGATGGGACGTTCTAAAATGGCTGTTTTTCGAACTGCCCTTGTTTTTACAATTACGGCTATCAAAATGAGATATTCACAAATGAAGCTCATGTAAGGATTGAGTTTCATCAAATCAAAATTCCTTAGAACACTAATATGCCTATGCCTAGGCAGTTGCTTGTAAGGTCAATAGGACAAACTATAGATTAGTCAAGCGACTAGAACTAGCCGGTAAGTGACACTAAAGTCATTGAAGAGCCCTAGTAATTTTATCTTTAGGCATAATACATTACAAAATGACTAGAATAGAAAGAAAAGGCGCTCACCTAACCGACGAGCAGAGAACTGAAGCGCTAAAGGAAATCGTCTATTTTTTCGAGAAGGAAAGAGATGAAGAGATCGGTGTTATTGCTGCCGAGCAGGTCTTGAATTTTTTCTTAGCATCAGTGGGACCCATGCTTTACAACAAAGGCATTCAGGATTCAAAAAAGGCCATTCAGAATCGGTTTGATGAACTGAACTACGATCTGGACGATATGATAGACCTCTAAAAAGGTGTTGGATACTAACCACTCAACCCAATCCCTCTTCCATTTCCTCGTTTTGATTTTATCTTTAGGTCAATAGTAGTTAACCAAACCTATCTGATCTCCTATGAATCACTATTCCAAATTATTTCTATCAGCATTATTCACGTTGCTTATAGGTAGTCCTGTTGTATATGCCCAATCAGATTATTCAGAGCTAGTCGCACTGTTTGAAGAATGGCGTGCATTCGAAACACCACCAATGCGTGAAGGTGCGCCTGACTATACCGCCGAAACCTTCGAGAAAAGATGGCCTGAATTTCAAAAACTACAAGAAAGACTAGTTGCATTGGACACCACTGGGTGGCCTGTTGACAAGCAAGTCGATTGGTATGTGGTTTGGGGCGAGATGAATGGTTACGACTTCAACCATAACATACTTAAGCCATGGGTACGTGACCCGGCATATTATAAGTCCATGTGGATGAGTCGAAGTGATGTTCCGGCGCATGAAGGGCCTACTCATCACGCCACCACTGAGATCTGGACCTATGAGTTCCCTTTGAGCAAGGAAGAGCGCGAGCGGTTATTAAGTGACCTAGCGGTAATTCCTCCTCTCAATGCCCAGGCAAAAATCAACCTAACTGGAAATGCGAAAGATCTCTTCACTGCTGGCATCCGGGATATCAAAAGACAAAGCCAGGATCTTAGGACTATTCTGTTAAGAGATGGTGTAGACAAAGATAAGAAGATCAAGGAAGCCGTCGATAAGGCGATCAAGTCCACTGACGACCTGGCCATCTGGCTTGAGGCAGAAGCCCCGAAAAAGACCGGGCCATCAGGCATAGGCAAGGACAACTATACTTGGTACATGCAAAATGTGCACTTGGTGCCATTGTCATGGGAAGATGAAGTGATGATCCTTAAGCGCGAACTAGCCCGGGCCTGGTCTTCACTGAAGCTCGAAGAACATCAAAACCGTGACCTACCGGAATTGGAAGCTGCGAACTCTCCAGAAGCTTTCAATGCCATGGCCGAAGCATCGGTCAACAACTTCATGAGTTTCTTGAAGGATCAGGATATTGTCACGGTCAAAGACTATTGGGAACCGGCATTGCGGGAACACATGGGTCGATTTGTCCCTGAGGATCGGCGCAACTTTTTCTTGATTGGTATGCACTATGATCCACGCCCGCTCTACTCTCATTTCTATCATTGGTTTGAGCTAGCGCGAATGGACAATGAACCGCATAGTAGCCCAATTCGAAAAGGGCCTGTGCTATATAACATTTATGATTCCAGAAATGAAGGAACAGCTACAGCAGTAGAAGAAATGTTTATGGATGCCGGGCTTTATAGTGACAGTCCCAGGTCAAGAGAAATTGTCTACATCATGATCGCGCAACGTGCCGCCAGAGGATTAGGCTCGCTTTATGCACATGCAAATGACATGACGATGGAAGAAGCCGGCGGCATCCACTCTGAGTGGACACCAAGGGGCTGGATGAAGACAGAAAAGGAGCTTCTACTTTTTGAGCAACATCTCTATTTACGTCAGCCCGGCTATGGTACCAGCTATATTACTGGTAAGTACTTGCTAGAGAATGCCATGGCTGAATATGCTCGCGTAAAAGAATTGGCAGGTGAAGATTTTAAGGTGAAGGACTTCTTTGACGATTTGAATTCAATAGGCTGTATTCCAATATCGCTTGGTCACTGGCAGATGACTGGCGTGGACGATTACGTCCGAATGTTTGATGGTAATAATTCCGGTAGGTAAAAGTTAGGTGCAATGATATCAATAGGGATCATCGGGCTGGGTTGGGTAGGCTCCAGTGTGGCGATATCGGTGCTGCACAGAGGCATATGCCAGGAGCTACTGCTCAATGACGCAAGACCAGGACTGGCAGAAGGTGAAGCCATGGACTTTAATCATGGCTCTTCCTTTTTTGCCTCTACAGAGGTCAAGGCGGTAGAAATAGAGGACATGATGCACTGCAACGCGATTGTCATCACTGCTGGTCGCGGTGGTAGTCCTACCGAGTCTCGACTTGATCTGCTCAATGACAATATCAGGATAGCCAAAGAAATTTCGGAGCAACTCTCCGGATTCAAAGGTATTCTGATCGTTGTGGCCAATCCTGTCGATGTGTTGACCTATTTCTATCAAAAGTTCACAGGTCTTCCCGTTGGTAGGGTGATTGGCACGGGTACAATGCTCGATACGGCTCGCCTTAGAGAGATGGTTGGCCGCCGAATCAATGTCGATCCCAGGAGTGTTCATGCCAAGGTAATTGGAGAGCATGGCGACTCTGAAGTCGTCTTGTGGTCCGAAGCTGACATAGGAGGAACACCACTATCGCAATGGAAAGGCTGGGATGCCTCCTACGAAGAAGAGATAGCGCAAAAGGTGAAGCGTGCGGCCTACGACATCATCCAAAGAAAAGGAGCTACCAACCATGCTATTGGATTGGTCACAGCTACATTGTTAAAATGGATACTAAGAGGTGAAAGGAGGATCATTACCCTATCAACAGTACTCAACGGTCCGTTAGGATTGTCCAACCTGGCTACCTCACTCCCCTCTCTGGTAAGTGAGTATGGTGTGGAAGAAGTCCTTGAAGTCAGCATGAACAAAGCAGAGAAGGCAGCTTTTCTTCACTCAGCCCGAGTGATAAGTGATGCCATTCAGGGTACGGATTACGCTAAATAGGTAGAAGAACTAAACCTCCAAGGTTTCAAAAACCTTGGAGGTTTAAAACTTTGAATGAGATCGCTTCGATTCCTTGCGATGATACCTTTTATGATAGCCACACTTGGGAATTCCCAATTCCTCGATTTTCAATCATCCATTAGTCACTGTCGTTTTGTCAGCAAAATATTCTGGCTCGGTATTCGTCAGCAGGAGGCTATGTCTCGAGAAAAAGTAAGCTTCGCCTGGGCCTTCAAGCAGTTCATCTGGCCTAGAAAAAAAATTGTGCTGATTGGACTTGTGCTCATTATTCTGAGAAGCTTGTCCGGATTGGTACTTCCTTACGAAAGTAAACGACTAATTGATGAGGTCATTCCATCTCAGAATATGGACGAGCTTACTTTATTGCTAGTCCTGGTTGTGATCTCTATAGTCGTACAAGCAGCGACATCATTTTCATTGACTCGCTTGCTCAGTGTAGAAGCACAACATTTGATCTCAGTATTGCGGGCGCAGGTACAGCAAAAGTTGCTCAAGCTACCGATCAGTTTCTTTGACAATCACAAAAGCGGTGAACTCGTATCTCGAGTCATGACTGATGTAGAAGGTGTCCGCAATCTCGTCGGGACTGGCCTGGTACAGCTCATTGGCGGTAGCTTAACAGCTATAATTTCACTTTTCATTCTGATCAAAATCAACGCTACGATGACTGCCTTTGTGTTGATACCAGTAGTGATCTTTGGGCTGATAGCGTTGAAAGCATTCGGCGTGATCAGGCCGATTTTTAGAAAGCGCGGAGAGATCAATGCAGAAGTCACAGGTCGGCTAACGGAAACGTTGAACGGCGTGCGGGTTATCAAAGGGTTCAATGCGGAAGCCCAGGAGAAAGTCACTTTTGAAAAGGGCGTTGAACGGTTATTTCTCAATGTCAAAAAGAGTCTTACCGCCACAGCATTCGTCACCAGTTCATCGACATTTCTATTGGGGCTAGCCTCCACCGGTATCATGGGTATTGGTGGCTACTTCATCATGAATGGGACAATGACCTATGGTGATTTCGTGAGTTTCACCCTGTTCCTTGGCTTTCTAATTGCCCCTATCGTGCAAATGAGCAATATCGGCAGTCAGCTAACTGAAGCTATGGCAGGACTTGACCGCACACAGGAGTTGATGAATACACCTGAGGAAAACGATACCTTGCATCGAACAGAGCACCTCAATGGTATAGAAGCAAATATTCAGTTCCGAGATGTCTCTTTTAGCTATGAAAACAACAAAGAGGTACTGCACAACATTAGCTTTGATGCTCCAGCCGGTAGCGTCACAGCGCTAGTCGGATCATCAGGTTCTGGCAAGTCTACTATCGCAGGACTAGCCGCAAGTTTTCTTGTACCCAATGGTGGGCAAATCACAGTAGATGGTCATGACCTTAGTAGGGTGGATCTATACAGCTACCGTAAAAACCTTGGAGTGGTCTTACAAGACGATTTCTTGTTTGAAGGTACAATCCGTGAAAACATTCTTTTTCCAAGACCCGATGCATCAGAGTCAGAGCTGAAGGAAGCTGTAAAGGGAGCCTATGTCAACGAATTCACAGATCGGTTTGAAGAAGGTTTGGACACGCTAATTGGTGAGCGTGGCGTAAAACTCTCCGGCGGTCAACGCCAACGGATTGCAATTGCAAGAGCGCTACTCGCGAACCCCAAAATCATACTACTGGATGAAGCAACTTCCAACCTGGATACTGAAAGTGAGTCTTACATACAAGACAGTCTGGAAAAGCTCATGCACAACCGTACCACTTTTGTGATTGCGCACCGGTTAAGTACCATCAGACAGGCTGATCAGATACTTGTGATAGAAGAAGGTAAGATAGCAGAGCAAGGGACTCATGATGAGCTCATTGCCAAAGAAGGACGCTACTATCAGCTCTATACTTATCAGAGTAGGATTTAAAAACTCCTACTCCGACCTCAGGACGCTAGAGGGATCTTTGAAGTCGACCTTCAGACATTGAACATAGACGATTAGTGCGATCACAGCGAGTACTAACGTGAATGTCAAACCAAAGCTCGTACCATCCAGGTTGATGTGATAAGCGTAGGAGTTCAACCACTCACTTGCCACATACCAGATCAGAGGAATAGTCATCAAAAGACTAACTACTACCAGTCGCGAATACTCTGATCCTATTAACCATACCAACTGTTTGAAATTTGCCCCTAACACCTTGCGAATAGCCAACTCTTTTAGCCTGGTCTCGAGGCTAAACCCAACCAGCCCAAGCAGGCCGAGAATGGTGATCATAAATGCTACCATGGTGATAGTCGAGATTAAGAGTCGTTGTTTCTGTTCACTTTGATAAATCCCTTCTACCTCCTCATCGAGATATCGCAGCTCCAGCGGGTAATCAGGAAATCTATTCTGCCAAGCTTCCTCTATTTGAGATCTCAGGCCGTAAGGGTTACTTCCTTCTGTTTTGATCATTACATTCTGCAACCACATCGGTTCATAGGTCATTACGACTGGGTCGATAGCTGCCTTGAGGCTTTCTTGATGATAGTTGCCTACGACACCAACCACTCGTCCATAGCCTAAAGCCACATCTCCAATACTCCATTGGATTTCGTGTTCTAATGCTTCATCAGGGCTGCTCCAACCGAGCATCTGCATAGCCTTTTCATTGATCAAATAGTTTCGAGGCTTAGTCCTGAGGAATTCGAAAAAGTCTTGTTCAGGATCGTACTCTACATTCTTAAGACTTGGTGACAGTGACGTACCAGCTAATAGAGGCATTTCCAGCATCTCCAGACCATTGATATCCATCACTTGTATGTCAGTGGTAATAATCTCCTCTTCGGATCTGCCTTTGACGCGCACCTGACCCTCATCTTTAATCGGACGGCTAGGCATCTCCATCAAAGCGGTCACATCCGTCACACCAGGTATTCCGAGTAGATCTGACTTTAATGCTTCGTAGTGATCATTAATCGGGTAATTGAAATTTGGAATGACAAGTAGGTTGTCTTTAGCAAACCCTAATTGTTTTTCTGTCAAAAATTGAAACTGTCTGTTGATAATCAATGTACCAGAAAGTAGTCCAATAACCACAACAAACTGAACCGTCAACAACACCTTCTGAAAAACTCCGCTTCCCACTGGCATTTTGGACTTTCCTGCTAAGGCTTTGATCGGCTGATCGCGTAGTGCCACCTGAGCAGGGTAAACTGCCGCCAGCAGTAACATCACAACCAGCATTACTAGTAGGATTGGAGTAATCTCCAGCCAATTGACTTGTAATTGGTAGCCCACCAATTCATTCAATTGCGGTAGCTGACTCATTACGATCACAATTGATAGTGCAGCACTTGCAACCAACAACAATGTAACTTCTGTAAACAGCAAACCGCGAACTTGCAATGAAGCTGCCCCTAAGACTCTCCTGAGGCCTATTTCTTTGGTTCTGGTAAGGGCTTTCACCACATTGAAGTTGGCGAAATTGATCCCCGAGATGAGTAGCAATAGTATAGATACTGCCGAAAACAGTATGATGTAATCGACATTGCCATTAGCCTTGAGTTCGCGACTTAGGTCAGAGTGCAGATGGATATCAGTCAGCGGCTGAAAATGTACCGTCAACTCATCTAAGTTTTCATCACGGCTTACCAGAAAATCATCCATCTGAGTAGCTAAATCCTCTATTTTGCTTTGCTCGTTGAGCAGCACATATATGTATGCCCAACCCTTCCTCTCCTCCTCCGAATTGATGGAGCTTAGGAACGTAATGGGCAGATGCGATAAGTTGGAGGGGTCTTCAATCACCCCGGTGACAAGGTGGTTGGTCTTGTTCCCTTCTCGCATGGTGGTCACCTGTTTTCCGATAGGATCAATATCTCCGAAATACTTGAATGCAGTTGACTCAGTTAGTACGATCGAGTTAGGTTGCGATAGTGCCTGTTCAGGCCTACCGGCAATAAACTCAAAGTCGAACAGTTGAAACACATCAGAGTCGACCGAGTATGCATACTCCTCTCTAAACTTCTGATCACCGACTATCACATTGCGAGGACGAAAATCCTGAAACCTTATCAGTTCCTCAATTTGTGGAAAGGCATTTGGCATTTCATTGACCCAATCCTGGTTCATCCGGGCCCAGTGGATATCATAACCGGCATCATTAGCGAAGCGATAGGTCATCCTGTATATACTATCTGCTTGTGAAAAATGCCTGTCGAAACTCAGCTCGTTCAACACGTAGATCATTGTTGCAAGTGTCATGCTCAAAGCCACCGTGATCCCTAACATATTGAAGCTATTGAGCAGTGGGCTCTTGCGAAAAAAGCGGATAAAGATTTTGAGGTAATTGAATATCATTGGCTTTAACAATATATCTTAAGGTTCAAACGAACAGCTCCAGGATTACTACTGATTTCAAAAATAATCACTGGTATTTATCAAGTCAGGAGAAATGAGCAACGGATTATCTTACTAGTCTCTTTTGTAAATCTTCAAGCGATACCCCCTTTGTCTCCGGCATCATCATCTTCACCCATAGAAGTTGAAATACCATCATCACTGTGAAGAATATGAATACGTAACCAGGGTTCTCAGTGTTGCTCAGTAGCGGGGGCATAAATACCGTGATCAGTGCAGCCATCACCCAGTGGGTTGAGCTACCAAGAGATTGGCCCTTCGCACGAAGATGATTGGGAAAGATCTCAGAGATGAAAACCCAAATCACCGTGCCTTGCCCAATGGCATGTGCCCCAATAAAAACAAAAAGAAAAATCGGAACGGCCATACCTTGCCAACCAGCAAAGAAAGCTGTCGCTACGAGTGATAGCGATAAGATATAGCCCAGTGAACCAATGTACATCAACACTTTCCTCCCCAGTCGATCAATGAGGTAGAGACCAAGTAGGGTGAAAACCATGTTAGTAATCCCTATACCTATACTACTCAAAAAAGCTACACTTTTATCTAAACCCGCTTCAGACATGATCCTGGGAGCATAGTAAAGTACAGCATTGATACCACTCACCTGATTAAAGAAGGCAATCAAAAAAGCCAGGAAGACAGGTAATCTATATTTCTTTTGAAGGATAGATTCCTGGTCCAACTCGGCCCGTTCGGCCTCCTTTTCTATTGCGGCGATAGCTGTGTCCAGTTCTTCCTCAGAAGCGATTTTCAGGCTTAAAAAGACCTCTTTGGCTTGTACCCTGTCCCGGCCGTGCAGTATCAACCATCTTGGACTTTTAGGTATCCCAAATACCATAAAACAGTAAACAATTGCTGGAATAGCTTCCGCCCCAATCATAAACCGCCAGGCATTATCGCCCAGATCTTTGAGCAGGTAGTTGGATACAAACGCGATCAGAATTCCAAGTACAATATTGAATTGATAGAGCGCTACTAACTTACCACGACGCTCCTTAGGAGCAATCTCCGTGACATAGGCTGGTGCAGCGATAGTCGAGGCACCTACACCTAATCCACCCAAAAACCTGAAAAACGAAAATGTGTAAGGATCAGAAACTACTGCCGAGCCTATCGCAGAAATAGTGTATAAAACACCGATCCATATCAACGTTTGCTTCCTTCCTATTTTGTCAGTGGGTATATAACCAAATAGAGCACCAACTACCGTCCCCCACAAGGCCATTGACATTACCACAAAACCATGAAAGAGACTGGAAGACTGCCAAAGTGCCTGCAATTGCTCATCCGCTCCGGAGATAACGACTGTATCAAACCCGAAGAGAAAACCTGCCAGAGCCACCACAATGGAATAGTATAGAAGCTTTCCTTGCATGCTAATGTGAATTGATATGACGACCAATCTGTTAAGTTTTCTGGTAAGAACAAAATAAGTTTCCCCACTACCGCAGATTTAAGGAATCGGACGTTGGTACTAGGGTCGATTGGGTATCTTTAACCGGCTAAATGAAGACATCAGCACCAGTTTCCTCCAAGGCCAACTTTGGCACCTTACCGGTCTTCATGACCACCATATCTACGATACTCGGAGCTGTGCTTTTTCTAAGATTTGGCTATGCTGTCGGTCATGTCGGCCTGCTAGGAACACTCGGTATTATAGTCATAGGCCATTTGGTGACGCTACCTACGGCAATGGCCGTAGCAGAGATTGCCACCAATCAAAAGGTTGAAGGTGGTGGCGTGTACTATATCATCTCCAGATCATTTGGCATCAACATTGGAGCCGCTATTGGTGTCACACTCTACCTTTCGCAGGCCATCAGCGTATCTTTTTACATTATTGCATGTGCGGAGGCTTTCCAGCCGCTCTTCGATTGGCTCAATACGGAGTACAATCTCGACATATATGATAAGCGTTTTGTGAGCATACCACTCACACTCATCATCTGCATACTGATGCTCACTAAAGGTGCAGATATAGGCATCAAAGCCCTGTACGGTGTAGTGACCATCCTATTTGTCTCCCTGGCTATGTTCTTTGGAGGTACTACCGACTACCAAACAAGTCACTCTACGGATTTTCTTGCCCGTATCCCCAATGGTGATGACTTCTTTTACGTCTTCGCCATCATATTTCCAGCCTTCACGGGCATGGCCGCTGGTGTTGGTTTGTCAGGTGATCTTCGTGATCCTAAGAGGTCGATACCAGCAGGCACCATATTGGCTACTCTAGCGGGAATGTTGATCTACACAGCTGCAGCATTCAAGTTGAACATAGCTGCAAGCCCGGCCGATTTGGCAGAAAATCAACTCATTATGGCCAATATTGCCACGTGGGGTCCGATCATTCTCATTGGCTTGATAAGTGCCACACTATCCTCTGCACTAGGCTCGATTATGGTTGCACCCCGAACCCTTCAGGCACTTGCCAGTGATAAAGTGTTTGGCATACCCAGCCTCAACAATTGGCTCGCCAAAGAAGCCGGCACAAACAGGGAACCGATCAACGGAGTATTAGTCACAGCAGCCTTGGCACTTGCCTTTGTCGTCATTGGCAATGTCGATTTTGTAGCAGAAGTCATTTCTATGTTTTTCATGGTGACTTATGGAGCAATATGTCTCATCTCCTTTTTACATCATTTTGCAGCTGACCCTTCTTATCGACCTGCATTTAAGTCCAAGTGGTATTTCTCCCTGATAGGTGCCATCATGTGTTTTTACCTGATGTTTTCAATGAATGCGCCTTACGCTTTTGGGTCATTGAGCATCATGATCGTGATCTATTTCATCATCACACGCGTGAATGAAGACAAGCAAGGTATGGCAAAGATTTTCCAGGGAGCGATATTTCAGTTGGCGCGCACACTGCAGGTCTTTCTCCAAAAGGCCGAAAAAGATGATGAAGACTGGCGCCCATCTGTTATCTGCATCTCCAAAAACGCATTCAAACGTACTGGGGATTTCGATTTGCTTAGATGGATGAGTCATCGTTATGGATTTGGCACTTACATTTATTTGATCGATGGATATCTATCGCGAGAGACCAACAAACAGGCCAAACACGACCTCTACGAGCTGATCAAAATGGCTGGTGGGGTAAAAAGTAATGTGTATCTGGATACCATGGTCTCGCCATCCTACACCACAGCTATTGCACAATCCCTTCAGCTACCTAGTATTTCTGGCAAGGACGGCAATATGTTTCTCTTCGAGTTTTCCAAAACAGCAGAAGACAGGACAAAACATATTATCGACAACATTCCACTGGTGCGTTCTGCTGATTTTGATATCTGCGTACTAGGGACTTCAGAAAAGGGATTCGGATATCATCAGGAAATACATATCTGGATCACTCAAAATGATTATGAAAACGCCAACCTCATGATATTGATGGGTTTCATCATTATGGGACATCCTGACTGGCAGAAAGCCCAGATCAAGATCTTTGCGATATATCCTGAGGACAACCTGGACGAGCAGAAGCAAAAGCTTTTGCAACTCACCAGAGAAGGGAGGTTACCTATCTCGGCCAACAATATAGAAGCAATTCCAAAAACTGAAGATCGAAGTAAAAAAGAGATCATCAACGATATCTCGACCAATGCCGATATGACTATTATTGGTTTTCGCAGTGAGGCAGTCAAGCAACTCGGCGAGAAGACTTTCGATGGTTATGATGAGGTCGGCAATATCGTTTTTGTGAATGCTAGAAATGAAAAGGAAATTAAATAATTGAGTGATATAGTTCACTCTTTTTGAAGTTGACTCACTAATTCTTAACTTCTTACGTTTGTTACTCAGCCTTGCCTTGAAGAGAAAGAGAAAAGGATTTGTCAAAGCGGTATACGCAAGAGCAGTTGTGCTTGGTGCCGTTTTATTAAGATTCAGATTTTCACAGTGCAGTAAGTCGGTTAGAAGGTTGAAATTCAACTAGCGTGGAATTACATTAGTTCAATTAATTGAACATTAAGAAGAATTAATTGCAATAATTACATTTTAGTTGAAGTTTGCATTAAATTAGATATTCGTCTTCGAGCGACCGTCAATAAATATAATCGACCTGTCATGCACATAAACCTCCACGCCAGAGTGTTGGCGAGCGGCCTCCTCTACTTCATTTGTTTCTGCAGTTGCTTTGCTCAGGACATTCGTTTCTCTCAGTTTTATCAAGCCCCGCTGTATCTAAATCCTGCTTTCACAGGAACGTCAGATGTAGGGCGCGCAGGGCTCAATTACAGAATTCAGGGTACCAGTTCTCAATCTAATTTCACTACGCTCTCAGCTTTTGTAGACTACAATTTCGTCGATTATCAAATCAACACAGGCCTATTGATCCTTGATGACAAGGATGAATTTTCAGGCTACAACTCTACCACGATCGCCATACCCGTTAGCTACGATTTTCAGGTCAGTGATTGGTTAGCTATCAAGCCGGCGCTGCAATTTTCCTACACCGGCAACCGCATCAACTTTAGTGACATCCTCTTTGCTGATCAGCTAGATGGACAGGGCAACTTCATGGGACAGACTGCCGAAAACTTTGAAGGGAATCGGGTCAACTTTTTTGATGTTGCCTTTGGGACCCTCGTCTTTGGCCAGGATTACTGGGTCGGCGTTGCAGCACACAACTTGCTTGAAAACAATATTACTTTTTTAGCTGACGGGCAGGAGATCCTTCAACGTAGAGTGTCGGTGCATGGCGGTTATCGCTTTGACCTATCAGGTCGAGGTTACAACAGGTTGAGAAGACCAAGAAATGCTCCGGAGAGGAGTGTTATGCCAAGTGTTAGTCTGGTAACCCAAGGAGATTTTACCCAGATCGATATTGGTCTTTATGCCACCATCGAACCAGTAATGTTGGGTACATTCTATCGCAATATTCCAGTCGGAGATAATAATAACGACGCTGTTTCCCTAATGGCCGGCGTGCGCAAGTTTGGATTCACATTTGGCTATAGCTACGATTACTATCTCAACCATAACACAGTCAGTCCCGGAGGTGCACATGAGTTTTCATTGACTTATGTCTTCGACTTATCCGATCCAAATAAACCACCAAGGTCCAGCAGGTTATTGAAATGTCCACTACCTATTTAATCATAGATATAGATGGAGAGTAATATGAATAGATCATCTAGTCTTACCCGTGTTCTTTTAACGTTTGGCCTGATTTCAATATCATACATGGCCTCTGCACAGTTCACGTTAGACTTTCAAGTAACAAACGCCTGTAATGGAGCCAATTCAGGTGCGATTACTATTGTGGTAACAGATCCAATAGTTCCTGCGGATACGTATACATTCGACTGGACCAGTATAGGTGGATACACGAATACTACGACGTTGACGAGTATTGGTGCTTTAGCCGCAGACACCTACACTGTAGTGGTCACAAGGACTTCAGATGGAGCTATCCAAGGTGGTACTGTAGATGTGCTGGAATCTGCCGTTCCGTTAGGATTCAATTTACCCGTGATTACAGAGGCCTCATGTGACGATGGTGATGGAGGCATATCGATCACCGGTGCTAATGGCACAGGCCCTTATCAATATGCGCTTATAGCGTATCCCGGAGTTCCTGCTACGACAGCAGATTTTGGTGGGTTCTTGAATAATGGAGGTATCTTCAATGGACTAAATATTGGAGATTACAGCGTAGCGGTAAGAGATGCATTAGGTTGTATTGAGATTATTGACCCAATTGCTGTGCCCCAAGTGGCTAGTACAATAGCTATTGGTCTTGATAACTCTGACAATGCTACCTGCAATGGAGCCAATGATGGGCTTATTGAGGTAAGCGGTTCAGGAGGCAATGGTAATTACACCTATTCTATCATTGCCGGAGCTGGAGGATCAACAGAGCCCGATTTCGAAGCAGCTGGTTTCCAGGCGAATGGAGGAGTTTTCCCAAATCTTGGCGCTAACGTTTATGACCTTGCAGTTCAAGATGACGATGGTTGTATAGCCATTCTCAATGGCGTGGCTGTGACAGAACCAGACCCAATAGTTATCACACAAGAGGTAAGGTTCACCACTTGTGACAGCCTGCAAATCCCAGATTTAGATGATGAGAATGGTCGAATCAACATTCTTACTACTGTAGGAGGCACACCTCCTTATACCTACGACTGGGTAGGGCCCAATGGCTTTACTGCAACTGGTCTCGCCATAAACAACCTTGTTGCAGGCGATTATGCAGTGACGGTGACTGATGGAAATCTTTGTCAGAGACAATTCCCTTTTGTTATTTATAACGGCTTTGAACTTCAGGCATTACCTACAAACGTAACCTGTAAAGAGGCAGATGATGGCAGAATAGATTTGAACATCATATGGGACGACCTCAGAGATAATGGAGATCCTAATAATCTGCCTCACGGACAGCCGGGTATCAACCAATTCGTCCAATGGGATAAGATCGAAGGTGCGATTGTGGTACCCCAAATTGATGTTGACAATGACAACTCTATTACCGGTCTGGGTCCTGGCATCTATGTTGCCACAGTCACGGATCATTTCAATTGTGTGAAGCGAGATACGGTTGAGATCACCGAACCTGCCGAGTTTATAGATATTAGTAATGTTGATATAGTCAACGTCCTCTGTAGAGGTGAATCCACTGGATCCATTACCATGACGGCCACAGGAGGTGGATTAGCAGCCTACGAATATTCCATTGACGGAGGAGCTAACTTTCAACAGGAACCCATCTTCGAGGACCTTCCGGCTGGCAGTTATGACCTTGTTGTTAGGGATTTGGTCAATGGCTGTACAGATACTCAAACTGAGAATATCACCGAACCGTCAACTACCTATTCGATTGATGCCATCAACACTACTGACATTGCCTGCTTTGACGATCCGGATATTGGTCAAGCAGAAATAGTTATTGGTAAGACTGATGCTTCCCACCCCATTACGGACATTAACTGGTATGACATCAATGGTGTCCTCTTGTTGGATAGTTCACAGCCAACACTAGTAGAACAAGTAGATACATTAGCGGAAGGAGCCTATGTTATAGAGGTAATTGACGGGTTTGGTTGCGTGAAAACTGATACATTTCAAATCAACCGACCAGAGGAATTCCGTTTCGTCTTCAATGACCAGGACATTCCTTGTCCAGAGGGTGGTAATGTATCTCTATCGATTGTAATCGAGGGAGGTACACCCAATTACACCTATAGCTGGACATTCGGTGCAGTGGAAGTACTTAATGAATCAAAAGCAGGAACAACAAGTACTCTAAGCTTGAGTAATGACCCAGCCAACGCCGGAAATTACGTCGTGACAGTAACCGACGACAGGGGCTGTGAGATACAACAGGCTTTTACAGTTGGAATACCAGATCCAATCGTTATAGACGCAGACCCGGTAATTCAAAACGCTTGTATTGGCGGTTCTGATGGATCAATTGATATCACTGTAACGGGAGGTACGCCAATTGGCGGTACAGACTACAAGTACAGCTGGTTTAAAGATGGATCATTGATCGAGTTTAGTACAGACGAAGACCTTACTGGTTTGGAGGCGGGAATGTATCAAGTAAATGTCACCGATGCTAATGATTGTGACCCAGAGATAATTACAGTAGAAATATTTGACCCAGCCACTACTTACGAGATTGACACGGTGGCCATAAATAATGTCATTTGCAATGGTGACAATAATGGGTCAGTAGAGATCGAAATTGACTTTGTAGAGCCTGGTGCCATGGGAGAAATGCACCCTACTCGGGAGAATGAATTCACCTACACTTGGTCAAAAGATGGGGATCCAACTTTCACCGCAGGTAATACCCAAGTCATTAACAATCTCGGCCCTGGAATTTATAGAGTCAGTGTCAATGACAACTATCCCAATACTGTTGGCTGTGTGCAAGAAGCCTCTTTTGAGGTACGTGAATTCAATACAATTGAGTTAAATGAAGTCGTGGTAGATAACATCTGCCCTCCAGGTCCGATGGGTGCGGGTAATACTGCCAGTATTACTTTATCTCCTACCGGGGGGTTTGGTACCTACATGTACTCCTGGACCAAAGACGGAGTGGATACAGGTGATAGTGGACCCATTATTTCTAATCTTGAAGGTGGATTATATGAAGTCACTCTAACTGATCAACAGGGATGTGTGGTGGTTGAAAATTTCACTATCACTACGTTTACTGATTTTGTTGTCTTGACAGAACAGGAGTTGGATGTGACCTGTAATGGGGCTGACGATGGTTCCATAAGCATTGATGTAACAGGTGCCAATGGCACCCTAGAATTCTTATGGACATTCAATGGATCATTCCACAGCAGTAATGAGGATATAACTGGTTTGGCTCCTGGCTTATATGAGCTTACCGTCACTGATGTAGTGGGAGGCAATGACTGTACGGTATATACTGAAAGCTACACGATCACAGAGCCGGCCATCTTCGATATCGTTGAGACCATTACCAACCCTGTCTGTAACAGCGGAATGGATGGTTCTATTTCCGTCGAACTCAACGATGGGAGTGTTGTTGATCCAAGTCCTTTCGACTTGCGGTGGTATGCATTACCTAACGATACAAATCCCATTGCTGTTGATGTGACCGAAATTCTTAATCAGCCAGTGGGCACTTACCGCCTGGAGGTTGAGTATGATGCAACTAATAACTGTATCGTTTCTGAAGACTTTGTCATAGTTGAATTTACAGCAATAAATCCTAACGCCACTATCGACCAAATGGATTGCCGTATAGACATGGATGCCTCCATCTCACTTAATCCATTAGGTGGAGACCCACCTTACAGCTATCAATGGTTTAGAAATGGCTTCCCTTATGGCGGTACAGACAGCTTTATTAACAGCCTTGATTTTGGTATTTACTCAGTAGTCATCACGGATAACAATGGATGTGGAGTAACTGTAAACAATCTTGAGGTGGAAGAGATTCCAGCATTTGTAATTGATATCAATGCATCCGACGTAGTGCAGATTTCTTGCAACGGAGCAGATGACGGAGCATTGACTCCTAGCTTCTCCGGAGGTTTTGATAATTTCACTTTTAGCTGGACACTGGATGGTAACTTCTTCAGTGACCAAGAACAGATCACCGATCTTGGCCCTGGATCGTATAGACTGGTAGTACGAGATTCAAATCCTCTTGTAACTAATCCAGATTTATGTGATGTCTATGATAATACATTTATAATAACAGAGCCCACAGCATATACCGTTGTGGACGATGGAACAAGTGTGCTAACAGTGACTTGTAATATGGACACAGACGCCCGTATAAGTGTTGATGTACAGAATGGCCCATCATCCTCAGGTTTTACTTATACATGGACTGATGACATGGGCATAGATCAATCTCCTGGAGTAAATACATCATTTCTTAATAATCGAGCTCCGGGAATTTACGATCTGACAGTTCTGACTCCTGAGGGATGTTCAATTACAGAATCTTTTGAAGTGATTGAATACGATCAGATTGTACCCAACGCCACTGTACAGCAACTCACGTGCCCTGGCCCTGGTTTTAATACTGCTAGTATTGAAGTGGTACCACAGGGAGGTAATACCACTTTAACCGACTACACCTATTCTTGGACAAGAAATGGGGTTGGAATTAGCGGTACTACAAACAGTCAAACCGGTCTAGGTGAGGGCACATATGAGGTTACCATTACGGATAATAATGGTTGTAGCCTACCTTTTGCCCAGGTGATTGACCCGATTCCAGATTACACAATTACTGAAAGTGTCGAACAAATCACTTGTAGTGGATCAAATGATGGTGCCATTAACCTCAGGGTAGAAGGTGGCTCAGGCACTATAACTTATCAATGGGAACTAAACGGAACCATTATATCAAATGAGGACTCCATCTCCAATTTAGTACCAGGAGACTATGAAGTCACAGTAATTGATGATCGAGGCAATGGTGAGACTTGTGACGCCTATATAAATACATATACCATCACCGACCCGGGCACTTTCGACTTTGTTGTTGATGTACGAGACGTTACCTGCGATGAAGTTCAAGATGGACAAATTGAAGTATTAAGCGTGACCAATGTTCCAGGTGGCGTAGATCCAACGACATTTACTTACCAATGGACAAGACTTTCTGATATGAGCATCATAGAGTCAAATAACACTCTCCTTAGCGGACTTGAGTCCGGTGACTACAGACTCGATATCATTCATGATTCGTTCTCTGCTGGGGTAACCGCTCTATGTACAGTGAGCTCTGTTTATACTGTCATCAATGTCGAGCCCATTACTGTATTGACGGATGTGGTTCAAAATACCTGCCCCGGAGTGAACGAAGCTTCCATTACGTTAGATGTTGACGGAGGACAACCAAACTATACAATTACTTGGATAAGAAACGGGGATGTATTGAATCCAATTACTGGACCAAATCCTCTTGTAAGGGAAAACTTGGAAGCAGGGGCTTATCAAATAACTATCGTGGATGATATAACCTGTACAGAAACAGTAGATGTAGTAATTGACCCCATAGACGACTTTATTTTTGCCAGCACGCTTACAGATGCCAGTTGTATTGATGCTAATGACGGCTCTATAGATATTACCATATCAGGAGGAACTAATTCGTTTAGGTATTCTTGGGTCTATAATGGTACTACTGTGTTGCCCGATCAAGAAGACTTAACTGACCTGGAACCGGGAGATTACACTTTGGCTATTGATGCACTCGATGGCAATGGGGATGCGATATGTGATGTGTTCCAACTGTTGGATGGCGCTGGAAATAGAACAAGAACGTTCACTATATCAGAACCTGACCCATTGTTTATTGAAGTAGATAACATCACTCAGGTGAGTTGCTCTGGTGAAGATGATGGACTTATTACTGTAAGAGTGGTAGACGGTGGAGGAAATATTCAAAATGCCACCAACTTCATTAAAACTTGGTATGAAGTACAATCTGACGGCTCAGAAACTGAAATTGCCAATAGCAACTCATTAACCATAGATGAGTTAACAGCCGGTGAGTATCGAATTGAGATCAATGACAACTCGTTTGGCGGAGGCAATGGTTGCTTCTTCACAAATAGTTTCGTGTTAGATGATAACCTGCCACTTGAGTTTACCATTGCTACGCAACAATTGTCTTGTGATATAGCTACTGACGGTGAGATTTATGTTCAAAATATCACTGGTGGCACTCCTACTTATAACATTACATGGCGTGACCAAGCAGGTAATGATTTAGGATTTGTAGATCAAGATACTATCACAGGCCTAGGTGATGGTACTTACATCGCTACCGTAACAGATGCTAATCTATGTACCGTTTCTCAATCTGGAATTATCATCATTTACACACCAATACAAATAACAAACTTCACCATCAATGATAAGCTTTGTTTCGACTCCTCGCCTTCAGAAGCGGCCATCAGTCTGGAGTTAGACGGTGGAGATGGTGGTGATTACATCATCGAATGGACCGGTCCCAATGGTTTCTTCTCCGACCAACAAGATATATCAGAGTTAGAACCTGGAGACTATACAGTTACCATCAACCAAGCTACTACTTGTGATGGATCGGAAGTAACACAAACATTCACGATTGACGAACCCATTACAGTAGTGGTTGACGCTGATGTCACCAATGAAACCTGTTTCGGTGAGCAAGACGGTTCTATTACTAATATTCAGATCACCATAAACAATCAACCTACACCGCCTATTAGCGAGAATAGCTTTAGTTATACCTGGCGATATAATGGACAGGTCATTGGCAATAGCATTACACCGCCAAACAACCTTGCACTT
This sequence comes from Flammeovirgaceae bacterium UBA6059, assembly GCA_002435755.1. Lineage (GTDB taxonomy): Bacteria > Bacteroidota > Bacteroidia > Cytophagales > Cyclobacteriaceae > UBA6059. Next base: position 97,756 of record DIYH01000028.1, read on the forward strand.
GCAGCCGGCCAATATGAGTTAGAAATTAATGATAATACACCTGGCTCTTGTATTACGACTCAAACCTTTACAATTGAGGATAATCCTGAAGTGACGTTAAATCCCATAATCAATCAAATCACTTGTGCCGGAGATAATGATGCGAGTATTACTGTAGAGCCTCTTGGAGGAGCTCCAGACTATAACTATCAATGGTACCGAGAGTCAACACTACCAGCTGATATCCTCGGAAGTGAAACGACCGCTACACTTTCTAACAGAGGGCCGGGCACCTACTTTGTTGTAGTAACTGACCAATCGGGCTGTGCCAAGAGTAATTTGGATGACCCATATGTAATAGAAGATATTCAACCAATCGAAGTGCCTGATGGAAACGTCAGTATTACTCAAATAAAGTGTCTTGGAGAGACCAATGGAGAAATTGCCATTAACATCACTGGGGGTAGAGGGCCTTTTGATATTACCTGGCAGAAAGACGGTGAGTTTTTCCAAAGAGATGAAGATGTTCTTGCTGCAGATACTGCAGAATCAAGGATAACGAATCTTGCTGACGGAGTATACACTGTTACGATAGATGAGAATAGTGCTTGCCCTTCGTTTACAGCAAGCTACACTATAGATGAACGAACGACCACTTTCCATGGAGGAGTGGCTCGGCCTCAGGCTATAACGTGTAACGACGCTTCAGACGGTATACTCAGAGCTGTTATTGAACCCGATGCTGGCCATCCGACCGATTTTGAAGTGGAGTGGTTCAAAGATGACGATACTGTACCATTCTCTACCGAAATCGAGATCAATCAGCTCGGGCCGGGCACTTATCGCTCAGAAGTGACCGATGCTTTTGGCTGCATGAAAGAAGCCAGTGTCACTTTGATCAATCCTGATCCGATCTTCGCGAGAGCTGAGGTTACGGAACTCATTTGTAATGGAGCTGAAACGGCCATCATCCAGCTTGATCCTATTGGTGGATATGGCGAATTCACAACGACATGGTCAGAGGCCTCAACTGGTCCCATCGACAATACTGGTTTCAGATTAGCAGGGATAGGTGCCGGCGAGTACAATATTGCCATTACCGATACAGTCGGTTGCGTTAAGGACACCACTATTTTAATCCTAGATCCTTTAGCCATCAGAATTATCCCTACGGTTCAGAATATATTCTGTCAGGGAGACGCCACAGGCAGTATTGACATAGATGTCACTGAGGGCACTGCGCCGTACACGTTCCAATGGAGACGCGACAGCACCTTAGTTAGTCTGCAGGAAGATCTTTCAGAATTGGTTGCAGGCAATTATACAGTAAGAGCCGAAGACTCGAATGGCTGTGTTGTCAATTCGGATACGATAAGAGTAACAGAGCCGGAGATCAGCTTTACTATTCAAGGCGAGATCGATAGAGTGACTTGTAACGATGGAACAGATGGCGCTATACGCCCTGTTATAGTCGAAGAAGGAGGGACATCCACCTATCGCTTCAATTGGTATCGGGACAGTGTATTGTTTGCATTGGATACTGAATCTCTCGAGGGCATAAGTCCTGGTATGTACACAGTAGAGGTTGAAGATGCCAATGGCTGTACCAAGACCAGAACTTTTGAGATCATCAATCCTCCGGTCCTGGACGCGAATAATGTCACGACTGATCTAAGTTGCTTTAGAAGCGGAGATGGTTCCATCTCAATACAACCTACAGGAGGCTATGGTAACTATACCTATGAATGGAGTACCGGAGGGGAGACACTTCCCGATACAACTTCTAGGTTGAGCAATCTCGAAGTAGGCATCTATCAATGCATCATTCGGGATGCTGAAGGTTGCGAAATCACCAGGAGATATCAGGTCAATCAGCCATTGCCAATCATTATTGATTATGTCAAAGAAGACAATACATGTCCTGGCCCATATGATGCCTCCATTATCCCGACCGTCTCTGGTGGAAGAGCTCCATATACATTCCTTTGGGAGCGCGGTGGAGAACCTATCGCTGATACCCTTGTGCTGGATAGTCTTCCACCAGCAGAGTACATCCTGACAGTTACCGATAGCACATTATGTGATGCGCAAACTGACCCTATCATTGTGGAGGCACCAGATCCGCTTGGATTCAACTTCCTCGAGTTTGTCGACAACCTGTGTCCCACTACCGAGAATGGCAAGATATCCGTACAAGGCATAGGCGGCACTTCTCCGTATACGTTCTCATTTGACAGTTCCGCATTCGATGTACGCAATGACTTCTTCGGTTTGGCCAAAGGTGATTACGCCCTATCAGTAATGGATGACGCTGGTTGTGTCAATGACACCATCGTTGAAATCGACCACCAGTATGATCTGCAACCTGACTTCACTTACAATTTCCAGGAGTTAGCGATAGATTATGATATCAGCTTTGAAGATCAAACGGTAGGACCTGCATTAACCACATGGTTCTGGGATTTTGGAGATGAACGAGCATCACCAGAGCAAGATCCGACGATCCAGTTCGAATCAGTGGGTGAGTACATTGTCACGCTGACTATCGAAAATGAAGTAGAATGTGTAGCTTCATTCAGTGACACATTAAATGTAGAGCAAGGTTTTGTGTTCAGCATTCCGAGCGGTTTCTCACCCAATAATGATGGGCTGAACGACTTCTTCAGGCCTGTGTTTGAAAACATCACAGACATCCGCACCAATATCGTGGATAGGAATGGTCAGGTGGTCTTTACGTCAAATTCTCGTGAAGAATTCTGGGATGGCAGATTCAATGGTGACCGAATGCCTCAAGGGCCCTACTACTATGAGATTAGCTATACATCAAGGGCCGGCAAAACAAGATTCCGAAAAGGTAAAGTCTTGCTGTTGCGGTAGTTTTATGCCAAAAATCCTATGATCCGTCTTCCTGCCGAGTGGGAGCCACAGGCATTTGTCCAATTCACCTTTCCTCATGAGCAGGGTGATTGGGCGGACCATTATGATGAGGTAGTTAGGTGCTTTGTCGATCTGATTTCGGCGGTAGCTAAGTATCAAACAGTGCTCGTTGTGTGCCATGATATGACCACTGTCAAGTCGTACTTTGATAAGACTGACAATTTGCATTTTACGGTAGCTCCCAGTAACGATGCATGGGCCCGAGACCATGGCGCTATCACGGTGATGGAAAACAATCACACATGTCTACTGGACTTTGACTTCAATGGTTGGGGTCAGAAGTACCCTTTTGGCCTGGATAATCGTATCACGCAACATCTATATGATCAGGGTATCTTCGGTTCGATCCCCATTTCTATGCCGCGGCTAGTGCTAGAAGGTGGGGCTATCGAGAGCGATGGTGTTGACACCTTACTGACTACCTCATCCTGTCTCCTATCGAAAACCCGCAATCCTGACCTGGAAAAGCAACAGATTGAGGAGAACCTGAAGCGCCAGTTTGGTCTGGATCGAATACTCTGGCTTGATCATGGACATCTCACAGGTGATGATACAGATGGACACATTGACACGTTAGCAAGATTTTGCAATAGAGAGACTATCGCCTACGTACAATGTACAGACCGAGATGATGAGCATTTTGCTCCTTTGCAGCGAATGGAATCTCAACTCAAGAGTTTCACCAAATCTGATGGTCAGCCTTACGAGCTAATACCTCTACCAATGGCTGATCCGTGTTTCGACGAAGAAGGCAATAGATTGCCTGCGACATACGCCAATTTCCTTATTTGCAATGGTGCTGTGATTGTACCAACCTATAACGTATCCCAAGATGCTGAGGCCCTTGAAATCCTCTCAAGTGTATTTCATGATAGAGAAGTGATCGGCATCAATTGTCTACCTTTGATCCAACAGCATGGTAGCCTGCATTGTGTGACCATGCAGTATCCTGAAGGAGTCCCGTTAAAAACATAACCGATGAACGTAGGAATTGTCCAACAGACTTGTGGATCATCCAAGGATGAGAATATCGCTAAGTCCATAGAGGGTATCGCAGAGTGTGTCCGTCAAGGCGCAGAGCTAGTGGTACTTCAGGAGCTTCACTCCGGCATCTACTTCTGCCAGGCTGAGGACACCAACATGTTTGACCTTGCGGAATCGATTCCCGGCCCTACTGCCGAAAAATTTGCTCAAACCGCAAAGGAGCAGGGTGTTGTGTTGGTTACATCTCTTTTCGAAAAAAGAGCTCCCGGTATCTATCATAATACAGCTGTGGTATTTGACAAAGATGGATCGATGGTTGGGCGCTACCGCAAAATGCATATCCCAGATGACCCTGCTTATTACGAAAAGTTCTACTTCACTCCTGGTGACCTGGGCTTTGAGCCTATTCAAACCTCTTTAGGCAAACTGGGGGTATTAATCTGTTGGGATCAATGGTATCCAGAAGCCGCTCGACTAATGGCACTAGCCGGAGCAGAAGTGCTCATCTATCCTACCGCAATAGGCTGGGAAGCGGGTGACACTCAAGATGAGAAGGATCGCCAGTTAGATGCCTGGATGATCTCGCAACGTGCCCATGCAGTGGCCAATGGCCTGCCAGTAATATCAGTCAATCGCACAGGTTATGAACCGGACTGGACAGGTGTGACTGAAGGCATTACCTTTTGGGGCAATAGTTTCATTACCGGCCCGCAAGGAGAGCTCCTGCATAGATCATCTCACAACAAAGAGGAGAATGTAGTGGTAACAGTTGATAGAAAGAGAACTGAAGATGTACGACGGATCTGGCCTTACTTTAGAGATCGCCGGATTGATGCCTATGCTGATTTGACCAAACGTTATATCGACTAGTATGACATCCGAAGAGCTGGCTCAACTAGATAGCCCTGACAGCCTTGGTGTACCTCTACTAAAAGCCATGTGGATGGCGGCAAATGACGACTGGGATGGTGCTCACAGCATTGCACAAGATATCGATACCAAGATAGGGTCTCGAGTCCATGGCTATTTACACTGGGTAGAGGGCGACATATGGAATGCGGATTACTGGTATCGACGCGCTGGTACTACTCGACCCAATGTAAGCCTCGATAACGAATGGTATTCAATCACTACATTGCTGCTCGAAGCATGAAGAAGTTCATCGGCATAGCTATAGGGTTTTTGGCGATAGGTTTAGCAACTGTCTATTTTCTAAGGACCTACCGGGAAGGCAATCCTAATTGGCAGTATCCGGTATTGGCTTTTGGAATGGCATTTATTCTGTATTACACATTCTCAACCCCAGGAGGGCGCAGAAGGAAGAAATGATCATTCCTGATTATTAATTTAGTCTCTCATATGGCTGATAAAGGTAGTTTTTTTGAAGATGTATTTGAGGTAGCCAAACTCGTACCTCAAGGTCGGGTGACAAGCTATGGCGCTATCGCAAATTACCTAGGTACGAAAGGAAGTGCCCGTATGGTTGGATGGGCTATGAATCAGGCACATACCGATCCGGCAGTGCCTGCTCATCGTGTCGTCAATCGATCCGGTCTACTCACGGGTAAGCATCACTTTAATCCACCTTCAAGTATGCAACAACGATTGGAAGCCGAAGGCATCACGATCATCGATGATCAAATCCAGGACTTTGATAAGCATTTTTGGGATCCAGTTAAGGAGCTGGGGTTTTAGTTATTGATTTCGTGTTAAGGAATAAGTAACTATTCAACAAACTTTCATTAGATATACCATTAGGAAACTAATCATACAAATGCTCGTATAACAGCCTATGAAACACACACAGCTGGGTGAATTCGAAGAGCTGGTTTTACTTATTATTGGCTCTTTAGGAGACAATGCCTATAGCATCTCCATCAAAGAGGAACTTAAAAATCATACACAAAGGAATCCAAGCATAGGTGCGCTCCATTCTGCATTCAATCGCCTTGAGAAGAAAGGCTTTCTGGATTCTTATGAAGGTGGTGCTACCAACAAGCGCGGTGGTCGAAGTAAGAGATTCTACAAGCTCACCACCTTAGGTCGAAAGGCATTGGATCAGTCTTACGAATTGCGTGCCTCTTTATATCATACGCTACCAAAACTCGGTCTGAGCAATGACTGATCAAAAGAACATCGGGCCACCAAGGTGGGCGGATCGATTTCTAGAATGGTATTGCCACAGCAAGCACCTCGACATACTCCGTGGTGACCTTTACGAACTCTACGACGATCGCCTGGAGAATGGCAGCAGCAAGTTCAAAGCAGATATCTTCTTCTGCCTCGAAGTATTCACATTATGCCGCCCCTTCGCTTTCAAAAAACTCAACAACGAAAACTCAAATACCATAGCCATGTGGAGAAACTACTTCAAGATCACCTACCGGAATCTCTTCAGACAAAAAGTCTATTCCTTCCTCAATTTGAGTGGGTTAGCCATTGGACTGGCTTGCTCGATTCTGATTTTTTTATATGTCAGTGACGAACTGAGCTATGATCGATTTCATGAAAAGTCGGATCGCATCTATAGAGTATTAGAACATTTCGAAAGTGAAGGCAATGGAGAGCATTCGGCAAGCTTGCCATTTCCCACTGGGCCGACACTTCAGCAAGAGTACCCAGATCAGATTGCTCAGCAGGTACGGCTCTTCAATTTTCAGTCTCCTACATTGGCACTTGCCAATAAATTATCAGAAAAGGCATTCAATGAATCACAAGTGTTCTTTGCAGACTCCACATTTTTGAAAGTCTTTGATTTCGAATTGCTGGTAGGCAATCCTGAAACGGCCTTAGACGATCCGAATACCATATTGATCACCGCTGGAATGGCCAAGAAATACTTTCCAGGTGAAGACCCTGTGGGCAAGTTTTTAGAACTACAAGGGACTCAGAATCTGGAGGTAGTCGGGGTTTTTAGAGACCCTCCTAAGAATACACACTTCCAGTTCGACTTTATCGTATCCTTTAGCAGTCTTAAGCAATGGTACGGTGGTGGTTACCCAAAAAATTGGTATTGGAATCCATGCTGGACCTATATCGTACTCAACGAGAATGTCAACCCAGAACATGTTGAAGCCAATTTCCCTGCCTTTGTCGAAAAGTTCTTTCCTGATTTCATTGTAGATGATGTTGATCTCGAGTTACAACCTCTGACTGATATTCATTTACACTCCAAGCTGGACTATGAGATTACCGCTAATAGCAATATTCAAAGCGTTTACATTTTTGCTGCTATCGCCTTCTTCGTATTGATCATCGCAGCAATCAACTTCATCAACCTGAGCACTGCCCGCGCAACGAAAAGAGCGAAAGAGGTTGGCGTACGTAAATCACTTGGTAGCTCTAAACCACAGCTGGTCAATCAATACATGCTCGAGTCAGTCTTCATGACATTACTCGCCATGGTATTCGCTCTTATTATAGTTGCACTATCGCTTCCATACTTTAATGGATTGACGGATAAGTCTATTGGCTTTGATTTTTTACTCCAACCTTACATCGTTCTTGGTCTTTTAGGAGTTGCCTTGGTTGTTGGACTACTTTCTGGTTTTTATCCGGCTTTTGTGTTGTCCAACTTTAACACCATTCTTGTCCTGAAGAATGCCCACCTCAAGACCAGCGGGCTGACATTTAGGAAGGTGTTAGTGACACTTCAGTTTGCCGTTTCGGTGAGCTTGATAATAGGTACGATTGTCGCTATCAATCAACTCCAACATTTACAAAACAAGGATGTAGGTTTCGATCAGGATAACATTCTCATGATACCTGTGATCCGCTCTCCAATGGGTGCACATTACGAGACATTTAAAAGTACAGCGCTTCAAAGTCCACATGTGAAGTCAATGACAGCTGTTGAAGAGATAGTAGGCGCCAAGCATCAGGTAAGCAACTACAGATTTGAAGAAATGGAAAAGTCGAAACCATTTGCTCATATCAATCTGAGGCATGACTTCACCAAAACTTTTGAGATCCCGATGGTAGCCGGTAGAGATTATGATATGACCATCCAAACTGACGACTCGCTTGCGATCGTAGTGAATGAAACCTTGGTGAAATCTATGGGATGGGGAACTCCCGAAGAGGCAATTGGCAAGCGATTCTACTACCGCAATCAGCTTAAGGGTCGCGTTGTAGGTGTAGTCAAAGACTACAATGTGGTCTCTAAACATCAACCCATCTCACCTTTCATCTTAAAGCTAAATACCCGACCAAGAGCATTCAATTTGTTCATCAAGTATGTAGCCGTGAAAGTTGACAATAATATAGAGGCTTCTATCGCGGATTTAAATTCAGCATGGAGTTCAGTGCTGCCCAATATGCCCTTCGACTATTTCTTCCTTGATGATCGACTCAATGACTCCTATCGCTCGGAACAACAGTTGAGTAGCGTAACTGTCATTTTCTCAGGGCTTACCATTTTGGTCGCGTGCCTAGGCCTATTCGGACTCGCTACTTTTAGTGTTGAGCAACGCACTAAAGAAATCGGTGTACGTAAAGTACTGGGGATCTCTTCTCCACAGTTATTGGTACTACTGTCAAAGGAGTTTTTAACATTGATCCTCATCGCATTTGTGATCGCCATACCATTCTCCTATTTGCTCACCCAAAACTGGCTGAACGGCTTCTCTTACCGCATTGACCTGGAAGTTTGGCCGTACCTGGTCGCTGGTTTCATGACCTTCTTGGTGGCATTTTTAACTGTGTCATATCATAGTGTGAAAGCTTCTACAATCAATCCCGTAGATACATTGAAGTGCGAGTGACCATGTTATGACTTATCTGTATTGAAGTCGTCATCGCATGAAAATGATGGAATATAGCGTTTCTCTGTAGTTGTAATAAAGATTAATTCTATAATTATATACAGGTAAATTCTATTGACTGATTTGAATCATATCTACGGTCTTGTAATTAAAGTCGCATATCTGGATCTTTAGAATCTCGTTCTTAGGTTCAAATTTGCAGTTATGTTTTTGACTCGTCTTTTTATTTTTCTATTGATCCTTTCATTAGGTCTTAGCCTACCAAGTTGTGGTGATGATGACTCCACCGATCCTCAACCTACCGATCAAACGCCAGATCCTGATCCTGACCCAGACCCTAATCCTGATCCAAGTCCCACTGGAGACAGTGGGAACCCGCCTCCATTACCGAACAGAGTGTCTGAGCCGATCTCTAATTCGTTCAATAGTGATTTTGATGACGGAGGAGTCATATATTACCCGATTGATCAGATCGAAAGCATAGAAGGTGTAAGATTACGCAGTTACCTTACTCAAAGCGGTAAAGGAGTTACGAATAATGCTAGGCTGGAAACTATAGATCAGTTTGGGTTTCTGGTAGATGAAGTGACATCTAATGGTCAAGAGGTAAACTTCTTTGAATCAAATCTTGACTTGGCACTTTTTTTTAGTTTGGATGGGACGATCGACATTTATCAGTATGGAGAAGAGAATTGGATATGGGGATATTGGTTTTTAAATCAAGCCGGCAATAGATTAATAATAAATCCAAATACATCTAATGAGCTTACAATCAACATACTTTCTTTGAACCCGTTCTCCCTAACGGTCATTTTGACTGATAGTAATGGCAATTCATTTGAAGTACGTTTGAATAGTTATACCGATGGAGTTGAAACAAGTAATGAATTCTCTCCAACTCTGTTTCAGAACTTGCTATTGTCATCCCAATGGTATGGTCATGAAACCTTCTTCAATGGTAATCTTATTGAGCTCAACCGTGATGTAAGTTTAGCTTTTTTTGGAAATGACATTGTGTATTTTGATAATATCTACAATCACTCATTCGAAAATGTCATTCTAAGCAACTATCAGCTTGGTTTTGAAAGTTTTGCATTGAGTGGCTCATTTAGCAATGGAGATGATTTCTATGCTTTGATCAGCAGTTTGGATGAGGAATCACTCGTTGCAATCATTGCTAACGATGAAGGTTTTAGTGAGATATTATTCAGACCATTGTCTGAACAAGAAATTGAAAATTCTCTTTTGTCATTTACCGGATGGAGTTTAATAGGGGAAGCTACATTTGGTAATTACACGGAATATGAAGAGATCCAGAGGTTTGTTCAGTTTTCAAGTAATTCCATGGCTTCATTAGTAACAGAGGATGAAAGCGAACCTTTAGACGTTACATGGCAATTAGGTTCAACTGATGAAATTATATCAGTTGTCTATTCTAGTATCTTTGGTGAATTGTTGTTTGAAGAGGAGTTTCTCTTTTTAGGTCAGCAACATCTATTCAGTATAGGTGAGGGAGAAGGAGAATTGTCCATTTGGAACCGTCAAGTTTTAGTAACCCCTGAGCAAGAACAGGCGCTTTTGTTAACGGCGGAAGGTGCAACTTGGTCGTTGGTGGATGCAGAAGATGCTGTTACGGTTGATGGCACTAATTCAATTGACTGGGATAATTTTACATTACAGTTTTCTGGTGATGACAATGGAGGTGCATTTACCACAACAAACTCAGCTTCTCCTATTGTATGGCCTAGTACAGGTACTTGGGCATTTGCTTCTGGTAGCGTTACTCAGCTACAACGTAATGATGGAGTCGCAATGACAGTGAATGTAACTGAAACAAACTTGACTTTGTCTTTTGAAGTCGAAGATCCTGGAAGTGGTAGAGCTAATGGCTTTGGAGGTAATTGGATTTTTAAATTAGGGAGATGAGCTCATAGTAGTGGTGTAAGGCTTACGCGTCACTTATTGATATTGACTAACACTTTTCTTTTCTAACTCATTAGAAAACAGCAGTTTGTGTCAAAGTGCGAAGACTGCACGATCAATCCAGTAAATACATTGAAGTGCGAATGACATAATGTTGTGACCTTATGTATCCGACTTTCTCACCACTCGGAGTGGTCTGACCAGTGTTCTGCCCACATCTGGAGCATATTGACAATTATAGAATTGACCCGATATACTAGTCTGACCACTTGCCCCCTATCATAATAAACAAGTAACAAAGCTAGAATTTCTAAAAACTTTTCTGCTAAGCAAAAGGCCTTGGAGGTGACTCTAAGGCCTTTTTTTCCTGACAACATCACGGATAACCACACAAGTTGCTATTCTTTCTATTTGTATATAAAATATATTATATACATTTGAATAAAAATAAAGCATGGGGTTGAAAGGAAAGCATTTAGGGGAATTTGAAGAAATGGTGCTTTTGGCCGTAGGTGTCCTAGGCAATGAAGCCTATGGCATCTCGGTCAAAAATAAAATAGAGGAATTGGTCGATAGACAGGTCAGTATGGGTGCTCTCCACTCGGCACTCAACAGGCTTGAAGAAAAGCAATTCGTCTTTTCCAAGTTAGGTGAAGCGACCAAGACGAGAGGTGGTAAACGCAAGCGATTCTACTCAGTAAGCACACTGGGTCAGGAGGCTCTGAGCATATTGATGGAGCAGCGTCAGCAGCTGTGGGAAGCGATCCCTCAGGGAGCATTCTCGGTAAGATGGACCCCTAATAACAAATAGCCATGGCTGCTCAACCTCCTAAACTTTTTGATCGAATACTGGACTGGTACTGTTTGCAGGCCGATCTGGAGGACATTCAGGGGGATATATATGAGATCTACGAGGACAGGGCAACAGACTCAGTCCTGAAGGCCAACCTTCATTTTATTAAGGATACGCTCAACCTTTTTAATCCTTTTTCTAATCATAGAAAGCGCTCGATCTGGCTAACGGAATCTTATCATTTCAACTTTCGAAACCAGTTCAACAGATCATTGAGGTATCTGAAAAATTACCCTTTTATCAATGCGCTGAAGATTGGAGGCCTCAGCATGGCATTTTGTGCCTTTTTCTTCATCATGGACTATGTACAGTTCCATAAAAACTTTGACGGCTTTCATGAAAATAAGGATCGGATCTATAGAGTAGTAACAACGGTGACATCTCCAGACCTCCAAGATGTAACTGCATGGTCACATGCCTATATCAAGGATATGTATGATGAGTTCCCGAGTGTTGAGCAAGTGGTGAGGTTACTAAAGTCTGAGGAAGCAGTTGTTGTCGATACGGGGGTCAAGCAGTTCGAGGAAAGTGAGGTCTTCTTTATTGATGAAGAGTTTGCTCAAGTTTTCACTTTTGACTGGTTAGAAGGGAATCCTGAAACCGCACTTGAAGACCCCAACTCCGTTGTACTGACAAAGCGAATGGCACGGAAGTACTTCGATCGTGGTGAAGAGGTTATTGGACTCACTTTAAGTATCAATCAAGAGAGTTACCTGGTCACTGGACTTGTTGATGATATTCCCAGCAATAGTGACTTGAAATTTGACCTCTTGATACCCCTCCATTATGACAATATGGAAGAATGGTCATTTGTCTATTTGCTCCTGCAGCCTAATACTTCAATAGCTGAACTGGAAAGGACATTTCCTGAAATCATTGACTATTACAACGACGACTACACAGATGAAGGGGTCACGCTGAAGTATGATTTTGAGAATATTCAAGACGTCCACTTCAGTGAAGCCAGGCTATACGATACGCCAAAAATGGATAAGGAGAGAATATTTCTTTTCCAGTTAATCGGTTGGATCATACTGATCACCGCGCTTGTCAATTACATCAATCTCTATACGACACAACTCCTAAGAAGAATTAGAAACATCAACGTTCAACTGGTGGTGGGTGCATCCAAAAAGCAACTGTTTTTGGAGTTTTTCATGGAGGCAGTCATCTATTTTGGAATCGCGCTCGTCATAGCCATCACACTGACTTATTTCTCTTCAGAACTTCTAGGACAGTATGTCGATTTCAAATTCTTCGAAACCTTATCCTTGATGCAGTCCTTTCTATGGCTCGCTGTATCATTTCTTACCGCTACGGTGCTTTCTGCACTTTATGCGCTAGTTCTCACCGCCAAAAAGTCCAGCTTACTCTTCATTGAAACGAAGCAAATCAAGGCTCCAGTACGCAAAGCTTTGATTGGCGTGCAGTTTGCATTGTCATTTGCCATGATCCTGGCAACACTGGTCATTTATCGACAGACAGTCCATTTGCAAGATCAGTCATTAGGATTTAATGCCGATGATGTCATCACTTTCCAATTCCCAAACCACGCATCTCAAAGCACTATTGAGGCCTTCAAGACAGAGATTAGACAGTTCTCTTCTGTGGAAGTGGTATCACAGTTGGAAGCTTACTCCGTACCCGGAATGGATCCGTGGGTAGAAGATTACACCATTGATCATTCCTACAACACCAAATTAATTGAAGAGCTTGGTGTAGATCAGTACTACTTAGAGGCACTTCAAATCGATCTTGTAGCAGGAGAATTCTTCGACAGCAGGAAGCATAGATCACAGCGCACATTCGTCGTAAACAAAGCTTTTGTAGATCATTTTGGATGGCAGGCTAATGAGGCGGTGAGCAAAGAGCTTAATGTATATGGATTCGGAGGACGGATTGTAGGAGTTACTGACAACTTCTTTTTCAATTCTCCTCACCAGCTTATTCAGCCTATGGTGCTCAGGTATTATCCTACCGCAACAAACGCGATGGTAAGGCTTGACCCCAACGCGGATTATGTTCAATCCGTTAATCGAATGGAGACCATTTGGGCCAAGCACATCCCCAATACTCCTTTCAATTTCTCTTTCCTTGCATCGGATTATGCCCTGCAATATCAGCATGAAAATGCTTCATTAAACGTGCTGACCACCATCTCAGGGTTGGTAATTATCCTCTCACTATTGGGTATGTATGCGATCCTACTCATGCTCGCCAAATCAAGAGAAAAAGAGCTCGGCATCAGGAAAGTAAATGGAGCTTCACTGATAAACCTCTTCGATCTATTTGCCAGAGATCTGGCCAAGATATTACTCGCGGGTATCGTCATAGCAACGCCCCTACTATGGCTGGGGCTCGATCAATGGCTCGCGGACTACCCCATCAGAATCAGTCTTAACCCGATCAACTTCATTGCGGTAGCCATCGGTGTAATGGTGCTGGCTGCTGCGGTAATCTACCTACAAGCCAGAAAGTCTTATGCTTCCAATACAGTCGAATCCTTGAAATATGAGTAAGGCTTTGTACCATATTGTCCTTTGCATTTTATTCCACGGCATTTGGATAATATCAGCCTATGCACAAGGAGTAACTTTCTCTGGGAAGGTGATTGATGCACAATCCAAGGAACCTTTGGCATTTGCCACCATCACCAATTCGGAAGGTACTCAAGGAGCTGTATCCAATTTTTTAGGTGAGTTTACTTTGACCCTACCGGAATCTTCAACTGAGCAGTCGCTTATCACTTCAATGCTCGGTTATCAAGTCTCGGAAATTTCTCTCAAAAAAGTCACCGACCCATTGGCGCTGACTATTGAATTAGAGCAAAGGATCATTCTCTTGCCTGAGGTACAAATTTCAGTCGAACAACTCACCGCTTTAGAAGTCGTGGAACGTGCCATTGACAATATCGAAGTGAACTACCCAACCCAACCTTATTTGCTAGAAGGTTTCACAAGATCACACAAAAGGGAATGCGGTGAATATATCGATCTCTATGAAGCTGCATTCGAACTCTATGGATTGGGGTACCAGAAGAAAAGTCCAGAGCGCATCTACATCCAGTCTTCACGGCAGAGCAATCCTACCGCCAAGTATAGGTCTCACGTGCTTCGAAATAATCGCAACCTTTTCATATCAATGGGTCACATCAATGATGTGCTATACAGAAGTTTTTCGATGAAGACCGCAAACAATGAATATGAGATCAAGAGCTACACCATGATAGACGATCGACTGGTCTACATCATTGAAACCACCCATTCCAAGCATGTGACGCACAAGCTTTTCATAGACGCGCAGAGTTTTACTGTACTCAAGACGGAAATGACAATGATCACTCGCGAAGGAGAGGACTGGAATCCATTGCTCAATAAAGGAAGTTCAAATGACTCACTAGATTTTAAAGTGACTGAGATCTCAAAAACAATTCAGTTTGAGAAAAACGGTGAAAGATACTTCTCAAAGTACATGGATTGGCTTGTGGAAGGAGAGCTCACTGACAAAGAGACCAAGGAATTCGTCTGTGACTGGGGATTTCGATTTGAGACCATGTTCGACGAAGTGGCTTATGAGAATGTCACCAAACCATCCAACGAACGATTGATGCGTCCAAAAGGTGGACGTGATCCTGAGCCCACAGCTTACGATCCAGAGTTCTGGATGACCTATCCAATGCTGGAAGAATTTCCAATCACACCACAAATCATCACCGACCTGAGCAGAATTGAACCATTAGAAACACAATTTCAACAGTCAGGAAAATGAAGACCTTTTTATTTATCGTGATCATTTTTTTGGGTCACTGGCAGGCTTATTCGCAAAGTCATATATCCATTTCCGGTAGGGTGACCAATGCTAACTCTGGCGAAAAAATACCATTTGCAACGGTATCTCTAAAAAACCATCCGGTAGGAACGATTACCAACATGGATGGTGAGTTCAACATCTATATTCCGAAAGACTACACAAAAGACACGCTAATTGTAAGTCACCTGGGTTTTGGCTCCTTTAAATTACCTGTCAACATCGCAGCTGGTGAGGATCCTCTTGATGTAAGTCTTGATGAAAAGGCCATTCTTCTTGCTTCAATAGAAGTAAACGAAGAAGAGCTTACTGCAACTGAAATTATAAGGAAAGCACTAGACAAGTTGAAAGATAATTTCAACAGCAAACCCTTTATAATGAAGGGCTTCTTCCGGGATGTAAGGGAGCAAAATGATAAAACAGTCTACCTAGCGGAGGCATCTGTGGACATACAAGATCCTGGCTTTCTACCTTCGGGGGATAGAAAGAAAAGGTTTTTTCTCAAAGGTGTAAGGGCCAGCGATACGAGAATCAATGATTTACTATCAAGATCACTGCTCAATTCTGGTAATGCGCTCAATGTCGTACTTGAGCATAACTTCTGGCTGAACTCACTTAAACATAGTTTCAAAAAGCGCGAATTCAGCATAGAAGATGTGGTCACCAAGGATGGTCAATTCTATTACGTAATTAAAGGTGAAGAACTAGCTTCAAAACCAAGCCTTGCAGAGCAATACAAAGACATGCAGTACAAACTTGAACACCGCTATTATGTGAATACTGAGACTTATGCTATTCAAAAAGTAGAGCATCGAGAATCACCCATTGAAGGAATGTATGTCGGTATCGAAAGACCATATGAAGGTGACACTTTATTCTACAGCAAGAAGGGCTGGAATCAGACCCTAGAATTCGAAGAATACGAAGGCAAAATGTACCTGAAGTACAAGGATGTTTCATACACTTTTGACATTGTCAATCAAAAACAAGAGTCTGTTTATCTGGACATGGACTATCAGTTCACTTTTGTGGTGACAGATATTGAGACCGACAAATACGCTGAGCCAGAGGGTAAGAAAATGAATACAAAAAGAAGCCTCATGGTGCAGTCTGCTCGATATGATGCTGAGTTTTGGGAAGAGTTAAGTAATGCCAAGCTCAGCCCTCTTACGGAAAAACAACTCAAGGACTTATCAGCAGAAAGAGATCTAAACGATCAATTCGAATCAAAACGAAATCCTTCCAGATGAAACTCAAAATAGTCCTTTCTTTATTCATACTTTTTTCTGGATTCTCGAGCTACGGGCAAGAATATATGAATATCTCAGGTTTGGTTGTGGATGCTTCCTCCAACCATCCCCTAGCCTTTTCGACCATCAGCATTAAGAATAAGCCCATCGGAGTAGTCGCAAATACAGACGGATTCTTCGACTTCACTTTCGAGACTAAATACGTAAATGACACCATAGTGGTATCTCGTGCTGGTTACGAACTAGAAACCTTATTGATCAGCCAAATTGAAGATGGCGCTAACCTAGACTTTCGACTCGTAAATAAAGCAGTGATGATGGAGGAGATCGTGATTAGAGAGAAACCTCTTAGTGCGTATGAGATCTTGGAGTTGGTACGGGACAATATCAAAAAGAATTACCCTACTAAACCATTTGAGTTTGAAGCATTCTATCGTGACTATAAGATAGAAAACGATAAATGCATCGGCCTTTTCGAAGCGGCAGTTTCCATCTATGACAGAGGCTACTCAGGCCGAACCACGAATCATCATGTATTGAAAGAAAAGGTGAGGCTCAACCAGGTACGAAAGAGTTTGTCGGCGGATTTTCAATCTCATGTATTCAATGATATGAATATCATGAGTGGTTTGTTGGGGCTCAATGACATGAGATACGTATCGCGAGCGCTGGATAGGAAAAACAAAAAGGATTATAAATATTCACTAGATGGCGTTACAACCATTGATGATCGACTAATGTACAAGGTAAAGGCTGATGACGGATGGGTCTTTACGTTCTATGTTGATATGGAGACTTTTGCTGTTCCTAAGATCGATATGAACTTTGTATGGGTCGACGATATCGCCGAAAATGAGTGGGTGAGAGACGACTCTGTTAGATATCAGCAAAGAGCAGCCAAAGAAACGTTCGATTTTCAAATGATCGACGGGCTACTCTATCCGAGATTCCACAGTTTCACGAGCAATCTTCATGCATTTAATGCTGATACTGGAGAACCACTATTCACCTCAGTCATGCGTCAAGAGTATATGGTCACAGATATTGAAACAAGGGCTGAAGAGCGACCAGATAAAGATGATTTGATGGACGATCACCTAATGCTCGAGAAGCAAGAATACAATTATGATCCCGAATTCTGGGAGAATTACAATATCCTTAAACTCAACCAACAGGATGAAAAACTCATTGCTGATCTTGAGGAGAAGATATCACTCAAAGAGCAATACGGTCAAGCTGCTATAGTGGAAACCTCAACCAAGAATAAAAAAAGAAAGCGCTAGACCTCTACTTTCGTTCGGATTGCCCACAAGCCTGAAAAGGTCAATAGACCATTCAGAATAAGAAGCTCGAACCCGAACTTATACCCGAACAATAAGTCCACACTGTTGACATTGATGATGTAAGTGAGCAATGGTGAGGCCAAGCAAATCGGCAGGACAAACTTGTCTTTGACTTGCCATTTGGTGAACATGCCAAAAGCGAATAATCCAAGTAGTGGCCCATATGTATAGCCTGCCGCAGTGAATACTGCATTGATCACACTTTGATCATTGATCGCTCTGAATATCAACACAACCGTGAACAGCACTACCGAAAAGCCCAGATGCACCTTCTTGCGTACCTGCCCAAACTTACCCTCATCTTCCTTGCGGTAGCCCAAAAAGTCAACACAGAAAGAAGTGGTCAAAGAGGTCAGTGCAGAGTCGGCACTGCTGTAGGCCGCTGCGATAATGCCTAACAGGAACAACGCTCCACCTAGCAAACTGAAATGCTGTAGAGCCAACATCGGGAATAGATCATCTGACCTTTCCGGTAGGGCAATAGCCATCTCTTCGGCATAAACGTAAAGCAACGTACCTAATGACAGGAAGAGTATGTTGACGAACACAAGTACGATGCAGAACCAAAAAATATTTTTCTGCGCATCACCTAGCGTTCTACAGGTAAGGTTTTTTTGCATCATATCCTGATCAAGTCCAGTCATGACGATAGCAATAAACGCTCCGCTGAAAAACTGCTTGAAGAAGTTGCGGCCACTTTGCCACTCCCAGACAAAAATCTTTGACATATCGCTTTGTATTACGCGATCTGTCAATTGACCCCAGCTCAGCGAGAGTTCATCCCCAATAAAGTAGATGCTAAAAACTACAGACAAGAGCATGAATAAGGTCTGAAGCGTATCCGTCCATACGATGGTCTTGATACCACCGCGAAATGTATACAACCAGATCAGGGCAATGGTGATCATCACGGAAACCCAATAGGGCACACCAAATGAATCAAAGAAGGCCAACTGCAATACACCCGCCACCAGGAACAGTCGGAATGACGAGCCTATTATTCGCGATAGCAAAAAGAAAAACGCACCCGTCTTGTAAGACCAAAAACCAAATCGCTGCTCTAGGTAACCATAAATGGAGATAAGGTTGAGTCGATAGTAGAGTGGCATTAACACCATAGCGATCACCCAATAGCCCAGCAAATAGCCAATCACCACCTGGAAATAAGCGAATTGAGAATTGCCCACTTCCCCGGGCACGGAGATAAATGTTACACCAGACAATGACGCTCCGATCATGCCGAAAGCCACCAAATACCACGGTGATTGACGGTTGGCGGTGAAAAAATCCTGAGAGGTCGCGCCGCGAGAAGTAAACTGGGCAATCAACATCAATACGATGAAGTAGCCAGCAATAATGGTAAATACTAAAATGGGGGTCATCTATTCTGCTAAGAGCCGATATTTTTTATTTTTGCGAACACGCAAATCGCAAATTACGTCGCTCTGGTGTGAAATGAGAAGTTCACATTGAGAAAGTTAGAGACGATGAAAAGGTGATTTGGTTTGCACCAGTTAATGCAATCATTATGACATTGGGATACGAGGAATTAGAAGAGGTTGAGGTACTCGAAGACTTGGGTCTTGAGGATGAGAAGAATCTGATCGTTTTTAATGATGACCACAATACGTTCGATCACGTCATCAGCACCCTGATCAAAGTTTGCAAACATGATCAGCACCAGGCTGAGCAGTGTACTTACATCATTCATTTCAAGGGCAAGTGCTCTGTAAAGAAAGGCACTCTGCCTATGCTCAAGCCCATGCGTGAAGGGATAGTGGATGCCGGTATCAACGCTGAAATCCACTAGCGCGAATGGAGTACCCCTCGAAGCTCATAGAGAAAGCCGTCAACGAAATATCTAAGCTGCCCGGGATCGGTAAAAAGACTGCTATGCGACTAGCGTTGCATCTACTCAAGCAGCCAGCTGAAGAGACTCATCTCCTATCGGAATCATTGCAGAAACTAAGAGATGACACCCGATACTGTCGTACTTGCCATATCATCTCGGATACTGAGGATTGCACCTGCAAGACCATCAGCAAAGACCAATCTGTGATCTGCGTTGTGGAAGATACCCCTGACGTGATGGCCATTCAAAATACAGGCCAATACAACGGTCTTTTCCATGTACTTGGAGGTATCATCTCGCCAATGGATGGCATAGGTCCGGAAGATGTCAAGATTGACTCATTGATTCAGCGGGTAGCTGAAAGCGATGGGGAAATAAAGGAAATCATCCTCGCACTGAGCACCACGATGGAAGGTGATACTACCGCTTTCTACATTATCAAAAAACTTGAACCATACGATATCAAAATCACTACTATCGCGCGCGGCATCCCTATTGGTGGTGAACTTGAATATACCGATGAACTCACCTTGGGTCGCAGTATATTGACAAGGACAGTTTACGAGCAGACTCCTTAACTAAAATTTCACGGCTAGTCCGGTCATCAAAGTATTGGCTCTATTAGTAGGGCCATCCTCATCAAAGTAGAGGTCATTGTCTCCGGTTGCAATTCTTAGCTCTGTTCTCCAGGCGATATTTGATTGTGGTCTATAGTTGAAGCTTACCGATCCAATATTATTCTCAAAACCAATACCTCCTGGACTGGCGATAAGAATTCCATCTTCGTCGATGACATATTCATATCTTAAGCCAAGATCAACCTTATCACTCAACTTGATCCCACCTATCAATGTGGCAAAGAAAAAACTCGCGTCTTCTTCTGAATCAGGTGCTTCCTGTGACCCATGATCCAGCGACAGCATGAGGTGAAAGCCATCAGATACTTGGTAGCGCGTGTAGAAATGATTATAAATGCGATATTTCTTTCCTACCATACCATCCCCTTCGTTACCAAGCAGATTGCCATAATTCAGTGTTAGTTTATCATTGACTTCATAAGTCAGATTAAACCCGTACGATTTAGCATCGTTGGTTTCTGAGATGATCTGCCAGCCGTTGAGTACTACGGCCGTTAGCGATAGCTGATCACTCAACTCAGTAGAGAGTCTTACGCCCGTCTGATAGTAGGGGGTGAATTCTGTTGCAAGTGCGCGGGTAAAGACCTCATTCTCAATAGACAGAGGAGATTCATAGCCGGTATGTCCTCCGAATACACCAGCGTCAAGCCAAACACCTTCGCCAAGTTTGATCCCTGCATAAGTGTCGTAGATCATTCTGGTAAGATCATTGGGCTCTGCTCCATAGTTGACCTGGACATAGGTGCCGGTCTGCAGACCGACACTCCCTCTCACCTTTTCATCCTCGTACTCTGCTTTGACAAAAAGCCAGTTGAGATTGAACTCATTGTGTCTCACGGCCTGAGTTACGTAAGGTCGGTAACCATCCGCAGGCTTGTTAAACTCGTATGCATAGTAGGCATCCGCATAAGCTGAAAAATCGAGTTTTGAGGTGATACTCTCCTGGGCAGAACTATCAAAAAGCACCAGTAGAAAAAGGGTTAGGGCTAAAGTTGGTTTCATGGTGTTGTTTTGTCTGAATTTAATAAATCCAGTTAATTATGATGTAGTATCTGACTGCCGAAATCCGTACTTTTGGCCTCAATTTTTAAGATACTGATCATGACCAAAATATCTGACCGTCTCGCTAATCTGGAAGAATCCGCCACTTTGGCAATGGCAGCCAAAGCACGTGAGTTCAAAGAAAAAGGTATAAATGTGATAAGCCTGAGTCTTGGTGAGCCCGATTTCAAAACTCCAAAACACATTCAGGAAGGTGCAAAGGCTGCTATCGATGAAGGCAAGTATTTTGCGTACCCTCCGGTAAACGGATATTTGGATCTTCGCCAGGCCATTGCTGATAAGTTCAAGAGAGAGAATGGTCTTGAGTATGGTTCCAATGATATAGTAGTATCCAACGGGGCAAAGCAGTCTATCGCCAATGTGATGTATTCATTGGTCAACCCGGGTGATGAGGTCATCATCTTTTCCCCATATTGGGTTTCTTATTCTGCCATTGTACAGCTTGCTGAAGGTAAGGCTGTCTACGTCAAAGGTGGTATCGAGAGCGATTTCAAAGTGACCGGATCTCAACTTAAGGAGGCTATTACTGATAAGACTAAAGTCGTCATCTTCAGCAGTCCTTGTAATCCGACGGGTGCAGTATTCACTCAGGATGAGTTAGAGGATATTGCTGCTGTGTTGAGAGAGCATGAAGGCATCTATGTGATCTCTGATGAGATATACGAGCACATCAATTATACAGGAGGCCATGTTAGCTTTGCTTCCCTACCGGGAATGTTTGACCGTACGATTACTGTCAATGGTTTTGCCAAAGGCTTTGCAATGACCGGGTGGCGAGTTGGGTTCATAGGTGCTCCAACATGGATTGCAAAGGCTTGCAATAAGATGCAAGGGCAAATTACCTCTGCCAACTGTGGTATTTCTCAGCGCGCTGCGCTGACTGCTCTCACTTCGGATCTTGGCCCAACCAAGGAAATGGCTGCCGAGTATTTAAGAAGACGAGATATGGTCTTCGAACTACTGAAGAGCATCGAGGGAGTAAAAGTTAACCTACCAACGGGTGCATTTTATTTCTTCCCAGATGTCAGCTCCTACTTTGGCAAGTCGGTCGGTGATAAAGTCATCAACAATGCCAGTGACTTTGCCATGTACATCTTAGAAGATGCACATGTATCGGTCGTCACCGGGCAGGCGTTTGGAGATCCTAATTGCATAAGACTTTCATATGCTGCTTCCGAAGAAGACTTGCGTGAGGCGATCGATAGAATCAAAAAATCACTGGCTAAACTAGCCTAGCATGGCATACTCATCACTCGGTAATGTCTTCGAGAGCTTCACGAAGCTCAAAGTACTCATCATTGGTGATGTGATGATTGATGCGTATGTATACGGTGGTGTTTCGAGAATATCGCCAGAGGCACCCGTACCTATCGTTAATGTAAGGTCTAAAGAAAAACGACTTGGTGGAGCTGCCAACGTTGCACTCAATGTACAAGCAATGGGAGCAACTCCTATTTTGTGCTCCGTAGTTGGGGATGACCTAGAAGGCAGACTGTTCGAAGAGTTACTTGAAGAAAGAGACATCACTTCCAGAGGCATTATAAAAAGCGAGTCTCGGATCACTACCGTAAAAAACAGGGTACTCTCCGGGTCTCAGCATATGCTCAGAATTGACCATGAATCTGATCATGCGTTAAATGCTTTAGAGCAGAAAACACTAATCAAGCACATAGAAAACCTTATTCCAGAATGTGACCTGATCATCTTTGAAGACTATGACAAGGGTACTTTAAATAGTCATGTGATCGAGGCGGCTATAAGAATGGCTAATGATAAGGGGATTCCAATGGTAGTGGACCCAAAGCGTCGCAATTTCATGGATTATAAGAATGTGACGCTATTCAAACCAAACCTAAAAGAGCTCAAGGAAGGTCTGAAAATAGAGTTTGATGCTAAATCTCAATCGGCTCTAGAGACAGCAGTTGCCAGGTTGAAAGCTGTTCTTGGTTTTGATATCGGGTTAATTACACTTTCAGATAGAGGTGTGTATGTAGAGAGCAGTGAAGAGAAACTTCATCTACCTGCTCATGTGCGTAGCATTGCTGATGTGTCAGGTGCAGGAGACACAGTGATCAGCATTACAGGGCTCTGTATTGCACTCAATCTTTCTCTTAAGTTCACTGCTGAACTTGCCAATCTAGGAGGTGGGCTTGTATGCGAGCACCTCGGCGTAGTACCAATCGATAAAGACCGGCTTTATAATGAAGCTGAAAAGAATCAGCTTCAATCCATTCTCTAATAATTTGCTTTAGCTCCGGTCAATTGGGAATGTAAGGCAATGCGGTCCTCCACCACCCCTACTTAGCTCACTTGCTGGAATTCTAATCACCGTCTTTTCAATATCCTCAGGCTTACTAATGCCCGCCTCAAAAGCAGATAGAATATCTTCAGCCATCACAATGTGATAACCATGCTCTTCGAATGTGGCAAAAGTATGTGTATTACGCTCATAACTTAGTACAACTCCAGGCTTGACTGCTACAGTATTACAAGCCATAGTCCACTGCTCTCTATCTTCATAAAACTCCTCTCCTTTGGCACACTTGATCATCTGAGCATTTGGGTAGTCTGATCGAATCAGATCTTCGAGTGTATCAAACTTGATTGGGTCACTTCCATCTTGATAGTATTGAGTGATTCTAACCTGATTTTGGTCTTTGAAAAGCTTATGATAATAGACAAAGTCCTCATCATCTATCTTAGTAAAGATCGTATCAATGTGCATGCAATATCCTTCTTTTGGGATATCTACTATCGTGAATTTCTTGACCACTGCTTTCTCAAAAACGATCTTCATCGCCATCGAAAGAGCTGCTTGAGAAGTACGTTCGCTACAAGCAATAAGGAGATGGTCTTTATTGATCATCGTTATGTCCCCCCCTTCTATGCTTATACTTTCGTCACACAGATTATCTACGAGAGTCTTGGCGTCTCCGGATATATCAATGTATCGATCGTTTTCTCTCAGATCACTGAACATGGGGTGGTGACGTAACACAAACCAGGTCACCAAGTTTTCGCGTTTGCGTGGCGCTTTGTTTGCATGGCAAATCAACGCATGGTCATTGACCATAGCGCCAATGTCTCGAGTGAAAATCAGATTTGGTAGAGGCTTGACAATGACTTCCCTCTCATGCATATAGCCAGCTAACAATGCAGATGAGAGCATCACAGTATCAATTTCCAATAGGACTTGAAAAGCCTTCTCAGAGAGTGACTCCAAACTGCGAACTGCTTCAAGCAATTCGGCACGAACACCAGTATCTCTGAGTATCTCCTCCAACAAATCACGGATATCGTACACTGATGATGGACCTCCAAACGCCGATAGCACATTCTGAAGGACCTGGTGCTCTTGCTGCATATGTGGTAAATACACTATGTCATCGTACAGCAAATAATCCTTGTTAGTGGGGGTAACCCATTCGATACCTTCGTCTGGCATATGAATGATTACCTTTTTGAGGGGGTCTACATCTGATCTGATACTCAGTGAACTATCACTCTCATCCATAAATTCTGACTTGTCTATTCAGCTAAATAAGTCTATTTAAAAGTTTTTTGACAATCAATAAAAGAATATTTTAGAAGCCTCATCACCCATTCATTTGAAGGCTGTCCTCCATATTTTCATTGTTTGTCTGGCATTGACACATAGCATCTACGCTGAGGAAACAGATGTGCCAACAGTCAATCGTGGGGTCATCGATCTGAGAGGATATCTCCTGGATGAGCCTATCGAATTGAACGGAGATTGGAGGTTTTTTTGGAATCGTCTCCTCAATCCGACCACTGTAGCTCGCGAGAAGTCTGATGATTTCATGTGTGTACCTTGTCTTTGGAAAGAGGAGTTGGCTCCTGAGAATTTGGAGCTTACTGCTACCGGGTATGCTACCTATCACCTCACTATTCTCCTATCAGAAAACGAGACGGATATAGGCATCATCATACCAGATACTTACATGTCAAGTCGGCTCTTTCTTGACGGCCAAGAGATTGGTTCTGTTGGGGTACCGGCGGCCTCAAAACAATCCTACAGCATGGGATGGGCAGAGAAGGCCCATACGCTTCACGCTCACTCAGGCCAACTGGAAGTGGTATTACAAATCGCCAATTTTCATCATAGCAAGGGTGGTTTGGGACAGCCAATCCTTTTTGGCTCAAAAGAGGCGATTATGGCCTACAGTATTCGCCAAACAATGATAGACCTTTTCCTCACAGGAAGTCTTTTTATGGGGGGGCTGTTTTTCCTAGGACTTTTCTGGTTTGGTAGAAACGAAAGACCAGTCCTCTATTTCTCCTTGTTCTGTTTCACCTACGGATATCGCATATTGGGGGCTGGCAACTATCAGCTACAGGAATATTTTCCTGATATGCCTTTTCAACTCACCTATTTATTAGAGTATACAAGCTTGTTCATAAGCGCATACCTATTCATGCGCTATACACGATTTCTATACCCCAAAGAGACTTCAAGATGGATTGCGGATGGTTTTGGCGTTATATCCATCATACTGGTGGGAACGACCGTATTTGCACCAATGTCGATTTCCAGTCGGATCATTGAGCCCTATTTCATTCTTCTCCTGTTAGGCTTCATGTACATACTTATAGTTTACTCAAGAGCGGTATTTGCAGGTCGGTCCGGAGCATACTTTTCACTCATTTCCACTGCCATAGTTATCGTTGTTTTCGTCCAGAACATCATGGTTTATTTCCAAGTTTCAACGGAAATGGCATTGTTCAACCTGTTCGGCTACATATCCTTCTTCTTCCTACAGTCATTAGTCCTCTCTTACCGATTTACCAATTCTTTTAAGTCTGCCAGGCATCTAGCGGAGCAAGCAGCTATTGCAAAGACAGAGTTTTTGTCCACCATGTCGCATGAGATCCGTACACCGCTCAATGCTGTCATTGGGATGTCTCATCTGTTGAGCGAAAACCCACGAGATGATCAGGAGGAGAACGTCAGGACGCTTGAGTTTTCAGCAAAGAATCTCATGTTGCTGATCAATGATATCCTGGATTATAATAAGATAGATTCTGGAAAGTTAGAGTTTGATAACTCTGAGGTAGATATCAGGACCCTCGTTCAAAATTTGCTGCAGACTTACCAGACCAAAGCAGATGAAAAAGGTATTGCGCTAGAACTGTCTGTAGACAAAAAAGTACCTCAGACCATCTTCACTGATCACACAAGGCTTTCGCAGGTCCTAAGTAACCTGGTCTCCAATGCGATTAAGTTCACGGACAAAGGAAGGGTGGAAGTAAGTCTTAAGCAGGTGATGCGTACCAAGGAGCGTTCCGCGATCAAGTTTAAAGTAGAAGACACAGGGATAGGCATACCCAAGGAAAAGCAGTCCATGATCTTTGAAACTTTTACTCAAGCCAGCTCCACAACCACACGAGTGTTCGGAGGCACAGGACTTGGGTTGGCCATCACGAAGAAACTGCTCCACCTTCAAGGGGTAGCCATACATCTGTTCAGCCTACCGGGAAAAGGATCGAGATTTTATTTCACACAGACATTTAGCATCCCAAAGGACTCTCCCAAACGAGTTCCATCACTACAGCTTACTATCAACGAAAAACAGGACCAAAATCTTGAAGGTCTCACCATTTTATTAGTAGAAGATAATGAGGTCAATGTGCTTGTTGCAAAGAAATTCCTAACCAAGTGGCAGGCGAATGTCCACAATGTTGAAAATGGTCAGGAAGCGCTAGACGAAATTACTCAGGGTGGAGAAAAATATGATCTCATCCTAATGGACCTGCAGATGCCGGTAATGGATGGCTACACAGCCTCACGCGAAATCAGGAAGGTGGGCTACCAAAGACCGATTATAGCACTTACTGCTTCCGCACTCATGGAAGTTGAAGAAAAGGTTAAAAATGCTGGAATGGACGATTATGTTACCAAGCCATTCAACCCTAACGACTTACTAGCAAAAATCTTAAGGATACACGCTACTAAGCGCGCAGTTTAGTGCTGTAGTCCTTAACCGTCTCGACAAACACTTTTACCATCTTAGGATCAATATCCGGATAAACACCATGTCCGAGATTAGCTATATGCCGTGAATTTCCAAATTGGTCCAGCATATTTCGTGTAGCACTTGCGACTTCTTTAGAGCTTCCATACAGAGCACATGGATCAAGGTTGCCTTGTAACGTTTTATCCTCTCCGATCATCTGCCTTGACTCGCCTATTTTCATATTCCAATCTAGTCCTATGGTCTCACAGTTGAGTTTTGCCATTTCAGACCTGGCAAAGAAAGCTCCCTTCGCAAATACCGTGACGGGTACTTCATCAATGGCATCACAGATTTGCTGGATATAACTAAGTGAAAATGTGTTGTACTGCTCAGGCGGCAAAATACCCGCCCATGAATCAAAAATCTGAACAATATCAGCACCAGCAGCAATCTGAGCCTTTAAGTAGTCAATCGTACTCTGCGTGATTTTATCTAATAATACGCGAGCCATTTCTGGTTCCCTGTAGAGCATTTTCCGCGCTTTGGAAAATGTCTTGCTACCTGATCCCTCTATCATGTAACAAAAGATCGTCCAGGGACAACCTGCAAAGCCAATCAATGGCACACGACCATCCAGCTCTTTTTTAGTGATTTTGATGGCCTCTAAAACATAGTTCAAATCCTCTTCAGGGCTCGCTATCCGCAACTTCTTAACCTCTTCAATAGACGCTATAGTTTTGGGAAAGTAAGGTCCTCTCTTTTCAACCATTTCATAGGGCAACCCCATCGCTTCAGGGATTACGAGTATATCCGAAAAAATGATCGCCGCATCCACACCCAGTATATCAACGGGCTGTAGCGTAACTTCAGCAGCCAAAGCAGGAGTTTTGGCTAATTCTATAAATCCGCTGACACTCGCCCTCACCTCTCTATACTCCGGTAGGATCCTGCCCGCCTGACGCATCAGCCATACCGGTGTGCGCTCCACTTTTTCACCCCTTGCTGCCCGCAGCAATAGATCATTTTTCAGTTGCATGGAGCAAATATACGCCAGTGACTCAAAACGTTGACCTGAGATTTATCAAGGCTTAATGGCTACCTTTACACCGACCCAAAATGTATCTTAATGAGCCTATTATTCAATAGCTTCCAGGACTGGAAACGCTACTGCGAAGAGCAGAACCTGACGATCTTTCAGCCAGTGATCGAATACGAGATTACTCAAAAAGGTATGGCTGAAACAGAAATATGGGAGGCCATGCAAAACGCCTATTCGATCATGAAAGAGGCCGTACAGACCGGCTTGACAGAGAATATGACCTCCTACTCGGGAATGATCAACAACGGTGCAAAGAAAGTTTATCAGCACCCGACCACAGTACTGAGTAAAGAGTTCCAGGTATTGGTTTCGAGAGCTCTGGCGGCAAAGGAAGTAAACTCCTGTATGGGAAGAATAGTGGCGGCACCTACCGCAGGAGCATCGGGTATCCTACCAGGAACGATGGTGACACTACAGGAAATACATCAACTCGATGACAAGAAAATCCTGGAAGGGCTGCTGGTCGGGGCAGGTATTGCGCTTATCCTTGAGCAGCGCGCGTCTCTGGCAGGTGCAGTGGGAGGCTGTCAAGCCGAAACCGGTAGTGCTGCAGCTATGGCTTCTGGTGCCATGGTCCATTGTCTTGATGGTAACATCGACCAAGTTTTTAATGCCGTGGCTATTACAATACAGTGTATGCTCGGCCTGGTCTGCGACCCTGTGGCCGGACTTGTAGAAATACCCTGTGTGGTACGCAATGCAAGTGCTGCTGCTATCGCTAATTCATCTGCTCAAATAGCCTTGGCTGACGTGAGTCCGGTCATTCCCGTAGATGAATGTGTAGATGCTATGGGAGAAATCGGCCAAAGCATGGAAGATCGGTACAAAGAGACGGCTTTAGGAGGGCTTGCAGCGACACCTACAGGTCAGGCCATCTCCAAGCGGGTACTAATACAGGATATTGAGATAATGCCCGATGAAAAAACTTCAGATTAGAGACTTTCTATGAGTTCTCTGGCATAAAAAAGGGAGTAAGTGATCACAAATGACCAAAACAAAGAACTGATCATCATATACTTGAAGATGACCAGCTGACGACCTCCAAATGCATTCGCCAAAATGGCTCCTCCTATTGGTGTAAGCAACAACGGGGTGAAAAACGCAATCCCAGCTATGCCATAAGCATTCCAGATCCTCACAAACTGTCGGTTACGCTTTGTAAAAACTTTTCGCTTCTTGCGACTAAATAACGTACGGAAAATTGACCTGATCTTATCACCAATTAGTGAGAATGCAGCGACACTTGTCATCATACCCATAGCTGTACAGAGGCTCGTCAACACCCAATTAGCATTAGCGGCAACTCCAATAGAAGGTCCAAAGATGAACTTGATCGTACTGGACGCATAAATGGTCAGATAGGTCAATATGTCATCCAGATTTTCCATCAGCTAGAGCTTTTCACCAAAGGCCAGATCGCCAGCATCTCCTAGCCCAGGTACTATATAGTAGTGATCGTTGAGCTCGGCATCCATAGCTGCTGTCCAGAGTGTCAGGTTTTTATCTGCCAACTGCTCTTGCACATAGCTCACGCCATCCTCAGATGAAATCACACAGGCAAGATGAATATGCTTGGGGGTACCTTTGTCCAGCAAGAGTCTGACCGCATCTACTAAAGATCTACCTGTGGCCAGCATCGGATCAGTAATGATCACCTGCTTATCTGTAAGATTGGCAGCCGCCAGGTAGTCCAGTGAAATATCAAATTCATCACCTCCAGTGGACTTACGATAGGCACCAATAAAACCACTGTCAGCTTCATCGAAAATGTTGAGAAACCCCTGAAAAAAAGGTAGAGATGCTCTCAGGATGGTGATGAGATAGGGTGACGTAACCAGTTCATCACTATCAAAATCACTCAAGGGTGAATTTCTACTCACTGTCCGATAGTCAAGTGCCTTGGATATTTCATAAGCCATTATCTCCCCGACACGCTCCAGGTTTCTTCTGAATCTCAAGCGATCTTTCTGCACATTGACATCTCTAAGCTGTGCCAAAAACTGGTTCACTACAGATGGTTTTTTATTGATTACCTCGATCTTCATTCTGACACTTTTTTGACTTGGACAATTTAATACCTTTGCAGCTTTTATCGCCAACCGATGCAGCTCCTTAAACAACTCTGTGAACTACGCGCACCATCCGGTAATGAAAGACCGATGCGGGATTTTCTTATAGAGTATGTCAATACCCACAAGAGTGATTGGATGATACAGCCTGAGCTTGTCTTTGGTGATGATTTTCAGGATTGCCTGATGCTCAAATTTGGCAATCCACGCACTGCCATTTTTGCACATATGGATAGCGTTGGTTTTACTGTGAGATATGACAACCAACTCGTTCCGATAGGCAGTCCTGACGCTGAGGCTGGTTATGTACTAGTAGGAGAGGATAGTCTCGGTCCGATCTCTTGCAAGTTGGGTATAGATAAAGAGCATCATATCTTCTATGAATTTGGTCGAGGTATTGATCGTGGTACAGAGCTTACTTTCGAGTGTGACTTTCGAGAAACTGATGATTTTATCACTTCGTGCTACATTGATGATCGATTGGGTATCTACACTGCGCTACGAGTGGCAGAGACGCTCAAAGATGGAGTTATCGTGTTTAGCTGTTGGGAAGAGCATGGAGGAGGGTCAGTGCCCTACCTGGCGAAACATATCTTTGAGCGGTGGAATGTACGCCAGGCCCTGGTGTCAGACATCACCTGGGTAACAGATGGTGTGCTACATGGCGAAGGAGTCGCCATTTCCTTGAGAGATAAGAATATCCCACGTCGGCAGTTTCTTAACAGAATATTGGCGATAGCTGAAGAAAGTGCCATACCCTTCCAGCTTGAGGTAGAGGCCAGCGGGTCTAGCGATGGAAGAGAACTTCAAACTTCTCCATATCCATTTGATTGGTGCTTTGTAGGTGCCCCAGAATCTGGAGTACATAGCCCCAATGAAAAGGTGCACAAGGATGACATCATTGCCATGATCGCCCTTTATGAGACTTTAATGCAAACACTTTGATGAAAACGAAGCACATAAAGGACAAAGACTTTGATCTCTTTATAACAGATGATCAAATCAAAGAGAGTATTGACAAGTTGGTCAAGCAGATCAACACCGATTATGCGGGAAAGAGACCGTTGTTCATTTGTGTATTGAATGGTGCATTCATGTTTGCTTCTGACCTGATCAAGAAACTTGATTTCTTCCCTGAAATCTCTTTCGTGAAAGTATCTTCCTATTCAGGCTTGCAGACTACAGGATCGGTCAAAAAACTTATCGGATTGAATGAAGATATTAAGGGTAGAGACATCATTCTTATAGAAGACATTATAGACTCTGGCCTCACGATGAAATACCTTCTGAGTGAATTAAAAGATCGAGAGCCCTCCAGTATCAGATTAGCTACCTTACTCTTCAAGCCAGGTTCGTTTCAAGCCAAGTATGCGATTGATTATATTGGGTTTGAGATCCCCAATGAATTTGTCGTAGGATACGGAATGGACTATGACGGTTATGGCCGAAATTTGCCTGACATTTACCACTTAAAATCCTGATTTTGACCGTTTTTGGCTTGAAATAGTCAATCTGATTCTATATTTATTCAGATATCAACAAAACCAATCATTGACCATGTTAAACATTGTACTATTTGGGCCTCCGGGTGCAGGTAAGGGAACACAAAGCGAAAAAATCATTGAAAAGTACGGGTTGACCCATATTTCGACGGGTGATCTTTTCAGAAAGCACCTGGGAGAGGGTACCGAACTTGGTAAGATGGCCAAATCTTTCATGGATGCGGGAAATTTGGTTCCTGACGAAGTGGTAATCGGCATGGTAGACGATAAGATCAAGTCCACTGCGGATTCTGCTGGTTTTATTTTTGATGGGTTTCCTAGAACTGTACCACAGGCAGAAGCATTGGACAAGTTACTTACGGACAAAGGGCATCCTATTTCAGGTATGATAGCACTGGAAGTACCTGAAGAAGAGTTGAAAAAGCGTATAAAGGAACGTGCCAAAACCTCTGGTAGGGTGGATGATCAGGACGAAGCGAAAATTGACAACCGCATACGTGTCTACCAGGAGGAAACCATGCCTGTAGCCAACTACTACCAGGAACAACGCAAGTTCTCACCAATACATGGAGTTGGCTCAATTGATGAAATCTTTATGGCCATAAGTGCAGTGATGGATGCCTACTAGACCGAAATATGTCTAACCCCAACTTTATTGACTATGTAAAGTTCTGCTCTCGCAGTGGTAAAGGTGGGGCTGGTGCTTCCCACTTTCGTCGTGAGAAATTCGTGCCCAAAGGTGGGCCGGATGGAGGTGATGGAGGGCGCGGTGGTCATATCATCTTGAAAGGCAACCGACAGCTTTGGACACTACTTCACCTCAAATACAAAAAGCACGTGATCGCGGATGATGGCAAACCTGGCGAAGGTGGAAGAAGGACAGGAATGCAAGGGAAGGATATCATTCTTGAAGTTCCGATAGGTACTATCGCGAGAGACGTAGAAAGTGGTGAGAAAAAACTGGAAATCTTAGAAGAAGGTCAGACCGAAATACTCACACCAGGTGGTAGAGGTGGACTGGGCAATGATCACTTTAAAACCTCCACCAACCAGGCTCCTCACTATGCTCAACCGGG
This sequence comes from Flammeovirgaceae bacterium UBA6059, assembly GCA_002435755.1. Lineage (GTDB taxonomy): Bacteria > Bacteroidota > Bacteroidia > Cytophagales > Cyclobacteriaceae > UBA6059. Next base: position 130,868 of record DIYH01000028.1, read on the forward strand.
GGAAGAAGGTATAGAGGAATGGGTAGTACTAGAACTGAAAATACTGGCTGATGTTGGTCTAGTTGGTTTTCCGAACGCCGGTAAATCTACCTTACTCTCCGTATTATCCGCTGCTAAGCCAGAGATAGCAGATTACCCTTTCACAACCTTGACCCCTAATCTAGGTGTGGTTGCCTATCGTGATCATCGCTCGTTTGTGATGGCCGACATTCCCGGTATTATCGAGGGGGCTGCCGAAGGTAAGGGGTTGGGGGTAAGGTTCCTAAGACATATAGAGCGTAACTCCACATTGCTCTTCATGATACCAGCGGATTCTGCAGATATCGCTAAAGAGTACTTGATACTCCTATCGGAATTGCAACAGTACAATCCTGAATTGATGGATAAAAAGCGACTCCTTGCAATTACCAAATCCGACCTGCTTGATGAAGAGTTAAAGGAGGAAATGGCAGCTGAACTGCCTGAAGGGATTGCAACTGTCTTCATATCAAGTGTCACCCAAACTGGTCTCGACGAACTTAAGGATAAGATCTGGGCACATCTCAACTGAGAATAAGAATGTCATAATGTCAGTAATTATTTTTTGGCAAAGTAATTGACCAAGGCAGGCTGACTGAATAAATACGAATGAGTCGGGTAAAACAGACCGATTCACGTTGTTCGAAAATCATTAGAAAACATTCGTACGATGAGTAAAGAGGATAACAACAAAGAGACCATAGAGAAAGAACAAAACACAGCTGAAGCCACACCTGAAAAAGAAGTAAAGAATGAAGTTACTGAGGAGGAACAAGCTGAAATTGAAGAGGAAGAGGAAGTTGATGATAGGACTCCCGAAGAGAATCTTAAAGAAGAAGTAGCGGAAGCGAAAGATAAATATCTAAGACTGTTTTCAGAATTTGAAAACTTCAGAAGGAGAACAGCTAGAGAAAAGCTTGACTTGATCAAAACGGCAAGCGAAGAGTTGGTAGTAGCACTGATCCCGGTAGTCGATGATTTTGAGCGTGCGCTTCAAAATATGAGTGATGACGCTGACGCGAAAACCGTGCGTGAAGGTATTGATCTGGTTTATCAAAAGTTTACCAAAACACTCAATCAAAAAGGTGTTGAGAAAATAGCTACTCAAAAAGGAGATGACTTCAACGACGAGGTGCACGAAGCTATCACTCAGATACCAGCACCTGAAGACAAACTCAAAGGCAAAATCGTAGACGTAATTGAGCCCGGCTACAAGCTCGGTGACAAGGTCATCCGATTCGCCAAAGTGGTAACAGGAGCATAAGATGGCTAAAAGAGATTATTACGACATATTAGGAGTTGATAAAAACGCCGGGGCTGATGAAATCAAGAAGGCCTACCGGAAAATTGCCATCAAATATCACCCAGACAAAAACCCTGGCGATACTGAGGCCGAGGATAAGTTCAAGGAAGCTGCGGAAGCTTACGAGGTTCTAAGCAGCGACGAAAAACGTCAGCGGTATGATCGCTTTGGGCATGCGGGCGTAGGAGGAGCTGCTGGAGGTGGATTTAGCGGTGGCGGCATGAACATGGAAGATATCTTCGAGCAATTCGGAGATATTTTTGGTGGTGGCAGTCCGTTTGACAGCTTCTTTGGTGGAGGAAGATCAGGTGGCCGCAGGGTGCGCAAGGGTACTAATCTACGTATCAAGCTGAAGCTTAACCTTGAGGAGATTGCCAATGGCGTTGAGAAGAAGATCAAAGTCAATAGGTTAGTTGCAGCTGATGGCGTGACATTCACGACTTGTCCTCATTGCCAAGGCTCTGGTCAGATCAAAAAGGTAGTCAATACAATGTTGGGGCAAATGGTCTCAAGTTCTACTTGCCCCCATTGCCAAGGTAGTGGTCAAGTGATTGACAAGCGACCTCCAGGAGTTGACAGTACTGGTCTACAGCAAAAAGAAGAAGTCATCACCATTAAGATACCTGCAGGTGTATCAGAAGGAATGCAGTTAAGCATGTCCGGGAAAGGTAATGAAGCGGCAGGCGGAGGTGTGGCTGGGGACTTGCTCATCCTCATCGAGGAGACAGAAGACGACACCTTGAAAAGGGACGGCAATAATGTCATTTATGACTTATACCTCAACTTCGTTGATGCAACACTTGGTACATCGATGGAAGTACCAACTATAGAAGGCAAAGTGAAAATAAAGATCGATCCAGGCACCCAGAGTGGTAAAATATTACGACTAAGAGGAAAGGGTGTAAAGGATATCAACGGGTACGGTAAAGGTGATCAGCTGATCTATGTCAATGTATGGACACCAAAGCAGCTGACTGCCGATGAAAGACAGAAGCTAGAAAGTATGCGCGACTCTGAGAACTTCCGGCCAGACCCTGGTAAGTCGGACAAAAGCTTTTTTGATAAGATGAAGGAGTTCTTTTAATGAATTTCGACAGGATGATAGCAACACTACCATTCATCTAAAAAACGAAGGGGTTCGTCTAAAGCGGCCCCTTTTCTTATGCTTTTCAGCTTGCTGCGTGTAACTATCGCGTTACCACTTTCGTATGACGCTACATGTGGAGAATGATTGCAGCGTGGAGTCTGGCATTGTTAGTGTCTTCTGAGGCACTGGCGCAGCTCCAAAAATTCTATACCGTAAAGTCGGGTGATGACTATGAAAAGGTGGTCTTTACCCTACGAGCTACCTCTGGCTCTTGCTATATCAAGCCCTCTTCTAACGAGAATCCTATAGACATTTATGGCAACCCGGATTTCGAGGAGATCAATCCTTCGTTTAAATCTTACACTAATAAGCACGGCATCAACTATGTCGATCTGAATCTCGAGGATTATCAGCAGGGTGGTCTGACCAAGACCATCAGTTTCAACATGTTTGAGTCGAGAAAAGAAGACACTAATTTCTGGAAGATATATTTCAACGATGACAAGGTCTATGACCTGAACCTCAATTATGGGATTGGCAATGCCCATCTCAACTTATCAGGAATACCTATTGACAGATTCAAGGTCAATACGGGTAGTGCCGATGTTGTCATCAACTATGAGATGGAAGGTATGAACCCAATCGAAATGGATACTTTTTCTGTCAAAGTGGACTTGGGTAGCTTTACCGCTTACAACCTCACCAAGTCCCGTGCTTCTCACATATTTGCTAATATCGGATTTGGCAATGCACTTCTTGACTTTAGCGAAAAAACAACCCGCAAGTGCAATGTAGAAGCCTCTGTAGCGGCCGGTAAGTTAGTTGTCTATATCCCACGAGACCAGGTACCTACCATCATACATCTCAATGAATCTCCACTCTGCAGTACGCGACTCCCTAAGGACTTCAGGGAGCTCGAAGACAATGTATTCGTCAACTCCGCGTATACTGCTCATGCCGAGAACCTGACCACATTCAATATTGATGTGGGCATGGGCAATGTAGTCTTTAGAAATAAAGATTGATCTTTCTCTACTTTATTTGGTCCTCGGATGTAATTTTCTCGCTGGGGTTTAGACTAATCTAGCGGAATAAAATTACACTCCATTGGAACTACTTATTACCAAGAACATTTCAAAGAGCTATGCTGCCCATCAAGCACTTGATGACGTGAGCATCAGCATCCCCGAGCAAACCATATTTGGCTTGCTGGGGCCAAATGGTGCGGGAAAAACAACCCTTATTAGGATCATTACACAGATCATCACGCATGATACCGGTGAAGTGATTTTCAATGGACAGCCAATGACACTCAAGCTTACGGAGCAGATCGGCTACCTACCGGAAGAGCGTGGATTGTACAAGAAAATGAAAGTAGGTGAGCAACTGCTTTATTTGGCACGACTCAAAGGCCTCAACAGGTCAGATGCAGTCAAAAGGATCAAGGCCTGGTTCAAAAAACTGGACATCAGTGCATGGTGGGATAAAAATATAGAAGACCTCTCAAAGGGTATGCAACAAAAGGTGCAGTTTGTGGCGACCGTACTACACGAGCCTAAGTTGATCATACTTGATGAGCCTTTTTCAGGGTTTGATCCTGTCAATGCCAACGTCATCAAGGACGAAATACTAGAGCTAAGAGAAAAAGGCGCTACGATCATCTTTTCTACTCACCGTATGGAGTCGGTAGAAGAGTTGTGCGATCACATCGCAATGATCAATAAGTCAAAGAAGATACTTGATGGGTCAAAAAAGGACATCAAGGACAGCTTTAAAACCAATACTTATATCGTCGAACATGATCAGAAGATAGAGCTGGCAAATGGTTCTTTTGTGATTGACCAACAAGAGCAAATAGATGAAGAACACTATCAGTCACAGGTCAAGATACTCAACGGTCATACATCCAATGACTTACTTTCTGCACTGATCCCTACATCTCAGATCATCTCTTTCAAAGAGAAAATCCCGAGTATCAACGATATCTTCATCTCACATGTAAAATCTCAGGATCATGAATAAGATTGGCCTCATCATATCTCGTGAATACCTGACAAGGGTCCGCAAAAAGTCATTTATCATCATGACGATAATTGGCCCACTTCTTTTTGCAGCATTGATCATTTTGCCTACTTGGCTTGCCTCGCAGGACGGAGAACAAAAAGTGATCGAAGTGCTCGACGAAAGTGGTGCCTTTCAAGACAAGTTTCAGGATACTGAGTCTGTAAGCTTTAGGTACATCACCGGCGATCTGGAATCGGCCAAAGAGCGGGTACCCAATGAGACTACTTTCGGTTTGCTCTACATCCCTGTGATAGAAGTCGACGACCCTACCGGAATATCGTTATATACCCTCAGCAATCCGAGTATTGTCATCGTGAAGACCATCAAACGGACCATCGAAAACGAGCTTGAAGAAATCAAATTGACGCGTTCTGGTATTGATAAAGAGACGCTAGCATCACTGAAGTCAGACATCTCAGTGGACACTATCAGTCTGTCTACTTCAGGAGAAGAGAAAGCAAGTAGCTCCGGCGCTGCTTCTGTCGCAGGATATCTGGGTTCTTTCCTCATCTATTTCTTCATTTTTTACTACGGAGCTCAGATCATGCGCGGTGTGATCGAGGAGAAGACCAACAGGATACTCGAAGTGATCATATCATCAGTACGGCCTATGCAGTTGATGCTTGGCAAAATCATAGGTGTGGCTGCTGTAGGGCTCACTCAGTTCGTATTGTGGGTGATGTTAACATTCGCCATTTCAAGCCTCGTAGCTTCAGTGTTTGGTATAGAAGCAAGTGCCAGCGCCCAGATGGGCACACAAGCACAAGATGTCCCGATGGGCGAGATCGACAACATTATGTCATCACTTACATCACTCAATTTTCCAGTGATCATTGGTGTATTCCTGTTTTACTTTCTTGGAGGTTATCTCATGTACGGGGCACTCTTCGCAGCAGTAGGCTCAGCTGTGGATAGTGATGCTGACTCTCAGCAGTTCATGTTCCCCATTACCATCCCGCTCATATTCTCGATAGTGGTTTTAGGAGCTGTTCTTAAAGATCCGGATGGCTCATTGGCCTTCTGGATGTCTATGATCCCTCTCACCTCACCAGTGGTCATGATGATGCGCACTCCCTTTGGCGTACCCGAATGGCAGCTGGCATTGTCGATGCTATTATTGATTGGAGGATTCTTATTTACCTCGTGGGTGGCAGGAAGGATCTACCGGGTAGGCATATTAATGCATGGCACTAAAGTCAATTACAAGACGCTTGCCAAATGGTTTGTATTGAAGAATTAGGTAGCTACATTATCAAATTGCTTAAATTCAGCAATCTAAACTGATCGTGTGGTAGAAATACCATTCCGGTAGGCAATAAGAGATAAAATAAATCATGGCCCCTACCACATATTGGTACCACGATCATCGTTGTGCAGACCATGAACAATCCATTCAAAGTAACCGGCATTGATTTTTACCAAAACAGATCTGCTGCCAATTGGATCGTACTGGTAGTCTCCTTTCTGATCGGAGGTGGCTCTATTTACTACACTAGCATCCTTGTCGAGAAGATCAGGATCCGCGAAGAACGGCTGATCTCACTTTATGCCAATACTCTAGAATACTTCGCCAACGAAGATGGCAATGTCAATTTTGATTTCATTTTTGAAGAGATCATTGTCTCCAATACGTCTATTCCTGTTATAGTGACAGATGAGATCGGGCTGCCATTTGAATATAAAAACATACCTGAAGCAGATGATGCCAGGACGGATGTCGAGCGACGAAACGTACTGCTGCGCGAATTGGCCATCATGGAAGCTGAGCACGAGCCTATACTGATCACCTTACGCAACAATCTTGATGAAGTCACAGGTTATCAATATGTGTATTACAAAAACTCGTTCCTGCTGACACAGCTCCAGTACTATCCATACGTGCAACTCCTGGTTATTTTCATTTTTGGGATAGTTGCCTATATGGTTTTCAACTATTCGCGTTCAGCAGAGCAAAATCGTGTATGGGTTGGCCTGGCCAAAGAAACAGCGCACCAGCTAGGCACCCCACTTTCATCGCTCATGGCTTGGTCAGAGTATCTTAAGTCTGATTCAAATGAACAGAATCGGGAAATGGCGGCAGAGCTCGATAAGGATATTCAGCGACTTGAAATGATCACTTCAAGGTTCTCGAACATTGGCTCGATCCCATTGCTCACGAGTCAGAACATTGTGACCACCATCCGTGAGACGATCAGCTACCTGCAAAGACGAGTTTCTTCAAGAGTGGAGATCACAGTATCCTCCTCACCGGACGAAGTGATCAATGCTGAGGTCAACAAGCCACTCTTCGATTGGGTGATCGAAAATATCTGCAAAAATGCTGTGGATGCCATGGCAGGAGCTGGGAGGATCAATATTGGTATCAGTAAGGATAATGAGGGCAAAGTATTTGTTGATATCAGTGATACAGGGAAAGGCATCCCCAAGTCGAAAACCAGCAAGGTGTTCCAACCAGGGTATACTACCAAAAAGCGTGGTTGGGGACTCGGACTGACACTTGTAAAGCGGATCATTGAAAACTATCATGGAGGCAAAATATTTGTCAAAAACACTGAAATGAACATAGGCACAACCTTCAGGATCGTCCTGAAATCATGAGAGGTTTTGCCTCTGCTTAATTTCTGCTAAGGCTTTGTTATCCATCGAGATTGCCTTAATTTCGCACTTCGAAAAGAGATATCTAATCCCATCATAATATTAACTAATCAATAATGGCAAACACTGGTAAAGTAACTCAGGTAATTGGACCGGTCGTGGACGTTGCTTTTGATGCTGAAAGCGCAAAGCTTCCAAGCATTCTGAACGCCCTTTCTGTAACTAAAGAGGACGGTACTGAGGTAGTACTTGAGGTGCAGCAGCATCTAGGCGAGGATCGTGTTCGTACGATCTCAATGGAAGGTACCGAAGGCCTCCGCCGTGGTATCGAAGTGACAGATATGGGACAGCCTATCTCAATGCCCATCGGTGATGATATCAAAGGCCGATTGTTCAACGTAGTTGGAGAAGCTATCGACGGTATTGATCAGCCTCAGGGCAAAGATAGATTACCAATACACAGGGGAGCTCCTAAGTTCGAAGAACTATCTACTTCTTCTGAAGTACTCTTTACTGGTATTAAAGTCATTGACCTGATCGAGCCTTATGCTAAAGGTGGTAAGATTGGTTTGTTTGGTGGAGCTGGTGTAGGTAAGACCGTGTTGATCCAGGAGTTGATCAACAATATTGCCAAGGCCTATTCAGGGCTTTCGGTATTTGCCGGTGTAGGTGAGCGTACCCGTGAAGGAAATGACTTGCTTCGAGAAATGATCGAGTCAGGTATTGTAACATATGGTGACGATTTCTTACATTCCTTGGAAGAAGGTGGATGGGACCTATCCAAAGTAGATAAAAACAAACTCGCAGAATCTAAAGCAACATTTGTATTCGGTCAGATGAACGAACCTCCGGGGGCGCGTGCTCGAGTAGCACTTTCTGGTTTGACCCTAGCGGAATACTTCCGTGATGGAGATGGCTCTGGGGCTGGTAGAGATATCCTCTTTTTCATTGATAATATCTTCCGTTTCACACAAGCGGGTTCTGAGGTATCAGCCCTTCTTGGAAGGATGCCTTCAGCGGTAGGCTACCAGCCTACACTTGCTTCTGAAATGGGTGCGATGCAGGAACGAATTACTTCTACTAAGCACGGATCGATCACATCAGTACAAGCAGTATATGTACCTGCGGATGACTTGACTGACCCTGCTCCTGCGACTACTTTCTCTCACCTTGACGCAACGACGGTACTTTCAAGAAAGATCGCGGAGCTAGGTATCTACCCGGCGGTGGACCCATTGGACTCCACATCAAGGATCCTTACTGAGGAGGTTGTAGGTGTTGAACACTACGCATGTGCGCAACGCGTAAAAGAGATCTTACAGCGATACAAAGAACTTCAAGATATCATCGCCATCCTTGGTATGGACGAACTATCTGATGAGGATAAGCAAGTTGTTCACAGAGCGCGTCGGGTACAGCGTTTCCTATCACAACCTTTCCACGTAGCTGAGGCATTTACAGGCCTTACGGGTGAGTTAGTAAATATCAAAGACACTATCAAAGGATTCAACATGATCATGGATGGTGAATTAGATCACCTTCCTGAAGCAGCTTTCAACCTGAAAGGCACTATTGAGCAAGCTGTAGCAGCTGGTGAGAAAATGCTTGCGGAAGCTGAAGACTAAAAGATATGTTTTTAGAGATCTACACCCCAGACAAGAAGGTTTTCGAAGGTGAGGTAGATTCCACTACCCTACCTGGAATTGATGGTTCGCTCCAGATTCTCAATAATCATGCACCGCTCATTTGCCCACTGGGTAAGGGTGACTTGAATTACAAAAAGAAGAAAGAAGATGTAACTATGGAACTCGAAGGAGGAGTAGTAGAAGTATTAAATAATAAGGTAACTGTACTAGCAGAATCTATCTTAGAATGATATTACAGTAAATCGCTTACACTTAACTTAAGAACCCTGCTCGTCAGGGTTCTTTTTTTTGCCTTTCACTCTGTGCAAAGTGCGCTGCGTAAAAGCCCAGAAAAACTCAAACTGGCCAAACAGAAAGGCATAAATGAGCAGTATAAGGTAGTATACTGGTAGAATGAACACGTAATACAGGATAGTAAACACCAGTGGCTGTTCTCCATTATCTGTGAATAAGGCTACTAACGGCTTCTTTAGCAACATCACAGTAGTACCCGTAGCAGCAAACACAAGCAAGACTATAACGACCTGCCATCCGCTATTCAGCCCCCATCGTTCACGTAACTTCTCAAGCATGCTCTAGTCGTTTGAAGTCATTCCAGAGTAGTAAAGAAGGCACTGGAGCATTATAACGTACGATTGTTTTCAGCACAGGATGTTCAAACTCCAGACTCTTAGCATGCAGACATATACTGGCGTCTTCGTTAGCAGGTGGGTTTCCATACCTAAGATCACCGATGATAGGGCTACCCATCTTAGCCAACTGCACCCTGATTTGATGCGGACGACCCGTTTGTGGTTCCACTGAGAGCAAGTGCTTTCGTTGAATGCTATTGATTATTTTATAGCTAAGAACAGATCTTAGGCTTCCCGGTTTCTTTCTGGTGTATGCAGAGGTTACATTTCTGCTTCGATCTTTGATCAACCAGTGGATCAATACTTCTTCGGTCTCTGGTGGCCTGTTTTTTACAATAGCCCAATAGGTTTTCTTCACCTTACGTTCCTGGAAAAGCTTGTTCATTCTTGTAAGTGCCTTTGAAGTCTTAGCAAAGACGATCACTCCACTAACCGGACGGTCAAGCCGGTGCACGACTCCCAGGAAGACATTGCCCGGCTTATTGTATTTCCGGCGAATATAGTCTTCGCAAATATCAGCAAGCGTAACATCACCGGTGGAATCTCCCTGTACAAGAAGCCCCGCAGGTTTATTCACCACCAGCAGGTGATTATCTTCATGAATAAGATCTAAGGAGAGCTTCAAAACGCGTAATTTAGGTGGCAAAGGTAGCTTTTAATGGAGAAATCACGGCCGGTCAATACGTTCAAGATCATGAGGGTATTTCTCATTGTCGTATTAGCTTATCTTGTATTTACCAACTACGACATGGACCACTCAGACCTCCAACAGTCGTTTGAATATCCGGCTATGGATGTGATAGGTCAGAATGAAGGCCTTGGTAACTTTATTGGTATCCAACCAGCGATGAACCCCATAGACTATGCTTCTGACTCCAATTTTTATAATAAGCTGGACTTCTACCTGAATATTACCAAAACTAAAGGTCTCTTAACAGAAAAAACCATTGTGGTTTTACCGGAACATCTTGGCACATGGCTGGTGGCCGCCATGGAGCGAAAGACCGTTTATACAACAGATAATGTAGAAGCTGCTATGCGGGCCGTTATAGTCCGCAACATCTTAGGCTTCCTACCGGAATACTTATCAGCTTCAAAGGAAGACAAATCTAAAGAAGCCTTATTCCGACTGAAATCAACTTCGATGGGTCAGAGTTATTCCACCGTTTTAAAAGCCTTAGCAAAAAAATACTCGGTGACTATAGTTGGTGGTTCGATCATTCTTCCAAATCCTATTATAGATGGTGATAGCATTATAGTTCAGGACGGTCCACTTTATAACACCTCATTTGTATTCTACAGCGATGGTACGCTGGACTCAAACATTACCAAAAAATCATTCCTGGTCACAGATGAACAATGTTTCTTGGCATCTGCTAAGGTCGGGGATTTCAAAGTATATGACACAGAAGCCGGGAAACTAGCTGTCACGATATGCGCAGACTCATGGTATCCTGAAGTATATGATCAAATCAAATCGCAAGGTGCCACTTTACTTGCCATACCCTCTTATTCAACACCAAGTGGAATATGGACCACAAAATGGCAAGGCTATAATGGAGCCCCCAATCCTTCGGATGTAGATAAATCTGATATCAACAGCATCACAGAAGAAATGGCATGGCTAAAATACGGCATGGGAGGTAGAGCGCAACAGGCTGGGATACAACACGGAATGAATGTATTCCTCAGAGGAGACCTATGGGACCTTGGTGATGATGGCAAAACCATTAGTTGGCAGAAAGGTGGACTTAAAGTGAATAACACAGGTAAGAAGGCCACAATTACCTGCATGTGGTTTTAGTAGTCATTTATCAATAACTTTATCTTAAGACCTCAGGTTTTATCACACAAATATGGAAATAGCCCAGTTTGATCGATCCAAAACTTGGACAGTTGAAGACTATCTTCAACTGGAAGAAGGGCTATTGGCCCAGCTTATAGAAGGCACACTTGTTATGTCACCAGCGCCAACACTTAACCACCAAAGAGTGGTCAGAAGAATTTACGATATGTTAAGAGATGTAACTACTTCTGGTGAGTTGGTCTTTTCCCCTATTGATCTGTATATCGATGATCTAACCGTTCTCCAACCTGATTTGGTGTTTGTAGCTGACGATCAAAAAGAAATACTTGTTCCAAAGGGAATCGAAGGAGCCCCCTACTTAGTAATAGAGGTTCTTTCTCCGTCTAACAGCTTCATAGATCGCAACACTAAGAAGAAGCTCTATTTGGATTTTGGAGTAAAAGAATACTGGATGGTTGATCCAGCAAATAGAACACTAGAAGCGTACACCCCGGATAGCTTGGATACTCCTCATCTTTATCTCATAGATTCGGGAAGTGTCACCTCTTCCATCTTTCCTGATAGGAGCTTCGAGTTCGCCAATGTATTCAAATACGACTAGACTAATCAAAACTCCGAGGTGAAGTGATATTGGATATCAGGGAAATTGTCTTGCACCATCTGCAACCAGGCCTTTGACTCAGCCATAAAGACAAGCTTGTCGTCTTTATCCTTTGCAATATAGCGCTGCTTCGAATCAATGAACTCAGTCATCTTGGTGTCATCTTCAGCACTGATCCAACAAGCCTTATAGATATTAAGAGGTTGAAACTGGACTGTAGCCCCGTATTCATTTTTCAGTCTATACTGAATCACTTCAAACTGTAGTGCTCCTACTGTCCCTACTACCTTTCTTTGACCAAACTCATAAGTGAATAGCTGGGCTACTCCTTCATCCATCAACTGATGAAGCCCTTTCTCTAACTGCTTAGATTTCATAGCATCCAGGTTGATCACTTCCTTGAATTGCTCCGGAGAGAAAGAAGGAATACCCTTATAATTTCCTTTCTCACCTTGAGTTAGTGTATCTCCAATTTTCAGATTACCAGTGTCGTAAAGCCCCACAATGTCTCCCGGAAAAGCCTCATCAATCGTCTCCTTTTGCTGCGCCATAAATGCAGTAGCATTAGAAAAACGGAACTGCTTATTCTGACGAACATGGTAGTAGTTGCTACCCCTTTGGAACTTACCAGAACAGACACGTGCGAATGCTATTCTGTTACGGTGCTTTGGATCCATGTTAGCATGAATCTTAAAGATAAAACCTGAGAACTTCTCCTCGTTGGGTACGATAGTACGCAACTCAGTTTCTCGAGGAATTGGCGATGGAGCTATATTAATAAAGCAGTCTAAGAGCTCTCGTACACCGAAGTTATTCACCGCACTACCAAAGAATACTGGAGCTACTTTACCTGCCTGGTATTCCTCTACATTGAGAGGATCATAAACACCCTCTACAAGCTCAACTTCTTCACGAAGTGTCTCGACAGCTGACTCTGGCAAGCTCTCATCTAGCTTCGGATCATCGATTCCATTGATCTCAACAACGTCCGTTACCTTCTTTGTCTTGGATGGCTCGTAAAGGTTGAGGTTGTTCTCATACATGTTGTATACTCCACGGAGCGACTTACCCATGCCTATCGGCCAACTCATCGGTCGTACCTTGATATCGAGCTTTTCCTCGATTTCATCGAGCAACTCAAAAGCATCTCGACCTTCACGATCAAGCTTATTGATGAAGCAGAGCACCGGAGTATTGCGCATTCGGCAAACCTCCATTAGCTTTTCAGTCTGACCCTCCACACCTTTCACACAGTCAATGACCATGATGACGCTATCAACAGCTGTCAAAGTGCGGTAGGTATCTTCGGCAAAGTCCTGGTGACCTGGTGTATCCAGAATGTTGATCTTGAGATCGTTGTAGTTGAATCCCATCACCGAGGTGGCCACCGAGATACCACGCTGTTTCTCGATATCCATCCAGTCAGAACGCGTACTAACGTCAATCTTATTCGACTTGACCGCACCAGCTGTTTGTATAGCACCACCAAATAACAGGAGTTTCTCCGTCAATGTAGTCTTACCTGCATCTGGGTGCGCGATGATGGCAAAGGTTCGGCGTTTCTGTATCTCTTGCTCTAGTGTCATGCGTGCTGAATTATCAGGCCGCAAAGATAAAATGATTATTGAAGATTAGAATGTAGACACTCAATATCCGGAGAAGTGGTCAGACGAGTTTTCTATGAAGTAACAAGCAAATTCAGGGTCAGGTTGTACTCAGCTTATATACTCGTCCAACTACTAGTTTCTTTAGACCAAAAGGTGAAGGCCGAGACCGAAAGGGTCATGTGGGAAGGAGGCTCGGCCCACCACGAGGAGGCAAAGGTGCGCTGGTTTGTGCGCGTGATTGTGCGATACATCATGTCAAAACTATTCATCTCTCCAAAGTCCTGACAGGCGGTGCTGTCATAATGTCATCTTTTTGGTATTGGCACAAGCATTGATAATGAGGGAGCGAACTGAGAATAAATTAACTGACGATAATAAAATATAAATCATGGGAAAAATAATTGGTATCGACTTAGGAACCACCAACTCATGTGTATCCGTAATGGAGGGTAACGAGCCTGTGGTCATCCCAAACAGTGAGGGAAGACGCACCACACCATCAATCGTTGCTTTTTTGGACAATGGGAAGGGTGAGCGAAAGGTTGGTGACCCTGCTAAGCGACAGGCCATCACGAACCCACAAAATACTGTGAGCTCTGTAAAGAGATTCATGGGTAAGAAATTTAACGATGTAGCTGAAGAGCGTAAGAACATGTCTTACGGCCTGGAGAGTGGCAACAATGACACCATCCGAGTAAAAATCGGCGACAGAAACTATACACCTCAAGAGCTATCAGCAATGATCCTTCAGAAGATGAAGTCTACCGCTGAAGATTACCTGGGAACAGAAGTGAAAGAGGCGGTAGTAACTGTACCTGCGTACTTCAACGATGCGGAGCGTCAGGCTACTAAAGAAGCCGGCGCAATCGCTGGTCTTGAAGTAAAGAGAATCATCAATGAGCCTACAGCCGCAGCTTTGGCTTATGGTCTTGACAAGAAAAATCAGGATGTGAAAATAGCTGTGTACGACCTTGGTGGTGGTACATTCGATATCTCAATCCTAGAACTAGGTGATGGTGTATTTGAAGTAAAGTCTACTAATGGTGATGTACACCTTGGTGGTGATGACTTTGATGCTGTGATCATAGACTGGTTGGCTGATGAATTTAAAGCTGATGAAGGAATTGATCTTAGAAAAGACCCAATGGCACTTCAGCGATTGAAAGAGGCGGCTGAGAAGGCGAAGATAGAATTGTCCAGCTCTTCAAGCACTGAGATCAACTTGCCGTATATCATGCCTGTTGATGGTGTGCCTAAGCACTTGGTAAGATCACTCAGCCGAGCAAAATTTGAGCAGCTATCTGACAGTCTTGTTAAAAGGTCTCTCGAGCCTTGTAAGAAAGCGTTGAATGATGCTGGCATGAACATCTCTGAGATAGATGAGGTAATTCTCGTTGGTGGATCAACCAGAATTCCTAGAATCCAGGAAGAAGTAGAGAAATTCTTTGGTAAGAAGCCTTCTAAAGGTGTAAATCCCGACGAAGTAGTTGCTATTGGTGCTGCTATCCAGGGTGGTGTATTGACTGGTGAAGTAAAAGACGTACTTCTACTTGATGTGACTCCACTTTCGCTAGGTATCGAGACCATGGGTAGCGTATTCACCAAATTGATTGAGTCTAACACGACTATCCCTACACGTAAGTCGGAGGTGTTCTCTACCGCGGCTGACAATCAGCCCTCTGTTGAGATACACGTACTACAGGGTGAGCGTGCGATGGCTAAAGACAATCGAACCATAGGTAGATTCCACTTGGATGGCATTCCGCCAGCGCCAAGAGGTGTGCCTCAAATCGAAGTGACATTCGATATCGATGCAAATGGTATCATGAATGTGTCTGCGAAGGACAAGGGCACAAACAAAGAGCAGAAAATCAGAATCGAGGCTTCTTCTGGCCTGACAGATGAGGAAATCGAAAAGATGAAGAATGAGGCAAAAGCTAACGCTGATGCTGACAAGGAAGCTAAAGATAAGATCGACAAGATCAACGCTGCTGACTCCCTCATCTTCCAAACTGACAAGCAACTCAAAGAGTATGGTGATAAGCTTTCTGATGGTAACAAAACTGCTATCGAAGGTGCATTGACCAAGCTTAGAGAAGCACATGGTAAGCAGGATGTTGCTGAGATTGATGCGTCAATGGAAGAGCTTAACAATGCGTGGCAAGCTGCTAGCCAGGAAATCTACGCTGCTCAGCAGGCTGCTGGTGGAGCGGAGGGAGCCGGCCCTGCCGAAGGTGCTGCTCCTGGTGGTGATGCGCAAGCTTCAGGTTCTTCTGACGATGATGTATCTGACGTAGAGTTCGAAGAGGTAAGCGACGATAAAAAGTAAGTTGAGTGCAGTGCTCTGATAATTAAACTAAGAGCCGCACCTGTACATAGATCATACAAGCCCTCACTGATGTTTCAGTGAGGGCTTTTTTGTTTGACTATCAAGAATGTAAAAGTGGTTTGAAGCTATTTTGACTACTTTTAGCAGATTATTGTGCAATTGCTTTTTTTAGGTAATAATCTCGTTCAATCTGAAGAATTTGAAGTTTGATTAGGTTAAGCCTTTCTAAGGCTTGGACCATATTGACATTCTTGAAATAAAGTTCAGCAAAACCCTGATTTTTAAATCGAGGATCATTCTTGAACACGAAATGTTCTTCAGGATATAGAATTAAAGAATTCGAAGATTCTGCAAGTAGTGTTCTATAAACGCGTAGGCCAACTTCCAACCGTCTCCCAAATACCCTCCAAGTCGATTCGCCTAGGAACAATTGCTCAACCGGGAATAAATCATTTGGACGCATATAGCGACCGTTTATATCAATTCCTCCTGAGAATTCGATGAGCAAACTTTGTATAGATTCAATGTATTCAACCAAACCTACCCTTATGTCGCTTACTAACACAGAATCTCCTGTTTTTAACCAGGGGATATTTTTGATATTGTATTCTTCCTTGGAACTGTTCCATTGATAGGCAAACAAAGTAAGATTATCAATTTCTTCTGGAAGCGTAAATTGAGTTGGTTGATCATATATGATGGCTAGATCATTATTCCTACCAATCAAATCATAGACACTTATTTCGATGAAACGCGAATCTTTGATTTCATCACCCGATTCTTCTTTCATGCACGAAGCTAAAATCAGAAGTAAACCAATATATACGACCAATCGATCGATTTTGTAGAATAGATGCGCATAAGCACCGCTAGTGGTGGCCAAGTAATTCATAAAACAAATAGCTCAATTCATAAGGGCGCAAATGGAGAATACAAGATCAGGAAAATTTCCCCTTTTTCTGATTATTTCTCTTCTTTGTTTATCTCAAGAAATATCATCAATTCCCATCACTGATGTTTCTGTGAGAGCTTTTTTCGTTTGAATCGGAATAGCGTTAAATTCAGAATGTGTCAAGTGAGATTATCAATCCGCCCAAAACCATAATGGAGGTTTATAAAAGCCTGCCCGAAGGGACTTTGGCAGAGTTGATAGACGAAGTAATTGTAATGAGCCCATCACGTAACTCTCAGCATCAAGACTTGTCAATTGAGCTTTCTTCATCGCTTCATTTTTTTGTTAAGAACTCTGGAAAAGGAAAAGTCTACTCTGCTCCAATGGATGTCTATCTGGATGAAAAGAGTAATGCAGTCCAGCCAGATATTATTGTTTTGCTGGGTGACAATTCAAATATTGTGGAATCTCAAGGTCATATCCATGGAGTTCCTGACATGCACATCGAGATACTCTCACCAGGAAATCAAAACCACGATCTCGTGACCAAAAAAGAGCTCTACGCTCGATTTGGAGTTAAAGAGTACTGGATTGTCAACCCAGAAGATAAACTAGCAATCGGTTACACGCTGGAAGGTCAAGCCTATTCAGAATTTTTCAGAGCATTAGGCACTCTTCAATCAAAGTTGCTCGACCACACATTTACATTCTAAATCACCGACAATGACCTTCTAGGTGGTAAAGATTCCTATGGAATGACTTCAGTGTGGATAACACCTACAAGCCATACTGATTAAACAAGGCTAAATCTTGCTAATTCAACCCATTATCCATCCTCAATTTTGAATTATCAATAAATCCCTTATCCCGTATTCCTCATCGCACCAGCAATCGCGTTGATAGTAGTGAGAAGCTCTAGTAGCGTCCTTTCGTTCTTTTGAGTGCTGCCAGTATCTTTCTCAGCCCTCCATGTACGAAGGAGATTTATTTGACGCTCGTGCAAGTGATTCATTAAAGACGTCCTCAATTTGTTGGAGTAGTAGTGCGATACGCGACGCTCGGAGATGTCTTTACCCAGAAGGTCTAATAAGGCTTCCCGAGTCAGCTTCAATTCGCTCAAGAACTTGTTTAAAAACTTATCTCTTACTTTCTTGTCTGTAACCAATGAAGCGTACTTCTTCATGATCTCCTCGTCAGTAGCTGCGAGGCTGGTATCTACATTGGTCAATACATACCGAATAAAAGGATCGTGACCCGTTGCTTTTTTGAAGGCAGCATAAGCCTTAGAATCCTTCTTCTTCAAGTTACTGAGCGTAGTGCCCAAACCATACCAACTGGTCATGTTGAAGCGGGACTGACTCCATGAGAACACCCAGGGTATTGCACGCAAATCCGAAAGTGACTGAGCTCCGGACCTTCTTGAAGGTCTCGAGCCAATACGGCTCGATTCGATAGCGTCTATGGGAGTAGCTTCTCTGAAGAAAGGAATAAACCCATCTTCATGCATTAAGGCTGAATAGTGTTTCTTACTTTCGGCAGCCATGCGGTCGATAAGGCGGGCCAATGGATGCTCCTTACGCTCAGTATATTTTCCTCTGATGAATTTAGCTGTGGTACTTGCTGTTAACAGCTCAATGTTATATTCGGCATTGACTTTGTTAGCGTACTTCTGAGCAATCGTCTCTCCTTGCTCAGTGAGCCTTAGGTCACCATTAACGGTAGAGTGCGGAAGTGCACTAATGAAATAATGTGTTGGGCCGGCACCACGGCTAATAGAACCACCCTTACCATGGAAGAATCGAATTTTGACATCTAATTCACGACCAACCTGACTCAGTTTTGCCTGAGCCTTGTATAGACCCCACTGACTTGCCAATATACCACCATCTTTGTTACTGTCGCTATAGCCCACCATCACCTGCTGTACTTTCTCATCGAGGTTTCGGTTATGCTCAAGATAAGCCAGGCTCCTTTTCGTAAAAGGGTGGAGCAAAAATGACTTGAGAATCTCAGGCCCATTTTCAAGATCATCGATAGTCTCAAGTAGCGGCACTACTGGAATAATGCATACCAGTCCTTCATCCGTTTGTCTGATAAGGCCACATTCGCGCGCAAGCAAGTACACGATCAGCAAATCAGATAAGCTTCTTGTCATACTTACGATGAAACTACCAATGCCTTCCGTTCCATATTTGGAAACATGTTTCTCCACCACCTGTAAGCATTCAACCACCGCCTGAGCATTGGGGCCCAAAGAGGTCTTGGAATGTGCGAAAGGTCTGTTGGACTCTAACTCCTTGTTGATAAACTCAAGACGTGCGTCTTCATCCCAATTCAAGAATTCTTGGCCATTCAGGCCTGCTGCATTCATTAATTGCGCTATGGCATTATCATGAAATGCTGAATTTTGACGGATGTCAAGGTGAGCCAAATGAAACCCAAATGTCTCTACGATTCTGATGGTTGTAATCACTTCATCTTGTGCAACTACCTTAGCCCCAAAGTCAAGTAAAGCGGTTTTAAGTAGTCTTAAGTCAGCCAGCATCTCATCCGCAGTAACGTAAGCACCGGGAAACTCTTTAAGCTCCGTGGCATGACCTCTTTTTGTATCCAATGGCATTTTTGCCATAATCAAGTTGACAAACTGACGGAATGCCTCTCCTTTGTTCCTACTAAGGGCAGGCTCACCCTCATCACCCAACTGAATGATCATCTGATAGGCTCGCTCTCTCAGTGCAGGACTTACCTGCTCTAAATGGCACGCGAAGCTTAAGTTCTTAACAAGCTTATTCAGGCGCCTTCGAATAACCACCATGGCATTGAGGCGCAATTGGCCTAAAGTGTTAGATGTCACATCAGCAGTCACAAAAGGATGCCCATCACGGTCTCCACCTACCCAATCACCAAAACTAACCTTTGGAAACGCATGCTGATCCCAAATCAACTCACGGTCCAGGCCAGCTTCTCGCCATGCCTGTAACATCCTACGGTCAAGCACTGGTATCACCTCTGGAAAGACATTGACGAGGTAATGCATAATATTGCGCAACTCTGAGGGAACGTCTGGCTTCTCAACGAATATCTCTCCTGTTTTCCAAAGCCTATAGAGACTTAGCTTAACGTTATGTCGAATGTTGAGAAGCTCCATTCGAGTGTACATGGTGTTCTCACGTTGTACCATCAGTAAGTAAAGCTCCCTGTGATGCTCCAGAACGGTTGCGCGCTTAGCCTCTGTTGGGTGAGCCGTCAATACTGGCTCTATTTTAACCTTTGGTAGATGCTCAGCAATCTGCTGTCCATCAAGCCCAAGTTCCAAAAGACCTTTGATCTGATTGGCCCACAACCCGCTAATACTCGATAGCTCTTTTTCTTCTTTAGCCCTCCTTTGCTGCACAGCTCCATTGACCTCCACCATATTTACAAGTTGGAAAATGAGCGAGTACAGTTGTATATGCTTAGGTGTAAGATCACGAAAATCTTCGGCAGACAATTCATTAATCCAGGGGATCTGACTGGCTATTTCTTCTTCACCGTTTTCCGTTAGGACCTCTTTAAGGGCTTCTAACAAAAAATAGAGATCTTCGTAGGGCTTACCCAGTTTATCCTTGATTTCGGCTAGTATTTCTTTCATAATTTGATAATTATAATGTCAAAAGTGATGTAGAGCGATCCAAAAACCCTCGTTTCTGATATTCAAGTAAAAAATCTATCCTAGATGATCCAAGCGCTGATAGTATCACTCTCAGCTATAAAAGTAATACCCAATTGTATGGTTGTCAATACCCAACAAAACTAAGATTCCTAAATTTAGAATTCGCAACTACCTGGCGTCCGTGGGAAGGGGATAACGTCTCGAATGTTGCCCATACCAGTGATAAACTGGATCATTCGTTCAAAGCCGAGTCCAAAGCCGGAGTGCGGAGCAGTCCCAAACTTGCGGGTATCCAGGTACCACCACATTTCCTTATCAGGAATATTCATTTCCTGCATTCTGGTAAGCAAATGGTCGTATCGCTCCTCTCGCTGTGACCCACCTACGATCTCGCCAATCCCTGGAAAGAGAATGTCCATTGCCGCCACTGTCTTCCCATCATCGTTCATTCGCATGTAAAAACTTTTAATGTCCTTAGGATAGTCGAACAAAATGACGGGCTTTTTGAAGTGTTTTTCTACTAAATAGCGCTCATGCTCTGATTGCAGATCTGATCCCCAACCTTCAATGAGATAAGAGAACTTCTTCTTTTTGTTGGGCTTGGAGTTGCGCAGTATGTCAATAGCCTCCGTGTAAGTAATACGGGCAAAGTCATTTTCTACGACGAACTTCAACCGCTCAAGTAGTGACATCTCACTACGTTCCGCTTGAGGCTTAGACTTTTCTTCGTCAAGCGCACGTTTTTCAAGGAAGTCAAGGTCGTCAGCACATTGCTCCAAAGCATAGTTGACTAAAAACCGGAGCATTTCCTCCCCAAGATCCATACTATCATTGATATCATAGAAAGCCATTTCCGGCTCTATCATCCAGAATTCCGATAGGTGGCGTGAAGTATTAGAGTTTTCCGCTCGGAAAGTGGGCCCGAAAGTATAGATTTCCGACAGGGCTAGAGCCGCCAACTCTCCTTCGAGCTGACCTGATACAGTCAAGTTGGCTTCCCTCTCAAAAAAATCCTCTTTGAAGTCGATAGCACCATCTTGAGTCAAGGGTGGGTTTTTAGGATCCAAAGTAGTGACGCGAAACGTCTCTCCTGCCCCCTCAGCATCAGAACCCGTGATGATAGGTGTATGGATGTTGACAAATCCCTTATCATGAAAAAACTTATGCACTGCGAAGATCATCGCATGACGTATCCTGAAGATTGCACCGAAAGTGTTGGTTCTTGGTCTGAGGTGGGCTATCTCTCTCAGAAATTCCAGTGAATGCTTCTTGGGCTGCAGCGGGTAAAGTTCAGGATCTGCCTCACCATAGACTTCTATGGTCGAGGCTTCCAGCTCGACATTTTGTCCACTTCCCTGGCTTTCTACTACCCTTCCGCCAACGGCCAAACACGAGCCTGTCGTGATTCTAGTGATAAGGTCTTCTTCAAATTGCTCAGGAGATACAACGACCTGTAGGTTTTTGATGGTCGAGCCATCATTTAATGCTACGAACGCTACATTCTTGCTAGCACGCTTGGTCCTTACCCAACCTTTGACTGTGATCTGCTGCCCTACTTCGGGAGAGCTCAACACTTTAGCGATCTTAGTTCGTTTTGTCATGATAATGTCGTAGTATTCAGTCCTTTGGCATGCTACTTGCCATCTAAAATAGAGCGCAAAAAAACGATAATTAGGGCGCATTATCAAAGAATCACCTAATTATCATAAATTTGAAAAAGGGTCAAAAAACAAAATAGAAAGCATATTTTTAGTTCATGCAAAAGCTCGGATTAATACAGTCATTGCAGCAAAAACTGTCTCCTCAACAGATACAGTTTATCAAGTTGCTGCAAGTGCCTACTGCGGAGCTGGAGGCTCGAGTAGAAGAGGAGTTGGAGATCAATCCGGCTCTGGAGGAAGGTAGAGAAGAGACGGATAATAATGAGCCCGAAGACTTTGAAGAACGCGAAAGTGAAAAGGAAGATGACCTCAACATTGAGGATTATCTACAGGACGATTATGCCGGATACAAAATGCAGGGTGATGGTCCTAACCCCGACGATGATGACAAGGAAATTCCGATAACAATGGGTGCCACGCTACATGAGCAACTCGTTTCCCAATTGGGATATCTTAAGCTCGACGAGCGGCAGACAGTCATTGCAAAGCAACTGATCGGGAGTATCGATAACGACGGTTACATACGACGGGAGTTGGAAGCTATAATCAATGACTTAGCTTTCTCTCAAAACGTAGAAACCGATGAAGAAGAACTCGAAGAGCTTCTTTTTAAGATCCAGACTTTTGATCCTCCTGGGATAGGTGCTCGCAACCTGCAAGAGTGCCTGTCTCTACAGCTGGAGCGAAAGGAGCCAAGAAGCGCCTTCGAGGAAATAGGATTGATCATACTTACTTCCTGTTTTGACGAGTTTACTAAGAAGCATTACGACAAAATCCAGAAGAAGCTGGAAATCGAAGATGGAGAGATCTTAAAGGAAGCCATCAGCGTCATCACCAAGCTCAATCCAAAACCCGGAGGTACTTCTGACAACTCCGCGAGAACACAATTCTTAATTCCCGATTTCATCCTTGCCAACAACGACGGTAAGCTAGACCTAACACTCAATGCTAGAAATGCACCAGAGTTACGAATCAGCAGATCGTATTCTGAAATGCTTGATACCTATGACAAGGCCAAAAAGAAGGATAAAAAACTCAGGGAAACCGTCACTTTCGTGAAACAAAAGCTCGATTCTGCCAAGTGGTTTATTGATGCCATTAAGCAAAGGCAAAACACCTTGCTTAATACAATGAATGCGATCATAGAGTTACAGTATGATTTCTTTCAGGATGGTGATGAGGCGAAATTGAAGCCAATGATCTTAAAAGATATCGCAGAGAAGATCAACATGGACATATCCACGGTCAGCCGGGTTGCTAATAGCAAATCCATCCAAACCGAGTTCGGCATTTATCCTCTCAAATACTTCTTCTCCGAGGGAATTGCAACAGATAGTGGTGAAGATGTAAGTAGTCGGGAGGTGAAACAAAAACTGCGTGAAGCTATTGATAGCGAGGATAAAAAGAAGCCATTGTCGGACGAAAAACTTGAAAAGCTACTCAAGGGCATGGGTTACAATATTGCCCGACGCACAGTTGCCAAGTATAGAGAGCAGCTCAATCTACCAGTGGCCAGACTAAGAAAAGAGTTGTAGTGCGCGATTTCATGCAATTCATCTCTTACGCATTTCATCCATTGTTAATGCCCACATTCATTTTTTCGGTGATCTTTTATTTCCTACCGGAAAGTGTAAAACCAATCGACATTGAGGCCATACCCTACCTGATTCTGGCCATACTGATCACAACGTTTATCATCCCTCTACTGAGTATTTCTGCCCTTCGATTTACTTCTACCATCAGTAGTTTTTCTCTGGAGCGTCGGGAAGAACGTATCGTACCATTCTTGTTCATTTGCATGTTCTATTCATTGACGACTTATCTTTTCATTGTCCGTATTCAGATCAATGATATTGTCGCTCTCATGATGATCACCACCTCCGTATTGATTGCATTACTCACTTTGATCACCCTCAAGTACAAAATCAGTATACATGCGGCAGGTACTGCAGGAGGCATAGGTTTTCTTGTTGCTCTAGCACACAATTTTCAGTCTGAAGCGCTGGTCTATCCATCGGCTATAGGTGTGGTTCTTTGCGGTCTCGTAATGAGTGCTCGCCTCTACCTCAATGCCCATTCACTTAATGAAGTAAGTCTGGGGTGTGTACTAGGTTTTGGTCTCTGTTTTGGATCTGTCTACTTTCTGGCCTAGAAAAGGTTGAAGCTCACGCCAATCACCCACGAGTTGGGTTCAGCGGTGGTACCTTGGGGTTGCTCTCCATTACTGAACAACTGAGATAGATAATGTTTATAGTAAACATTCACACCTCTATAGCCGACTCGACCGGAAACACCATACCTGAAGTTAGAGAGCCCAAATTCGTCTTTGACCTTTTCTACGACGTTTCTTCCGCCATCCTCATATTTCACCTTAGTATGTCTATCGATTAGTATCCCAGCCATACCACCAATCGCGATGAACATATTGTCTCTTGGGTTACCACCAAAGCCATATCGAAACTCAATAGGAAGGTCAATGTAGGTGGCTGCCAGCTTAGATTTACTTGGAGAAAAACCAAGTGTATCAATCGTGGTGATCTGCTGGACCGGGTTGTTAGGATCATCACTAAAACCTAGTGTAATATCTTCTGAGAATGCATATTTCTCACTTCCAATACCGAATGCTATGTTGAAATCAAGATTCTCACTGATTGGTAGCGGCTTCTGATAATATAGACCAAATGACTTGGAGCCCCACAGGGCCAGGCCCATGGCGTCATCTGCATTGTTCAGGTTCATAAAACCAAGCTCCACAATCAAGCTCCCCGGAATGTCTGGACTTGCAAGCTCTGTTTTCTCCATTTGTAGAGGTCTAAGCGCATTTTCACCCCCTCCTGAGGCGATTACCTGAAATGATAACATTAGGGAAATTGAAAGAAATAAGAAGTTGCGCATTATGCTCTCAAAATTTTCAGTGGGCAAAGATAGATGAATTAAACGAAGTAAACAGGTTGGGGATTTTTTAAGATGGCTATTTTCTATAATTTTGCAATCGCTTAAAAAGGATATGTTGATACAACAACAAAATGCATCAACGCCTTTACAAGTTGCCTGACGAAATGGCCTCCTAGCTCAACTGAATAGAGCATCAGATTACGGCTCTGAAGGTTG
The DNA here is from genome assembly GCA_002435755.1 of Flammeovirgaceae bacterium UBA6059. GTDB lineage: Bacteria > Bacteroidota > Bacteroidia > Cytophagales > Cyclobacteriaceae > UBA6059. Next base: position 155,873 of record DIYH01000028.1, read on the forward strand.
CAGGTTTGAATCCTGCGGAGGTCACTAAGAGTGCAAAAACCCTTTCATCACTGAAAGGGTTTTTTGTTTCCACCTTAGCAAAACACGATTTGTGTGAGAGGTGAGAGGCAAGAAACAAAAAACCATCATTGACAAAAGTTTTTGCATTCGGAATGATACAAGATCGACATTTATGTCAATTGAAACCTACAACTTAAGGCCAAAGCCTGGCATCAACGGCTGCCCCGTTCAAATCCTGCGGAGGGTACAAGAAAGATCGTCAATTTGGCGGGCTTTTTATTTTCACCTTCCATCAATGCCTACATTGTATCCATTCACTAGTTTTTATAGGTTGACTTCTTAATTGACCTATCCAGACATGAAACTACAAGTTTTAACTTTCATAATACTTTTGATTATCACCGCCTGCCAACCCCGGCAAGAATGTGACTGCAATGCGGCACACACTGTAAAGCCTTATGAGAAATGGACTTGGTCAGAGGAAAGATTTGAACAAGCCGTCAACAAAGTCAGGGCCGGCAGGGACCTCACCCCAGATATCTGGCCTAATGAAAGTAAAATAGCTGTTCTATTAAGTTTTGATGTGACCTATGAAGAAGGCACAATGTTTTTATTGACCATGCATCCGCATTACATCGGGCATAGATCAAGAATAGTTGTGCTTAAAGAGCTCATCGAGTATATCAATGTTTGGTTTGGCACACCCGCTGAAGCAGCTAGTTACGTGAAGGAAAAGTTTGGTATGTAAGCAGTAATATGCACTATGATAGGTATCAATCAATTCATCATCGGGCTTTTCATCATTGTGTATATCACATTCATCGTCCTTTCGCGAAAGACCCATAGTTTTATCGAATATTCAGTCGCAGGAAGAAAAGTAGGTTCATTTCTTGTTTTTTCAAGTCTTGCTGCGTCAATGATAGGACCAGCCTATACTATGGGCATTGTTAAAGAGAGCTATAGTCAGGGACTCTATTATTATCTCTCCATCGGGTTAGTTGGTTTCAATTACCTCATCATGACAGTTTTTGCTAAGAAAATCTATTGGAAATTCCCTGATGCCATTACTGCTGGTGACATGATAAGTGGTCCAAGTGGTCACAACAGTCGAATAGTGAAATTGGTCATTGGTTGTCTCACTTTTGTTCATATGACTTTAATATGCATCATGTTGACCAAGTCTATTGGAGTTGTATTGCTTACCGTTTTTGAATGGCCAGAGAACGTATCCATTCCTATCACAATAGGAATTGTTACAGCTTATTCTTATTTCGGAGGAATCAGAGCAACCATCCAAACAGATGCAGCACAATTTGTAATTTTCATTATTTTGATCCCAGCTCTGATCATTGCAATGATCAACGAAAGTTCTTTTGAGGTATCATCATACATCGACAGTGCCACCAATCGGTTTATTCATAATGCTAGTGAATTTGATTTAAAGAGTTATTTTGAAGCAGCCTCGGCATGGATACTCTTAGGCTTATTCGGACCGGCTACTATTAACAGGGTATTGATCTCAAAGAACGAGGTTACCGCTCAAAGAGGGTTCGGAGGAGCTTCTCTCTTCATGTTCATCTGGATGCTACTTATGGTTGTCATAGGAGATATCGGTTATTTTTTGATGCCAGATGAGCAAGTGAGCGACGGTCTTCTGCTAAGGTTTGCTCAAACCCATTACAACTCTCTGACCTTTTCGCTGTTTGTGGTAGCTATACTGGGTGTTATCATGTCTACTCATGATACCATACTGAATACAGCCGCTGTGATCCTATCGGAAGATGTGCTCAATGCATCCGGGAAAGCGCTAACTGATGAATCAAAACTCAAATACTCCAAAGCAGCTATCATTGCGATCGGGCTTTTGAGCATCGTAGGGGCCCAATACATCGGATCTATCATTGGGGTGATGATATTAATAGTTTCGTTGGTGATGCCAGCCTATCTACCCTCTATGTTCTTCTCTATCATACTCAAACGCCCATTTTGGCTATCGTCAATAGCCTCCATAGTTATGGGATTAACCAGCACGCTTTATTGGCGCACATATCATCAGGATTCTTTTGTTCCACCCTTGATTTTCGGGCTTGTGATCAGCTTTCCAGTATATGTTTTGATCTACTTAGCTATGGGTAGAAAGAAGCAGTCTGTCACTTCACCTGATCAACAAAATAATTGATACCATGACCTATATCTCTCAAAATAGCTGATACCATGGTCATGTTTGGGGAGCCGGGTGTTTTATTGGCATCAAACAACACTAGCTTACCATTGTAAAAACTGTAGTCAAATTTTCCATAGTCGAAACCTAGTCGTTTGCGCTCTTCAATAACTTCCTTTGGCGTATCCATCTCTCGACGAGAAGCTAAACTATTGCCTCTTATTACAGGCTGCCTGGACCTTAACTCAAGTGTTCTGTGAGCATCACCAAGAAATGAGGTCAGGTAGGTAATGAATTCCACTCCATCTCTTTGTGGAAGGAATTTTTCAATGACATATGAGCCCGAATTCTTAAATAAGTTGGGTACTTCACTCCAATTGGGATAAACCTTGTACGCATCTGGTATAAGACCAAAAAACTTTTTTACAAGGAACACCCCTTTCGAGGCTTTGGATTTCAACCTTAACTCCGGATATCCATTGAAATTGAGATTTGGTTTGACAATGACCTCACCTTCGAATTCGGAACTCTCATCAACGAGTTGCGTACTGATTTTCTTCTTCGAGATATCATAAATACCACGGTTCAAGATTATACCATCAAACGCTTCAATGGCTTCAATATAATCCTTAGGTGTGACAGTCAAGTCTATCTGGGGAATGAGTATATCTCCTTCTATTCTTTTCCCAATCCCTTCATAAAACACAACATCATGTCCCATACTCCGCCAGTGATTGCCTAGATGGTGAATCACTAGTTTGTTACCCTTACGATGATGCAGCAAAATTGCTATCCTGGTCATAACAGCGCTAGATAAAGTAGAAGTACAACTAACAAAACTGTAAAACCCTGAATTGCTGTAATTACAGAGTATCCACGATACGCCTCTCTGACTTTGATACCACTAAATTGACTCACTACCCAAAAGTAAGAATCATTGGCATGAGAAAAGGTCATAGCACCTCCACCTATTGCCATCACACATAGTGCAATGAAGAATGGTGGGTGATTGCTGGAATCTCCTATGATTGTTGCAAGCAGTGCGCTGGTAATGACGATGGCAGAAGTTGAAGATCCTTGTGCGGTTTTCAATATAGTGGCAATAGTGAAAGCAGCCAGCAATATGACCACTCCTTCACCTGGAACATCCGTCAACACGACTGATAAGTCATCTGCCAAGGATGAAGACTTTAGTACAGCTCCGAATGCTCCTCCTGCTCCTGTAATGATTAAGATGGGCCCTGCTAACCTTATTGCTTCTTCACAGTGAGACGTAAAGGATTTGATAGAACCAATACCTAAGCTGAAGTAACCCACTAAGAGGCTCAACATTAATGCCATGACCGGGGTACCTACAAAACCTATCATAGGTAAGTTAAGCTCCATAAGATTACTCAATGTCCCCAGGCTGATCAAGATTATGGGCAGAACTACCGGTAGCACAGCTCTAACTAAAGACATAGGACCATAGCGGTCATCCTCTTTCACGGGCTCCTGAGTCATCGAAATCTGAATATTTCTCGTAAGAAACGGAATGATCATTACTGTGATAGCAAGTGTAACGCCAGCTATTCCAAGTCCAAGCAAAATAACCATACCCAAATAGGATGTAGCACCCAAGTTGCCTGCCGCCGCGATAGGTCCGGGAGTTGGGGGAACCAACGTATGAGTTGCATACAGTCCTGTAGCCAAACTCACGGATAGACCAGCCTTATTCACGGTAGTGTGTTCGCCAAGCTGCTTCACTAACTTTGACAGAATAATGAATCCTGCATCACAAAATACTGGTATTCCAACAAAGGCCCCTAAAAAACTCAGAGCAGCCACCGGATGATTGCGGCCTGGCCCTTTGAGCAGAGCGCCTGCAATGACCTGCGTTGCACCTGACCTCTCCAGCATAGTACCGAGTATACTACCTAGCACAATCACAACACCTATCGATGATAGCAGACCTCCAAAGCCTGTAGCCATATGATTCAGGACACTAGCCCCGGAATCTCCCAAACCTAACCCTACTCCCAAAGAGGCCACCAGCAACGAAAGAAAAGGATGCCACTTCCAGACAGATATAGAAAGAATGATCCATAGAACGGCAGCTGTCAGAATAAGAAAATCGGTGAGCAAAATATAGTTTTTATAAAGACGCTAGGGACAATATAGACCCGTACTTAGAAAATCGTATTCAGTATTCAATAGCCAATACTTCATCAAAATCAGGGTTGACCGATCTTGCAAACTGGATTGCCGCATGATCTTCCTCAAGTTCGTTAAAATAATAAACCCCACCTTTCTTGCGGTCTTCCTCGAGATCACCAGCCATGCCCTTTAGGCCTTGCATATACGGCTCATAGCTCTCGCCAGGGCCTGTTGACTTCACCACGTAGAGCAAAGCAGGCTTGTTGAAGGGTGCTTCCCATCCGGTAGGCATATTTGATCCAAAATGGAAAACATTACCAGGCTCCATCACCTGACGCTTGCCTTCACTACACAACACCCAACTACCACTTACCGTGAATACCATGCTCTCGTTAGGATGTGGATGCTCTGACAGAAACATTCCCGGCTGTAGCTCAATGAAGAAGGAACGTACTTTTTCTCCATAAAGAAGCGGACCGAAGATACCCTCATGCGTCATCACCCCTACGGACTCCACAGCATCTTGGATGTCTGTCAGTATCTCAATGTTCTTGGCGTGCTGGATGTACTCGGGTGAGGATCCAGTGGCAGGCACAACTGCTGCTGGTTTGATTTCATCTGGTGTAGCAGGCTGAGGAACTGCCTCATGGGTATGAGGTTCACCACCATCATGACTATGGCCATTCTCACCTTCGGAAGTCGGTTGATTACAAGACCAAAAGAATGCGATAACTATAATTAGGGAAATTGAGGGTTTCATGATAACTGGGTTTGAATAATCATAATCGATGCTTAGTTAGCTCAGCTTGTAGTTGATAGAGGTCCCGCTCCATTGTCAACATATCGTCATAGGCCTCCCAAAAGAACTGCGCTTCCTGATAGTATTCAATAAAAGAGAGTTCTCCCTGCTCGTAGGCTCGTCTGAGATAAACTTCATTATTAAGCTCGGCAAAGGTGCCTCGGTACTCTTGCAACCCAGTCAAGAGTATTTCATATTTCTGGTAAGCCTCCCGCAAGTTGCCTTGAGCCTCCAGAAGTGCCGCCGTAGTGTAGCGATGTTGATAATCAGTCAGGGCCTTGGCGGCATTGACTTTAGCCCCAGTTTTCCAGAGTGGTAAAGACACTCCCGCTAAAAAACCGGCGTAATACTCCCCACGAAATCCTTGCGCATTGTACCCTGCCATGATTCCGGGTAGGGTGCTTCTCCTAGCCACGGTCAACTGCTGAGCAGCTACCAACTCCTTTTGCGATAGCGCTCTCAGGGCTGGGTCGCTGGCCTGATGCTGCCGCCACAGCACATCGAACGGCTCAACGCCCTGACCAACCTCATAAGTCGTATCCTCTAGCATAATAGACTGACCACCATTGAGCTGCTGAAGACGAGTGATCACCACTGCCCGCTCATTGTCGAGTTGATCGAGGGAATACTTGAGCTGCAGCCAGGACACCTTGGCCTTGTTCAACTCGATGATGCTGACCTGCTCTTCTTCAAGCAGTCGGTGGGTCTGCTCCATCACCTGCTCAGCCTGACGCACGCGATTAGCCATGGCTGACCTCCTTTTGTTGAGATAAATGAGTTCGTAGCAGTACTGCTTCGCTGGTAAGAGCACATCTTGCCGCCTTTGATCATACTCAATCATCAGCTCATCCTGCTGTAGATCGATCAGGTTTTTCCTAGCAGCATAGACAGAAGGAAAATCGAATGACTGTGCTACTTCTATCTCAAAATAATCTGGGCCTATATGTTCGCCAAACGGCATGTAATAGCCCAGCATCTGAAAATCAGGAAGACCATTGGACGCTCGAAGCTCGCTACTCCTGCCTTCTACCAGCGACTGATAGGCCTTCAACTGCGGGTTGTTCTGTTCTATATCATCAAGTATACGCCGTACCCTAGAAGGCTGCCCAAAGCTTGTGGATACAACGAATAAGATTATACAAAGACTCAGGGCAGCTCTCAACATATGGTCATGCTCTACCTATCAAAAATGTCAACAGGTCTGTTATTCTAGCGAAGCTACTCAGGGTGATCCAATTCTTGAAATAACTCGCCTGACGTTGTTAACTTCAACCAATGAAGTCCGAAGACCTGATCATCCATCACACCATTTCAGACCTATACGAGGCATTGAACTTGCCCATAAGTCAAGAGACTGAGTTCACGATCCACTTCCTACCGGAAATACATCCACAGGTACCCTTCACTTCGCCGACATTCCGAGCGGAGTACTACTCATTCGTATTCGTCAAGGATGGCAGTGGTACTTACACCACAGACAACCAGACTTTTACTACAGCACCCGGTACGGTCTATTTCACCAATCCCGGTCACATCAAGGCTTTTCAGCTTAATACGCTCGAGGATGCTTATATTATTACATTGACGGAGGCCTTCCTGAAGGAGCAAGTCCATGCCGATGTTTTTGACGAGTTTCCATTCCTGTTGGCGGAGACTGTACCTCCGGCTACCCTATCAGAAAAAGAATTTGCGCCGTTTGAGCGATGTTATCTTCAGATCTACGACGAATTTCACAGCGACTCAGCTTATAAGTACAAGATCATTGGCAACTTGTTTGTAGCGTTGCTGCTAAGGATCAAAGAGCAGTTTTGGTCGGATTTTGATCCACTGGACGAGGGTGACCGCACATCGGCGATAGTAAAGGCCTTCAAGCAAAACATGGAGGCCCATTATCGTGCTCTTACCTTCGAGTCACACGGAGTACTCTTCCAGGTGCAAGACTATGCTCATGCCCAGAATCTCCACCCAAACTACTTCAGCACCGTCATCAAGTCTAAAACTGGCAAGTCGGTCAATCGATGGATTGTAGAAAAAACCATTGCCGAAGCTCAGTCGCTGCTCACCAACACCACACTGACCGCCAAAGAAATTGGCTACCGACTTGGCTTCTCAGAGCCTACCCACTTCAGTAGCTACTTCAAAAAACATGTGGGCGTGACGGCTAACACCTACAGGAAAAGCAGCCCTTCCTAGCCCTACTATGTCAACTTAAACGCAACGTCACGTTGAGGCCCTCGAAACGTATAATTTATTAGGATTTCGACAGGCTCAATCTGACAGCATCTTGATTTGCATCAAACATGACAGAGTAGGGCTCGACATTCTTAGAAATTCGTCATTTGTCCTTAGATATCCGTCATACCCGGGTGTCCCCTGGTACCGTCTTTTGTAGTGTAATCGATTTGAAATCAACAAAACACATAAAAAGATGGAAAATACAAACAATCAAAAAATCGCATTAATCACTGGAGGAAATCGCGGACTTGGTAAAGACATGGCATACGCCATCTCAGACGCTGGCACTCATGTCGTCATCACCTACCGGAATGGTACAGACCAGGCCAATGAAGTCGTGGCTGACATCCGCAAGAAAGGGGTTCAGGCTGCTGCACTTCAACTAGATGTGGCTGACAGCAGTAGCTTCGCCGCTTTCAAAGCAAGTCTCGAGACTGTACTAAAGGATGAATTGGATGCAAGACAAATTGACTTTCTTGTCAACAACGCTGGAATCGGTCACCATGCCACTTTTGCTGAGACCACCGAAGAAGCATTTGACAATCTGATGAACACGCATCTGAAGGGTGGCTTCTTCCTGACGCAGACCCTACTTCCAATGCTAAACGATGGAGGTAGCATCGTCAACATCTCGACGGGCTTGGCCAGATTCTCATTACCCGGATATGGTGCTTATGCAGCCATGAAAGGAGGACTGGAAACACTGACCAAATACCAGGCAAAAGAGCTGGGAGCAAGGGGCATCAGAGTTAATATAGTAGCACCCGGAGCAATCGAAACAGACTTTGGTGGAGGTGTTGTCAGGGACAACAAAGAGGTGAATGGCTTCATCGCCTCTCAAACTACACTCGGTCGCGTAGGACTACCTGAAGATATCGGAGGTGTAGTTGCTTTTCTTACCTCTGATGCAAGTCGATGGATCACAGGTCAAAGATTGGAAGTGTCAGGTGGGATGTTCCTTTGATCTATAGATCACACCAAAACAAGAGCAGTGCTTTCGAAGGCACTGCTTTTTTTGTTTTTAGTGACTGACAATTGAAACTATTTTGATCTGTTATTGGTAGTTGATCATGATGCTCGAACTACTCAAAACTCAAATCGGACGCTTTAGGATCATTGCATTTACGGAAGGTGTGTCATTCCTATTGATCCTCTTCGTAACCATGCCGCTTAAGTATGTCTGGGACATGCCAGAGCCTAATAAAATCATTGGTATGGCTCATGGGTTGCTCTTCATACTCTACGTGATGTCGGTCTTCCAACTCAAGGTGAACTACATCTGGCAAAAAAGGAAAATGATGTTAGCCCTGCTAGGGTCGATCATTCCATTTGGGACGTTCTACGTCACAGCCAAGTTGCTTCCTGAAGAAGAGTTGGCGAATCAAAACTATCAGTAGTCGTCATAGCAACAGTTTCATGTTTTGGGCATTTCTATAGAAACAATCAACATCAATCCTTAACTTGAAAGATATGGACATTAAGGAAAAAATAAAGGAGCGTGTCAATGATATAAGTGATCCTCAACTTTTAGTTGAGCTCCTTAGAGCAGTCGAGCTGGAACATGAGATCGACCATATCGATGTGCTCACAGAACTTGAAAAAAAGTCCATAGATGAAGGAATTGAAGAAGCTGAATCACACAAACTACATTCAACCACAGAGGCGAAACATTTAGTCAGAGAATGGCTAAGAGAGTAAAATGGACAACACGATCACTCCACGACCGGGTAGATATTTACAGATATTGGCTAGAGCGAAATAAGGCGGATCGTTATTCTGAAAAACTTGAGGAGTTATTTGAAAAATCAGCGGAGTTGATCTCTAGTTTTCCCAAAATAGGAACTCCTACCGACTATCGAAATGTATATTTGAAAGTGGTCAAAGACTATGAGATTTTCTATCGGATCGAATCAGATGAGATTCAAATACTTAGAGTTTGAGATACCAGACAACATCCTGATAATATAGAGTTATAGTCTAACAACTTCTCACATAACCCAATGAAGAAGGCATAGTAAACCAACCAACCAATTCTTAGAAGATATAAACAACGCTTAAATCGCATCCAAATTTGAAGAAACATCCGGTGAGATCAGCTTCCCCATTGTTTTAACAAACCTTGCAAATTCATCCACTTTGGCCTCTCCTTCCTGCCTTCCTTTGAAGGTGATGGCGTAGTATCTTCTAAACCGATTGCCAACTTTTTCTCTCGAAGTACTAACCAGGCCCTCTTCTTCCATTTTGTGCAGTAGAGGGTAGAGTGAGCCCTCACTAAGGATCACCTCGCCATCGCTCAATAGCTTTACTTTTTGAGTGATCTCATAGCCGTACATCCTATCAGCATTAGACAGGAGCTTTAGAATGATGGTTTGGAAGGTGCCTTTGAGCAGCTGTGATGAATACATGGTTACTCGGATCTTAGGGTTCTAATAGGGTTAGCGGTGGCAGCACTAATGGTGATGTAGCCTACTGACACCACGGTCAGCCCGAGGCTGATTACGGCTGCCAGTCCGAAATTGGTCCAGTTGATTGGGGCATGATAGGCAAACCCACTCAGCCAACTATCCAGTAGATAGTAGGCCAAAGGAGAACTGACTAGTAGCGCTATGCCGATTAATATGATAAAAGACTTAAACAGCAACATGATGACGGTCGTACTTGAAGCACCCAATACTTTTCTAACACCAATTTCTTTGACACGTTTAGCAGCAGTACCAGAAGCGAGACCTAGCATGCCCAGACCCGCAATAAAAATAGATATGAAACTGAAATATTGTAACAGCTCGCTCAGTCTAGTCTCTTCTTTATATGATTCCGATAGGTGATCTCCAAGCACAGTGTAGGTAAAGGGGCTCTCAGGAAGCAGCCTCGCCCAGGCATTCTCGATAGAGGTAAGTGTGCCCTCAGACAGGCCAGACTCCAGCTTACAAGCCACAAAATGTGATCGGGCGGCTTGCATGTCGATAACCATAGGCGCGATGGTCCTATGGAGCGAAGAGAAATTGAAGTTTTTGATCACACCTATCACTCTACCACGGCGAAGGTACCTGCCGTTTTCGTTTTGTGCCTGGTAGGAGATCTGACCACCTATTGCAGCCTCTGCATCGTTCAAACCGAGTGTTTTTAGTGCCTGCTCATTGATGAGAAATGCGGAGGTATCTGTACTGAAATCTTTGGAGTAGTTCCTGCCGGCGATTAATTCTATGTCATAAGTCTCTATGAAATGCCTATCAACGTGTAGGCGATTCATGGCCAGCGTATCTGTCGGTCGTCCTGGCAGTTGGAAGGCATAAGACGCCCCGTAGGGCTGGTCTCCGACTAGCTTATGCGATGTAACGGAAGCGCGCTTGACTCCAGGTATACGCGTCAATTCATTGCTGATCAAATCCGCTTGTTGACTCGTAAGATCACTGGAAATATAGAGTGGCACCATTAAGATATCCTCTTTATCAAAGCCCAGGTCTTTGTTCTGGATATACTTCATTTGATCCCCTACCTGGAATGTCGCCACGATCAGACAGATGCAAATGACATATTGAAATAGTACCTGTCCTTCTCTTAACCATTGAGCTGAGCCGCTACCATGAATAACTCCCTTAAGCGCCCCTGAAGGATTAAGGCCTGCCATAATCGTAGCAGGATAGAGACCGGCGACCACACTTAAGACTAACATGACCAAAATGAAACTGATGAGCTCTAGTAGCCATAGATCGTTGAAGAGCACGAGTGGCTTCTCTACGAATGACACAAAATAGGGGAATATGAAATAGCCCAATGTTAGCGCCAGAGCCAGTGAAATAGCAAGTACAACAAATGCCTCGGTAATGAACTGAAAGAAAAAATCGGTGCGAAGACCTCCCATAACTTTCCTGATCCCAACCTCTTTGAATCTTGGGATGAGTCTGGAAGTAGTCAAACTCACGAAGTTCGTAATAGCCAACAACATAATCAGCCCGGCGATGAGCACAAGCAGCATGAGCTGCTGATAATCAGCATTAGCCTTCATCTCTCCAGATAAGTCTGAGTGCAAGTAGATATCTTTTATGGGCTGAAGCTCCCCCTGATATCGATCTGCATTTTCACCCAAATACTTGGCGTAGAATTGAGGCAGGTTGTTTTCCACTTGCTCTGGTTGAGTGCCTTCGGGCAGCTTTAGGTACGTGTAATAGTAGAGTATAGACCAGTTGTCCATGATATGCCAAAATGAATGACCAAGCGTGTTAAATGAGCCGATCAGGTCAGCTTTGAAATGGATGTTATCTGGCATATCCTGCATCACAGCTGTGACCTGTAGCCCGAAGTTCCCTTCATACTCCAGGCGCTTTCCGATAGGGTTTTCATCTCCGAAGTATTTCTTAGCTAACTGTTTACTAATCACGATTGAATTTGGGGAGGCAAGAGGGTTCTTATCATCTCCAGCTATTATCGGTAGATGAAACAGGCTAAAAATCGAGTTGTCAGCCCAAATCAGGTCAGGTTCGAGAAATCTGTTGGCTCCTGATTCTAGTGATACTTGGACAGGCAGTCTGTACTTCATGATCCTGGTGGTAGTCTCAATCTCCGGATAATCAGCCTCCAATGCCGGCCCCCAAGGAGCACCTGTAAAAGCACTATGATAGGTCTCACCATTCTCCTGTTGGCGATGAGTGATCAGCCGATACACGCTCTCCTTGGCTGGATGCTGGGTATCGTAGGACATCTCAAAGTCCACATATCTGTAAATAAAGAGCACACAGGCAAACCCGAGGGCTAATCCTGTAAGGTTGATGAAAAGCATCGATTTTTGACGCATCATATTGCGCCAAGCAACAACGATGTAACTTTTAAACATAGTGAAATTTTTAAGGTTTCGGGTAGTGGCTTCCTCTATGTCACTAAGGCCGCTTGGGGCAAATTCCTGGAGCGCAGCATCCAGCGCATCCATGAACTTCTGCCCTTGATCCATCCGCTCCTCCACTTGAATGCAGATATGATCGACGATATCCTCGCTCAGCGGATCATAGGTGATTCCCTCTTTCTTGAGTCGCTTCTCAATAAGTCTTATTTGATGAGCCTTTAATGACATAATACATTGCTATACGATGCATTGTAATAAAAGTTTATCAAATTGATACAGCCTAATCGAGTAATGGAAGTCTGGGCTCAATAAATATTTTCTAAAACACCATTAAATTTTTGTCTCAAATCTTCTCTAAGCAGTCATTCCCTTCAGGGAATCTATTTTTGGGTTTGGAAACTTAAGTGCAGGACAGCCAAAAACTCCCCACAGGGAGTGACTGTAGGAGCGGATAGTGGTTTGAACGCAGGATTAAGGATGTTTACTAGGTGCCTAATTCGAAATCCTTTTTCTAAAAAGGATAAGCCGGATTTTTCTGGCCCAACGGCTCCTTCTGGTTGACTAATGTCATAGTACGTATGTCTTTAATAAACCTTATTTTCTGACCGCTAGCATCTTCTTCTCAATACCGAGTTTCTTCATTTTAGCGAAAAGCGTTTTGTAGTTCATTTGCAGTATCTCTGCCGCTCCACCTGCACCACTAACTTTGCCTTTGGTGGTACCTAGGACGCGAAGAATGTAATCTCGCTGCATCGCTTCGAAAGACACTAACCCATCATCCTTGGCCTTTGCACCTTTCGTTTCAGGCAGCCAAGCCCCTGGATACAGCGTTGTGCCATCTTCAATGATTACCGCCCGCTCAATCAGGTTTTCGAGCTCTCTGATATTTCCCGGGAATGAGTATTTCATTAAAGCATCAATGGTCTTTTTAGAAACTCGTTTGAAGGCCTTCCCTGCCTTAGCGGTATACTTCTCCAAAAAAAATTCGGCTAATAGAGGAATGTCTTCTTTTCTTTCTCTGAGGGGAATGTTGTGGATAGGAAAGACATTGAGTCGATAGTAGAGGTCTTCTCGAAATGTGCCCTCACCTACCATCTGCTCAAGTTTACGATTAGTAGCCGCTATGATTCTCACATTCACCTTGACCGTTTTTCCACCGAGTACGTCAAACTCACCCTCTTGAAGTACCCTTAAGAGTTTGGCTTGTAATTCTACCGGCACTTCTCCTATCTCATCCAAAAAGATCGTGCCTCCGTTAGCCAGTGTGAACTTGCCTTCCTTATCAGAAAATGCGCCTGTGAACGAGCCCTTCTTATGTCCAAAAAGCTCGCTTTCAAAAAGCTCTTTGGGTATCGTGGCACAGTTGACCTTGATCAATGCATGGTCTTTCCGCTGGCTATTTTGGTGTAAGGCGTTGGCAAGTAACTCCTTACCCGTGCCAGATTCGCCGGTAATAAGTACTGTTGTTTCTGTGGGCGCCACTTGTTCGACCTGCTTGAGCACTTTGGCATAGCTGTCACTTTGACAAACAATATTTTCAAAATTGCTCTCGCTTAAGATCCGTTCTTGCAGATACTCATTCTCCTTTTCCAATCGGTTTTTGAGCGTCTGGATCTCGTCGAAAGCATTTCTAAGGTCTGCTTCATGTTGCTTCCTATCGGAAATATCTCTGAGAATCGCACAATTGAGATTTTGTCCTTGATATCGAATGAGGTTGACAGAGATATCTACCGGAAATTGCGAACCGTCCTTACGAGTGGCCTTCCACTCCATGCGGAAATGCCTTCTTTTTTTGATATCTTCAAAATGCTGAAACCACCAGGCTTGATCAATATCATCGTCCAGATCATATATCGTGACATTTTGAAACTCTTCTTCACTGAAGCCTAGCTGCTGTATGGCCGACTTGCTGAAGTCCTGCAATCTTCCCTCCTCATCCCAGATGAAGACGATATCATTGGACTGATTGATGATCTCCTTGTACAGGTAGAGCGAAAGTGTGTTTTCCTGTTGTTCAGTAACATCCTGGTAAACACCAACCACTTTGTTGATCTTGTCTTTGACCATTACGGGCTGGCCAGCACATCTCAACCATTTCTTCTCACTTTTCGCGTTCGAAATTTCTAATATTTCATCAAAAGGCTCGCCTTTTACAAGTACGTTTGAGATCAACTCCTGAAACCGGTCAGGGTCCTTAAAGAATCGAATCAGGTTGATCGGGCGAATATCTTCGCTCTGTTCAACGCCAAAAAGCTGCAATGTCTGGTCTGTGGCAATGATTGAGTTATCCTGAAGGTTGAGTTTCCAGCCACCTACTTTTACCAGAAGCTCAGCCTGATCAAGAACTCTTTTGTAGAAAGAAGAGTCTGTGATCTCTTTGACTATTGCACACAAAGCACTTTTTCTGTTATTTGAGAAAAACTGCGCAAATACCTCAACCTCATATAGGAAGCCATCCTTTTTCTTATGGACCGTTTTGAAGTTCACAGTGCCCTCTGACTGCACTTCATCCCAATGCTTTTGCCATTGCTCTTCTGTAGTTCTAGGGTTGACATCATAGATATTGAGCGATGTAGCCTCCTTTTTGGTATACCCCAGCTTATCACAAAGCGTCTGATTCAGATAAACGAGTCGACCGGCCTGATCAATCCACATGATCTCATAAGGCAAATGATCGAGTTGCCACTCCTTCGCTTCGAATAAGAATTCTGGTAAGTCCATGGTACAAAGTTGAATAAAACGTTACACAATTTCTCATATAACAGAATTTTCTCATAAAGTAGAAAAAAAGAAGTAGTTGATTTTTACTCTAACCACTGACAATCAATTACTTATGAATTGGCATGCCATTAGCCAAGAGAAAAGCAAATGCCAAGACAATGAAAAGAAAAGAATTTTTACTCAAATCAGTATTAGGAACACTCGGGGGAAGCCTTGGAGCAGGGATAGGAACTAAAGCAGCAAGCAAGGAAACTGATCTGGCCAACTCCTCAGAGAAGGCATTGGAAGAAAAAATAGAACAAGTAGGATTTAACCACATCAAGACAATGGAAACAAAAACAGCAACCACAGTTCTGCACAAAGCAGGCACAAGAGGACATGCCAACCACGGCTGGCTCAACTCATTTCATACATTCAGCTTCGCTAACTACTACAACCCTGACCGGGTACAGTTCGGCGCATTGAGAGTGCTCAACGATGACACTGTCGCTCCTGGTATGGGCTTTGGTACGCACCCTCATGAAAACATGGAGATCATCTCTATACCGCTAAAGGGAGACCTAGAGCACAAAGACAGCATGGGCAATACCAAAGTGATCAAAGAAGGAGAGATCCAGGTGATGAGCGCTGGTACAGGTGTATTTCACAGTGAGTACAACAAGAATAAGGACAAGGAAGTGAAGTTTCTTCAAATCTGGATCTTCCCAAATGCCAAAGATGTGACTCCACGATATGACCAGATCGAGATCGCTGAGCTAGTCAAGCCAAATACCTTCTCTCAGATCCTTTCGCCAAAAGCGGATGATCAGGGTGTATGGATCCATCAAGATGCATGGTTCCACATGGGACAGTTTGATCAGAACACCTTGACCAACTACAAAATTCAAAAAGAAGGCAATGGAGTGTATGCATTTGTCCTTGAAGGAGATGCAGAAATCAATGGCCAAAAATTAGAAACAAGAGACGGTCTCGGGATCACTGACACCAACAATATCGAAGTGCAGGCCAATGCCGGTGCAAAGATCTTATTGATGGAAATCCCAATGAGCTAATAGAATTCAATAAAACTTAAACAACTGTAAAAATGAAAAAGCAAGTATTAACCTTGGCAATGTTGATGATAGTGTCATTGGCATCCGCTCAATGGAATCAGTATAACCCAAATCCAAATAACGATCCAGCTAACGCTTCAAAAGAGCTGCTAAACCCGACTAATCATGCTTTGTTGCTGATTGATCACCAGAGTCAGATGGCATTCGCGGTAGAGTCTCAGCCGATCGAAGAATTGAGAAACAATCTCGGACTACTTTCTGCTTCGGCTTCACTGTATGAAGTGCCAACCGTTGTGACAACAGTAGCTGAAAAATCATTTAGTGGGCCGGTGTTCCCCGAGATCAGAGAGTACTTCGGAGAAGACTATATCGATCGTTCCACGATGAACTCCTGGGAAGACAAGCGGGTAGTTGAAGCGATCAATGCATTCGAGAAGCCTAAGTTGGTGATCGCTGGTTTATGGACTGAGGTATGTACACTTTCAGCAGCGCTTTCCGCGCTAGAGGATGGATATGACGTGTACGTCGTAGCTGATGCAAGTGGTGGCACCTCACAGGAGGCCCACGACATGGCCATGACACGTATGATCCAGGCTGGGGTAAAGCCCATCACTTCTCTTCAGTACCTACTGGAAATCCATAGGGACTGGGCACGTGATGAAGTGTACATGGATGTCGTCAACATCTCTAAAAGATACGGTGGTGCCTATGGTCTAGGGATAGACTACATCAAAACCATGAACAAGTGGCTCACAGGTAAAGAAGCCAGTGAGGCTGGCACAAAGAAGTAATATGAAACTAAGAAGGTGAGGGTCGTTTACCCTCACCTTTCGCTAAAGCTAGAAATCATGAAGTCGTTATCTATAAAAGCATTATTAGCACTATTCATCGCCACCGCAATGTACGCGTGCGGTACTACTGAGCAACAAAAAACTGAAACTGCTGACTTGATTGTACATAACGCCAAAGTGGCAGTAATGGATAAAGCCACGACCATGGCACAAGCTATCGCAATAAAAGATGGCCTGGTTCTGGCAACAGGTACATCAAACGAATTGTTAAAGCTTAAAGGGGATGAGACAAAGGTCATTGACGCTAAGGGCAGAACAATTATTCCAGGACTAAATGACTCTCATCTACACCTCACACGTGGTGGCCGATTCTTTAATGCAGAGTTGAGATGGGACGGTGTTAAGACCTTGACCAGAGCGCTTGAGATGCTCAAAGAGCAAGCTGAGAGGACTCCCGAGGGACAGTGGGTCCGCGTCATCGGTGGTTGGAGTCCATTTCAATTTGAAGAAAAGAGATTTCCAACACCTGAAGAGATCAATGAGGCAACAGGCGATGTACCAACCTATGTGCTGTTCCTATACAGCAGGGCCTGGCTCAATCAAGCAGGGCTTGAAGCTCTTGGAATAGACGAGAACACCCAAGCTCCGGAAGGTAGCTCCTTTGAAAAAGGCCCTGATGGTAAGTTGACTGGTGTACTCTTGGCAGAACCGAATCCCACCATCCTTTATGCCAGAATTGGCTCTTTGCCTCCACTTACTGAAGAAGAAATGGTCAATGGTACGAAGCAGTTTTACCGTGAGCTCAACACGTTCGGCATTACCAGCGGTATCGATGCTGGGGGTGGTGGTCACAAGTTTCCCAAAGACTATTCAGGTACGAAAACACTCGCAGATGCCGGTGAAATGCCCATCCGTCTTTCCTATTATCTGTTTCCTCAAAATAAGGGTGCAGAGTACGAGGAATTCCAGGAATGGATGGAAACCAATGAAGTGGGCCACAATGGTGAAATCCACCTCGACCATGGCTATGAGCTAGAGGGCGGAGGAGAATTCCTGGCATGGAGCGCTGGTGATTTCGAGAATTTCCTTGCACCACAACCAATGCTTGAAGACCGCCCAACCTGGAGAGAGGATCTCAAACGAGTAATTCGCCTACATGTAGACAATGGATGGCCATTTAGAATCCATGCTACCTATGGTGAAACGATCGCCAACATACTCGACGTTATTGAGGAAGTCAACGCAGAAACCAACGGCAAACTAGCACGGAAGCGATGGCTTTTTGATCATGCTGAAACAGTCAAAGAAGAAGATCTGGCTCGAGTAAAAGCACTTAACGGTGGCATTGCCATCCAGGCCCGTATGGCTTACGCCGGGGAATTCTTTGTAGAACGCTATGGTGCAGAGAAGGCAAAACAGGCTCCTCCAGTGAAAAAAATGATGGAGCTCGGTTTACCCGTAGGAGCCGGTACCGATGGTACTCGTGTAGCTAGCTATAATCCATGGCCTGCTTTGTATTGGTTGATTACTGGAAAGACCGTAGGTGACTTCCAATTGGCAGAAGCCGCCAATCAATTGACCAGGGAAGAAGCACTTCATCTGTACACCAAAGGAAGCGCATGGGTCTCCCAGGAGGAAGACGTGAAGGGCACATTAGAAAATGGCATGTATGCTGATTTCGCAATACTGTCTGACGACTATTTCACCGTACCCGAAAAAGAGATCAATGACCTTACTTCTGTATTAACAGTCGTTGGAGGTGACGTGGTGTATGGTGCCGACGAGTTTGCATCAATGACTCCCGCTCTACCGGAACCAATCCCTTCCTGGTCACCTGTCAAGTTCTACGGAGGATTTCAGAAATAAACTACTTGAAAGGTCAGCACATATGCTGGCCTTTTCTTCCTTCCGGAAATCATCTTATCAATTGCTGGTTCTGTTCGTGCATCAACAGCAACCTGTTCTATAAATATTGGAAAGGAGTTAGCCATGAGGTTCATCGGCTTCATCATATTACTATCAACCTTAACAGCTGTTCAAGCCCAAGAAAGCGGCTATCAATTTTCACCGTTACGTCAATTTGACAGCATTGAACCCACTGATAACACTAGCACCTATGGCAAACTCAAATACAGTTCAGTTTTCAGCAATGGGCATATCTCATTTGGAGGTAGCTATAGAGGTCAGTATGAATACTTCAAAAACGAAGAATTCTCATTCTCTCCTAATCGAGAAAATGGTTGGTATCTACAACGACTGTTGCTCCATAGTGATATCTGGTTCAACGATCGATTCAGACTGTTTGGCGAGTTAGGGTCAAGTCTCATTTCTGGTAAGGAAGTGCTCGCGCCTGTTGATCGTGATGAGCTTTATGTCAATCAGCTCTTTGCGCAATACAACTCGAATAATATCACCATCAAGGTCGGCCGTGAAAACCTGAGACTCGGTAGCCAGCGTTTGGTAGATCCGAGGGAAGGACCCAACGTGCGTTGGTCATTTGATCAGGTCAGTATCAACTTGAGAAAAGGTTCGCGAGACTGGCAGGCATTCGTGGCAAGCCCTGTTTTCGTCCAGCCTGAGATATTTGACAATCGCACATTTCACAATGAAGAATTCCTGTGGGGTTTCTATGGCAACAAGATTCTCACCGGTAAGCATCATCTTGACCTCTATTATCTCGGTTCTCATTATGAAACCGCAGCATATGCACTCGACACGGGCGAGGAAGTTCGTCATAGCTTAGGCATTCGGCATTGGAAGACCTCAGGAGCCTGGCAGTATGATAACGAACTCATTGGGCAATTTGGCACCTTTGGAGACAGGTCGATATTAGCCTGGACCATCTCCTTCAATGTCAAGAGATACCTCAATGAACGAAACAGTTTAGGCCTAAAGACTGAAGTCATTAGTGGATCTACATCAGAGGATAGGTTAGGCACTTTCAATCCGCTGTACCCTCGAGGCGCTTACTTCGGACGAGTAGCGCGCTTTGGCCCATCCAACCTAATCGACATACATCCTTATTGGACCTACCGGAATGGCAAATTCACTATGGAAATTGACTATGATGTCTTTTGGAGATACTCAAGAATCGATGCTGTTTATGGTCCAGCCATGAATATCGTCTTGCAAGGGCCGTCAGAACGAAGGTTTCTTGCACATCAGTTTGGTACGATCTTCAATTATGAATTCAATCCATTCGTGGTTATTGAGCTTGAAACCAACATTATCCTACCGGGAACTTTCATAACTGATACAGATCCTGGAGCAATGAATCTATTTCATAGCGTATTGACATTCGAGGCTAAATTTTAGCGGTTTCTCAAAATCCAGGTTAGCAGCTCTCCTCTTTGAGGCAAAAGTTTCCTAGTTTGTCTTTAGATGGAAGATCTAAAACAACCCTGGATCAACGCGGGCTATGAGCTCTTTGCTAAGTATGGACCTGACGGCCTTAAGGTAGAAGTGATCTCTCGAATAGTCGGCAAAAGTAAATCTTCATTCTATCATCATTTTGCCGACCTGGAAGTCTTTACGGCTTTTCTCTTGAGATATCATCTAGATCAATCGGAAATCATCGTGCATAAGGAAAAGCAATGCAAGAACGTAGTTCCAGAACTACTTCATGTATTAGTAGAGCATAAGCAAGACTTGCTTTTCAACCGACAGCTTCGCGTCCATCGTGATGTCAAAGAGTTTGCAGATTGCTTTCAAAAGACCAGCGATGAAGTAGGTGCCGCAGTACTTGACATTTGGGCTGAGGCACTAGGTTTGGAAGATAACTCGCATCTGGTGCTTATGATACTCAAGTTGAGCCTTGAAAACTTCTACCTACAGATCACAGAAAAGACATTGACCTATGAGTGGTTAGAGCGGTATGTTAAGGATCTGCAAGCCATGGCGCAAGAGTTCAACAAAATGGCTGTACGGTAACGTCTAAAATTCTCCAGCCATGTTGATCAGTTTTGCTGAAAAGCAAAATCATGTCTGCACTTCGAACCATTCTCATTTTCTTCTTTATCATCATCGCGAGCTACACGACCATAGTAATGTTCGGTTATGGGCTCACCCTATTCCCGATCTTTATCAATGACATACTAAGTCTGACCTGGTCAGGCCAATTCAATGTTGACTTCTCCCTTTATCTACTTCTTTCGGGAATATGGATCGCCTGGCGCCACCAATTCTCAGTAGGTGGTATAGTCATGGGTCTAATTGCCACAGTATTAGGAATGGTGGTATTTGCACCTTATGTTCTCATCACTACATTCAATGCAGGTGGCAACTTGAAAAAGGTACTATTGGGCAGTCAGACAGACTAAAACTCTACCTCAAACACCCTGCGACCATTGCCTTTGAGCGAAAGATGGGTAAACATCCAACCATCATTGGTCTGCTTACACTTGAACTTCAGATCACTACCGTCATAACTGCCTTTAAGAATGGCCTTCTTACCTTTTTTTATACTCAGATCATTGATCATGATGTAAGGTTGTCCACTGGCTTCATTGGGTCCGGAGACTATCTGAACTGGTTTATTAAACTTTGAGGCTGAAAGGTCTTCGCCTATGTTGGCATTATCAACAATGAAAACTCCATTGTCGATGTTGCTTTGCTCTTTACTCAGTAGATCATCCATGAGTTTGACATCTAGCATGGCTTGTATGATTTCGTTGGTTACGCCATCTGCAGCCTTCAAAGTAGTGGTTGATACAAAGGGGGTGATAAGGAGAAGTACGAATAGCTTTTTCATATTAAGTCTTGTTCTTGAGTTAAAACCAGAAAATGATGTTTTTGTCTGTTGTGCATCGACAGGTAGATGCAGAGAGTTATGCTGTGGTTGCTTCATGGTCTAGTTCAGCTAAAAAAAGAAAGCCAAGGTCTAGACCTTGGCTCAAACATGAATTCAAATTGCGTTCCCTTTTGTATACGCAGATTCCGGTTTTTTGCTTTGTCAAAAACCGGAATCACATACGAGATTTACTTCAGCCCATATCCCATTGTCAATCCGACACTAAATGGTTTGATTGTCAAAGCGCTACTTTCATTGATCTGGTGCACCAGTCCGTAACGAAGTACTGGTAACAGTGACAGCTCACCTTTGTCAGACTGCCAAACTACCTTCCTGAAACCAAAACTGGCTGTCAGCTGATGCGGATATTCTACCGTATGTGTCTCATCACCATACTCAAAAGTTTGTTCAGGATTTAGAATGCGGTGATAGCCTAGTCCAAGCATCAAACGATTCAGGTCATTGTTAAACACTTTAATATCTGTCGAAAGCCTTACTCCAGCACTGAGTAAGAAGTGATCCATCTGTATGGTCTGTCGATCAAAAACAGGAGTGAGAAGCTCTGTCTCATTTCCGACAGGTGTAACTGCAGATGACGTCTCATCCCGGATATCAAAGCTGTACTTCTGGGCAAACAAATTTGCAACGGCCGAAGCTCTTAGCGTCACGCGTCTCGATAGCTCTCGCCGAAGACCAAACTCTGCAAAGTAGCTCAATCGATCAAGGGAGAAGCTTCCGGAAGTCTCAAAATTCTCCATGATCAAATTATCGTACCTATTGGGCTGGAGATGGTTGTAAAGGAAAAACACTCCCAAATCACCATACCAATGATAATGTCTCTGCTTTTTGGACGGCCTGACTACACTTGGTGTATATAGTAGGATTTGCTCCGTTGACAACTCCGAAGGCCCAACGTTTATATCACTCAAAGACCTTGAATTTAGCTGCTCTAGTGAGTGACTACCCCAGTCAGTCTCATCATTTTCATCTGCGATTATCGCAGCTTCAGACCCGCTGATCCTGCTAACCGTTTCTTGCAGTATATCCAAAGGAGCATTGGTAAAAGGCTGATATGCATTTTGGATGTCTGAAGTATTTGAAGAGCTAACCACCATCTCAGATGCACTTAGTATATTCTTCACTACTTCTTCCTTGCCTTCAGGTTTCCAGGTTGGCACTGACCCGCTATTATCAGTAGCAGCATGAGAATACGTACTCTTTTCCGCTAGGTCAATCCTACTAGTCTGGGCAGAAGATGCAGGAGTTTGTGGAGATTCGGCATTCTGTACAGTCTGATCTGCAGTAGAGAGTTCTTGCAACTCCGGTTCTTGACCGGAGATCATATAGTATCCTGTACCAATGAGCAACACCCCTAACAAAAGTGCAAGGCTGACAAGCCATGGTGAGCTTCCCGGGCCTTCACTGACCTGATCTATTATCGCACCTCCCATGCCAGGTGGGGGTGGCGCCTCATAGTCTTGAAGGCGCCCTTTCAGCTTAT
Source organism: Flammeovirgaceae bacterium UBA6059 (assembly GCA_002435755.1). Taxonomy (GTDB): domain Bacteria; phylum Bacteroidota; class Bacteroidia; order Cytophagales; family Cyclobacteriaceae; genus UBA6059. The sequence continues at coordinate 178,895 of DIYH01000028.1, forward strand.
CTTCAAGTGAATTAGTTGACTGATTCATAGCGGTTTATTCCTAATTTCTTTAGTCTTTGTCTTAGCAGCTTTTTGGCAGCCGTCAGCTGCGATCTGCTCGTACTCTCAGCTATGCCGAGATGGTCAGATATCTCCCGATGGTTGTACCCATCGATCACACTCATGTTAAACACGAAGCGGTAACCCTCAGGCATCTCATTGATGATAGATACCAGTTGTTCATTGGTTAAGTGATCTATCAGACGATGATACTCCTGGTCATCAGCATCTGTTTGATCATTGATAGGGTCGGTGCGATCTACCCTCGGCCTGATGTAGTTGAGAGCAGTATTTACTGCTATCTTCTTGACCCAACCTGGCAGTGCATTGGGCTCTTGAAGTTCCGAGAGGTTTTGATAGACCTTGATAAAGGCCTCCTGAAATATATCTTCCGCCTGTGACTGGTCTCGGGCATAGCGCATACAAACCCCCATTACCAGTCCGCTGTATCTGCTGTAGAGCTCTTCCTGGTATTTTCTTCGCCCCTTGAGACAATTTCTAATAAGTATGGTTAGCTCGGTCATATAGGTAAAGCCGGGACTACTGCCCCGGCTTAGCACAACTATTAGATATACTTATACTGACTATTGTTCGATGGTGATATAGATGTAATTGTAATCACATTTTCCACTATCGCAAATCTCATATTTCATGACGGTTTCGCGCCTACCGGCAAATTCTTCAAACACCTGATATTGTATCAACTGTCCATCAATCACCTCAGCTTCTCCGATATCAGGCATCTCTAATATATGAATTTCGAACTCATCGGTGCAATACACGTCATTGTCTGCAGGACTCATGATGAGTGGCTGGACCACTGGCAGATTGATGTCTGCAGTGTCCGCTTGCAATGGCGAGTAGAAGTATTCGTCTTCGTAGGCCTCCGCACAGTTGATAATGATCTCATCGAAGATCAACTTCAACTGTCTCGGCTCAAAATCTCCATTTTCGAAGACGATATTGTACGCAATGATCACCTCGGAATCGACTTGTCCACTATCAAGCGTATAGATGATAGAGGCACTTGCTGCATTGAACTCGGCAGTACCAAAGGAAACGTCCACGATATCTAACTCCCAAGCCGGGAACAAGCACAGTGGTGTTGGAAAGATTACTTGTGTCACAAATTGTATATTGTTTGGAGTACCCAGGTAGATCTCCTGGTTAGGGAAAGCTTCCTCAAAACAATCCCACTCTTCAGCAAACCGTACCTCAACAAACTGGACCATTTGCATGCCAGATTCAAAATTCACCTCATAAACCACTTGTGCTGGTGCAGTGTATGTCGCGTAGTCCGGATACCAAACGATATCTGTGCCGTTCGCGGCAATGTCCGCCTGTCCATTGGTACTTTCAACTATCCTTAATGACCAATCTGGTTCGGGGCATCCAGGGATCGGTTGATATACTTCTAGTACGTACTCAGAATTACCTTTCTCCTCCAGTACAATATAGTCCATGCCAAATATCTCATCAAGGCAGTCACCTCCTGGGTCATCTTCAAGAATGATCTCAATGATCTTTTCGTATGCATCCCCAGTTTCAGGAATCACTACTAGTAACATGACTATTGCATGATCAACAAACAGCTCATTGGGCGACCAAACAACTTTTTGACCATCAAAGCTTGACGCACCTAGTTCAGACTCCATTATTTCAAGTGAATCAATCTGTAATGCGCACTCTTCGCTCAGTTCAAAAATGGTAATAGACCCTTCCTCAAGTTCATCTACCGTAATATGAATGATATCAGGATGAATGAACTGCTCAATACACTCAAAATGGAAGCTGTCGTCAACCTCTATGACAATCTCTCTGACAAGACGCTTTCCACTCGCTAGCACTATTTCGTATACCGCACCATAGTAGCCATCAGTATTTGGTCCTTCTTCAGGATAGAATCTTAACATATTATCACTGACTGAGGCGTCTACAGATCCATGGATCGTCTCTAGTATCACAATATCCCATTGAGGCATCTCACACTCATCGTTGGCAAAGAATATCTCAAACTCATACTCAAGATCGAGTTCCTCAATCACTTTGTGCTGACTTGGGAAAGACCACTCGAGACATTCGTAATGCTTGTAAAAGTCTTCACGATAGATGGATACACAGCGCTCCAGGAAACTACCATCTTCGAAGACAATATTGTAGTGAATGAGCACCAGGCTATCTACTGGCTCGGCACCTGGGTGCCATAGGATACTTTGTCCATCGTCACCTAGGTCAGCACTGCCTTGTTGCGCTTCTGCTATCTCAAGAGACCATGGAAGGAAGGCGCAGAAGACATCCTCATTGAAAACATCAATTTGATATACTTCTTCAAGTGGTCCATCCTCCAGTACCAAATGTGGGTTAGGGAAAGCTTCGTGTTCACAATCAAAAGGCTCACTTCCAATCACGACCGGTAGGTCGATCGCCATTGTGTCTTGTCCGAACACCAGCTTTAAACCAATAACATCTATAGAATCTCCTTCAAGACTTGGGCTATATAAGAGGTTGTCACCATCTATCTCTGCTTCACCGTGCAGTACATAAGCGATGAGCACGTCGATATCCTGGCCGTTGCAGTCTTCGATATTGAGCTCCAATAACAGATCATCATTTTCACCACTAGGGAAGAAATGGGCTTCTTCCGAAATGGAAAGCAGTTCTTCCAAGCACTGTTCGAAGTAAGGCACTTCATCACTTACCTCAATCTCCACTTTAGCAGTGCTGATAAACTCCTGGCCGGACTTATCAATCAAAGTAAGTGTATAAAAAAAGTGGTCCAACCCAATGAAGTCAGGATCAGGAGTATACTCCACCTCTAGTGGCGAAACAAGATTTACCTCTCCATGCTGCGGCTGCTCTTTCTTGAAGGAAAATGACTCAATCTCAGACTCACAAAAACCATCATTCACTAAAGGTAAAATGATGATACTTTGACCCTTGGCAGTCCATGCGTAATCCCCAAGCGCTCCGTTGAAACATGGTAGTTCAGCTTCTCCACTGACCATAGAGATGGTGAACTCTTCGGCATCCAATACAACGCTATCTGCATTGACCATCTCTACTGTAAAATCATCCGAACCAGAGCTAAAAGTATCGTGGGGCTCGTACTCCATCAGACCATTGCTATGGAAGCTCACTCTACCACGAGCTGGTGCCTCACCAGTGCGGAAGGAGACAGGCTGGCTAGCCTTGATCGCTGTGGAGAGATCGATAATGACAGAAGAACCAGGAGTAATCGTTCTTGCATCGACATCCGGGGTAAAAAGAGCATCACCCATCGGAAAAGCATCATCCTCGACCCTGTCGCAACTAGCGAGTACTATCGCCATTACGAGGAAGATGCTCAATAGATTATTTATTCTTATGTTCATGTTCGCTTATTTTGATTTTTGCAGGACCGTCGATCAGCTCCGGATTTGATCAATACTGTTCGGCATTCCTGCGTTGCTTTTTTGCTTTATACTACTAAGACAGGCCCTAAGAGCATTTCGCTGTATTGGCTTGTAATTATTTCAGTACTTTGAATAATCCAGAGACAAAACATCTACATACTAACCATCCTCAGCGATGGTATCATCATAGCTCAGGATGGCTTTGGGGTATTTATCTTCTTATCGTTGCGACTGTGATATTGCGGGTCAATGTGGAATCAACCAACTATACCACACCGGATAGTGAGTACTATCTCATCGTCGCAGAGAATGTAGCTACAGGTAAGGGGTATGTATCACCTCACCCTATGGACTATCCCATCAAAACGGGAGCAAAAGAATATCCTTTTACCATCTGGCCTGTAGGCTATCCTAGTGCCATATCTAGTGTTATCAAACTCACTGGTCTTAATTCCCTGTGGGCATCTAAAACAGTTAATCTCATATTCCTCGGATTCATATTCTTAATACTGCAAGCATGGCTTAGAGGATCTGCATGGATAGCAGGACTTTACTTTCTGTCCTATGGCAAAATGGAAGTATTTAGCTATTCCTGGTCTGAAGGTGGTTTCCTATTCTTACAGCTACTTCTCTGCCTATGGATAGTGAGATCTTTAAGTGGACGAGCCGACAGGTGGCTTTGGTTTAAGCTGACCTCAACACTGATCTGCTTGTTCTTATTCCGCTATGCAGGCTTGATCTTCTTCTTTTTCTGTGCCGGTTGGATGGTTTACTTCCTGATAATCCAAAAGCATAGTTGCGCTGCACACTACTTTGGAGCGCTATTACTGTCCAGCATTTTTGTCCTCTTTTATTTCCATCGTAATTATGAGCTATCAGGGTTCTATAGTGGCATGCATCGCATCCAGCCGGAAATTGAGAGTGTCTTTCACTTCACCTGGCTATTGATCAGAGGACTATTCAATGAACTGATGCTGGCCCGCAATTACTTCTTTAAAGGAGATCTCGACCCCTTGTTCATCGGCTTGATGGTCCTCCAAATAACATTGATGATACAAGTGTTCAGGCAAAAGCACCTGCTGAAGCTGAGCATAATGCAAAACCAAGCCATAAAGGTGCTATCGCTTTGTGGCCTTGTCTATTTGATTGGGATCATCATACTAAGGAAAATCCAGCCCTTTGATCCTTTTGATTTTAGAATACTTGCACCCTACTCCACACCTCTTTTTATCGCTTTTTTCGGCCTTGTAGCCCTACCGGAAAACAAGGAGTTCCGCCAAAGGAATGTTTCATGGATAGTGATTTTTATGTTCATATGCTGGGTGATGAATCTACCTAAGCAATTCTTAATCAATCAATTCCTAGGGTTGTTCAGCTAGTTGCCTGAAAATTATCGTTCCACTTTGCCATCCGTTGCTCATCTTGAAAGCGTCCCAGTTTGAACACCTGATCTTTGAGTACTGCCTCCTTTTGAAACCCATTCTTTTCCAAGGCTCTAATAGAACCCGTATTCTCTGCATAGACACAGCAATAGATCTTTCGCTTATTGAGAGTATTGAATGCATAATCGGTCATCAAACCAATCGCTTCTGTGGCATAACCTTTACTCCAGTGCTCTTCACCGAGCCAGTAGCCCATTTCAATTATATGTCGATAGACATCAGTGTTAGGCACTAACCCAATTACACCGACCACCGTATTGTCAGTAGTAATACCAAATGTGCAGTACGGAGCTTCATCCTTGATGAGGTCAATAAACTCGACAGCATTCTCCGGCAGGTAAGGTTGTGGAAAGAAGTCTCTTACGTTGGCGAATACCTTGGGATTGTTGGCATGATATGCTAGTTGATCGGCATCACTTTTCACCAATCTCCTCAATTTGATCTTCTGTCCTAATAATTCCACATTCCGGCACGTTATTTGGTCAAAAATACACGCTTACACTTAAACTTGCCGAAGGTAAAAGTTCATCTTACAGTTATTCACACAACATGCAAAAACTCTATCTGATCGTTCTGATGCTTGCCCTGTGCACACCAGGACTGGCGCAGAGCAAAGCTGAAACCAAAACTCAAAAAAAAGCCTTGAGGAAGGCCAGGCCTAGCTATCTCATCATCGGTTCACAGTTTAGTCACATCAAATTGAGGGACACAGGAACATCACCACGGTTTTATGAAGGGCCAAGAGTCGCACTAGCCTCATCGATTTATTCTGAGGACAGCCTGAAGCTGGGTTATTTCTACAATACAACAGGTGTTAGCCTGCTGGATGATAATGGAGATATCGAGACATTGAGCTGGACAGGCGTAAGTGTATCTTTTGCTTTTGGGGACCTCTGGAAGCTCAAGGCCACACGAGAAAGCAAAATACAGATCGGAGTAGGTTACAACGTCCAGAGCTTCTTCCAGTTCCGGACCAACTTAAGGCTCTCCAATGCCGGCTTTGGTTTGGACAATCTCATTTCTTTAGGTCCGTCAGTAGGTTTCTTTTTCCCATTTGAGAGAAAATCGGGCTGGGAGAAGAAGGTTGGTTTCATCAACATAAAAGCACAACCCCGGAAGTATGCTCTGTCGTTTCGCTTGAACATACCGGCGCTCACAGTCTCAAGCAGACCTGAATATGCCTACCTCACGGACGTGATCAATCCTGATATCAACTCATTGGATACCTATTCTTTTCAGCTAGGTGGCTACATACTATCAACGGAAACGGCATTTGTATACTATCTAAAAAATGGCAATGCGCTTCGATTCCACTATCGGTGGCAAGCCATGCAAACGAGCGATACATTCAAACTCAACATTGCTCAACACGCTTATGGCATCAATTTCATGGTTAGGCTAAACAAAATTAACAGAGATGAGAGGTATTAATTGGTTATTAGCACTACTCCTGCTAGCGGGATGCGAGGATGCTCTTTTTGAAGAAGAAAAAGCAGATACTCCTGTCACCAATTTCGAACATCTATGGGAGGCTTGCAACGAGCGTTACTCGTTCTTTGAACTTAAAGGCATTGATTGGGATGAGTACTACCGTGAAAATCGTCCGCTGGTCAATGATGGGATGTCGGACCTTGAGTTATTCGATGTACTTGCAGGCATGCTCAATGCACTTCGAGATGGTCATGTCAATCTGATCTCGCCATTCAATATATCCAGGTTTGATATAGACTTTCTTGGGCCTGACAACTTTGAATGGCGCATCATTAAGGAAAACTACCTCGGTGATGATTTCCTGATCACTGGTCCTTTTAGCCATGACTTTCTCGCTGATGACGAGGTGGGCTACATCAGATATAGCAGCTTTCAGAACCCGATTACCGACTTTGACATGGCATTCGTGATCAGTCGGTATCGCAATACTCGAGGACTGATCATTGACATCAGGGAAAATGGTGGTGGGTCGATCAGGAATGTTTATCGCCTACTCAATAGATTTCAACAGCAGCCAGTCTTCCTTTACACGTCCCAGATCAAAAGTGGACCAGGACATGAAGATTTTACCACTGCTGCTGAAGTGTTCTCCGAGCCGGAATTACCCTTTTATGAGAGACCCATCGTTGTACTAACCGATAGGCAGAGCTATAGTGCTTCGTCTCTTTTTACGCTAGGTGCACGATCCATGCCCAACATGACTGTAATGGGAGATACTACCGGCGGAGGGTTGGGACTTCCTAATGGTGGGCAGCTTCCCAACGGCTGGACCTATCGATTTTCGATCACGCGTACGCTTGATCCTCAAGGCAACAATTTTGAGAATGGCATTCCACCTGATATCGTGAGTATCACGACAGACGAAGAGCGCATCAATGGTGTAGATCGGGTGATTGAAGATGCTATTGACTTCTTGATCAATTGACGATCCTATCGGGAATAGCGTATTCGGTACTCATAGCTTTCATCTTCCTATAGAAAGCACTGCGGTAGTATGCCGGTAGCTCTACGGAGTTGGAAAAAAATTTCTCGTATTTCGAAAGCAATGCCGGATAGTGTTTTGCGATGGCTTTGAGCATCAAGGTTCGGCTATCAGCCTTATCTGAACCAAATAAGGTGATTGTGGCGGGCATCACATATCTCGCTCCAGCTTCCTTGAAGGACGAGAACATGTGATCCAAACTCTCGGTGGTATCTGAAATGTACGGCAACAACGGCATCATACTTACTCCTGAGTGGAATCCACTTCCTATTGCTTGCTCAAGAACTTCCAACCTGAGGGACGGTGATGTTGCTCCCGGTTCGAAGATTTTTCCGGTAGGATCATCTAGAGTAGAAAACGAAAACGTCAGTAAAACACCCCTACCTGGGACATCCTTAAATTCGGATGGCAATATGGCTTTTTCATCTATCTCCTTTAGTAAATCAAAATCTCGAATCACCAGATCACTCTTTGTCAATATATGAACAGGGAACCTGTACTTCAATACTATCTCCAAAGCCCGGCGTGTCACTTCATAGTCTTTCTCGATTTTCAGGTATGGATCAGTGGCCGATGAGATCACGATGTAGCCATACTCTCTCTTTCTAGCCCTGGAAGCCAGTTGTTTATCAAGCAGGGGTATGGCGTTGGCCTTAACAGAAATGCTAGTGGCGAGATTGCTGCCGTATTTGCTCCCTCGGATATAGCAGTATAAACAGTTGAAAGCACAACTACTATAAGGGTTGAAGGTATAGTCATCGAGAAACCAGTCGTCCCGTCGCTTGGACTTGTTAAGTACTGACTTGACTTGGATCTCACGAGGCATGACTCGATAAACTTAGCCAATTTGAGTTTAGACTTAGCGTCCATTGTTCATCGCTACTATTGACTAAAGAGCAAATAGAATTAAATTGAATTGCTTTCGTTCATCATAAAACCTGTCATTATGAAATCATCCTGTCTGTTTATCCTGTCATTACTATTTTGCCTGTCCTCTTATGCACAAATGCGTGCTACCACTGAAGATGGCAGAGCTGTACTACTTCTGCGGGATGGTACATGGAGGTTCGCCAATGCCGCAGAGGCTCCTGAGAGCTACGATTGTAATGATCTAACCCAAACGGATGGTGCTATGTCGGCTGCTCAAAAGCCACTCAAAATTCAAGGAAGGAATGGTGGCAGTGTCTCGTTGTATCCAAAGAAAGGTGGAAAGTATGTGACCATGCTCATAGCAACTGAAAGTGATGAAAATTGTATGATTACCGGGAGTGTGGTCAACCTTATGTTCAGAGATGGCACTCAGATGGACATGAAAAACAGTGGTGAAGCGAACTGTGATGGGCGTGGTTTGTTGACAATGGGGGCCAATGATAAGTCCAATCAACTACTGACACTACTCAAAACAAAGGAACTATCTTCAGTCAGAGTTTGGAATAAGACCTCAAGCATTCTCGCCACTCTTGACCCTGAGGATAGTAAGCTGATGCTAAATACTATTTGGTGCTTGCTTGGAAGATAGGCTACATAGCCATAGGTAATGACAAAGCCGGTTCACAGCTTGAGTTGATCGTCTTGAACAGTTTCTCTGAGGTAAATGGTTTATTCAAAAATGTTACCTCATCGTCCAAATTATCACCGCTCTTGTTTTGAAAGTCCTCATCAGCAGAAACAATGATCGGTACGTGCGGACCTCCATGCTCCTCTATCTCCCGTACCACCTCCACTGCTCGATCATAGGCCATTTGGGTATCTGTGATAAGCAACTCGAACTGCTCTGACTTCAATTTGGATTCTATTTCTGGTTCTGAGTGAGCCACACTAACATTCGCTCGCCACTTGGTAAGTATTCTTTGCAACATTATGTTGGACAATTCTTCATGTCCGGCTACAAGTACGGACATGTATCCAAGGTCTTGGTCTTGAGTAGGAAGTAGTGTCATAACAGTGTGTTTTTGATTTATTACTTCCGAAAATAATTTCTATTTACCCTCTATACATGAGCAATTTTACTGAGTCTTATTTTTGAGTGTTCCACGTAGGTGAATTTGCTTACTTCGAATTAGGAGAAATTATTAGGGGTTTTTACTTACAGTCAAAAAGGTGAGAATTACATCCTCTTATGGTCTTAATGATACACTATAATAGCACATACCGGTGCTTAAATGGCCTTTTATGGATATCGGAGTTAAAATCATCAAGTCTTCTACGTGAAACACCCAAAAAAGCTGAATGACGAAATCACTCTAATATTTCATGTTGACTACATGCACTTTTGCTATACAACAAACAAAATGTCAGTCATGAAAAAGCTCAGTTTTCTTTTATTTTTTCTACTCTTTACAACATTGTCTTACGCGCAATTAGGTGCTCGGATTTACAGCGAGGTTACCCATGTATCACCTAAAATAGGTGCCGTTGTTACTTATTCAATACCAGGATATATAGGTGATATTGCTCTTGGAGGATTCTACCAGCAAAGTGCCACCGCGGTAGGTGACCCTAACGAACCGATGCAAATGCGCTATGAGGAGGAGTTTTTTGGATTATTTACCTCATTTACAGTATTGGACAAGCAAGTTTTTGAACTTGACGTAGATATACGTACGGGTATGGCGAACAATAGCTCATTCGTAATCACACCTTCTGTGATGGGCAATCTCAAACTAGGCCGACATGTTAAGCTTAATGCTGGGATTGGTACAAGGTGTTTCAGACCTTCCTACTTGGCAGGCTTATCTGTTACATTCTAATTTCCTCTGCAGTTCTTAAATCAATCATTATGAGCTCACGTCAAAAGAGGTTCTCTTCACCCAACCTTATTCATGATTTTGCAAAGGCATTCAACCAGGTTTTCCCTAATATGCTGTTGCCAATATTCGTTCTATTCTACGGACTCGGCATCTATTTGACGAGCCTAACCGATTCCCGGGATTTTGGAATGAACTTCCTTTCGGAAATGACCGGTATTGTGGTAACTGTGTATGTTGTAGAATACTTCTACAAACGCCTGGATCGAATTAAAAAGGTACCTGCAAGAATTGTACTTTGGAAAAGACTCGCCAGGACATTTGATCAATTCTTTTTAATGTGGCAGTCAGCCTATCATAAACTCTATATTCCTATTTCAGACAGTTATGAAGATGTCTTTGATGAAAAGATGTTTACTGAAATGATGAAAAAACTGTCATTGAGTAGTTATGTGTGTCAGGAAGCATCTTTTACATGGGCGGACCTCATTGAGCAGATTGCGGAACAGACTAGAAGTGAGTTGGACCAAATCATCTCAGCGAATTCGGGCACGGCAGAACCCAATCTTATCTCTCACCTCACCGAATTGTCAGAATCGGATTTTTTAGGCTCACTGTGTGATATTCAGAAATTACATCAACTGAGAAATGTAAAAAACGACTCGTTCTACGAAGCTTCTCTCAAACCCGATACAACATTCTTTGAGATCGTTACAGAGACTTATCGATGGTTGATTTTAGAAGAGATCAATCTGAAACGAATGAATCCTAACGCGAAACTATCTGCAGCGTTTCGTAGCAAATATTTCGAAGGCCAACCAAGCTAGTTTTAGCTTTGCTATTCAAAAAGGTTGGATTTGAGTTTGTCTTCAAGGTCAAACAATGGTATGTACATGGTTATTCCTTTCTGCAAGTAATTGTCTATTACATCACTGTTATCAAATGTATGTACGCCAATGATGGGCAGTTTCTTACTCTTGACTTTGCGTACTACCTCTTCAACGTTCCACGGAAGCATCAGGTCAATCAGAATAAAATCCAAACCAGATAATTGCTCATCGTCGCAGCACTCTTCTGTTCCATAATACACCGCTCTCAATTCTAGATATTCGTTACAAATACTTTCTATTAGCTTACTGATCTGGGTGGTGCCGCCCAAATACAGCAATCTCTTTTTCTTCATTTTTTCTTACCTCTACTCGTGTTAAAAATTCATAAATCTTCAAAAAGATCTTTTTCGAGAGCATAGACAACAAGACCCGCCACGTTCTTGCAGCCTGTTTTCTCCAATAGATTTCTCTTATGGGACTCTACAGTTCTAACACTTATGAATAGCTGGTTGGCGATTTCTGTATTTGATTTTTCTTTACAGATCAAATGCAGCACTTCCTTCTCTCGATCCGTGAGAGGTATTTCGTATACAAGACGTTTCGAGGGTTTTTTCTTACGGGTAAGACTCTGCATTATTACATTAGTAACATCTTCCGAGTAAAAAGTCCCCCCATCGTTGATCTCCCGTATTGCTTTTACAAATTCTTGCTCAGTGCATGTCTTTAAAATATATCCATTAGCTCCAGCGGCTATCATTTGTTTGATATATTGGTTTTCACTAAGCATTGTCAGTGCAAGCACTTTTTGTTCAGGATGTTCACTCTTATAACGTTTAACTAGTTCGATCCCATCCATCTCTGGCATGGCAATGTCCGTGACAAGAACATCTACTGATTGTTTCTCCAATAAAGACAAAGCCTCTTTTCCATCACCTGCTTCTACTCTGACCTCTATATCCGGATGGTCTTCCAAATACACCTTTAGACCGTCTCGGATCATCTTATGGTCATCGATGATTGAAATTGTAATATTGCTCATCATTCGGTAGTGCTTAGCGGAATATTAACCAAAACATGGGTGCCCTCTCCGATTCTCGAATCAAAATGACAAAACCCCCCAATCGCGTCTGCTCGATTTTTCATACTCCTTATACCAAAACCGGATTTGTGAAGATCGAGTTCTTGGATGTCAAATCCAACACCATTGTCATCAATGGTAAGAACTACTAAGTCCGGATAGTACAATAGTTGAACGTCTAGTTTGTCAGCATTAGCATATTTTATAACATTTGTCAAAGCCTCTTGTGTAATGCGGTACAACGCGTTTTCTATATTTTGGCTCAGTAATGGTTCTTCCTCATTATAGTAAAAGCTGATGTTAAGTTGCTGTTCATATAACTGGAATAACTCATCAATAGCAAAAACAAGATTATTCTCTTCTAGGATTTTGGGTAACAACCTGTGAGCAATTGTCCGGGCTTCTTCAACTGATTGATTGAGAAGAGCTCGTATGTTTTCGACCAAGCCCTCATGGTCTAACCCCTGTTTCTTTAAGTGTTTGGCCAGGGTCTCAAAATGCAAAAAACTGGAACTTATGGTCTGTTGTAAGCCGTCATGCAGATCTTTTGAAATTCGACTCCTTTCTTTAAGTTCGGTTTGCAATGTAACATTGAGAAGTTCATCCTGATACATCACTCTGTCATTGATATCTGTAATTACACCTTCTAACAAGAGTACACGACCTCTTTTTCCTCTTAGGGCTGTACCTCTATCGTCAACCCAAAGCGTTTTACCGGCTTTAGTCTTTATTCTGTAAGAAAGATTGTGATCTCTATTCTGATCAACTGCCTCTTTTACCTGTCGCCATACCTCCTCACGATCATCCGGATGAATAATATCACCGAACAGATCTGGATTTTCATAATAGTCCATTGGTGTATATCCTGTAATCTCAAGGCAAGCATCACTGATCAGGATCATAGGAAAGTTTTCAGAAAACTTACACTGATAGACTATTCCAGGCACATTTCCAATCAAGGCTTCATAGCGTTCAGTGTATTGTCGATATTTTTCGCTGAGCTCTACCGAACCAGTAACATCCATGGCTATCCCTACAAGGCTACTAGGCTTATCAGAATCATCCATGATCACCTTCCCAAAAGCCTTCAACACTATTTTCTGGCCATCGATTCTTTTAAGACTTTCAGTATTGCTGTATTCCTTGACCTCACCCGAGCGAATATCTCTAAACAACTCATCGAACTTCTTAAGCTTCTGTTCGTCTATCAATGGTCGAAGCTCTTTAATAGACTTTGGCGCAAATCCTAGAATTTTTTTTACTCCCTTGCTCAGACTTATTTGCCCTGTGTTAAGATTGATATCCACCACCATCATATGACCAGCCTCTATAGCCATATTTATCTTTTCTCTGCTGCTTTCCAATTCAGCAAAGGTTTTCTCTTCTTCTGTTATGTCTCTGACGATACCTACATGGGCTATTGGATCGTTATTCTTATCTAATATGACCTTACTCAGAGCATCTACTTTGATCTCTTCTTCAGAGTTAAGACGTTTCACACGATAGCTATGTTCATATAGACTCTTTTCCTCAGTCTTATCAAATCTTCTCAATAATGGCTGCAAATCATCGGCATGAACGTAATCATAGTATTCTTCTTTCGGCACATCAGCGTCAATAGGTATTCCATGGATTTCTTTCATACTATTGGACCACCAATATTCGCCAGTCCCTGCAGTTAAAGTCCATACGCCGATCCGACCAAGGCGTTGGGCTTCTTCCAGAAAAAAATTAGCCCTTTCCAGTTCTTCCAAAGCCTTCTTTCTTTGAAGAATGGACCAGAAACTAGTTGCAAAGCTCTCAACTAACTGAATGTCAATATCGGTATATTGATGTTTTTTATTACCAACACCAATAATCGCAACAACCTTATCGTGCTCAACAATAGGTACCTCTAAATCTCTTATAAAGTGGACACTATCATCTAATACTATTCTCCCACTACTGCCCTCATATTCGTTATGTACTGTGGGGATTTTTTCAACAACACATTCTTCCCAAACCCCAGTTTCTTCTCCCGGACCATGCTCTTTCGTTAGAACGTCAGACAAGTTATAGACTTGCTTAGCCTTGGTACTCCAGCGGGTCAGATAGAGTGTCTTTTGATCCGAGCTTACCAGGTGAAAAAATGCGAGCTCGCTGTTTGTCATCGATTCGACTTTGTCAATTCCAAATTGCATGATCTCTCCGTAGGACATTTCAGACATCCTGGCATACAATTCATTAGCGGCCAGCATAAGTGTTGTCCATTTAAAATCGTTGGTCAAATCGAAAAAATGGACTTCCAATAAAGCCACCTCGTTGGAACTACTCGAGATATTGAGATTGAAATTAATGAGTTTGACATTACCCAATTGATCTGCTATCTCTGCCTTTTGATCATAGATCGATCCTTGCTTTACAACATCAGATTTCATCTTTGTAAAAGATGCTCTATCAAGAAACAGATCTGAAAGGTACACAGGCTCAAGGCTTACTTCTTTAGAACTGGTATTCACACCCAAGATCTGAGCACCAGCTGAATTGATCGATTCGATATGCCCAAACAGGTCGCATACCAGATAACCTTCGTGTGAGTTATCCAGTATGCTGTGAAGACGTTTTTCACTATTTCTTACCTTATCTAGAAGTTCTTTTTCCTGAGTGACATCAATTGCAATACCACGAATTAGATTGGGGTGCTGCTTATCCTTAGTCGAGCAAACGTCTCTAAGCCATCTGATATGCATGTCTTTCGTCAATATCCTGTATGTGACATCAAAAGACCCCTTTTTACGAAAGCTTTCGATGGCTCTTTGGGCAATCTCTCTATCCTCTTCAATCACACGATTTGTCCAGATAGCGGGATCTGTCAACATCTCCTCTGTGGTATATCCTAAGACACGTTCGGTTTTTCCTGAAAAGAAAAGCCCACCTTTCCCAATTTCGTATTCATATATTACCGCCTCTACGCCTTCGATAAGTGACCTCAGCCGTTTCTCGCTGGTTCTTAATCTGATTTCTGTTTTTTTGCGCGCGGATACATCTTCTTTGACAGCTACATATCCGGTAACCTCTCCAATTTTGTTTCGGATCGGATCTATTGTCACATTCTCCCAGTAGATCTTACCATCTTTTCTTTTATTCGTCAGTTCTCCCTGCCAGGTTTCTCCTCGAGTTAGCTGGTCCCATAATTCTGCATAAAAATCATCTGTATGTAGACCGGATTTTAGGATACTCGGCTTCATTCCTAGCACCTCGTCTGGGCCATAACCCGTAATTCTGCTAAAAGCTTCATTGACAAAATTGATGTTACCATGTCTATCAGTGATCATGACACTTTGCGAAGACTGGTCGAGGGCTCTACTTAATAGCTTGTTTTGAGCATCACTCCAGTTCTGACGACCTTCGCTCATAAGATTTTTAACAACACTACATGTCAATGTATCAATAGCAATCTCAACACACCCTTTTTTAAAGGGAATGATGTCCTCAATCCCATGAGCCAACAAGCGTTGTATAAACTCATGCCCTATATTGTCCTCCTTAACTATAACAATCAACGCAGCAGGGCGAAAAAGAAGGCTCAACGATTGATACTCTGTATCTGCTGCTTCTAAAACCTTGCTACTGATAACTATGACATCTTTGTGCTGAGTTTCGTGTATTGATGCACCTGTTTCTATAGAGTTGCAAACGTCAGTCTTAAATCGAATCCCTTTACTCTTCTTAAGGCCCTTGCTTATGGCCTTTTGATCAGTAGCGTTTTCATCTACGATCAATATATCAGCTTCCTTGTTCATATTGATGGCACGATCAGAGCTTGCGAAACATACCACCAATCTAACATTCCTACGGAAGAAATAGGATGACCAAAGTCATGATTCAGCATTTTGTACTATGTTATGATCTAAGTGTAGTACTAACTCAACCTCATGATAAAATTGTCGAAAAGAGACCTTTTCGCTTCAATTAAAAAATGATCAAACTGTTTGATTTATACCCTTTTTTATGCTGATACAGTAATAAGGTATTGAGAGAATATGAGACCAAAATTACACTTCAGAAGACTAAGCCTCAGTCATGAATAAATTGTTTCACCACACTAAAATCGTAACAATACTCAGTTTCTCATTTGGTCCCCTCTGAAGCTGAATGCTTGGCTTAGGTTTTCTATTGGCTCTTAACCACTCCTTAATCAGCACCGGTTATGGACTATCGAAAGTACTGTCTGAAACAGCTCCACATCTAGGCGTATCACGTATATTTTTCAACTGGTAGAACGCCGTTTTATTCTGGCCATTTTCGCTCGAAATTGAACAATAAATCAAATCGCTGCTCGAATGAAAACCAGTAAAAAATCAATCCCTGACGAATGGGCTGATTACACACCAGAGCCAAAGAGCCATACTGCCGGTATGATCCTGATCCTCATTATTCTCCTACTCCTAAGTCGTGCACTAAACGCCCAATCACTTACCGGAAGCTTCTTCATGGAGAAGACTGTAATGGGTGTTCAGTCAGGTGTCATGGTCAAAAAACAGAACAATCAAGGTTACCTGGTTGGAATGTTTTACCAAAAGAATATTAAAAACAACTCCGAAGTTTCGCTACTCGGATACGAGTATACAGGACTAATACTGGGCAAAAGGATATTTGGGTATGATGATATCAACTTATCACCTTACGCAAGGGTAGGCATGAGTGATCGATCCAAATTTGTACTCTCTCCCGGTATACTTGTATCAGCCCAACTGAAAAATCGGATCGGTCTTGAGGTACACACTGCTATACGCGCCGGGCAAGCCTCCGCAGCAATAGGGCTCAGTTATCAACTCAGCAAAAGACGATATTAAGGTCTCATACCCCAGGTCAAACAGGGCTTCTAAGTGATTTACGGATTTTCAGACTACCGCAATTCACATATAAAACCAAGCCGACGAATGATGAACTTAACTATTGAAAAATGAAACCTATGAATTCTAACAGGCCATCTATTCTACTCTTATTGTTCCTGCTATCATTGTTGAGTTGTGAGTCTTTCGAAGAAGTTTTTCCCTATGAAGTATATACCATAGAAAAAGGAAAGCACCACAGTACCAGAAAAATCTCATCGCTGCAAACAGATGGCATTCACTTCATCGCAAGGTTTGATGAGTCGGCAATATATGAAACCAAAACTTCTGAAAACCAATATGACATCAACAAGCTACTTGGCTTCTCTGATGTAAATTCCCATCACCAAGATAATAGTGCCAGGTTTGGGTGGCGTTGGGCAGAAGGTAGTTTGCAGATATTCAGCTATGCCTATCTTAATGGTGAGAGGGTCTCTGAATATCTGGGTGATGTGCCTCTTAATCAGGATATAGAATTCCTGTTACTTATGACAGACGACAGTTACGTGTTCTCTGTGAATGGCGGTGAAGAGGTGAGCATTAATCGTAAGGTAAAACGATCAAAAGGTCTGGCCTACATGCTTTACCCCTACTTTGGTGGTGATGAGACTGCTCCCCACGACATTAACATCAGGATTAAGATGCTCTGGTAATGATCAGGGACGTTTATTGGTAGTCCAATCCTGTCTTGAATGAATAACCATTCGCCTAATATCAAGTTACTTCAACTTCAAATCACTATAACTTGATATATCACGTTTCTTTGCCTTAGCTAAAAGTAGAACTAATAGTCTTGCAGTGATAAAAGCATCACCTGCCGCAGTATGTCGATCATGCATTTCGATATCATATCTTTCACATAACTGATCTAGTGTGTACTCAGATCTTTTGATAGTAGACGGGTCCTCGCCGTACCTCTCCAGCCTGATAGCCAACTCTGCAGTATCCAGCACCTTATTCTTAAGTTTACCTTTGAACTGACCCTGAATCAGGCGATTAAGCATATCAATATCATATTGCGCATTATGTGCCACCAGTATGGCATTGCCCATATATTGCACCCAGCCTTCAGTCACTTCAGCAATAGGTTGACCTGATGATGACTCGCTAGGTGTAATGCCATGCACCGCTATCGCCTCAGTGCTATTAGCCGCATTCTCTTGTAGGAGAAGCACTTCAAAACTGTCCTTTAATACTATTTCCCCTCCTACAACTGCTATTGCACCAATTGACAGTATTTGTTTTTTCCGATCAAAACCTGTGGTCTCTGTATCCAACACCACAAATCGGAGATCTTCGATTGGCGTACTACCAGGGACCCTAGCGTTGAATAATTGTAAGTAAGTGCCCCAATAACCAGGTATCGGTCGGCTATCTGTACTGAACAGGTCCTGAAACCAACCCATCAACCCTGGAAAAAGCTGAGCTGATACTTGACTTCAAGCAGCCTTTGAAGGTCGTGCACAGGTTCAAAGGCATTGCGCAATCGCTGCTTATCAAATTTGGACAACTTGTCTATGGGGACATACCTACCGGAATCTTTGTGCTCAAGACCGCTAAGTACTCTGATACGCATAAGGATACCATAGGCTTGAGCAGCCTCCTCGTAGAGTTTGGCATTCTTTTCGTCTTTACTCTTCAAGGCTTCAAAACGCTTCATGGTATTTTTTTCCTCAATAAGTCCATAATCCAGAGATAGGACCCTGGCAGCATCTACGAGAGGCATCATTGCTCGTAACTTAATATCAAATTCGTCAGCGTGTTCACCTGATCGCTCTACAACAAACCCCTTAAAAAAACTCAATGGGGGTGGGTTAAGTATAGCATTCTTCGCCAGATGATTGAGGAATATACGCTCTTTATCCATCATCTTCCTGAGTCTCTGGTCCAGCTCTACCACC
The DNA here is from genome assembly GCA_002435755.1 of Flammeovirgaceae bacterium UBA6059. GTDB lineage: Bacteria > Bacteroidota > Bacteroidia > Cytophagales > Cyclobacteriaceae > UBA6059. The sequence goes on from DIYH01000028.1 coordinate 197,671, forward strand.
AGCTCTTTGTCTCCAGCGATAAACCTGTAGTCAAAAAAAATGGTAGAAAACATTAGTGCTTTAGGTTCTGGTGTCATGACCCAACCTTTAAAGTAGGATTCCCACTCGTCAAGAGAAACACACCATTTTGGATTGGAGGCCATCATATCAGCCGGACACTTCTCGAACCCACAGTTCGATAATATCTGAGTGATATGCTCTGCCAGTTTGAGGTAGTACGATTTGGTAAACTCCTCCATTCCTTTGGTTGGTTGAGCATAGATGATCGCATTGTCCTGGTCGGTACGAAGTAACTGCTCTTCTCTGCCCTCGCTTCCCAGGCTTATCCAACAAAAACCTGTATCAGGTACTTGACCATCTTCTTCCTTAAGTTTGGCCTGGGCGTAAGCGATTGCCTTGACAATCAGCGCATCGTTGATCGCCGAAATAATCTGGGAGATATAGCTAATCGAAACCTCATTTTCAAGGTAAAGCTTGATCAGCTTCTCAGCCTTATCTCTAAGTGCAGGCAACCTATTGATGTCCTTAACCTGCTTGATCTCCTTAAGCAGCACCGCTGGGTCATTACTATGGATCAACAATAGATCCCGCTCAGAAACCACCCCAACGGCTTTGGACTGATCCGTACCGTCCACGGTTATACAAAGGTGATGGACCCCCTTTTCTATCATTTTTAAGATCACTTCAAAGACTGGTAGTCCATTTGGGATCGTAATCACAGGACTGTTCATCACAACTGCAACAGGCTCGGTTATGGCTACTTGCCCGGTAGCCACGTTTTTGCGTAGGTCAGTATCGGTGAGAATTCCGGTAGGAGCACCAACGTCATCAACTACAATCATAGAACCAACTCCGTGTTCAGACATGGTCATGGCCACCTCTTTAACAGTCTGAGTAGACGAGCAACTAACAAGTTTTTTCTTACCTTCAACTGTGACCCGCTCGTTAAGACTCAAGGGCTCCTCGGGCAGATCAGTAGATAGTATCGCCTCCTGCTCCTGCTTGCGCAACACTGTCTGACCGCTGGCCAGCCCGGAGGCAAAGTATAGGGCTACCGTAGGATACCTCTCTATCAAAGGCTTAAAAACCTTATTGGGAAGTTGATAAACAAGTGCCTCTTTGTTCACCTGCGCCCTCATGACATAAGGTTTACCCGAAAGCATGGATCGCACCCCAAAAATATCACCTTCGTCACATTGATCCACCAAACGGTCATCACTATCATGTAGCATGACGCATCCCGTCTTTAATACATAAAAATGTGCTCCAGGCGGGTCTCCTTTGCTAAAGATCGTGGTATCATCTTCCTTAAAGGTGATTGTGACAGCAGCCGCCAGTGTTTTAAGTTCCTCGTAAGGGATCAGGTCAAAAGGGGGGTAGCCTTTAAGAAACTCAGCTACCCTTCCTACGATGGTATTGGCAGGCTGCATCAACTTACTTGTTGATATGCTTGGTCAGTTCATCGACTATTTCTGGATTGAGCAGTGTAGAGGTATCGCCAAGGTTGGAGATATCACCCTCTGCTACCTTACGAAGGATGCGACGCATGATCTTACCGGACCGTGTTTTGGGCAGCCCAGAAACGACCTGTACCTTATCCGGAGTGGCAATTGGCCCAATGATATTGCGTACAGTCTGCTTGATCTCCTGGATCAGGTTCTCCTCTGTACGACCTTCCATGTCACAGATAGCATAGGCGTAGATGCCCTGTCCTTTCACATCATGAGGATAACCGACCACTGCAGATTCTACCACTTTAGGGTGTTCATTGATCGCGTTTTCTACTTCAGCGGTACCCATTCTGTGGCCGGAGACGTTGATAACATCATCTACTCTACCGAGAATCCTGATATAGCCGTCATGATCTCGCTTAGCACCGTCCCCAGTAAAGTAAAGCCCGGGGTAGGTGGAAAAATAAGTCTGCTTACACCGCTCATGATCACCATAGGTGGTCCTTAATATTGACGGCCAGGGGAATTTCACACAAAGACTACCCTCAACATTGTTTCCTGTCAACTCTTTGCCCTCAGCATCCACTATGATCGGCTGTATTCCCGGTAGGGGTAGTGACGCATGCGCCGGTTTATTAGGAGTGACCCCTGCTATCGCAGAAATCATGATACCACCAGTCTCTGTTTGCCACCAGGTATCCACCAAAGGACAGTTGCCCTTGCCGATATGATCATGATACCAATGCCAGGCTTCTTCGTTGATAGGTTCTCCGACAGATCCGATCACCTTGAGTGACTCAAGCGAGTACTTCTCTACCGGCTCTAATCCATAGGCCTGAAGCGCTCGGATGGCCGTAGGCGCGGTATAGAATTGATTGACTTTGAATTTATCAACAACCTCCCAAAAACGGCTTGGGTTAGGATAGGTCGGTACTCCTTCAAACATTACGGTAGTAGCACCTGCGAGCAAGGGTCCGTACACTATATAAGAGTGACCTGTGATCCAACCCACATCAGCAGTACACCAGTAAATATCTCCCTGATTATACTGGAAGACATTCATAAAGGAGTAGTAAGTGTAGATCATATAGCCACCACAGGTATGAACAACTCCTTTTGGTTTGCCAGTAGATCCCGAAGTGTAAAGGATGAAGAGCATGTCCTCTGAATCCATTTCCTCTGCTTTGCAATCTGTGGATTGGCCATCTACAGCTTCATGCCACCAGACATCACGCCCCTCAGTCATCGTCACGTCAGTGTCCGTACGCTTTAGTACGAATACTGTCTCTATTGACTCACAAGACTCCAACGCTTCATCTACGACAGCCTTTACGGGTATCTTCTTGGCGCCTCTAAAGTTGCCATCAGAAGTGAGGACAGCCTTAGCCTGACAATCATTGATACGATCTGCCAGGGAAGTAGATGAGAACCCTGCAAACACTACAGAGTGTACCGCTCCAATGCGCGCACAAGCCAGCATCGCCACAGCTGCCTCAGGCACCATGGGCATGTAAATGATCACTCGATCACCTTTACCTATTCCCTTGGCTTTCATGGCATTGGAGAACTGACACACTCTCTCATATAATTCCCGATAGGTGATCTCAAGATGTGGCTCATTGGGCTCATTAGGCTCCCATATGATGGCCGTATCATCCCCTTTTGTGAAGAGGTGTCTATCCAGAATATTTTCAGTGATATTCAACTTTCCGTTGACAAACCATTTGACATCTGGCCCTTCAAAATCCCACTCTAATGTCTTGTCCCACCTTTTTTTCCAATGGAAGGTATCGGCTACTCTGGTCCAGAATTCCTCTGGTTGAAGTACACTTTTTTGGTATTCGTGATAGTATCCTGATAGGGTTTGAATTTTCGTACTCATACTTCTTCTTTTTCTAATTGTGTAATGAGGTTGTGTTCTTTAAATGTGTTGGTGATCTCCTCCAAGATCAGAGGATCATCAATTGTGGACGGCATGTTATAAGGCTGGGCATTGATGATCTGACGCATGGTCTTCCGCAGTATTTTGCCTGACCTTGTTTTGGGTAATCGCTTGACTTCTACTAGCTTTTTGAAACATGCCACAGCACCAACCTGTCTACGCACCAAAGCGATAAGCTCCTGCTCCAACTGTTGGTGGTCAAATTCACTGTCATTCTTAGCTACAAAAATGCCAAGTGGCACCTCTCCTTTGAGCTCATCGGAGATGCCAATGACTGCACATTCTGCTACATGCTCGTGTGTCGCGACGATCTCCTCCATCTCACCTGTAGATAGTCTGTGGCCTGAGACATTGATCACATCGTCTATGCGGCCCATGATATAGACATATCCGTCCTCATCTTTATAACCCCCGTCACCTGTCGCATAGTAGCCATCAAATGTTGATAGGTAGCTCGTCTCGAAGCGCTTATCATCGTTCCAAAGTGTCTTCATGCATCCAGGAGGGAGCGGCAGCTTTACAGCAATGAACCCCTCCTTACCCGAATCAACTTCATGACCACCTTCATCAAGAATACGCACTTCATATCCAGGCACGGGTAACGTCGCAGAGCCTGCTTTGACCGGGAACTGCTCTATACCGATAGGGTTTGCCACTATTGGCCATCCTGTTTCCGTTTGCCACCAATGGTCCACTACCGGGATATTGAGGTGGTCTGATGCCCACTGGTAGGTCGTAGGATCGCATCGCTCACCAGCGAGGAAGAGTGTTTTCAGGCTGCTGATATCATGCCGCTTAAAAAACTCCCCTTGAAAGTCTTCTTTTTTAATAGCTCGAAACGCGGTTGGTGCAGTAAAAAGATGGTTCACTTTATACTCCTCAATAATCCTCCAAAATGTGCCAGCATCTGGCGTTTTTATCGGCTTACCTTCAAAGAGGACCGTTGTACAACCTTGTATCAAAGGAGCATAGATTATGTAAGAATGACCTACCACCCAGCCAACGTCTGAGGCAGCCCAATAAACGTCACCTGGACGTGCATTGTAAACTGTCTTCATTGAAAACTTTAATGCGGTGGCATGACCTCCATTGTCTCTTACAATTCCTTTAGGCATTCCGGTAGTGCCAGAGGTGTATAAGATATAAAGAGGGTCTGTAGACAGAAGTGGCTCGGCTGGTATAGCTTCACCCTGACTCATCACATGATAAAATCCGAGCTCTTGCTTATAATCCAGTCTTTCGGGTTGCTCCGGCCGCTCATGTATGATCTTATAGTCAGGTTGATGTGCAGACTCCTTCAATGCCTGATCAACATACGGCTTGTAGGGGATGATCTTGTCTACCTCTATGCCACATGAGGCCGTGATGATAGCCTTGGGCTTGGCGTCATCGATACGTATCGCCAATTCATGTGGTGCAAAACCTCCGAACACCACCGAATGTATAGCTCCCAGTCTCGCACAAGCAAGCATTGCTATAGCTGCCTCAGGTATCATAGGCATATAGATCACTACAGTATCACCTTTGGAAATACCGAGAGACCTCAGCCCACCTGCGAATCTCGCCACCTGGTCTAGCAGTTTTTTGTAGGTGTAGATTTTCTTAGTCCCGGTTACAGGTGAGTCGTATATCAGCGCAACTTGATCTCCACGACCATTTTTGACATGATGATCCAGTGCTAGATAAGAGGTATTCAATTCTCCATCCTCAAACCATTCATAGCGATTCTTTGCAGTATTGGTGAGGATCGAGGATGGCTGTCTGAACCATTCGAGTTGCTCTGCCTGCTCCTTCCAGAAAGCTGCTTTGCTTTCCAGGCTGGCATTGTAGATGTCTTGATATGACGATTGATCCATTGTATCCGAATTTAAAAATGCAACATCTATTGGTACTCTTGTGAGGGTTTGACCATCCCGTCGGCCTAAAAAGTGGCTTCAGTCGATACTGAAACAAGCCATACGGGATCAGGTCAGCTCCTTTACTTTTTTTACTAGTTCTCTCGTCGAAAAGGGCTTTGTCATATAATGATCAGCCCCTATCGCATAACCTTTTTCTATTTCGCTTTCTTTGACTTTGGCACTCAGAAATATAACCTTGATGTGTGCCAGTGATGGAGTAGCTCTAATATATTCACATACCTCATAGCCATCTACTTCGGGCATCATGATATCGAGCACTACCAAGTCAACATTCTCTTTATTGATGATGTCGAGCGCCTCCTGACCATTACGGCCAACAAAGACTTCATAACCGTTTTTTTTCATTAGAAAATCCAGGGACATCAGGATGTTTGGCTCATCGTCAACGATCAATACTTTTTTACTCATACTCCGCTTTCTAGCTTTTCTAGTTCATGACTCATCGGCAGGGTAAAATAGAAACTACTGCCTCTACCGGGAATACTATCCACCCAGATCTCACCCCCATGCAACTCCACAATTCGCTTGGTAATGGCCAATCCAAGACCGGTACCGAGAGGTTTCTTTCTCGTCTGATCCCGCGCCTGGAAAAAGCGCTGAAATATACGCTCTTGGTTTTCTCCATCAATACCTCGTCCATTATCCTTCACAGCCACTCGCCAGTACTCTTCTTGTTGAGCTACCGCAATGATTATGGTGCCGGTGCTATCCGAAGTATGCTTTATAGCATTGGACAGGAGATTGAGCAGTACTTGTTGTAGCCGATCTTCATCTCCCGCAATCCTCAACGTGCCTTCGGGCAGATCCATGGTCAAATGCCGCCCGTCAAAATTGGTTGCACTCACTGCGTGTCGGATTACCTCAGCCAGCGACAAAGGTGCAAGCTCGATACGCTGCTCTCCTGACTCCAGTTTCTCAAGATCAAGCACCTGGCTGATCAAACGGCTCATTCTTTCAGTCTCTTTGACTATCGTTTCCAGAAACTCACTCCGCTCCTCTATACTCAAATCGTCATTATCAAAAAGTATCTCCGAAAAAGCCCGAATGGAGGTCAGTGGGGTTTTGAGTTCATGAGTGACGGTGGAGATAAAATCATCCTTCTGCACATCCAGCTTCTTCAGTCTTGCATTGGCTAGCTCGAGTTCTTCCTTAGCCTGCCGCAATTGCCTGGATTTGAGTGTTAACTCCTTGTTGAGCTCCATCATCTGCTGAGACTCTTTGAGAATAGAATAAACCTCCTCGAGACTGATCTCATCTTCCTTGACAATGTTCGAAATCATGATACGAGCACTGCCTGTACCTATCGCACCAGCTAGTACTCGTTCAGCAAAATTGACCAATCGCGAGTCAGCCGTTTGCTGTTTTTCCCAGGTACTACCATACCTAACGGTAAATGACTTGAGCAACTCATCCGTCCTCTGCACTCCTAGTATCCTTTGCAGCAGCTTTCTGATATCGCTGACATAAGCCTTGCCTTTCCAGGCCACTTTATCTTCATAGTCAACACTGTACTTATAAATATCGACATATAGCTCGGCCTGGTTCCACTCTTTGGAGGTTTGCGTGGAGAATAATGACACCATGAAGTATAACCCTGAGTTGAAAAATAGTGACCAGAACATACCATGGATAATAGGTTCAAAAGCCTCCAGTCCAAGGAATGAATGGGGCTTTAGTAGACCTGTACCAAGCAGACCAGTGTCTAGCAGAGATTGTGGCAATAATCCAGTCGCAATCAGATTCGGTACCACCAAAGTATAGAACCACATTATGAAGCCGATGACCAATCCGGAAATCGCACCTCGTTTTGTACCACCTTTCCAAAATAGTCCGCCCAGTGTCGCAGGAGCAAATTGGGCTACCGCGACAAATGAGATCAAACCAATAGATACAAGTGGAACATCAGAAACAACGTAACGATTGTATAAATAGGCCAGCAGGAGTATCACCATTATGGCTGCTCTTCGGCCGTAGATCATCAGTTTCGAGAGGTTCGTATTGCTGAACTGCTCTGATTGAGCTAGCACCGGCATCAGCAAGTTGTTGGTGAACATTGTACTCAAAGCAAATGTTGATAGGATCATCATGCTCGTTGCGGCTGAGAATCCACCAATGTATCCCAGCAACGCCAGTCCGTTTTGATCAAATGAAAGTGGAAAGGCCAACATAAAGCTGTCACCCATTACCGTAGTGTCAAAGAAGGCCAATCGGCCTCCAAAGGCTACAGGAAACACGAATAGATTGATCACTAACAGATATAGCGGAAAGAGCCACATAGCTGTTTTCAAGTGATGTTCATTGTTGTTTTCTACTACCGCAACCTGAAATTGACGCGGCAGGAAAAGTATAGCCATCATGGATAACACAACCATTAAAAACCAGTGGTCATTACCTGTATTCTGACCAAACGAAAGGAGTGAGTTTAGCTCGACATTGGTTTGGACTCTGGTGAAAATATCTCCGAAACCGTCAAAAACGAAAAAGGAGACGAAGACCCCAATGATGAGAAAGACCACCAATTTGACGATTGCTTCAAAAGAAATAACCGTCAACAATCCTGTGTGACTTCCTGCAGTCTCAATGGTACGAGTACCAAAAATGATGATAAACGCACTCAACCCAAGTGTCATATAAAAGAGCGAGTCATTGACTATGAGACTTGACTGGCTCATGGACTCAAAAATGGAAGGCCCGGAAAGCAGTTGATAGCTACTGCCAATGGCTTTGAGTTGTAAGGCTATATAGGGCAAAACACCCAGGATGCTGAAAATCGTAACCAAAATGCCTAGTGTGATACTCTTACCATAGCGAGATGATATGAGGTCAGCGAGTGAAGATATCTTTTCAACTTTGCTAATACGGACCATCTTCCTGACAACCAGCCACATCAGAGGTGCCATCAACGTGGGGCCCAGATAAATGGTCAAGAAGTCATATCCTCCCATTGCAGCACGTCCCACAGACCCATAATAAGTCCATGCCGTGCAGAATACCGAAAGTGACAGTGCATAAACATATGGGTTGTTTGCAAGATTGACACCTCGCTTTCGCAATTGCTCACTCAGCCATCCCAGCCCAAAAAGTGTGAGCAAGTAGCCAAACGTGCATACGATTACAACCCACTCTGCTACCATATCAACTCTTCTGCGGTAATTGGAATTTGACAATCAAGACCAGAGAGATCACCATGAAAAGCCATGCACTAAACAAATAGATCACGAAAACCGGGACCCCCATCCAAAGCTCCTTTCGATCAAAAATAGAGCTGATCGGATAGTTGAATACGATAAGAAATAACCAGAATAAGGCAATCAAGTATTTGGTCATGTATCTTTCGTTTGTTGGTTTACTGCTACTGTTAGCTCGCTTGACTTCAATAGAATCGTTTTGTTCGGGCATATAATATGGATCAATACAAAATAGATCAACAGAAAATATAGACCAGACTAGTAGACTAACATATGACTTTTATCAGTAAAAGAAGCCGGACGATAGTTTATCGCCCAGCTAACATTAATCAAAAAGCACCCAAAATCAATGTTCCACAGCCGCTCCTGCTCCTCTTGGGAACCGGATGTTTTCCACCATGTCTTGCACTTCAGTTGGTGGTGCTGGCGTAAGGTTGGAAACAACTATCGACACGATGAAGTTGATGATCATACCCACGGTACCAAAGCCTTCAGGAGAGATACCAAACCACCAATCCTCAGGTGTGCTCGGGCCTCCAATCCAGCCTAACTTATATCGCATCATATAGAAGAGCGTAACACCTAATCCTACGACCATACCAGCGATGGCTCCCTCTTTGTTCATGCGCTTATAAAAAATACCCATGATGATAGCTGGGAAGAAACTGGCCGCTGCTAGTCCAAATGCTAATGCCACAACCGCAGCTACAAAGCCAGGAGGGTTGATACCAAAATATCCCGCAACACAGACTGCAAGCACTGCTGCACCACGAGCTGCCCACAATTCGTTTTTCTCGCTAATATTTGGTGCCAGCTGCTTCTTAAAGAGGTCATGCGCTACTGATGTGGATATTACAAGTAGCAACCCAGCTGCAGTAGATAGCGCAGCAGCAAGACCACCAGCAGCGACGAGTGCAATTACCCAATTAGGCAAATCAGCGATCTCAGGATTGGCCAATACCATAATATCCCTGTCGATGGTCAACTCATTCGCGCTAGCATCAGCCACGTAGTTGATTTTTCCATCTCCATTTTTATCATCGAACTTGATCAGATTGGTATTTTCCCAGTTACCAAACCATGAAGGCATAGAGGTGTAAGGTTGATCATTGACTGTATTGATCAGGTTAGTCCTTGCAAAAGCTGATACTGCGGGCGCGGTAGTGTAAAGAATAGCAATGAACACCAATGCGTAACCTGCAGAGATGCGGGCATCCTTCACTTTAGGAACTGTAAAGAACCTCACGATCACGTGTGGAAGACCGGCAGTTCCGACCATCAACGCTGCAGTAATAAAGAATACATCTATCATGCTCTTGCTACCGTCAGTATAGGCTGCAAAGCCAAGCTCCAGGTGCAAGCCATCAAGCTTATCCAGTAAGTAGGTGCCATCAGACAATGTACCACCAAAGCCGAGCTGAGGAATTGGGTTACCGGTCATCAATATAGAGATGAAGATCGCAGGGACCATGTAGGCAAAGATGAGTACACAATATTGGGCTACTTGTGTGTAGGTGATACCCTTCATACCACCAAGTACAGCATAGAAGAATACGATCACCATCCCGATGATCACACCAACGTTGATATCTACTTCAAGGAATCTTGCAAATACGATCCCAACACCTCGCATCTGACCCGCGACATAGGTAAAGGATACGAACAGCGCGCAAACCACTGCCACAGTTCTGGCGACATTGGAGTAATAACGATCACCAATAAAATCCGGCACGGTGAACTTACCAAACTTGCGTAAATATGGTGCCAGGAGTAATGCCAACAGCACATAGCCACCGGTCCAGCCCATGAGATAAACCGTACCGTCATAGCCCATAAACGAGATCAAACCCGCCATGGAAATGAAAGATGCCGCTGACATCCAGTCTGCGGCGGTCGCCATACCGTTGGCAAGAGGAGATACTCCTCCGCCTGCTACATAAAAGTCTTTCGTAGAACCAGCTCTCGACCAGATGGCAATGCCAATGTAGAGTGCAAATGTGAGTCCAACGATGATATAAGTTAAGGTTTGTACATCCATGATCTTACTATTTTTCGTCTACGTCAAATTCTTTGTCCAACTTGTTCATCCATCTTACATAGACAAAAATCAATGCGACGAATACATAAATCGACCCTTGCTGGGCGAACCAAAATCCTAGCTTGAAACCACCAATCCTGATGGTATCGAGTACGTCCACCAAGAGGATACCGAATCCGAAGGAGACGACAAACCAAATGGTGAGGAGTATGGTCAAGAACCTGAGGTTCTTTTTCCAGTACTCCTTCATTCTTTCGTTATTTTCCATTGTGTGCTTATTTATGATTTTTTTGTTGTTGTCAATTAGAAAAAGATATGTGCCTGAGCTCTTATCTGGCCTACTCCTATGGGCATGTCATTCTCATCGCGTCCACCTTCAGCAGCGAAGTTGCTCACCCCATGATACTCGAGAGATATCTTCGCACTATGTCCCATTATGTAATAGTTAAATCCTACATCTATGGCACTGAGGTTGTCATTGAGGGCCTCATATGACCCATTCTGGTAAGCGATATAGGGCATGAGCCTGGCTGGCTTGATGTAGTAGCCGGCATGGACAAACAAGTGGGTTCCGGTACCCGCCCAACGAGACATATAGTTCTCGCCATAGTTGAAACTAGTCAATGATGCATAGGCGGTGACCGAACCCTGGTCACCAAGAGGCTTATCAATGAATACATCTGCGGCTATATGGAATACACTTTCGTGCTCATTTGTGGAAGTATTGTACATTCCATTAGCATGGGAAAAGAATCCCACACCTACGTTCACTATCTCTTTGCTCCCGAGGTAAGACCCAACCCAGTAAGGTAGTTTGGTCGATTCCTGATCCTGAAAGTTGTAACTGAAGTAACCCTCTACAATCATGTTACCCATAGGGTCGCCATTGCTATCTGACCTTGCTACACCATCATATACAAGATCGGTCGATACATCTCCAAAACTGACACCAGCGCCTAAAGGAGATCTGCCAGGATTATTGAATGCTATGCGATAATTGAATTGACCTATGGCCCCCTTCGCATAAACACCCAAGTGGCGAGCGAACTGATCTGTAATGCCCAAGGAATGCCAGTGAGCAAATGGACGGGCCTGATCTAGCGTCATGAAGTTCAAAGTGCTTTGGCTCGCAAGCCTTGTGAGGCCCTTCCAATAGTGGAGGCCGGTACCGATGTACAGACCATCACTGATCTTGAACTCCGTCCAGGCATCATGTAAAAAGAGTTGTGGAGCATTACTGTTGCTACCAAGTGATGACAAATTGTTGGGATTAAGCCCATTAAGCCCCCAGTGTGTCAGTATGAGCACGTTTGGATGTAGCTGAGCATAGGCCAGAAATCTCGACCTGCGGACCGAAGAGGTCAGCTGAAGCTTCGAGTCGTCCACATTAAGATTGTTGGTGGCTAGCCACTGCTGATGCCACACAATAAAACGCACATACTGGGTACCCTCATCATTGACTTTCAGCGTTAAAGGTTTGTAAGTGTACTTAGGTTTTTCGTCCTCTTCTGGAATGATGACCAAGCCCTCTTGCTCAAGAAATTCGCGCTTCTTTTTGTCATCGTCATCACCGACGGCAAAAAGCGAACTACTAGTCGAGACAAGCAGAGCTAATAAGAGTAAAAATGACTTTTTCATAATTTTCAATTTTCTGGTAGTTGACTGTGATTATTCACAAAATCTCTCGTCGCGACTTCTTCGAAATTGAAAATTTGAAAATCCACCGACAACATCGGTGTATATTTTTGCTAATTGGTATAGCTCATGAGCGGAATCGCTCCCACTTGATCATCATGTATTTGTCCCCTATTTCTGTGATAAGCATACCTGAACCTTTCAGTTTATCTCGGTTTTGCATGAATTCAAGTAGCTCATGATAAGTGAAAATCTTGTAGGTAGGACGGTAGTCACTGTTTTCTGGGGCCTTCACCTTATACTTTCGTACCCAGTTCATCACTGAGACATGACTAATACCGAGTAGCCTTTCTATTTCGCGGTAGCTTACACCTTCGATATACAGCTGTAAGGCCTTGGTGACAAAGTAGGGATCTATGCCTTTACCAAGCTTCGACACTGTGAAATTGTAGCCACAGCTCTTGCAAGAATACCTTTGTCTCTCCTTCACAATACCGCTTTTTATGATTTTGCTACTCTCGCATTTCGGGCAGGCGACTGCTTTCATAGATCATTTGTTTGCTCGACTATACCAGTTTAGCAAAAATATACTAATTTAGCAAGAAAGATCAGGACATCATTCGTGAAGCATTCGTTTGCAGCAAATGATTATTTCATAGAATTGTATTATTCCCAAATAACATATTGAGAATCGTCGAATTATTCCATATAAGGCGGCTCCTTACAGCAACTCGTTAGCTACATTGGCTAGCTCTGAGCGCTCTCCTTTTTCCAGTGTGATATGGGCATGTAGTGGATGGTCTTGGATGCGATCGATCAAATAGGACAAGCCGTTACTCTGAGAATCCAGGTAAGGCGTGTCAATTTGGTATACATCTCCTGTAAAGATGATCTTGGTATTCTCCCCGGCACGTGTGATGATCGTCTTGATCTCATGGGGTGTGAGATTTTGAGCTTCATCAACTATGAAGAAGATATTTGACAAGCTTCTCCCCCGTATATAAGCAAGAGGTTGTATCAACAGCTTTTCCTGATTGACCATATCAGTGATCCGCTGGTATTCCTTCTCTGTCTCATGGTATTGGTTCTGAATATATTTCAGATTATCCCAAAGCGGCTCCATATACGGGTTAAGTTTGGACTTAATATCACCAGGTAGGTAACCGATATCCTTGTTGCTTAATGGTACAATAGGTCGGGCCAGGAAGATCTGCTTAAAATCCCGGCGCTGCTCGAGTGCGGCAGCTATAGCAAGAAGTGTCTTACCAGTACCGGCCACCCCATTGATCGAAACAAGCTTGACTTCCGGATCCAACATTGCGTTGATCGCGAAGGTTTGTTCGGCATTGCGCGGCTTGATCCCGGATACGGGTCGCTTCTCTACATGCTGAATTTTCTTAATAAACGGGTTGTAACGGGCTAATATCGAGTTCTTATCACTCTTCACAATATAATAGGCATTAGCAAGGGCCTTCTTCCTCTTAAGCACGTGCTTCTTCTCAATCTCGCCTTCTTTGTAAAGCTTGTTGATATCCTCGGCAGCTACATTTTCCACCTCCTCTTTTCCTGTGAAGAGCGTACTTACATTTTTGATCTTGCCTGTCTCATAATCCTCAGCTGGCAAGTTGAGTGACTTTGCCTTTAGCCGCAGGTTGATATCCTTACTTACCAGAATGACGTTTTTGTCAGGATATTCATCTTTTAGCGATAGTGCGGCATTCAATATTTTGTGATCGTTCTTCCTATCATCAAAAATCTTTTGTGCGTCAACACTACTTGTTGTAGACATGACCACTTTGAACTTCCCTTTTCCTCGGCCATTTAGTGGTATCCACTCCTGGAGCATATGTCCATCGGCCAGTTCATCGAGCTTTCGGGTAAACTCTCGTGCTTCGAAATTCTTTGTATCATTCCCCTTTTTGAACTGATCTAGCTCTTCAAGCACCGTGATCGGTATCCCCACATCATGTTCAGCAAAATTCATGATGCTGTCGTGTGAATAAATGATAACAGAGGTATCCAGGACGAAGATCTTCTTCTGCTTTTTCGCTGCAGTCATATTCGAAAAGTGAGGTGTTTAGCTAACAATGCTCTCTTCGTAAATTGAGCCATTTCAGCAGAAAATCCTATTAATTATAGGTGAATTTATCCCTCTGGTTCGTGTGGCTTGAAGGAGAATAAATCGCCCTTTTCTGTTGGAATGATCTGCAAGACATTGGTCAGTGTCAGGAGGACCATGATCTTGGATGCACGTGCCAAAGGGAGTCCCGACTTATCCGCAAAACCTTGTACTGTGAGCGTCCCTTCTTCCTCGAGACATTGCATCAGCAATCGTTCTTCCTCACCATAAGAAAAACCAAGTTGTTTGTTACTCCGGCTATGTTTGAGCACTTCCGTCATTTCTCGGCTAGCTTGCACGCTTTTATCTTCATAGCGTACATAGGCCTTCCCCCAGCGCTGTTGGGGAGTTTCTAACGCATAATGTGGCTTACGTTTACTGGGGGAAATCTGGTAGTAGAGTATCGACCTGTTTTCATGAAGCCTGACCATGCCTGACTTGAACTGCAGTTTCGGACGACTCAACTCCTCGATTGCCTTTTTCATTAGATAGTCGTCTTCTTCGGCATGCTTAAGACCGGAAATGTCTCCATTATCGTCAACACCCACGAGTAGCGTTCCACCGTTGGTATTGGCAAATGCCACCAACTCGCGGATCACCTTGTCAGGGTGGTTGATTTTCTTCTTAAATTCTATTCGCTCATTCTCACCCTGACGGACCAGATATTTGATCTCTCTTATGTCCATCGATTCATGTCAGCCTACCTCTACAACTGATCTTCTTCACCAAGGTCTTCTGGCATAGAAAACATACTGCTGAGAAGATCCTTGAACTGCGATCCTTTTTCTAACTGGTGCTTGCTCAACATGCTGAATTCCGCAAGTCCGTGTAATGCAAACTCCATCATAAAGAGTTTTTGACCACCAGAGATCCCTTTTTGAGTATCTTCAACGAGTTTTGACAATCCTGGGACTCCAGCCAAAGTAGCGGCGTACTCCGACTGTGACTGATCTACAAGCAGATCAAGACTA
Source organism: Flammeovirgaceae bacterium UBA6059 (assembly GCA_002435755.1). GTDB lineage: Bacteria > Bacteroidota > Bacteroidia > Cytophagales > Cyclobacteriaceae > UBA6059. Next base: position 212,934 of record DIYH01000028.1, read on the forward strand.
TTACCATCACCAAACCAATTAGTAATCTCCTTGTAAGGGTTGGGCTTATCTTTCTGTTTTCTAAGTTCTTCAGGGTTTGGGAAGTAGTTGAGAAACTGAGTACGAATGGCCTTACCCAGTAGATTGTTAGCCACAATGCCCGGTCCTTCCTGCTCACCTTCATAGACCAGCTCCACCTTGCCAGTAATGGATGGTATCACGCCTACAAAATCGCCAACACGAACATGGGTGTTATCATCACTACTCAAAAGCACACGCCTCTCCGCTGCTGCGATCAAGTTTTCTAAAGCCGAAATGGTCAACCGCGCAGACACTCCACTTTTGCTGTCGACATATTCATTGTCACGTGCCTCAAAAGCGATTTGCTCAATAAGATCATGTGATAGCTCATGCACTTCTACTTTGGCAGCCTGCTCATCAAGGACATTAGCCTCTTGTCCTGTTATCTTTTTACCAATCTCAATCGACTTAGGATAATGTGTAATGATCTGGCTATCAATTCTGTCTTTCAAAGGAGTGACTATGCTTCCTCTATTAGTATAATCTTCAGGGTTTGCAGTAAATACAAACTGTATATCCAGAGGTAATCTCAACTTAAAACCTCGTATCTGAATATCTCCTTCCTGAAGGATGTTGAACAAAGCCACTTGTATACGAGCCTGAAGGTCCGGCAACTCGTTGATCACAAAAATACTTCTATGCGACCTAGGAATCAGACCGTAATGAATTACACGCTCGTCAGAGTAGGGCAGCTTCAAAGAAGCAGCTTTTATCGGATCTACATCTCCTATCAAATCAGCTATGGAAACATCAGGAGTAGCCAATTTTTCAGAATATCTTTCTTCCCTATGCATCCACGTTATAGGCATCTGATCACCATGCTCTTCAATCGCATCTAAAGCGTACCTGGATATTGGTCTTAACGGATCGTCATTGAGTTCAGAACCTTTTACTATCGGAATATATTCATCTAGCAAGTGGGTCATCATTCTTGCAATACGAGTCTTTGCCTGTCCTCTCAGCCCCAGCAGGTTCATATTGTGACGTGAAAGTATCGCTCTTTCGATATCCGGAATGACCGTATCCTCATAGCCATAGATCCCTTCAAAGACCTGTTCTTTATTCCTTAGCTTGCCAATCAGATTTCCTCTAAGCTCCTCCTTGATACTCTTCGGCTCGTATCCAGCAGCCTTGAGCTCACCCAGGGTCTTGATCAATACTTTTTTCTCCGCAGGTATTTCCTGATAGTTCATCAATTCTCCTTTTGTATAGTTGCGATTAGTATGTCTTTCTTCGATTGCGACGATAGTCCTCGAAGACCAGATCACCAAGCCCTTTCAGACTGCTATAGTAAGCATTGCCATTATTGACCTGGGTAAACTCTCTTACAAACTGCTTCAAGTATGGGTCTGAGGCAATCATGAAGGTGGTGATCGGGATTTTTATTTTGCGACACTGAGCAGCAAGATTCAATGTTTTGTTCAGTATCTGCGGATCTAGTCCAAAGCTATTCTTATAATACTTAATACCAACCTTCATGCAAGTAGGCTTACCATCTGTGATCATAAAGATCTGTTTGTTCGCATTTTTTCTTCGTCGCAATATATCCATAGCAAGCTCCAGACCTGCTATGGTATTGGTATGATACGGTCCTACATTCAGGTAGGGTAAGTCCTTGATCTCGATCTGCCAAGAGTCATTACCAAATACAATCACATCGAGTGTGTCCTTCGGATATTTTTTTGTGACCAATTCGGCCAGCGCCATGGCTACTTTTTTCGCAGGTGTGATACGATCTTCACCATACAGTATCATCGAGTGACTGATATCGATCATCAGCACAGTTGATGTCTGTGTCTTGTACTCTTTCTCTACAATTTCCAGATCGTCCTCAGTCAACCGAAAATCACCATACCCATGATTGATCTGGGCATTGCGTATAGAGTCCGTCATGCTTATCTGATCCAGTGTATCACCAAATTGGTAATCACGTCGATCAGTACTAAGCTCGTCACCTGTACCTGAGAAGTTCGTGCGATGCTGCCCGCGGTTTGACTTTTTAAGCTTCCCAAATATCTCCTCCAAAGCACTCTTACGGATCGACTGTTCACTCTTAGCAGACAGCTTGATCTCTCCCGTTTGGTTATCATCGGTGATGTAACCCTTGGCTTTCAAGTCTTCAATAAAATCACCAATACCATATTGCGGATTAGTGATGTTGTATTGCTTGTCAAGGTTGGTAAGCCAACTCAGCGCCTCACTCACATCACCAGAGGTAATGACTACCAGCTGCTGAAAAATGTCCAGCAGATTATCAAATGTGGTCTTTTCTTTGTCCTTACCAGGAATGAATTTCGTAAATCGATAACCACGCATACTACCAAATATCTCCTTTCGTTTGCACTTAACAAATTGAAAGGCATTTGGATTTCATTTGAGCCAGAAAAAAGACAAAAGCAGGATTTACCCGTGAAAGTATCTTGGATCGGGATACCGGAATTCGTAACTCAATCGCTCTGCTATTGAGTGACCATCTATGATTCGCTCAATCCCATCATCACTGAAGGTCGGCATCTCAAAATCAAATATTCGGCTGTTGATCTTATAAACCTCTTTTCGTGTCGGATGCTCCGGCGCAACCAAATTATAGATGCCTGTGATGCATGACTTGACAATACACTCTATGAGAGCTGCCGCGTCTTTCTGGTGGATATAATTGACTGGCTGTTGAGCACCACTCACCTGCTTACCAGCAAAATACCTACCCGAAACTCTGTTCTCACCCATCAGGCCCCCACATCGCAGAATAGCACTATGGCCCCTCTCCAAAACGAGTCTTTCGGCATTGTAAAGAGTCTGATTGCCCGTGTTCTGCTCAGTCAAAATATAGGCTTCATCATATTTCCCTGATAAGGACGGATAGACGGAAGTGCTACTGATATAGACTAAATGAACTTCTGAAGGCAGTTTCTTGAGTAGGTTAGCTATCTGATTAACATGGTAAACTGGTCCGTACTTCCGTACACCTAGTGGTATTGCAATAATGAAGGTATTAGCCTGCCATAGCATATCATTGTCACACTCCAGCGAGTGCTCACCTAGCCTTAGCAGTACCGGTGTAACCTCAATATCAGAGAGCGTTGAAAGCTTGTCTTTAGTCGTGGTACTCCCAAAAACATGGTAGTCCCTAGCTACAAGTAGTTGCGCAAGCGGCAGGCCGAGCCAACCGCAACCAATTACAGATATACTATGAGAAGACATAAAAAAACCACCCGTAGGTGGTTCGAATGTTTTTTACTTTCTAGGCATGGTCCGAAAGATCACGTCCCACAATGGCGATGAAACACCAAATGCACGATCATGCTCTTTGTAGTGATGGATACCATGGTGTATCCATAGAATCTTAAGGAAATTCTTGGGCGGCTGAAATGCATGCACTGAATAGTGTACACCAAGATATGAAGCATACCCCATTAAAAAGCCAGGAAGGAATCCGTATACGAGGTTACCCATTATGAAATAGAACAGAAAATAGAAAATAGTAGACAAGGTAAGGCTCAATAGCGGAGGCATTGCAAGGCGGTCCTTATCCTTAGGATAGTCATGATGAATACCATGTACTGTATAAGCTATCTTCTCCCTTCTCGGAGTGGTAGGTGCCAAATGAAACAGATATCTGTGCATCACATACTCAAGTAGTGTGAAAGACAACATACCTGCTATAAACAAGCCGATAACGGTCAATACTCCAAAACCAAAATTGTCTACTCCATAATAGATCAATCCCGCAGAGATGAACGTGAATAATGTCAACGGTACAGCAATATGAGTCCTGGTCAATCGCTCTAGAATGGGGTTCTCAAACATCCGCCCGGTACCGGTATTTTTGGGCATTTTCTTTGCCTTTAGCGTCTCTACTTGTGCCATAGGTCTCTTTTTTCGGCAAATTTAACTGATAAACGAATAGGTTGGAAGCAAATCCTCCAAATCTAATTGACTACTACATGCTTAGCCTGAAAGGCCTCTAACACCTCGTTGTAATAGTCCTCGTATTTGGGGAGAATATTGCTAATCTCGAATTCTTTAGCCCTGTTGAGAGCACCTTCTTTGAAATTTTTCAAATGACGTTCATCCAGAATGTGGATCGCTTTTTCCGCCATGTATTTGACATCTCCCACCGGACAAAGGAATCCTGTTACACCATCCACATTTAATTCCGGTAGGCCCCCTGCGTTGGTAGAAATGACAGGCACCTCACACGCCATAGCTTCCAACGCCGCAAGTCCGAAACTCTCCTTCTCTGAAGTCATCAAAAACAGGTCTGCTACTGAAAGTACTTCTTCCACTTGTTCCAGCTTGCCAAGGAACCGGACGTCTTCGAACGTGCAGGTCTCACGTGCAAGGTTCTCCATTCGGGTACGCTCAGGACCATCTCCCACTAGCAGTAGCTTAGCTGGCATATGCTCGCGAACTATATTGAACACTGCAATAACATCCTCTACCCGTTTCACTTTACGAAAGTTAGATGTATGTACGAGTAGTCGTTCTCCATTAGGACAGATAGCCAACTTGAAATGGTCTTTCTTTTGTTTCTTAAAGCGATCAATGTCTACAAAATTCGGGATCACCTTAATGTCTTGTGTCACTTCAAAATGCTCTAGTGTATCTCTTTTAAGATCTTCAGATACAGCAGTCACACCATTTGACTTATTGATCGAGTAGGTCACCACCGGCTCAAATGAAGAATCCTTGCCCACAAGGGTAATATCTGTACCGTGTAGTGTGGTGATCACCGGTATATCCATACCCTTAGTCTTCAATATCTCCTGGGCCAGTATGGCTGCTGAAGCATGAGGAATGGCATAGTGCACATGCAACAGATCGAGGCTTTCAAATTGGGCTACCTCCACCATCTTGCTCGCCAGTGCCAGCTCATAAGGTGGAAAATCGAACAAAGGGTAGGGTTTGAGGCTTACCTCGTGATAAAAAAGATTCTCGTTGAAAAAATCGAGGCGTGTGGGCTGTGAATAAGTTATGAAATGAACCTGATGCCTTTCCTTGGCCAATGCCTTACCGAGCTCTGTGGCAACTACTCCGCTACCACCATACGTCGGATAACAAACAATTCCTATTTTCATAAGGTCGTGAAACAGCTTGCTAACAAGCCATGTTTTAAAAATGTTCAGTCATCAGACGAATTACCATGAACGATTGACTCGTAGATGACATCTTGAATCTTAGTACGCACATTCATTCTGATAAGTTTGCCGTTACCCGCATCTGGGTAGGTGCGGTTCGACAAAAAAATGTAGATCAACTCCTCTGCAGGATCTACCCAAACTGCCGTACCCGTAAATCCTGTATGACCAAAAGTACTTGAAGAGCAGTATTTGGAAGTGTTATCTACTTTGTTTGAAGGCTTGTCCCAACCCAAACCTCTACGATTGTTTTTATAATGCGGCTTAGTGAATTCACTGACAGTCTCGGGCTGAAAATATTGGTAGCCACCATAATACCCCTTGTTTAAGTGCATCTGCATGAGCTTGGCTAGCTCATTGGAATTACTGAAGATACCAGCGTGTCCTGCTACACCTCCGACAAAAGCAGCATTCTGATCATGTACATTTCCCCAGATAGTGGTGTTACGATAATAATGGTCTTGCTCAGTGGGCGCTATGTTGCTTCTGTCAAATACGCACAATGGATTGTAAGCGAGCCTGTCAATCCCTAAAGGGTCGTAAATATTCTGATCTAAAAAATCATCCAGAGACTGATTAAGTATTTGTTCTGCCAGTCTTTTGAGTAACATAAAGCCAATATCACTATATCGGTATTTTGGTTCGTTGGCTAATCGGACATCATCCGAGATGATCCAATTCCATAACGAGTCGGCCACACCTTGTTTCATATATAGACCCGGTACCACAGAATGATCGTACTCCGCCAGCCGCTGCTCACTGTAGTATTCATCGGAAAACTTTCGTCGCTTATCCATTGTTTTCCGCCAAAACGGGTAATAAGGAGGCAGGCCTGATTGGTGTGCCAATATTTGTCTGATGATCAGCTCACCTTTAGGCTCACCTTCCAGTTCGGGAAAGTACTTATGAATCGGATCATCGAGGCTTATCGCCTTTCTCTCAGCCAAAAACATAATTGCTTGTAGGGTGCCGGCTACTTTACTGACACTGGCTATGTCGTAAAGCGTTTGTGTATTGATAGCTTGTAAGCTGTCGTAGGTTTGATAACCGAATGCTTCATTATATACTACGGTGTTGTTTTTCACGACCAGCACTTGGGCTCCTGGTGTTGCTCCTGCTGTGATCGCATCCGTCATTATCCCTTCAATATCCGCCAATCGATCACCATTGATCCCTACTAACTCAGGAAACCCATACCGCAATCGCCCGATACTATTGAGTCTAGTACTCTCCTGCCATTCAAGAGCAGCAGAGATATCCGTTGGTATTACCCCATCTACATCCAAAGCCCCAAAGAAAGCCTGGGTGACAAGATCATAGGCCATAGGTACAGCCTCAAAGTTCCATATAATAGCGACTTGATCGGATAGACTGTTGAGCAAGCTTACATCATTGACATAGGCTGCCACGTATTGATGTTGGGCCAGCTCATTAATAAAACCGACCCAACTATTTCCGAGGTGAACTGATGTCATATCTACCAGCACCCAGTCGAATTGCCCGATGTGATTGAGAAGCTCAGTGGCAGGCCGCTCACCAATCTCAAAATGCTCGATATGAGCATAACGTTCTAACCCGGACCTGAAAACTTCTCCAGCCTGATTGTCCACTGTGAGTGAGGCAATATAGTTGTCAGCAAGATTGGTAATAGGCAGATGGGTATGCTCACCATTGCGCGCGACAAATGACTTCTGAAGAATGCTGTGAAAAGTAGCTATCCGATTCTTGTCATCAATAAGATGCTCCAATGTGCCACTACTTACTTTAGCTGTAGACACATGACCTTTATAGGTAAGGATTTTACCCGCCAGTTTTCTTAGCTCCTTCTTCTTTAGTTGATCACTTAGGACCTGATGTACCCTCTTCACTTCCTCATTACCCTGATTGATGAAGACGAGATCAAGCCCTTTTCGAAATTCCTCAGCCAAGACGTTAGCCTCTGCAGTCTTTTGATAATACTTGAACGCAATGGGCTCTCGAATTCTAGACTTCAAGTCGACTTCCTGTGAGCGATAAAGATTCTCGGTAGAGAAAATGGATATCCCGGATCTGAGCATGCCCTTTTTATAATTCTCCAATGGATAAACGGAAAGATGAACATTGGCACCAATGCCAGTGAGAATTTGCCCCACAGAAAAACCGTAGTTGGCAAGCAAGGTCTCATCAGATATGCTTGCTAAGGTGTGAGCATTAGGCAGGATAATGCTCTTGGTAAAGGCAGGATTGAGACCATCTTTGGATTCTATACCAATCCACAGTGGCATATCACTTGCCTTGCGAAGATCAATGATCAGGTCTCTCAACTGATACGGATCACCTTCCGGTAGGATAAAGCCTCCGACATGGTATTCACTGATCATGTGAAGAGCTTCAGCTTTTGTAGCATACTTAGCGACAATCAGCTGACCGGCAAGCTGCTCATTGGATAGTGCCTTAACCCTCCGTTCTTGTTCTATCGCATCATCATACAGGTCGTTTGACCAAAGGGGTGACGATATTAGCAAACACAATATGAGGTATATCTTTTGGAGCATTCTAGCGTATAGAAATAACCTATTAGATTTGTATAGAATTCGATAAACCAACATTGTTTGCTTCAGATTAGCAAATATTAATCCACTTTCAGCAGCAATATTCGATAAACGCCATTCGTCATGAGATTACCATCATTGATCAGGCTCCCTAAGCACCAACGCTTCAGCTTTCAGCCACGACATTACGACCCGGTAAAGGAGGAAATCGAAGAGCGGGTATCTAAGATCAAAAGAGAGATGGAGATCGAGCAAGGCAAACAATTGACAGCAGCAGGATCGGCTATTCAAGGCTCTTTTCGAACTAAATCGAATGTGGGAAAGGGAACACCGAGCGCTTCAGGCCTCCAGTTGATCATCGCACTCTTTTTGATGGTAACCATCTTCGGATGGCTTTATTACGGCAATGATATTTTTTACAGCTATACTTTGATCGTTCCTGTTTTCGTTTGGTATCGGTCAAAGCATGTGCTCGCTACCTTCAGTTCGCTTTTTGCAGTGGTGGGCTTCTCTGGGCTTTATTTGTTTGGATGGCAGTTTCCATTTCTACGCGAGTTTGTTATCGCAACACTATTGATCACGGCCTATTTTTGGTTCAAAAGTCGGAGGGCCAAGGAGTAGTATGTCTGATATCATTAAACTACTTCCTGATGTTATCGCCAATCAAATAGCAGCCGGAGAGGTTGTCCAAAGGCCTGCCTCTGTTGTAAAAGAACTCCTTGAAAACAGCGTAGATGCAGGCGGTAAACAGGTCTCACTAATCGTAAAAGATGCTGGCAAATCACTGATACAAGTGATAGATGATGGCATTGGCATGTCGGAGACGGATGCCCGAATGAGTTTTGAGCGACATGCCACCTCCAAAATCAGAGCAGCTGAGGATCTTTTCAGTATTCGGACCAAAGGCTTCCGAGGAGAGGCGCTCGCCTCCATAGGTGCGATAGCCCAGGTGGAAATGAAAACCAGAACCGAGCACAAAGAACTCGGCACATTGCTCTGTGTAGAAGGCACTCAGGTCAAAAAACAAGAACCCGCTGCTACACCTACCGGAACAAGTATTTCTGTTAAAAACCTTTTCTTCAATGTGCCTGCCAGACGCAATTTCTTAAAATCCAACCCTGTGGAAATGCGCCACATCATGGATGAATTTTTCAGAGTAGCGCTGGCCCACCCTGAAGTTGCGTTCTCGCTCTATCAGAATGATCTGGAAACATTTCAGTTAGAATCATCAAAACTTAGCCAGCGAATTGTTGGACTTTTTGGAAAAAACTATCGTGAACAATTGGTTCCGTGCCAGGAAGAGACCCCTCACCTGGCTATACAAGGGTATATAGGCAGACCAGAGTTTGCCCGAAAGACCAGGGGAGAACAATTTTTCTTCATTAACAATCGCTTCGTCAAGAACAATTATCTCAATCATGCCGTAAGCACAGGATTTGAAGGGCTGATAGCTGATGATCAATACCCTTTCTATGTCCTTTTCATTTCTATTGATCCCAAACATGTAGATGTCAATGTGCATCCTACCAAGACAGAGGTGAAGTTTGATGATGAACGTACGATATATGGTATCGTTAAGTCAGCAGTCAAGCAGTCTCTTGGTGCGAATAGCGTAAGTCCATCGCTTGACTTTGGTACAGACGTGAATTTTGAAGCCATCGCCAGATCAGGTCTCAACTTTGACAGGCAGGTACTGTCCTCCAAAGCAGAGATGGATTATTCAAAATTCAAGACTGCTTCACCGAGGGAAGAACAGAACCTAAAAAACTGGGAGAACCTCTTTACAAAGGCCCAATCAGAGGCCGATTATTCGAAAGAGGTACTTCAAAAAGAACAATCACCCTCCGAACAACGGGATCATATCGTTGTATCAAGCAGTGTCAATCAGCCTGAAAGCCCCGACCAAGCCTCAGATGTTAAGTCTGCACCATGGCAGTTACATAGGCACTATGTATTGAAGCAGGTGAAAAGTGGGCTGATGGTCATGGATCAACAACTAGCCCATGAACGTATCCTCTTTGAGCGATTTAGTCAACAGCTTCAGGCTAAAGAAGGACTTTCGCAGCAGTCGCTCTTTCCTGCACATGTCGAACTCAACCCTGCTGATTTTTCTCTCGTTATGGAGTTGGAAGATGAGATCAGGTCGTTGGGTTTTGTATTTGACGTATTTGGCAAGAATACCATTGCGATCCAGGGTATACCTGCCGATGTAAAAGAAACCAATGAAAAAGTGCTGTTCGAGGGACTTATCGAACAGTTTAAATGGAATAAAGAATCATTGACGGTAGACAGAAAGGAAAATATAGCTCGGGCCCTTGCTAAAAGGTCATGCGTCAAACCTGGCGCTGGCATGGACCAGGTAGAAATGGACGCTATGATCGATCAGCTATTTGCCTGTCAACAGCCCAATTATACTCCCGAGGGAAAACCGACTTTCGTTTTACTAGGTTTAGATAAAATTGCAAACTTCTTTAACAGATAGCTTAGTACATGTTTAGCAGAATGACCCCCATGGTCAAGAACATCCTCATTATCAACGTGGTGGTGTTTTTGTTATCAAGTCTTATCAAAATAGATGCAGTAGATCTATTAGGTCTTCGATACATCTTAGCTGATACTTTTAAGCCTTATCAGCTTTTCAGCTACATGTGGATGCACGGCGGATTCTGGCATTTGTTCGGCAACATGTTCGCTGTGATGATTTTCGGTCCTATGTTAGAGCAGATCTGGGGGTCGAAGAAGTTCCTGACATTCTACCTCGTTACCGGGGTGGGGGCCGGTATATTGTATGCCACCATCAACTTCTATGAAGTCAGCCAGGTCCAGACAGCTTCAGAAGAGTACATCATGAACCCAGACCCCGAAGCCTTCAACTATTTCATTACAGAGCATGCACCCAGATTCTATAATCGGTTATTCGATTTTATCAACGAATATGCTGATCAACCTGATAATCCTCAATACATAGCCGAAAGCAAGGCTATCGCCAGCCAAATTTACCAGAGCAAAGCCAATGTGCCTATGGTTGGTGCTTCAGGCGCGGTATTTGGGATTTTGATGGCGTTCGGTATGTTATTCCCTAACACAGTACTCTACCTGCTTTTTCCACCCATCCCGGTCAAAGCCAAGTATCTTGTAATGTTTTATGGTGCTTATGAATTATATGCCGAAATTAACAGATCAGCGGGGGACAATGTGGCACACTTCGCTCACCTAAGTGGAATGCTGATCGCCTTTTTGATGTTGAAATATTGGCAAAAGAACTCCGGTAGCTTTTATTGAAAATGAATAACGCAGGGATTTTCGACGATTTTAGAAACGCTTGGGACAAACCCAATAACGGATTGATCCAGATCATATTGATCAATGTGATTGTCTTTGTTGCGTTGATCGTGTTTAAGGTAGTTTTCGTACTATCCGGATTAAGTGAAGTCTACAGCACTGTCCTCAGCTACTTAATGTTACCAGCAGATTTCGCTGCATTCATATTCCAACCTTGGAGTATCGTTACCTATTTCTTTACTCATGAAGGTTTTCTGCATATCATTTTCAATATGCTTTTCCTTTTCTGGTTTGGTCGATTGATTCAGGACTTCTTGGGCAATAATCGCCTGATCAGCCTCTATGTGGTTGGGGGTATAGTAGGCGGCCTGTTTTACATGCTTATCTACAATATCATCCCTTTTTATCATGACCGTATTGATGGTTCTTTGATGCTGGGTGCCAGCGCAGGTGTTTTTGCAGTGGTAGTAGGCGCAGCTACATTTATGCCCAACCACACATTCTTTTTGCTTTTTCTAGGTGCAGTGCGGATTAAATACATCGCTATGTTCTACGTATTGCTTTCGCTATCGCGAACCATAGGGAGCAACGCTGGTGGAGAACTAGCACATATTGGTGGTGCTATCATAGGCTTCATATTTATCAGGCAATTGCAAAAGGGCAATGATCTGGGAGTACCTGTCATACAAACGATAGATTTCTTCAAAGGACTCTTTAAACCAAGCCCAAAGATCAAGGTGACACATAAGAAAGCGAGTGGCGCTACTCATAGAAAGACTGCCGCAGCTTCAACTTCTAGTACAACAGGCGGTACCACTGACCAAGCCGAAATTGATGCTATCCTGGACAAGATATCGGAGCGTGGTTATGAAAGTTTGAGTAAAGAAGAAAAGCAGAAACTTTTCAATGCTAGTAAAAAGTAGCTTAGGGCATACGTTCAATTCCTACTCGAAAGACAACCTTTTTCATTTCTTTTCTCTTGCGATACAACACCTACTTCTGTTATCAGTAGCCGTCGTTGTTATAAACAAATGGTTTTTCGGAATCAATCTGCTTAACCCAAATCTTGCTATGGATGCAGATTGGTACTGGAAAATTCGTCAACAAGGGTATAGCTATACCCCCGGACACCAGTCGAGTGTCGCGTTTTATCCGCTTTTCGCACTCATTTGGAGATGGACGGATTTGGGGTACTGGGGCATCTGTATTTTAAACTATTTCCTGTTACTTGCTAGTCTCTTCATAATCACAATGGAGTATCAAATAAGAGGTGCCTTTTTGATGGTGCTATTAACTGTTCCAAGCCTAATCTTTAGTCTTGTTCCCTACTCTGAATCCACTTTTTTCATAGGATCTACGATTCTCCTGTTTGGTTTTAAAAGGGATTCTTTACCATTTATTATCATTGGGACTTTAATTAGTTGCCTTAGTCGGTCTGCTTCTGCCATATTGCTCATCGCATTTGTCTTGACCAACTTTATTTGTGAATACCGACCTCTCAAAGGCCATACCTTGTTAAAGTACCTTTTGGCCATCACAACCGCTTTTGTAACGTCAATAGGAGTAAGATATTATCAAGTGTTTGAGGTAGGGAGAGACTTCAGTATGTTCGAAGTACAGGCGCAATGGAATCGACACCTAAGTCTTCCGTCGTTTCCATTGACCACTTTAAGTCATGTGACATTGGTCTGGAACGACTTTCTTGCGTTATTCGTGGCAATGATTTGTGGAGGAACGATCTTACAACTTTTTTTTGAGAGGGTTAAAAAAAAGGTTTTTGATCACCCAGATGTAATGCTAGCCTTTCTTTATATCGCCGGAGTAGCCATTGTGACTTTGAGCTTTTCGGGTACATTCGGAGAAAGGGGTACTTCCATACATAGTCTTAATCGATTCATCTTTTGCACACCGTTCTTCACCATTTTCTTAATTCAAACCCTCGAGAAAACTTTGATTAAAAAAAGAGCTGTTTATTGGTTGGCACTACTTTTTTTCTTGCTTTACCTATCTTTTATTGTCGGATCAAAAGGTGAGTACGCCACATTGTGGTTTCAGTTTAAGGCTCTAGGCTACTTTGGCCTAATGGCACTTATTCCATTGTTATATGTAGTTACAAGTCACCAAAAAAAAATCACTATTCTACCTAAGATGCTCTACTTCTTCAGTATTGTACTTCAAGCTTTTTTGTATTGTGCGCATCTAGGTGGCTTTAGGGTCGGTTGATTCTCTGGCTACTAAACGATTCGCTAATCTCAATCTGCTATGCCACCAAATACTAAACTTGATGTGATGCAGACTTCCAGGTTATTCGTACTATGGTCATTTTTTCATTTAGGCTTTGTTGTTTCATTTTACGAGTTGCTTAGATGGTTAGGCGTAGTTGATCAGTCGCTTCTCGACATAGGCTACCAGTGGGATGCACAATGGTATTGGGACATTGCAACTGAAGGTTATAGTTATGTGGAGAACAAGCAATCGAATGTAGCTTATTATCCTCTTTTTGCCCTAATGTGGAAGATAAGTGGCCTTGGTCCATTCGGTATTTCAATAGCTAATTGGTTTGTAACTCTTGTCAGCATTTACATTATCAGTAGAGAGGTAGATATCCCTTTACCCGAAGTATTATTATTCTCGAGCTTTCCGAGTATGCTCTTCTGTATGGTTCCGTACTCTGAAGGGCTATTCTTCCTGGGTGGGGCGTTGTTATTAGTAGGTCTTAGTAAGCATAAACTAACTATGCTTATTCCAGGTGTTATTATTGCCTGCATGACAAGGTCTATAGGAGTACTCTTGACTCTTTGTTTTTTGTTGACATACCTTCTTAACGTAAAGCAGTCTTGGACTCTAAGAAAACACCTTTTTTACCTCCTCCCCATGATTTTAGCACTGTGCACAAACTGGGGGGTACAACTCTATCTTTTTGATCAGGTCAACGTCCATTTTGATTACCTCGAAGTTCAATCCAATTGGAAACGTGAACTCTCATTTCCAGCGTTCCCACTAGTTGCAAGACCATACCCTAGTTCCTCGTGGGCGGATTACCTTGCCCTTTTTGTAGGAGTTACATCAGTTATTATTCTTTGTCAAACATTTCATAACATAATAAACAAAAGAAAGACGCTAAATGAGCCAGTTGTTTTCTCGTTGCTTTATCTAGCTGGAGTTACCTGCATTGTATTGCTGTTTTCAGGGAAATATGTAAATGGAAACACCGTATTGGCTAGTTTAAACAGGTTCGTATTTGCTACACCTTATATGCTTCTCTTCTTTAAATTAGTAGGGTCCTCTATCACGAACAATAGGCAAAAAAAACGAAGATTGGTTGCTTTTGCATTTCTAACTACTTGGTTAGCGGTAACCTTTGGAAGCAACTTGCAGGAGATTCATTTGAAATGGCAGGTGTACATATTGGTATCACTACTCTTTCCGATCACACATCTATATTCTCTCGGTCAAACCAAATTTGCCTTGTGGCTTCCTTTATATTTCTTACAGACCCTACTCCAAGCTTATTTTCTAGGCCTTTTTATCGCCGAGAGCTGGATTGGCTAACTAGCGCAGCAATAAAAGTCCCAAAAGGATAGTCCTCATACTCCAGCCGGCTGTACGCCACCAGTTGGTATCAATCAAGCGCTGAATTCCCTTGGCATTATAACCCTCCACCAAGGTTCCATGCAGGGGAACACTTACAAAAAACGTAACGGCCCAAACAAGAACCAGGCATATACCTGCACCCCAGTAGAGGTACGATCTGTTGAGATCAGTCATTGCCAATCCAGCCAGGCTTAGCAATAGTTCTGCAAGCATACTTGGAGCAACGATGAATGAGATGGCCCGCATGTGAAACTGTTGGTAGTTTGCATATGTCTCCGGTGGGATGCGCAAGAACCCTGGGTAATGCACCAATTGAACTATCCATATCAGACCTGTATTAAAGGCGGATATGGCCAAAAGGGCAATCAATAGTTTTCCTGAAAAGGGCAGCTCCATGGGCTATTAACCCTGTGAGCATCAATTGGTTTTTTCTTTGTTGGCCAGCTGGCCACAAGCCGCATCTATATCCTTGCCGCGGCTTCTTCGTACCACGACCGTCACATCTCGCTCCTCAAGATAAGCGGCAAACTTGTCTAGCGCCCTCGGATCAGCTTTCTTGAAAGTAGCTTCACTAATGGGGTTGTACTCGATGATATTAACCTTACTAGGAACATATTTAGTGAACTGATACAGCTCGTCAGCATCCTCCAGGCCATCATTAAAACCATAAAAAAGGATATACTCAAAAGTCACTCTGCTCCGCGTCTTCTTATAGAAATATTGAAGTGCTTCTTTCAACGATTCCAATGAATTCGATTCATTGATCGGCATAATGGTATTGCGTTTGGTGTCATTTGCGGCATGTAGAGACAATGCCAGGTTGAACTTCACCTCATCATCCGCAAGTTTCTTGATCATCTTGGCTATACCAGCTGTTGATACAGTGATCCGCTTTGGTGACATACCCAACCCATCAGGTGACGTAATGTGCTCTATACTCTTGAGCACGTTAGCATAATTGAGCAAGGGCTCACCCATACCCATGTATACAATGTTAGAAAGGGGTACTTGGTAGTGCTCTTCAGCCTGATGCGCTATCTCTACTACCTGATCGTAGATTTCACCAGCGTCCAGGTTACGCTTACGATCCATGTAGCCAGTCGCGCAAAACTTACAAGAAAGTGAGCACCCCACCTGCGAAGAGACACAAGCTGTCATACGATCATCTGTAGGTATGAGCACTCCCTCAATAAGATGCCCATCATGGAGGTTGAAGGCGGATTTGATCGTTCGATCCTCAGAGATTTGTGTGTTATCTACGCCTATCGGTAAAAGATCAAAAGAATCCGAAAGACGCTCCCGGGTGGTTTTTGAGATATTGCTCATTTCATGGAAAGAATGAGCGGACTTTTTCCAGAGCCATTCCCAGATTTGCTTAGCGCGAAAAGGTTTTTCTCCCATAGCGATCACCTCGCTTTTAACCTCCTCAAAACTTAGCTTGCGTATATCTTTTTTCTTGATAGCGGTAGTCGTCACAAGCACAAAAGTAGTGAAAGCCTCAGTGTCAAAATATCAACCTATCTGAAAGAAATAAGGTGATGAGTCACACTTGGCTAAAATGCCGCCTGATCAGGGTTGTAATCGATAGGCATCAGATCGGCCATGCGCTCCCAGGCCCAATAGCCATAAACGATGTAATCTGTCGGATTATAGATGTATCCAGTTGCATCAAACCGGATATCATCCGCTTTTAACTCGAGAATTGATACTTGCGGTTGTCTCTCAAAACCTTCCGGTGTTCGAAGATCTCCTTTTATTCGCTGTTCTTTGTATTTCTGATAGGCACTTGGTTGAGGCTCATTTTCATAAACCACTTCCAGGTAATCATTGAATGCAAACTTATAGCTGCGATTTGTACTGTCATAGGCCAGGAGCGTATCTAACATAAGTCCATAACGCGGTTCTTCTCCTCGGCTAAAGGCATCAGGAATGTTTTGTAACCTATAAGCCATAAACCCTTCTGCTGGTAATGTATCCTGGGCCAGTGTCCTGAAAAACTGCTGCATAGAGCCATTGAAAGCACGCTTGCGATTCCGTTTCCACTGGAATGCCTTTTTACGATCGGGAGCTTCTATTTCCTCGAAACGCGCCTTCCCTTCCATTACTCTGCAGTCAGTATTATCCCATTCAAACTGATCTAATGTGTAATATATAGTGTAACCGAGCGCTTCATTGTCTATGATCAATTCTGTATTTGCGCTAGCTGTAGTTACGAGCGTCTCAGGGTCATGATCGAAATCGAGCACCTCAGGGTTTCTAAGCTCACATTTATTAGCGTAATAGCTAGAACCTAGAAAATACTTTTTAAAGAACCCTAATGATCGTTTCCATTGGGCATTGCTACCTCTCACTGTGACCGAGCTCAGTTGTTTGATGTCGGGCTCTATTACAAAGTCGGCCTTATAAGCTCTGCTTTCAATGATGCTAACGCGTAAAGATTGGGACTTATGAGAGATGTAAGTAACCACCAGCTCAAACTTACCCATCGGCACTTTGTCGATTTTATAATAGCCATCCAAGTTGGTAGCGTCACCAATCGTCGAGTTGTTCAGGAAGACGTTAGCCCCAATGATCGGTTCTTTCGTATCGGCATCATAGACATAGCCTTCAATGGTGGCTACTTGAGCATAAATGATTTGAGAAATAGAGAGCAGAATTACTCCCAGAAAGGGTTTTAGTAACAATAGTTTCATAACGTCTTGGCGTTAGACAATGAACGCAACTTATTTTATAAATGTTCAAAGGCCCTTTTCAGATGGTTGTTGTAAGCGTATACTCAATTAGTATAAGTTTCAATATTCAATGATGCAATACCTTAACATCTGTGTTTTGCTGATAGAACATATTTAAAAGACCAAATATCTAGGCTATCCTAAGCCGTACATCTGTCCTTTTTAGAAGACTATTTAGTTCTCTTTCCAAATCAACATATGAGCTTCTATTAGTTATTATAACTCTATGGACTCCCTGAACCATTTATTGGTGCTATCCTAGGCATTTAAATAGTGTGAAATGGGCTACACCACCATTAAAACTACTTTTTTATAGCTCTGCACACCATAAGATTACTGAGCAATTCATTTGGAAATCAATCTCGGTTTTTGCTTCACAATCCTGTAAAGGTTATCCTGAAGGACAGAGAGATAGTCTAATGAAATACGTAATTAGTTTGTAGTCGAACCTAACCAACAGCTATTTAGACCTAATGGAAACACCAAAAATCCTCACTCCTAGCCGTAAACTCTTGCGATTACTTCTGATTATTATTTTTTATACATGTGATAAAAATCATATTTATAATAAAATTTTACTATAAATATTACTGTCTATTTCTAAATATATAAATTATGTTGCACAATAAGAAAAAAGTAGAATTCTTGAAGCTAATGCTCCTTACTACTGCATCAGTACTATTAATCTCCTCCTGTGAGACTTCCGAAATTCAAATTAAATCCAAAGTCCAACCAGATCCACTTGGATCTAAGGAGGCAAGATTAGAATATGCGAGGCAGCACTTTGAGGTAATAGGTACAAACATTCTAAAGCTCAATTTGCACGAAGGTTTTAAAGAAACAATGGCTCTTCAGGTAGAGAAAAAACTAACTGGTGAGAGCAGTATCCTTATAGATCGGCTTTTAGAAAGTGAAATGCTCACTAGTCAAGCCAGTAACCAAAGAATCAAAAGCTTAATCGAATCACCAGAAGAACTAAACGCTTCAATAAACGCATTTAAAGACTTGGATGGAGTTGATTACTATCCACAGGTTTTCATTCCATTTTACGAAGAGATCAAGCAAAAAAAGGCCAATGGTGAAATAGCAAGCGATAGCTCGCCGGTAATCGTTTTTTTCTATGGCGATGATGAAATTGATCTATTCCCAGGGTATGTAATCGATGAAGGAGGAGCACTTAAAGAACTGGATTTTTTAATCAGTGAAGATTATGCAAAAAACAATGAAACATGGGTAATATCTATCAGTGAGAGGTTTCATGGAGAGGACAAAGTAGAGGCTTCTGATGTTCCCAAAAATGGTCGCGTGGAAGATTCACCAGACGCAACAATTCCAGAAATGCGGGTCAAGTGTCACAAGGAGACTTGGGCTGGCGGAGCTAGTGAGGTTCACATCATTGCGATATTTAGTGCATGGGGTTGGAGTCCTGCAGAATTGGAATTATATGGAGGAAGCAACAATAAGGGGGGCAAGATTCATGAGTTTTCAGTAAGTGAGGTTGATGACCAGGATTTAGTATCTGTCAACTTTTCGTTAATGAATGATTGGGATGAAAGATTGCCGAATGAGCCTTATATTAATTATGTGATATTCGAGTATGACCCATGGCCAGCCGGTAAAAAGACTGTGGAATGGTGGCACGGCACTCAAAAATTTACATGGGACTATCGATCTTCAAATGATAATTATGATGACGGCATAGTTCATAAAACTTCTTTAAATTTTCATATTGTTTCAACCCCTTGTATAGAATGGTCAGGTGATTACTTCTAGTTTCATATTTCATAGAAAGGTCATGTTAATGGCCTTTCTAATTATGTTTTTGAGCTTTTTTAGTTTGGCGCAAACTCATGAATCTAAGCTCGCTGTGACAGGTGGGTTGACTTTCAGGACTACAGCTATGAACTTTCTGAATTTTAAAGAAATTGTGCCTGCTGATCCAACAATACCTTACCATTACGAAAAGAATGTGCAAGGTATCGGTCTGAATCTTGGAGTTAAGTATCGACTGTTTGAAAAAGTCTATATTGAATACTACCCAAGTTTACGATACGATGTGGTTTACATTGAATTCAACCCAGAAGATAGAAGATTTACCGGAGTAACCCACAATGGAGACTCGGCGTTTGTCAACTCTAGAAGCATACCAGTCAAGGACTTCTTAGTTGATCAAAATCTAAACCTTGTTTTCGGCAAAAAGCTGAGTTATGGTCTTGGCATTAGTGTAGTTAATGCCAACAAGACTTTTAGCTTCACAAATCCCACCCCAAGACAACACAACATTCAGTTCACTACATATAATCTATTTATTGTTTTTGATGTGTTAAGGAACACTGGTTTTGAGATTAAGGGGCAATATGTTCCTTCTGGTTTTCCAGAGAATCCTGAAGAGGACTATCTGATGTTCAGTTTTCGCTTGTTTTATGAATTGAGTATTTTATAGTTTTACTTTTATAATAATCTTCAAAGATCGAGTTACTTTGAACTCAATTATTACCAAAAGACAGAATCTAGACTCATAAGTTCGGACTAGTTAGTAGCGCAGACTAATAAAGATCGAAATGTTTAAAGATTAATTAATAGTTAGTACGCTCAAGTTTATAGTCAAAAGGCATCAGCTCAGCTATTCTCTCCCAGGCCCAGTAGCCATGTACAATATAGTCTGTAGGATTATAGACATAACCCATTTTATCTACTTCCAGCGGCTTCTCTTTGAGACTAAGGAAAGAGGTCTGGGCACTAAGTGCCTGTGCAGCTATTGATCTTTCACCCTTAGGCCCACCTTCCACATATTGCCGATAAGCGCGGGGTTCTGGTTCGTCTTCATAGACAATCTCAAGATAATCCGGGAAAAAGACTTTCTTCTTCAAGTTAAACCCTCCAAAACTCATCATCTGACTCACTTTGATTTCGTACCGTGGTTCTGTACTGTTTTCTGGTAAGTTTTGAAGACGATAGATCTTAAACCCATTCTCCGCAAGTTGATCGCTCATGAGAGAAGAGAAAAAATGCTGCATTGATCCCAGATAAGCACGATCACGATTCCTTTCCCATTTTTTTGCTGTCTTCTGATCTGGTGCCTCCATCGGCTGGAAGCGACTTTTGCCAAGCATGATCTTATAATCTGTATCGAACTCAAACTGGTCAATGATGTAATAAACTGTAAAGCCCAGCGCTTCATTATCAATGATCAACTCTTCTTCACTTACCACCTTGGTGACTTTGGTATCAGGGTCATATTGGAAATCGAGTATGCCAGGATTACGGATACTACACTTGTTGGCGTTGAAGCTGGAACCTAGAAAGTACTTCTCAAAAAAACCAAGGGACCTCCTCCATTCACGATCTACTTTGGCCTTGACGGTTACCTCCTGAAGCTCTCGTACATTAGGCAGTAGCATGGCTCTAAATTCCACCAATTCGGATGGTTCTACCTCAATCGTAAAACTTCGAGCATCATAGGTAATATGCGAAAACACAAGCTCGAACCTTCCGGAGGGTACGCGTTCAAGAAAATAGCGGCCCTCAAGGTCGGTAGCCACTCCTATCATAGAGTTGCTGATAAACACATTGGCACCAATGACGGGTTCGTTAGTGAGACTGTCATAAACATAGCCTTCTACTGATCCAAAAGACTCAAACTGTGCCAATGAGTGAGTCAGACAAATGCACCAAAGCACGACTGAAATGGCTGAAAATTTGGTTTTCATCAGGATAGCTGGTCGATTATTATTCGATTTTACTAAGTTTTAACCAAATTGTGAAGTCAGCCTATCGGAATGAAAAACCGACGCTATGGGACGTTCCATATGATCAGATACATTGAGCATATTAATACATGGATTGGAAAGACAGTGGCCTGGTTGTCCTTCGCCTTGGTATTGCTGATCTGCACTGATGTAGCGTTGAGATACGCCTTCAGTTTCAGCAAAGCTGGCTTTTATGAGCTTGAATGGCACCTATTCGCTGCGCTTTTCTTGCTCGGGGCAGCCTACACATTGAGTTATGATCGTCATGTAAGGGTGGATGTATTCTACGGTAGGTTCAGTAATAGAACAAAAGCCTGGGTCAATCTCATCGGTACTTGCATTTTCCTGCTCCCTTTTTGTTTTGTGGTCTTCTATACCTCTTTACCTTTTGTCAGCGACTCGTTTGAGATCATGGAGTCCAGTCCTGACCCTGGGGGGTTACCATACCGATTCATCATCAAATCTACGATCCCGATAGGGTTTGCATTATTGCTGCTTCAGGGTCTGGCGGAAATACTTAAGTCTCTAAAAACAATCCTTAACACCACCTCTGATAATGCTTGAATATCTACCCTTCATACTGTTTGGATTGATATTCGTGATCATACTTTTTGGCTATCCGGTAGCTTTTGCGCTTGGTGGCTTGTCCGTACTGGTAGGCATATTGGTGTTCGACATGGACTTTTTCTACCTGGTATCACTAAGGATTTACGGTACCATGAACAATTTTGTACTCATCGCAGTGCCATTGTTCATTTTCATGGGCATCATGCTGGAGAAGTCCGGCCTGGCCGAAAGCCTCCTGGAAACCATGGCCCTTCTCTTTGGAAGGTTTAAAGGAGGGCTTGCCATCTCCGTTGTGATCGTAGGCGCAATGCTGGCAGCATCTACGGGCATTGTAGGTGCAACGGTAGTGACTATGGGCTTGATCAGTCTACCGACAATGCTCAAGCGCGGCTACTCCTCAGAACTTGCTACTGGCACTATTGCCAGCGCTGGCACCTTGGGTCAGATCATTCCCCCCTCGGTGGTACTCGTATTGCTTGGAAGTGTATTGAACATTCCGGTAGGTGACCTCTTTACGGCTGCCCTCATACCTGGTCTGCTGTTGGTGTCATTGTATCTCGCTTATATCATTATCATGGCAAGCCTCAAGCCTCAACAAGCTCCATCTATGCCTCCCGAGGAAATTGCTGCTTTCAAAGAAGAAGGCATGTTGTCAAGAGTAGTCAAGGCTTTTGTGTTGCCTTTTTTATTGATCCTGGCAGTTTTGGGTTCCATCTTCGCTGGTATCGCTTCTCCTACAGAAGCAGCCGGAGTAGGTGCCTTAGGAGCAACCATACTCACCTTGATCCAAGGTAAGTTAAGTTTTGATGTGCTCAAGTCCACTGCAAGAGAGACTACATTCCTCACCTGCATGGTATTCATCATATTGGCAGGAGCTTCCAGTTTTTCACTTGTTTTTAGAGCTCTTGAAGGTGACCGTATTTTGATCGACCTCATCACTCAGTCTAACCTCTCACCTTCGGTCTTCTTACTTGTTGTACTTGTGGCAGTTTTTATCGCTGGATTCTTCATCGACTTTATCGAGATCATCTTCATTATAGTACCTGTTGTGGCCCCTTTGTTCAGTGCATTAGGTATTGACTTGCTCTGGATTGGGATACTATTAGCCATCAACCTTCAGACCTCATTCCTTACCCCTCCCTTCGGTTTTTCACTGTTCTACCTTAAGGGCGTAGCTCCTCCTGAGGTGAAGACCATCCACTTGTATCGAGGTATTATGCCTTTTGTGGCTATCCAGGTATTTTTCCTTGCTCTTGTAGTTATCTATCCCGAGATCGTCACTTTCCTACCGGAATACCTGAAGGGAGATTAGTACCACCGCTGAGAAAAAGGCGTCCGATGCTTCGAAAACATAGGACGTCTTCGACTTCTAAGTAAGGTGATCTGAAAGGTTTATATCGAATATGCTATTGTAAACTAGCCAACAGCTATTGTACATGGAATAGTCATCCTAATTCAAACACTCAACTAGAACGATTAGACTAATTTCTCAACGTTAGCCAGTAACACCTCATCCAGATCATATCCCTCCACAGGTACAATCCGCTCTCCATCCCAGTCGATACGGCGGCCGAGCTTATAAGACACCCCTCCCATATGGGCAGTGATCGCTTCTTCAAAGCCTTCTTTGATGCCGCAACTTGGTGTACCTCCATTACGAATGCAGCTGAGCCATTCACGTATGTGCAAAAAGGTAGAGTCAACTCTTTTACCATCCCTATAGGTCCACAGCAGTCCCTTATTCGCAAAGTATTTCGCGGTAGCAGACGTTACAGCGTCCACACCATCAGCTGCCGGGTCATACTGATAGATTGGAACATTAGGATCCATTTTCTTAGCTTCTAACATCTCAGCATATCGTGTGGATCGCGCGTCCGCATAGATAGTAAGACGATTGCCCAACTCCATACTCGCATCATGACCCATGAGCAAAGAAGTACGATCAAACTGGTTGCCGAGTGTCGCGCTATATACCAATGTCATCCCTTGCTCTTTACCAGATTCTTGACTCGAGCCGGTGGAGAACTCGGGGAAGTCCATATTGATCTGCATTACGTCTGGTACGTTGCGACCGTCACGATGGGTGTAGATGCCACCGGAGGCAATCACATTTTTCGGGATACCCATTTGCAGTACACAATTGATCCTGTCATAGTCGTGGGTCATGAGATCACCGGACAATCCGGAACCATAAGCCCACCATTTGCGCCAGCGGAAGAAGTGCTCCTTGTTGAAAGGTACCATCGGAGCATTACCAATAAACTGTTCCCAATCGATTGACCGTGGACTTGCTTTTTCATGTATGTCATATTGCCATGCGCCATTGTCATCATTGCGATTAGTATTGACCTGGATCAGCGACACATGACCAAGGATTTTTTTCTTGATCACGTCCTGAGCAGTGAGAAAACTCTGCGTCTGGCGATGCTGGTGACCTACCGCAAATACAATCCCTGAGAGCTCCACTGCCTCCCTCAAGGCATAGGTCTCGGCAATGTCGTGGGTCATAGGCTTCTCTACATACACGTGTACACCTAATTCTGCAGCGGCAATCGAAATCGGAGCATGCCAGTGGTCTGGAGTGGCAATGATCACTGCATCTACTTCCCTGCTCTCAAGCAGTTCTCCATAGGTCCTGTATCTCCTGATGCTGTTCCCATCTTTATTGAAACTTGCTACGGCTTCTTCAGCATTGATATCGAAAATATCGCAAACAGCTGTAAGCCTCACATTGAGGTTTTCCTGTGCCATGAAATCTTTCAGCCGTGTATCGTTGGGGTTAGCTTCAAGCTCGGCATTCATACTGGAAAGCCAATTATCTGTGGCAAACCCAGCTGCGCGACAGAGGTCTTTACCCCTACCACCAAAACCTATGATACCAAGGCGGATAGGATCACCTGACATTTCACCGGTAGGTGGTGGAGGGGATGCATTGATATTCAGTGTTTCCAAAATCGATTGTTTCTCACGTCTGCGCTCCCCTGCATAGCTCGCTCCTGCCCACCAGACCGAACCGACGATCGGTATACCACCAAGGCCTTTGAGCATATCACGTCTTGACCAATTGCCTGACTTGTTTGATTCATCGCTCATGACGGTAGGGTTTGAGAGTTAGAACTTGCGGCTTCCCCGATTTTCTTTTTGAAAAGCAGATTGAGTCCGAAAATATGACTGGTTGGAAATTGATGGAGTACGAACAAAGCCACCATCTCGATAAGGTTTTTGTTGATGATCCAATAGCTACCCTCCGCCGGGCCCTGTGGCAATCCTGGTAGTGCAGGATGTGACAAATAATACAACAGCAAGAGACCTGCTCCAACTATTGCCGATATCCTGGTGTATAAGCCCAATATCAGCATTAGACCTACAGACGTAAGCACCAAAATATTGAGCATATCCACTGCCACAATAGTTGTATCACCTGTGAGCCATATGAACAAATCTTTCAGTGGGCCCTGAGAGCTGAAGAGGTATCCTTTGGCTGTCCATGAAGGGTTGTAAAGCTTGATAATGCCTTCATAAAGAAAATGCCAACCCACAAAAATCCTTAGTAGGACAAGGCCCCAAGCCTGGCCTTTTGTATAATTAATCGGTTCCATTATCATCCGTTGATTTGACTTTACTATAGTAGTCGCTCCAATTATCACCACCAATGATGGACATCAACTCTAGCGCTCAGAATGACTAAATCTTATCATGAATTGCAATCACTGAACAGGATGTAGCCATGTCTCTAGCCCGAAAAATCAAACTGGTTATCTTGCGCCAAAATTTACCCTATGAACAAGCCTAAAGGTGGCGCTCTTGTATTCATTTTTATCACACTACTGATTGATGTCATCGGGTTTGGCATCATCATCCCAGTGATACCTTCACTTATTGCCGAGTTGACAGGAGAGGGGATTGCTGCGGCCGCTCAGTACGGTGGATGGCTAATGTTCTCCTATGCCAGCATTCAGTTTTTGTCAGCACCTATCCTGGGTGGTCTGAGTGATCAATACGGTAGACGTCCTGTCATATTGATCTCACTTTTAGGCCTGGGGCTGGACTACATCATAGTGGCACTAGCACCATCGATCAGTTGGTTATTTTTTGCGCGTATGGTTGCGGGTATTACTGGTGCTAGTTTCACGACTGCATCGGCCTACATCGCTGACATCAGCACTCCTGAAAAGCGTGCTCAGAATTTCGGTATCATCGGTATGGCGTTTGGACTTGGGTTCATCATCGGACCAGTTATAGGAGGTGTTCTGGGACAGTTTGGTTCTCGTATCCCGTTTTATGCAGCAGCTGGTCTTACGCTGCTCAACTGGCTTTATGGTTATTTTATCCTACCGGAATCGTTACCTAAGGAAAACCGGAGGGCTTTCTCATGGAAACGTGCCAATCCTGTCGGGACACTTAAACAGTTAGGCCAATACCCGGTGATTCTTGGGCTTGTTGCGACGTTATTACTGATGTATATCGCTGCTCATTCTACCCAAAGCACATGGACTTACTATACTATCGAGAAGTTCGATTGGGATGAGGCTATGATTGGCTATTCACTTGGTTTTCTAGGGCTTATGGTTGCCATCGTACAAGGGGGCTTGATTCGGGTGGTGATCCCTAAAATCGGCCAAAGGCGGGGTGTCTACATTGGACTGACATTCTATGTCATTGGCTTTACGCTTTTTGCAATTGCAAGTGATGGCTGGATGATGATCGCATTTATCATTCCATACACACTTGGCGGGCTCGCTGGCCCTTCGCTTCAGGGTATCATGACTGGGCAGGTACCTGCTAACGCTCAGGGTGAACTCCAGGGAGGAATCACCAGTGTGATCAGTATTACGAGCGTTATTGGCCCGCCGTTGATGACCAATCTTTTTGCGTGGTTTACCAATGGTACAGCTGGTATTTATTTCCCGGGAGCACCTTTTCTACTAGGCGCATTATTTACCCTTCTCGGTATTGTATTAGCCAAGAGCTCACTCAATCAAGTAGGGAATTGATGTGCAATTCGCAACACCCAGCTCGTTTTATGTTTAATACCGATCTCATTTTTCTATCTTCAACTTCAAACTAAATTGAATATGAACTCTTCTCCACGTCGCTCCTTCGTCAAGAAAACTGTTCTAGGTTTATCCGCATGGCTAGGTTTTTCTTCTTTCAACAGGCCAACTGCTGAGCTTGTCAATGGAAGTTTTGTCCATGTCGTCTATTTCTGGATGAAAAACCCAGATGTGACAGAGGAAAAACAAGTCTTCACCAAGAACCTAAAGTCCTTTCTCGACCAGGTAGATGTCATACGGTCTTATCACATCGGAGAGCCTGCCAACACTCCTCGTGAAGTGGTAGATAACAGTTACAGCTTCGCATTGATTGTTATCTTCGATGATGTATCAGGACATGACATCTACCAGGAACATGCTGAACACAAGAAGTTTATTGCGGATACGCAACATCTATGGAGCAAAGTCCAGATCTACGATTCTGTTGCGGTAGGTTGAGCTAGTAGATACTAAAGGCTCAAGTTGCGAATGTCACTAATAGTAAGCGATGGAGCATTCTCCATTGTATCATCTGTACCAATCTCTATGGAGTGCGCCTTCCAATCTGAGAAAAACTGAGATGGCTCAATGGTCTTCAGGTCAATACCTTGTCTGATCAGCGTATAGGCAACCATTTTGAGATCTTCAGAAGAAACCTTATCACCATAGTAGATGGCGTTAGAGGCATATTGGTCAAAACGCTCGCTACTCTGTCGTTGATGGATGTAAAAACCTAACGATCTCAGATGGAAAACTTTTTCACCATCTTTTTCCTTCTGATAGTACCTGATCACAACATCGGTTCTGGATTCGGGTTGTACTCCCTTGAGTTTTTGTTCTCTGTAGATCCTGCTAAATTCTCGGAAGTAGTCTATATCCGAAAGATCATCGCTATTTTCAAAATTTGAGAAATCTTGGGAGGGTGCATATGAAGGAAGTGTTTCTACACGAGGATTATCTTCATTGATTGGCTCTTCTGAGTAGTCATCCTCTTCCTCTATAGGCAATTGCAGAGGTGTATTGTCTACTTCATCCTGCTCAGAAATTGATGTAATCGAACTTGTATCAGTCTCCGACTCATCGCTTTGTTCTGACTCCTTTATCTCTGCTTTTTGTGGGTTTCTCGAAACCCCATAGGAGATGACGTTATGCTTTTCGGTAGGCTGTGGAATAAAATACAAAACTGCTCCTATTACCGCCGTAAACAGGAGGTATTTGAGAAGATTTGTAAGGCCTGGTCTTTCGTCGCTCATGCTATACTACCGTACCCGGCAAAAATACAGTTTATTTACAAATGGATCAGAATAACTATTTGGGTCAGTTT
Organism: Flammeovirgaceae bacterium UBA6059; assembly: GCA_002435755.1. Classification (GTDB taxonomy): domain Bacteria; phylum Bacteroidota; class Bacteroidia; order Cytophagales; family Cyclobacteriaceae; genus UBA6059. Next base: position 240,944 of record DIYH01000028.1, read on the forward strand.
GCCACAATAAATAAGCCCCTTGACTAGCTAAAATCAAGGGGCTCAATGAGCTTAGTTCTGGCCCAGACTAGGCAGCTACTGCCGCTTTCTTAGCCTCACGCTTGTCCAAGTCTATTACGATAGGGGTCGCGATAAACACAGATGAGTAGGTACCGATCAAAATACCTACGATGAAAGCAAATGAGAACCCTTGAAGTGATGGACCACCAAATGCAAAAAGGATAATTACAACAATCAACGTAGTGAAAGATGTGATGACGGTTCTGTTAAGCGTCTTATTGAGTGCTTCGTTAAAGACACTGATCTTATCAGATCCGGCCTTCACCTGCATGTTTTCCCTGACACGGTCAAACACTACCACGGTATCGTTGATGGAGTAACCAATGATGGACAGGATCGAAGCAATGAATACCTGATCAATCTCGTAAGTAATGCCAAATAGCCCGATGATCGCAAATGCAGAAAGCACAAATAACGTATCATGGAAAAGCGCCACTACGGCACCCAAACTAAACTGCCATTTTCTAAATCTCACCAGGATGTACAGGAAGATCGCTATCAACGCTAGCACACCAGACTGATATGAGCTGTTTTTGATATCATCTGCAATTGTAGCCCCTACCTTCGAAGAGCTTGCTATCGCAAAACTGCTCTCATCAACGTTGGTATCATCAGGAGTATACTTCAGACCACTGAAGTTTTCCAACCCAGAGATCAAAGTAGCACGTACCTGCTCATCTGCTTCATCAGACTCATCATCTATCATAAATGAGGTCGTGATTTTCACTGTATTGGTTGCTCCAAAAGTTTTCACTTCAACGCCCTTTCCATCAAAAGCTGTGCTTAGCGCTGCTCGCATCTCAGATGGTACTACCGGATCGTTAAATGAGACTACATAGGAACGGCCTCCAGTAAAGTCCACACCAAATACCAACCCGTTGATGATCATAGCCACTATGCCAATACCAATGAAAGTACCTGAAAACAGATAAGCAATTCTACGCTTACCGATGAAGTTTTTGCTGATGCCTGATAATAAGTTGGCTGTAAAAGGAAGCGAGAAACTCAATTTGCTTTGATCTCCCTTCTTCACAAACGCTTCTACGATCACCCTGGTAATAAATACCGCTGAGAAGAATGAACAGATGATACCAATGATCAATGTGACGGCAAAGCCTTTGACTGGCCCCTGTCCAAGGGAATAAAGGATAACACCCGTAAGAAGTGTGGTCACATTAGCATCGATGATCGAGCTGTAAGCTTTGTCATAACCGGCCGAGATTGCTTGACGAAGACCTGATCCATTTCTCAATTCTTCTTTGATCCTTTCGAAGATCAGTACATTGGCATCAATGGACATACCTATGGTCAACACTATACCTGCAATTCCTGGTAAGGTAAGCGCTGCTGCCAGCTGGGCCAGAATACCCAAAATGAAAAATACATTAAAAAATAGTGCTACTACTGCAATCAAGCCACCCCCGGAATAGTAGATCGCCATGAATACAATTACAATAGCCAGACCAGCCAGAATTGAAGTAATACCTTGATTCTGTGCCACTTTACCCAGTGTAGGCCCGATTACTACATCTTCTACAATAGTCGTTGGTGCAGGGAGGGTACCCGCTTTAAGAATATTGGCAAGGTCTTTTGCCTCCTCTAGTGTGAAATTACCTGTGATCTGCGAGTTACCGTTAGGGATCTCTCCTTGTACCATTGGCGCAGAATACACGTAGTTATCAAGCACAATAGCAATGCGCTTGCCGATATTCTCGGAAGTCATTCTACGCCATTTTTTAGCTCCTTCCGCGTTCATCTGCATACTGATAGAGGGGCGTGTTGCCTGATCCAAATCCTGGCGTGCATCAGTGATCACCTCACCGGTAAGCGGCGCACGTCCTCCACGTGACAGTCTGATAGCATATAGCTCTAGCAATTCATTGTTCGAGAGATCATTTTCGAGATCAAGTGGCTTTACTGCCCACAAGAACTTCATCGTAGGCGGGATCACCCCCTGGATGTCAGGATCCTGTAGTATGCGATTGATCTGGGCAGTGTCTCTGGTATCATAGACCATGCCATAGCCTTGCTGCATCTTTGTAAACAAGGGTGATACTGTTGAATTGAGCTCCTCATCAAGATCTGTTTGTTCCAGATCGGCAGCCAGGTCAGAAGTGTCAGCTTCTGTGTCCTCACCTCCATCTGTCAACAGATCTTCCGGAGTTTCCTCACTTAACAAGTCACCCAGGTCTCCTATAGAAGTATCCGCTTCACCCTCATCATCAGAAGTAAGGTCAGGACCTGCAACTTCTTGCTTCGCAACGTACACATCGTTCATAGACTGAAGTGTCTGAGCTATTTCATTGATCTCATTCACTTCCCAAAACTCAAGCTTAGCAACACCTTGCAGCAGCTTGCGGACTCTTTCCGGGTTGTCAACGCCAGGGAGTTCTACCTGGATGCGACCGGTTCCCTGCAATCTCTGAATATTAGGCTGAGAAGTACCGAAACGGTCAATTCTGGTTCTTAGGATATTGAAAGACCGATCGATCGCGCTTTCTACCTCTGTGTTGATCACATCCAGTACCACATCATCAGATGAATCGAAGCTGATCCTTCCGCGGTTTGATGCGGTAGCAAAAATAGCCGCCAGGTTTTTATCAGGGGCGTTCTGCTGGAAGGCTACATAAAACTCGTCTACAAAACTAAGCTGGGTACCTCTTATAGCTTGCTTCGCATCCTCAAGGGATTTGAGAAAGTCGGCATCCTGGTTGTTTCCCGATAGGCCTTTTATGATATCGATGGGTGATACCTCAAGAGTCACGTGCATACCACCCTGCAGGTCAAGACCAAGATTTAGCTCAGTCTCTTTGATGTCCTGGTAAGTGTAGTCAGCACCTAAGAGGTTGTAAACCGGCGTACGCCAGATCGAATCGAGATATTGCTGACGCTTGGCATATTCTATGTTGCCATTGTTGTCGCGTGAGTACTCAGTAGCTTCTTTTTGGATGCCCTGAGAGACAAACGTAAATGATAAATAATAAATACAAAGTAGTGAAATGACTATCGTCAAAAACACCACACCGCCTTTGTTGCGCATGATAATTTATGAGTTAAAGAAATGAAATTGAATGAGTAATGATGGCCTACGGCCAAGAATAGATAAACAGCTAAGCCCTAGGGTGCATTCGGAGAAATAATTCGTCGAAATAGAGTCTTAAGAAATTCTGCTCCATAGTCAGTAGCTAACCAGGTTGGTACTTCTACCTGATCTTCTACTTCATTGATTTCACCAAAGTACAGCAATATAGGCACAGCCAAATGCACATGCACCACTTGGGCCACAGCTGTAAATGCACTGATTTTTTCACTACCTACCGGAGATTCATTTTCATCTGGTTGAGCTGCGGTCACTTCATCATTGAAGTCTTGCTCAGGATGATACTGGAGTGTACTCGAGCATATCACAAAAAGACCCGTAATGATCCCAAAGATCACGCTGATCCGTTTTTTGCTGCTACCTATGCTGAGTAGTTTTTTCATGCAGGGCACAAAAGTATGGAATAAATGTCAAAAAACTATTGCTTGATCAAAGCCTCAATGATACTGCCTGATGATTTCATTACAGTACGCTACTAATACGCTAAGTGCGTTTTTGAAGTCGGAATTATTGGGGATGATCAAGTCAGCACTATGTTTAAAAGGTTCTATGTATTTCTGATAAGTAGGCGCTACATGCTTCTCGTAGCGATACAGTACATCGTCCAGGTCGTAACCTCTCTCCTTTGCATCCCTTATGATCCTGCGCTTCAGCATAAGGAAGTTCTGCGCTTCGATGAATATCCTTAAATCAAGCAATTCAGATACGACACTGAAGTAAAACACAAAAATACCCTCGACGACAATGATCGGTGCTGGCTTGAAGACTAGCATCTTCGGTTCTACATCTGGATTGTTGAAAGTATATTCTAGGCGCTGGACCTCCTCTCCTGCCTTTAGCTTTCGTATGTCATCAGCAAATGCTTCATGATCAATTCCACCAGGGGTATCGAAGTTTCTAACGCCGTTTTCATCCACTGGCTGGCTATCTCGCTGCTTGTAGTAGTTGTCTTGTGAGATCAAGCAGACCTGCTCAGAACTGTATTGCTTAAGAAGGCTATTCAAAAAATAGGTTTTACCCGAGCCACTGCCTCCTGTGATGCCAACTATCGTGGAATGCCGCATGCGAGCAAATGTAAGTACTAATGGCTTTTTAAGAAATTTACCAGTTTGGCGATAGCCAGCCCCCTGTGCGAAATGGCATTTTTCTCGTCAGCAGACATTTCTGCAAAGGTATTTTGATACCCCGTTGGACGGAAGACAGGGTCGTAACCGAAACCGTCTTCTCCCTGTAGTTCTCGAGTTATTTCTCCTCCAACTACTCCCGAGAACTGCTCCACTTCTCCCCCTCGGATCAGCGTCACAATGGTCTTAAACTGTGCAAATCGATGATCTACTTCTCCCAGGTTTTTAAGGAGTAGGGAGATATTTGATTGGTTATTGCGATCTGGGCCAGCATATCGGGCGGAGTATACTCCCGGAGCACCATCAAGGTATGCCACTTCAAGTCCCGTATCATCGGCAAAACAGTCTACACCGTAGTGGTCAAATACGTATTGTGCCTTTTCGAGTGAATTAGCCTCTAGGGTATCTCCTGTCTCGGGTAGTTCTTCCTGACAGCCAATATCCTTAAGACTCTTAATATCAAACTGACCACCAAGTAGCTGCCGGATCTCTCGCAGTTTATTAGGGTTATTGGTTGCGAAACAGATGGTCATCAATTGGTGCGTACTTGTACCAGATGTATCTCAAAAAGCAACACTGAATTTTCAGGTATGGCAAAGCCAGAGTTGTTGTCGAAACCGAATGGCCCTAGTGCCAGATTTGAGGGCAGAATAACTACAGCTTTTGAGCCTTCGTCCATCAGTCCCAATGCTTGCCCTATACCTACTTTCAACTGTGGCATTAGGGTGAGGTAGCTGTATTGACCATTGAAGCCCAACTGTTGACCGTTCTCTGTGTAGTTGAACCTCCAAACTGTGAAGTCACCATTGTCTTTACCAATAATATTGTCATTTGCCACGGACTCGATATTTGAATCGAATACTGTTCCATCCAGGTAGCGACCTATGAAGCTGATTGATACAATATCGTTGAGCTCCGGAAAAGTGCCATTTCCTTCTTCTGATAGATAATACCTTGCTCCCCAAGAAGTGGTGGAGACTCCTTCAATCTGATTCTCAGCCAGAAATGCATCGATCAAGGCATTGTCTTCGGCCAATTGCGCCAGACTATCTTCGGAAGATTGCACTGGTACATCAGGGTCGACTATAGTCAGACCACTGTCAGAGCACGATGACAATCCCACTGCCACAACTATTGCTAAACCCACTATTATTTTTACGAACCTTCGCATCCTACCTAAGAGCTACCACTTTAATGTCAAAAATCAATATAGAGTTAGGGTCAATGGGGAGATTGTTTCCAGCTGTAAAGGATTGATTACCGAAAGCCAATGGGGACGGAATGATCAAGGTCCCACTACTCTCTTCCTGGAACAGGGGTATCCCAATATTCCATCCTTCTATGACTGACTGTGTTGGATCTGTGGAGCCAAGTACAAATTCTAAAGGCACTCCCTCAACAGACTGATCAAATACAGTTCGCTCGATGGTCGTACCCAGGTAATCGATAAATACCGTTTGTCCAACTTGCGGGAAAATGCCATTACCTAGTTCGTCGATTCGATAAAACAGGCCTTCAGATGTTTGGGTAAATCCCGAAAGATCATTTTCTATAAGGTATCCTTCAATTCTCTGAATATCAAAGGCCAGCTGCTCCTCGACAGTACGTGTCACTCCAAAGAAATTGTCCTCCTCATCACTACACCCCACCAAGACGATCAAACTCACCGAGAAGATCGCTACTTTCAATTTCTCCATTATTCCTTTTTTATTCAGAACAACCTAACGGCTGATTTCCTCTAATTATTGAAAATCAACCAACTCAACATCAAACTTTAGTATTGCATAGGGTGGAATTGCACCCCCAGCACCACGCTCCCCATAAGCTAATGGACTCGGAATATATAAGGTTGCCTTGGCTCCTTTGTTTAGCAATGCTATGCCTTCATCCCAACCTTTGATCACCTGACCTCTACCTATTGGAAAACTTAAAGGTTCACCTCTGTCATAAGAAGAATCGAACTGGGTGCCATCCATCAAGGTACCTCGGTAGTGCACCGATACATTCTGACCTGCTTCTGGCGTACCTCCATTTCCCTCTTCTGTAATAACATATCGCAAGCCCGACTCAGTTGTTTCAGCTTCAATACCATTTTCAGTAAGATATGTGTCTATCGTAGCTCCATCTTCTACTAGTTTTTCTTCCATCGACACGGCCATTTCTGCTCTTTGCTTCTCATACTGCTCACGTTGAAAAGCAATGTACTCGTCACGTGACATATGGTCGACCAGACATAAATTGAAGGTAATATCACTCGCTGCATCAATAGAATCTGGCACAGGCATATTGAAGGTGGTTTCATAAAAATCACTGGCAGGCAGCTTGAATGTTACACTATCACCCTTTTTTACCAGTCTAAGCGCCTCATAGATCATTCCACTTTGTGACCATACCGAATCAATATATTGCATGGCCACAGGACCTCCCTGGAGGTCGGTGTTAAACAATTCCACACCTCTCTCATCCTCATACTTCATATTGAGTGTCAGAATCTGTCCATCCTCAGGTGCTGTCTGACCATCTCCTTTTTTGAGAAAAGTGACCTTCATTCCCGAATCTGTCGTCACTTCGTTTGACTCACTGGCACATCCATAAATCAATACACCCGCCACTGCCAGTGTCATTAGTCTTTTCAACATTATACTATGCGTTTATTTTGTCTACAAATCTATCCTGGTGATCCAACACCATTTTTTTAAACTTACTCACAGTGGCCTCAAAGCTTTCCTTTGATGCCCCACCGGCAGCATTCTTATGTCCACCACCGTTGAAGTATTCTTTTGCCAAATCATTGACGGGTACGTCACCGAATGAGCGAAACGACAACTTCACCTGATCTTCTCTCTCGATGATAATAGCCGCCATGGCGATTCCTTTGATCGATAGCGCATAATTCACCAAGCCTTCAGTATCACCTGTCTGATAATTGAACTTATTGAGATCTTCCTTGCTCAAAGTAAAGAAGGCAACATTAACATCCTTGATGACCGTTAGTCGCTCAGCCAGCGCAAATCCAGTCAACTTGAGCCTGTTGAGATTATTGTTATCATAGATCAACTTGCTCACCATACTCACATTTGCACCCCTATCTATAAGGCCCGCGACAATGCGATGCACGCGACTGGAGGTGGACGAATGCTTGAATGAGCCTGTATCTGTCATGATCCCAGCATACAGACATTCGGCAATATCAGGAGTGATTTGATCCAGGTCCTTCAGCATGCGTATAAGCTCGTAAACCAATTCGGCTGTAGCAGCGGCTTTGGTATCCCACAATGTAAAATCTGCAAAATCTTCAGGATCTAAGTGATGATCTATCAGCACCTTTAGGGCTGTAGCCTTTTGTACAAGAACACCCAGGTCTTGTATCCTGTTGAGGCTTGAAAAATCCAAGCAGAAAATCATGTCAGCATTAGCAACAAGTTCGGCCGACTCAGCCTCGCCTCCTTCATTGAAGATAAGTACATCTTCATGCCCCTGCATCCAGTTGAGGAAAGCAGGGTAATTGGTCGGGCTGATCACAGTCACCTGATGTCCTTTGGCAATGAGATAACTGGCTAGCGCCAATGATGAACCAAGGGCATCTGCGTCAGGTTTGATGTGGGTAGTGATAACTATCTGCTGTGGTCGACTGATAGCTTCTCGAAAGGCCTCTATGTTTTGCATTCAACCACTATTAGCGGAAATGGAAGTGCAAAAGTGTGTATAATCTGTCTCAAAACCAAGGTAGGCAATTGACATGAATCACCCCTTTAGGATAGGACAAAGAACTACAGCAATCAGTATCAAATGATAAGCGTGTGTTAGCCAGACGGATATTCAGCCTCAGGTTTTACTTGTGACAGCATTGACTTAACTTTGCGCCTCATTAGACATATCCATAAATAGAAAACATAAAAAATGGCAGGCAATATCACTTTTACCATGATCAAACCTGACGCTGTAGGCGCGGGTAATGTAGGTGCTATCACTAAGATGATCCAGGAGGCAGGATTCACCATCAAAGCAATGAAATTGACTAAAATGAGTGGTGAAAGAGCCGGACAGTTTTATGCTGTGCATAAGGAGCGTCCATTTTATGCAGACCTTTGCAAGTACATGTCATCAGGTGCTATCGTACCCATGATCCTTGAAAAGGACAATGCTGTAGAAGATTTCCGTAAGTTGATTGGTGCTACAGACCCTACTAAAGCTGAAGCTGGTACCATCAGAAACCTCTTCGCCAAGTCAATCGAGGCAAATGCCATTCACGGTAGTGACTCTGACGAGAATGCGCTCATCGAAGGAAGCTTCTTCTTCTCACAAACTGAGCAGTTCTAAAGCTCAATAGAAAGAATAGTAAGTCTTAAGCCTCACTTTGATGCTGTATAGTGGCAATGGGTGAGGTTTTTTTATGATGGCTGCTTCTTCTTGAAAAAGACCCTTCTTACCCAGCGTGGTAAAAACAACGCACCCAGGATCAAGTAAGGATAATAAGACATCAACCGCCATAGGATATTGGTAATGAATGTGTAATCTCCTAAAAACTGGTTGAAGAACTGGATGAAAAAAAATTCTGCGGTACCACTACTGCCAGGAGTTGGAGATATGAGCATAACAATCCACATGACCACTTGTCGAGAAAAGATCAGCAGGTGATTCTGAAAGCTCAATTCTGTGAACGACGTGATCAAACTATTGAGCATGATATAGCGTGCGCACCATATAAAGATGGTAGCACCAATGATCTTACCCCAGTAGCTCGTTGCTTTGCCTTTGAGTTGGGCAGACGCCAGGATCATTTCATCACCCTGTATATTAGCATCGTGCCGCCACCTTCTCAGCCATTTGATTGTAGTGATCTTCAGTAAGATCCACTTAAAAGCCCTGGGGCGAAACAATAGTGCAAAGGCCATCACTGATGTATATACAACGATCAATGTATAGCTCACCCAAAACAAAAGCTTCAGGCTTCCGCCTATCTGTAACTCAAAAGCCTGCGTCTCCGGGAAGATCGTACCTTGCGAGAAGAACATGACGATGGGTGCACCGATTACAAAAAACATGTTGTCCAGCACAGCAGTCAACATGACGTATGCGAGGGATCTTCCAAATTTGATTCCCTCTTTGAGTAGTATAAACACTGCCACCGCTGTACCTCCAACAACCGAAGGCGTAACAGCAGATGCAAACTCCCAGAGAATGATAACATAAATGCTACTGGTCCAGTCAAGGTCCTTGTTGGTCAGTGTCCTGATCCTGTAGATATAGCCTAAGTCTCGTGCCAAAAGCACCGCCACAGCGACTAAGATCGATCCTATTTTGGCATCAATGATTAGTGCCAGCGTGTCTCTGTTGACGTCCGGATCACTATAAAAGAGATAGAATACGATGCTCAAGCCTATTAGGATAGGTATCCAGACTTTGTTAGGGTTGAGCGTTTTGAAGATCTTCTTGGAATTGATATCCATTAGCCAGCCAATTCTTCTTCCCTCTTTTCGATCCAAAAATTATTGAAGCCTTCTCCAAGGTGTAGCACGATCATCTGCATTTGCAGCAATTCCAGAATGGCTAAAAAGTTGTAAATCACTGCAATGCGATCTGGTTTTTTGGAGATAATGTCATCGAATGACAATCGATCCGAATCTATCAAAGCAGTCATAATGAATTCACGCTGACCAGAGATTGTATAAGGGTATTGGACTACCTGATGCGTAGGCCTGTTCTTCTCATACTCATAGCGTTGGAGCACCTTTTGGTAGACCTTTAGAAGTTTGTACAGGTCTATATTTTGAAGTTCAGCTTCGACATTGTTTAGCTCTGCCAGTTTTCTTATCTCCTTGTTCAGGTTGCCACGTCGCTCCCTATCCATCCGATCAGTTTCCAGATCAGCCAAATCTGAAACAACCGATTTATATTTTTTGTATTCGAGCAGGTGCCGTACCAGTTCTTCTCTTGGATCAATTTCATTCCCCTCTTCATCCATTACAGGTCTTGGGAGCAACATCTTGGCTTTTATTCTCATGAGGGTAGCTGCAATGAGAATAAACTCGGAAGCTACTTCCATATTAAGTCGTTCGAGGTGATGCAGATATTCTAAAAAGTCATTGGTAATAGTCGCTATCGGAATATCATGAATATCCAGTTCGTCCCGTTCAATGAAGAAAAGGAGTAGGTCAAATGGACCCTCAAATAGCGGAAGCTTTATCTCGAATTTGGATTGATCTTGCAAGGGCAATTCGCAGGTAACCAGAGGCCTTAAAGATATTGGTATTGTGTTAATTGCTGCTGACGAGTATTAAAAATTTATACTTTTGCAATCTATTTTTCGAAGATCAGAGACGGATAAGGGTAGGCAAACATTTTATTGAAAGACTTGTTAACTGATCTGTACTTTTTATAATACCCAACATGCTGATACAACCCGGAGAACTGCTTGGCAAAATTAATTCACCCAAGGACCTAAAGAGTCTCGATCAATCACAGCTTGTACAGCTCACCCAAGAACTGCGAGATTACATCATAGATACTGTATCTGTATATGGGGGGCATTTTGGTGCTAGCCTTGGAGTTGTAGAGATGACAGTGGCACTGCACTATGTCTTCAATACACCAGAAGATCAGCTGGTTTGGGACGTGGGGCACCAGGCATATGGGCATAAAATACTTACAGGCCGTAGAGATAATTTCCATACTAACAGGGTCTATAAAGGTTTATCCGGCTTCCCAAAGCGCAAAGAAAGTGAGTATGACACTTTTGGGGTCGGCCACTCCTCCACGTCTATTTCTGCGGCTTTAGGGATGGCCATGGCCTCCCAATACAATGATGACAAAGAAAAACAGCATATAGCAGTCATTGGGGATGGCGCAATGACAGGTGGACTCGCTTTTGAAGCAATGAACCATGCAGGAGTGTCTAACAGCAACCTGCTGATCATCCTCAATGATAACTGCATGTCAATAGACCCGAATGTAGGAGCATTGAAGGACTATCTTACGGACATTACTACTTCGCATACCTACAACAAAGTCAGGGATGAAGTCTGGAACGTTCTGGGTAAGATCAGCAAGTTCGGACCCAATGCCCAGGAGATTGCTGCCAAGGTGGAGACCAGCATCAAGTCTTTTTTATTAAAGCAATCTAATCTCTTCGAATCACTCAACTTACGCTACTTTGGTCCCATCGACGGTCACGATGTAGATCATATGGTCCACGTCTTGAAAGACCTGAAAGACATTCCTGGTCCCAAAATATTACACTGTGTCACAGTCAAAGGAAAAGGCTATGAGCTGGCAGAAAAGGATCAAACTAAGTGGCATGCTCCGGGCAAGTTTGACAAGGTCACTGGTGTGATCAGAAAGAAAATCCCTGAGAAACCAGAAGCACCAAAATATCAGGAGGTTTTTGGGCATACAATGGTTGAGTTGGCAGAGCAGAATGAAAAGATCATGGGTATCACTCCGGCCATGCCGTCAGGCTCATCGATGAACATCATGATGAAGGCCATGCCAGAGCGCGCTTTCGATGTAGGTATCGCCGAGCAACACGCTGTTACCTTCTCTGCGGGACTGGCCACACAGGGTTTGGTACCTTTCTGCAACATCTACAGCACATTTATGCAGCGTGCCTATGATCAGGTCATCCATGATGTCTGTATCCAGAACCTCCATGTAGTGTTCTGTCTGGATCGAGCAGGTTTTGCAGGGGCGGATGGACCTACGCACCATGGTGCTTACGACTTGGCTTACATGCGTTGCATTCCCAACATGGTGGTCGCTGCTCCTATGAACGAATCAGAATTGCGCAATATGATGTACACAGCGCAGCTTCCCAGGGAGGGCGCCTTTACAATTCGATACCCGAGAGGCAAGGGTGTGATGCCAGAGTGGCGAACACCTCTGGAAGAAATAGAACTGGGTAAAGGTCGAAAGCTGCGTGATGGAGCTGATATGGCGATTCTTACCATTGGTCATATTGGTAACTACGCTGTAGAGGCTTGTGAAATACTTGCTGAAGAGGGTATGGATGTTGCTCACTATGATATGCGCTTTGTCAAGCCACTGGATGAAGAAATGCTTCACGAGATATTTGAGCAACATCGCCATGTGGTCACTGTGGAAGATGGCTGTTTGATGGGCGGATTTGGTAGTGCTGTAGTAGAGTTCATGGGTGACCATGGATACGCAGCTAGAGTTAAGCGACTCGGTATACCCGACGACATTATCGAACATGGAGAACAGGCGGAGTTACATAAGGAGTGTGGCTTTGATACTCAGGGTATCGTTCAGGCTAGCAGGGCGATGCTCGTATCAATGCCTAAGGTATTTTGATCTACTCGACCACTACTGGTCACGGTACCCCACTAGTTTTACTTCACGGATTCTGCGAGACCCATCACATATGGGATAATCTCGGTTCGTCGATATCATCGTTCTATCGAGTCATTACCCTGGACCTTCCAGGTTTTGGAGATAGTGACCCCCTACCGGAAAATGTAAAGTCAATCCAGCAAGTTGCTGATATTGTAGTCGAAGAGCTGGAAAGGCTTGGTGTCAAGCACGCTCTCTTTGTTGGCCACTCTCTGGGTGGATATGTAGCAATTGACATAGCATCAAGGAATCAATCAATGGTCAAAGGTTTGGTGCTCATCAACTCTAACATATTTGCTGATAGCCCTGAGAAAAAGCTGACTAGAGACAAGATCATCAGATTCATCAAAAAACACTCTGCTCAGAGGTTCATTATCCAGTTCATTGAGGACCTCTTCTATGATAAGAAAGCAAGCTTAGCAACATACAATAATGTCAAGCAGATGGCCATGGCCTGTACTGAAGCCAGCTTGGTCCACTACACTCAGATTATGCGAGACCGACCTGACAACTCCGAATGGATAACACAAGGCCGATTACCTACTTTGGTCATTGCCGGTAGGCATGATACAATAGTGCCATTGACCGTATCACAAGAGATGATAGGGATGATTCCGATAGGGTATGGAAAAGTGCTAGATAACTGCGGACATATGGCGATGTGCGAAAAGCCAAATGAATGTCATAACAGCATCGTAAAGTTTGTTTCTGAATACCTTGAGGTGAACATATAGCAATGTTTGAAGTTGATAACTAATGATTTACCATAAGACATACGAGCACAGCCCAGAAGCAGATTGGGTCGTTTTTATCCATGGTGCAGGTGGTAGTTCGTCGATTTGGTACCGACAGATCAGAACTTTTCAAAAAGACTTTAACCTCCTGTTCGTCGACTTGAGGGGTCATGGCAAGAGTGCCCAGATCATTCACGATTACATCTACAAGAGGTACACCTTTCAAGACATTAGCGAAGACGTTATTGAAGTGATGGATCACCTCGAGATCCCAAAAGCTCACTTCGTGGGTATTTCCCTCGGGACTATCCTGATCAGGACCTTAGCAGAAAAGCATCCTGATCGCGTACACTCTATGGTCTTAGGTGGCGCCATCACCAGGCTCAACCTGCGTTCGCAAGTACTGATCGGGTTAGGCAATGCGACTAAGAAACTCGTCCCCTTCATGTGGCTTTACAAGCTGCTTGCCTTTATTGTGATGCCTAAGAAACGTCATCGCAAGTCCCGACTCTTATTCATTAAGGATGCACGAGTTATTTACAAAAAGGAGATCCAGCGATGGTATAATCTGCTCAATGACTTGAACCCTCTCTTGCGCTATTTCGACGAAAAGAAGCTCCCAATACCGACGCTTTATCTCATGGGGGATGAAGATTACATGTTTCTGGGCCCTGTGCAGAAAATAGTAAGAGAACATAAAGCCGCAATCTTATCAGTGATCGAAAATTCCGGACATGTATGCAATGTTGATCAACCAGAAATATTCAATCGACTCAGCATCAGATTCATCCAAAATCAACGCTAGTATTACTTGATCGGCACTATTGGCGCGTGTCTGGATAAAGCCGCTTGTGAATGGCGAAAAACTTCATTTTTGGCAGTTGAATGCTGTTTTCCACTCAAACAAAAGCTGTTTTGGTCACGTTCTGATCTTCAGATATTGCAACACATTCATTCGAGATAATCATTTTTTATAGGTAGCCAGTCTACCAAAGCAATCATGGGAACACAACGCATCATTCTGATCATTGTAGTGATCATTTCCGCCGTGATATTCGCGGCTTACAAAATGGGCGCATTTAAGGGAGAAGAAACATCAGGAGCACCATCCAGATCGTTAAGAGGTAGCCGCATCACACCTGTGAGCGGGCTCATTGCAAAACCCCAGACGCTTGAGAGTAAGATCACCATTACAGGATCTGTGATAGCCAATGAGTCAGTAGAGATCACATCTGAAATCTCTGGTATGATCGAAAAAATCTACTTCGGGGAAGGCACCTCTGTCAAAAAAGGAGACTTGCTGCTCAAACTCAACAGTGATGAACTAGAAGCACAATTCGAAAAGCTTAAATACAGCAAGAAACTCCGAGAAGATAGTGAATACCGTCAGCGCAAGCTCCTTGAAAAAGAAGCCATAAGCCAGGAAGAATATGATATCGCACTTACTGAACTAAATACTTCGATTGCTGACATCAAACTGGTAGAGGCTCAACTAGCTAAGACTCAGATTCGTGCCCCCTTCGATGGTGTAATAGGTCTTCGATATGTCAGTGAGGGTAGCTTTATCAACAACAATACCCGTATTGCCTTTTTGGCTAACATCAACCCTGTAAAGCTCGAGTTTTCTGTTCCTGGTAAGTATAGCAACAAGATCAAAAATGGAGACAAGATCTTGTTCAATACAGACGCTACCAAGATGGATTATGAAGGAGAAGTCTATGCTATAGACCCTCAAATCGATCAAAACACGAGAACACTGAAAATTCGGGCTATAAGTCAAAACACGGATGGTTCATTGATACCAGGTCAATTCGCCAAAATAGAATTGATACTCCAGGAAGCGGATGATGCTATTATGCTACCTACAGAGTCTGTCATCCCTCAACTTTCTGGCCATAAGATCTACACCTACAACAGCGGCAAAGCAAAGGAGCTCAATGTTGAAATCGGTATTCGAACTGCTACTGAAGTAGAAATCGTCAGTGGGTTGAACATTCAGGATACTGTACTGGTATCGGGTCTACTTCAGATCAAAGATGGCTCTGGAGTAGAAATCACCACACTCAACTAAAACGACATGGCCGGAATATCTTCACTTAGTATTAACCGTCCGGTACTGGCAATAGTAATGTCTATCATCATTCTATTGTTTGGCTTCATCGGATTCAACTACCTGGGCGTCAGAGAGTATCCCAGTGTCGATCCACCGATCATTTCCGTGAGCACCTCTTATGTCGGGGCTAATGCAGATATTATCGAATCACAGATCACCGAGCCGCTGGAAGAATCTATCAATGGTATTGCGGGGATCAAAAGTCTTACCTCCACGAGTAGGGACGGGAGAAGTAGTATTACGGTAGAGTTTGACCTTAGTGTGGACCTGGAAGTCGCTGCTAATGACGTGCGAGACAAGGTCTCCGCAGCACAACGCAACCTGCCACCTGATGCTGATCCCCCAACCGTACGAAAAGCCGATGCTGACTCATCACCACTGGTCTTCCTCAATGTACAAAGTGATCAGAGATCGTTGCTCGATTTGTCATCTTTTGCAGAGAATCTCTTCAAAGAACGGCTGCAAACGATCAATGGCGTTAGTTCAGTCCAAATATGGGGTGAGCGGAGATATTCGATGCGGTTGTGGATGGATCCTGCAAAACTTGCCGCCTACGAGCTCACGCCTCTAGATGTACTCAATGCTGTGGGGAGAGACAATGTAGAGTTGCCTTCCGGGTCTGTAGAGGGTGACAATACCGAGTTGACGGTTAGAACTCTAGGCAGGCTCAACACACCTGAAGACTTCAATGCGCTCATTGTAAAGGAAGACCTGAGCGGAGTGGTACGGTTTGAAGATATTGGCAGGGCAGAATATGGAGCTGAAAACGAGCGCACCATTCTTAAACGAGATGGTATCCCAATGGTGGGTGTTGCACTCATTCCACAACCTGGTGCTAACTACATCAACATTGTTGATGAGTTCTACAGAAGACTTGAATCTATCGAGAAAGACCTCCCTGCTGATGTGGAGCTCGGTATTGGCTTTGATATCACCAAATACATCCGTAGCTCTATTGATGAGGTCAATCAGACATTGATGATCGCTTTTGGTCTTGTGGTACTGATCATATTCGCCTTTCTTCGCGACTGGCGAACCACGCTCATCCCTATAGCAACAATCCCAATTGCCTTGATAGGCACATTTTTCATTATGTACATATCAGGGTTCTCTATCAATATTCTCACCCTGCTTGGAATCATTCTAGCCATTGGTCTGGTGGTCGATGATACCATTGTGGTTCTGGAGAACATTTATACCAAAATAGAGGAGGGCATGACACCTATTCAGGCAGGGATAAAAGGGGCACAGGAGATATTCTTCGCTGTGATCTCTACAACAGTAGCGCTTGCAGCGGTGTTCCTACCGGTAATATTCCTTGAGGGCTTAACTGGACGATTGTTCAGGGAGTTTGGAATTGTAGTGGCCGGAGCAGTGATCATATCTTCATTTGTAGCCCTCTCTCTTACACCGATGCTTTGTACTAAGATACTCAAGCGTCGGGAAAGACATAACTGGCTACACCGCAATACAGAACCTTTCTTTATCAAGCTGAATCAGGTGTACAACCGATCTCTTGAAGCTTTCATGACCCAGCGTTGGATGGCCTTTGTCATTTTGATTGCATCCGGGCTCATGATCTGGGAGTTTGCGAATATGCTGAAATCAGAGTTAGCTCCTTTAGAAGATAGAGGCCAATTCCGCATATTCTCTACAGCGCCAGAGGGTGCCACTTTTGACTATATGGATCGATATGTAGACAAATTGATTGCACTTATCAAAGAGGAAGTTCCGGAATCCCAAGGCATCATATCTGTGACGAGTCCAGGATTTGGTGGCAGTAGCTCTACCAATTCTGCCTTTGTGAGGTCGATACTAGTGGATGCCGAAGATCGGGAGAGGAGCCAGAGCGAGATTGTAGATCATGTCTCACCTTTGGTAATGCGCGAAACGGAAGCACGATCATTTGTCACCGTTCAGCAATCAATCGGCCGTCGACGAGGCGGGGGAGGCGGTCTTCCAGTTCAGTTCGTGATCCAGTCGCAGAGTATCGAAAATTTAAAAGAAATACTGCCAGACTTCATGTATGAAGCAGGTAATGATCCGGCATTCAGCTATGTAGACCTCAATCTCAAGTTTAGTAAGCCTGAAATACGTATTGAAATTGATCGTGAAAAAGCAAAGCGTTTGCAGGTCTCTATCCGTGATATTGCTCAAACACTTCAACTCGGCTTAAGTGGCTCTCGATTTGGTTACTATATCATGGGTGGCAAGCAATATCAAATCATCGGACAAGTCGAAAAAGAAGATCGTAACGATCCACTAGATCTAACAGCCCTGTATGTCAAGAATTCAGCTAACGAACTGATTCAACTTGACAACCTGGTGCAAATCTCTGAGACCAGCACTCCTCCTCAGCTTTATAGATATAACCGATTTGTTTCGGCTACAGTATCAGCAAGTCTGAGTCCAGGCTATGCACTTGGTGATGGTATCGCAGCGATGGAGCGTGTCGCAGATGAGGTGCTGGACGAATCGTTCCAAACAGCTCTTACCGGAACCTCTGCAGAATTTCAGGAAAGCGCCAACTCTCTTTATTTCGCTTTTGTGTTTGCGCTGATACTCATCTATCTGGTCTTGTCAGCCCAGTTTGAAAGTTTCAGAGATCCATTGATCATCATGTTTACTGTACCGATGGCTGTCGCAGGTGCGTTTCTTTCGCTCTATATGTTTGACCAGACGCTAAATATTTTTAGTCAAATTGGGATCATCATGTTGATCGGTCTGGTCACCAAAAATGGTATCCTCATTGTGGAGTTTGCTAATCAGAAAAAGGCCCAGGGACTTGGTGTAGCAGAAGCCATTGTAGCTGCAGCAGAGCAACGTTTTCGTCCGATTCTTATGACGAGCTTATCTACTATACTGGGAATCCTGCCTATTGCGCTAGCACTAGGTGCCGGATCTGAGAGTAGAGTATCTATGGGTATCGGCGTAATAGGTGGATTGATATTCTCCACTGTCCTCACGCTATATGTGATACCAGCGATGTACACCTACGTGACAAGCAGCAAAAAACGAATGGCACGGTTCTAATCAGTCGTATGAAGAAGATTCTATTTTTGTCATTGCTCCTCGGTTTTAGCTCGAGTAGCATCGCTCAAGAGATCCTGACTGTGGAGGACGCCATAAGCCAGGGGCTTCAAAACAACTTTGACATTAAGATTGCCAGGGTTGGGGAAGAGATCGGAATCAATGATGCCACCTTAGGTAATGCTGGCTTGCTTCCAACGGTTGATTTGCAGGGTCAACAAAGATGGGCTAGCCAAAATGTTAATCAGCGATTCATAAGTAGAAGTGATACTACAATAAACGGAGCGAGATCTCAAAATCTAAACGGATCAATCAACTTCACTTGGACTTTGTTCGATGGCCTGGGGATGTTCTATTCCCTTGACAGGCTAAATGTGACCAAAGAAGCTGGAGCGATCAACACCAAGATAACTATGGAAAATACCATAGCTGACCTGCTCACGACTTATTACACGGTAGTCCTCGAAAATGGGCGGCTTAAGGTTCTTGATAATACCATTCAGCTATCGGAAAGGAGAACTGAAATAGCCAAAAACAAATATGAAGTTGGCAAATCTTCCAAAGTGGAATACTTAGCCGCCCAAGTAGATCAAAATGCAGATGCGACACTCAGGCTACAAGTAATCGAGCGATTAAACAATGCCAAAATCGATCTAAATCGTTTGATGGCCCGCTCTTTAGACGCTGAATTTGAGGTAGTTGATATCATTGATATCAACGGAACATTTGCGTTAGAAGACCTGCTTAATGCGGCCAATATAAAAAATCCCAATTTGTTACTTGCACAACGTCAAATGAACGCGAGTTATTTAGAGCTTCAAGAGATCAGAGCGGAGCGCTACCCATCAATAGATTTTAATACAGGGTACACCTACAATAAATCAACATCTGATGCAGGTTTCTTATTAAGTAACAGACAGAATGGCTACAACTATGGTTTCACTGCGAGGATGAATCTGTTCGATGGTTTCAACACCAACCGACGTGCTCAAAACGCACGCCTTGCCGTCCAGATCAGTGAGCTTGAGATCAAAAATCAGACCCTGAATATCGAATCAGACATCAGCAAGGTTTTTACCTCATATCAAAACAGTCTAAACCTGATCGATCTCGAAACCCAAAACCTCGAGGTAGCACTTGAAAATGAAGAAATAGCGCTTGAGCGTTACAGGCTTGGCAACTCTACTGCCTTGGAACTGCGGGAGGCACAGACCAATGCGGTCGAAGTAGAGTCCAGACTCCTCAACGCTAGATATAGCACTAAAATCTCTGAAATTGAGCTTTTACGCCTCTCAGGGAGTATTCTCCAGCCATTAGCGAAATAGTAACCCTTTTCAAGTTCATTTTGTAACTGGTATAGGGTTGATTATCTTTTTGGCTTGATGTAGTTGAGCCTACGTGAAGATTGTTATCCCATATATCTTTTTGCTCATCTCGATGAGCACGCTCTATTCGTGCAAAAAATCATCGGAGAGTTCAGACACGAACACCCAAAGTCCGGAGAGAGAAGAGGTCATCGCAGAGCTGGATCTCGATACCATCATCTCCAGAGGTCATCTAACTGCTATCATAGACAATAGCTCCACTGGTCTTTTTTTGTATAAAGGTGAGCCGATGGGTTATGAGTTTGAGCTGCTTACAATGTTTTGCAGGGAGATTGGGGTGGAGCTAAGATTAGAAGTAACCCCTAGCCTATCGGAAGGATTTATGAAGCTCAATCAAGGCAAGGGCGACATCCTCGCTTACAATCTAACAGTGACTAAAGAGCGCAGGAAGCGTATCGCCTTTACACATTATCATAATCTTGTCAGACAGGTGCTAGTACAGCGCAAACCAGACGATTGGAGACAGATGAAGCTCCACGAGATAGAAAAAATGCTCATCCGTAATCCTATTGATCTCATTGGTAAAGAAGTCTGGGTTAGAAACAGCTCTTCATATCTCACCAGAATGCAAAACCTCTCAGATGAGATCGGCGGGGATATCATCATTGTGGAGGATTATCCTGACGTAGAGACTGAGGGCCTTATCAGAAAAGTGGCAGAGGCCCAGATCGACTATAGTATAGCTGACGAAGATGTTGCACTTGTTAATGCCTCGTACTATCCAATATTAGATGTGAAAACACCGGTCAGTCTCCCGCAACAAATTGCATGGGGTGTGAGGAAAAATGCACCTGATCTGCTTAACCGATTGAATGAGTGGATTGACAGGATGAGAAAAACCAATGACTACTATGTCATCTACGACAAGTACTTCCGGAGTACCAGACAGAGCAGAAGAAGAGTCAATAGCGAATTCTTTTCCAGTGGTGATGGCAGGATATCACCCTATGACAGTCTGATTAGAAATGCCGCTGAAAAACTAAGTTGGGACTGGCGCCTGCTGGCAGCCCAGATCAATAAGGAATCTCGGTTTGACCCGACTACTACTTCCTGGGCCGGTGCTATTGGCTTGATGCAAGTGATGCCTAAGACAGGAAGCCGGTTTGGCGCTAGCAACCTAAAAGACCCGGCTCAAAACATTGAAGCAGGTTCCAACTATTTGGTATGGCTCGAAGAGTTCTGGAGACCTCAAGTACCTGATTCACTGGAGCGATCGAAATTCGTTCTCGGTTCTTATAATGTCGGACAGGGGCATGTAATGGACGCTATTAGACTTGCTCGCAAACACGGTAAGGATACTGCAGTCTGGGACGATAATGTCGCCTTCTATCTCCTGCAAAAGTCGTATTCCAAGTTTTTCAATGATCCGGTGGTGAAGCACGGCTACTGTCGCGGTATTGAGCCGATCAACTACGTCAGTGATATACTCTCGCTCTATGACAACTACCTTGACATCATACCACAGCTTCCCGAAGATCAGGAAGTTCCTCTGCCATGATCCTGGCACTTAACAAAGAAAGAGGTATACCTCCACCAGGATGTACGCTCCCTCCACAGAAATAGAGGTTTTTATACTTTCTGGAGAAATTGGCATGCCTTAAAAAAGCTGCATACTTGTTATTCGAGCTATTTCCGTACAGTGCTCCGAGTGATGAAGATGTTCTGGATTCTATCGTTCTGGGATCGAGAATTTCCTCGCAGGAGATCATTGGCTCAATCGATGTGCCTAGCATTCTGCTTACTTTTTTGATGATATTAATACGGGCTTCATTGATCAAAGTATCCCAGTCCTGCCCGGTGTTGTTCGGCACGTTGATCATGGTGAACCAGTTTTCACATCCCTCCGGCGCATCATCCGGTTTGTATTTGCTTGTAATATTAATGTAGACCGTAGGGTCATCTGAGATACTTCCATGGCCAAAAATGTGATCGAACTCTCGGCGATAATCACCTGAAAAAAGAATATTGTGTAGGTCCAGCTGCTCAAATACACGGTTGATCCCCCAATAAAAGATCAATGCACTGCTGGATTTTGGTTGTTTAAGTAGTAGTTCTGGTTGTTTCACCTCAGTCATTAATTTGCGGTAGGTGTTCACGATATCCATATTGCTGACCACTACCTCAGCATTTATACATTTTCCTTTACAAAGTACTCCAACTGCTCTTTTTTTCTCCAGAATGATCTTCTCAACAGGATGACCAAAGCGAAATCTAACTCCTAGTTCCTGGGCCAAACTGTAGACACTCATGGTGATATCGTGCATGCCCTTATTAGGAAAATATGCGCCCATGTTGAATTCCAGATGCGGAATAATATTGAGGGTAGCTGGTGTTTGGTATGGATCAGACCCATTGTAAGTAGCGTACCGATTAAAAAGTTGAGTGACACGTGGGTCTTTAAATCGTGCGTCATTGGCCTTATGCATAGTCCTAAAAAAGTCCAGCTTATGAAGGCGTTTATAGGCATAAAATGCTTTCCTATTGAGGAAAGTGGACCAATGATGCATTGATCTGTACATGAACAGATCTGCCAGGATATCGTAAAGCTCTTGACTTTTGTCCAGTGCCGAGGCTATGGTGGCCCCATCGTCGGCCGTCTTGGTGTCAAACTCCTCCAATAGCTTCTCTCTATCTGCATACGCATTGATCCGGAGGCCATCTTCATAGAAATAGTGGCAATTGACCTCTAATTGCTGGTAGGTAAAATAGTCCTTAGGACTTCTTCCAGCTATCTGAAACAGCTCATCAACTAATTCCGGTAGGGTGAAAAGTGAGGGACCAGCATCAAAACGAAAGCCATCAATACTTATCTCCGAAAGCTTTCCTCCAGGATAACTGTTGGCCTCCAGTACTTCCACGTCATAACCCTTGACTGCTAGTCTTACGGCAGCTGCTAGTCCTCCGATACCAGAACCTATGATCACTGCTTTTTTCATGCTATTCTAACCAAATAAACTGATCAATGTTGAAACAAATAATCTTAGTATCGTTAAATTATTTATATAAATATTTCTATTTGACAGTTACCTGTTCCAAAGAAACGGTATTAATGAATAGATGTATGTTTTAATCAATTAATTTAAGAGAAGAATGTTAGTGCAGATGAATCAACAAACTGAAAAACTTTTTGCTGAATATAGGAAGGTTCGGAATGTCAATCTATCGATTGAGGAATTTGAATACATTCTTAGCCTGTTTCCATCATTGATGATATGTATGTGTGATGGCAAGCTTGATCCTGAAGAGTGGGATGCAGTGTTACAGCTTGCGGATGGCATGGCTGAGGAATTCTACACAGACCAAGGTAACACGGGTAAGAAAAGTGACCTTGCTATGAACTTCAGGACTGAATTCAGGTATCTACTGGAGAATCTTGCGAAGTGGGAAAAGCGCTTCCTTAACGTTCTTAAAGAGCACATTAAGGATGATCGTACTTCCAAAGAGTTTGTGCTAGAGAGCATGTACCTATTTGCGAATGCAGCGGATGGCATATCGGAAGTAGAACAAGAATCAATAGACGAGTTGGCCGAGAGGCTCAAATTAGAGCACTGATCTTAACGCATTGATAACCCCTTCATGATCAATCGTTTCTGGGTTATTGATGACATCCTGAGTAAGAAATGGTTGAATAACCTTGTGTTGCAGATTACCTCTATTCCATGCCTCCGAATAGGGCGCATGACTAAATGTGACCATAGTATACTGTGGTGTCCACTCTTGGGGATAGAGTTCATGTAGCAGTGCTTCCACCTTTTTTTGGACCAAAAATCGCTCATCAGCTACATGGTCTCTCATTTCAACAAAGTTCTTTAGTGCCAGATCTGCAATCGCGTCAGCATCCTTCTTTCTGGTTTTTTGGAATGCTCCCAATACGGTACCCCAATCATAACCATGCGACCTGGCCAACTCGTCAAACAAATAGCAGTCTTCAAATCCGGAATTCATGCCCTGACCATAAAATGGTACTATAGCATGGCTCGCATCGCCCAACATCATACACCTCTCTTTTACCCAGGGATAGCAGCGGACCGTCACTAAACTAGAGGTAGGATTAGATGTGTATTGATCTATCAAGTCAGGTATTAAGTCAAGTGTATCGGGAAAGTATTTCTTGAAGAATTGGTCAATATCTTGTGCATTTTGGATCGACTGAAATGATGGATCGCCTTCAAAGGGAAAGAACAACGTGCACGTAAAACTCTTATCCAGGTTAGGTAGGGCAATAAGCATGAAGTTACCTCTTGGCCATATGTGCAATCCGTCGGGAGCTATTGCAAAATCACCATTCGTCGCAGGAGGTATGCTTAATTCCTTATAACCGTGTTCTATGTAATATTGCTCATAGCTAAACCTGTCTTGCTTCAAAAAGGACTGACGCATGGCGCTAAATGCACCATCTGCACCAAACATCACATCAGCTTCAATATCAAATAGTTGTCCATCACCTTGGATTGTTGCTCTTGTGTTGTCTAAGTCTACTTCCACACACTTGTGATCAAAAAGCACACTGACACCTAGCTCCTCAGCCCTCATTACAAGTCTTTCATTTAAGCCTCCCCGCGAAATTGAGTTGATATACTGCCCTTCTTTGCCGTACGGTTGGAATGTCAGATTACCTTCTACATCGTGCATGCGGCGACCCTTCATGGGTATGACCATCTTCTTCAGGTCTTCACTCAGTCCCACTGTCTCCAACGCCCTAATTCCTCGTATACTCAATGCCAGGTTAATGGAGCGTCCCGCATATAGATTCGTCTTCCTAGGATCACTGCGCTTCTCATATACAGTAACCCTAAAACCTGCTTTGACCATGTAAATTGATAGAAGAGAGCCCACCAGCCCAGCTCCAAATATGACTACTTCTTCCTTCTTCATACTCATTGACTAAGTGCCTGATCTAATAACTCAGCAAACCTGTAAACGTCCTCAAAAGAATTGTAAAGTGGAACAGGCGCTACCCTGATCACATCAGGCTCCCGCCAGTCGGCCACCACACCATGTTGTGATAGCCAATCAAAAGCTGACTTACCACGCTCATGAAACAATAATGACAACTGGCAGCCTCTTGCTTTCGGGTCTAGCGGCGTTATGATACTGAAAACCGTATTATATCCTTTTACTCCCATGAGTTGCTCCTCAAGAAAACTAGTCAGCCGGAGACTTTTGCTTCTCAAATTGGCCATGCCCGCCTCCTGAAAAAGCTTGAGAGAAGCCAGGTGGGGTGCCATACTGAACACTGGGGCATTGCTCAGCTGCCACCCCTCGGCGGTAGGAATCGGATCAAAGCCTTTCTCCATTTTGAACCGCTCCTGCTCATTGTGTCCCCACCATCCCGCCAATCGGGGAAAGGACCTATCTGTTGCATGTTGCTCATGTATATAAATGCCAGATACACTGCCAGGACCTGAGTTTAGATACTTGTAGCTGCACCAGGTCGCAAAATCAACTCCCCAATCATGAAGCGATAAAGGAACATTACCAGCAGCATGCGCAAGGTCAAAACCCACATATGCTCCGACTTGATGTCCGGCATCCACTATAGCGGGTAGGTCAAAAAACTGCCCTGAATAGTACTGTACTCCTGAAAAAAGGACCAATGCTAGCTCATCACCTGCTTTGGCGATTTGATCTTCTATATCCTCTGTTCTTAGATAGTGTTCGCCGGATCGCGGAAATACCTCTATGATAGCTTCATCGGGTTGATATCCTTTCAGCCTGACTTGGGACTCAACAGCATATTGATCGGAAGGGAAAGCATGTCCCTCCATGATGATCTTGTATCTACTAGCTGCTGGCCGGTAAAATGACAGCATCAACAGATGAAGGTTGACCGTCAGGTTGTTCATCACCACAACTTCTTTCTCACCAGCCCCGATGAGATCTTTCCAATAGGAGGTAAACGACTTATGATAATACATCCAGGGACGAACACCGTTGAAATGTCCCTCTACACCATTAGTTTTCCAGTTGTCAAGTTCCTCGTCAATTACGGACGCTACAGCCTTCGGTTGTAGGCCAAGTGAGTTACCACACAGGTAAATAACCTCCTGTCCTTGATGCTTTGGAATATAGAAGCTCGACCTAAATTGAGATAAATCGTCGCTCTCATCGAGCAAGCGTGCCTGCTTCACTGAGTTAGCAGTTCCTTGCATATTAGACAAACCTGGGATCGGTCTCCATCACTTGACCACAATTGTTACAGGTACGTAACTCTTCCGATCCATAAAATTCTCTAAACCTCGGCAAGAAATCTTTCTCAATATTGGTCAAATGAAAGTAAGTATCATGGAGTTTATTATTACAATTATCACAGTACCACTGTAGTCCGTCATCATGCGACTTCTCCCTTTTTCTCTCTATTACCAGGCCTACTGATCCCTCTGAACGAATGGGTGAATGCGGCACTTTTGCAGGCAACAAAAACATCTCTCCTGCCTTTATTGGAATATCTACAGGCTTACCATCTTCCTGTATTTTCACCAGAATGTCTCCTTCCAACTGGAAAAACAGTTCTTCGGTTTCATTAAAATGATAATCCTTTCGGGCGTTGGGACCACCCACAATCATTACTATATAGTCACCCGCATCTACATAGAGATTCTTGTTTCCTACAGGTGGTTTAAGAAGTTCTCGGTTGTTTTCAATCCACTCATAAAGATTAAAGGGTCTTTTAATAGCCATCATTCTCAGGATTAGGTCATCAACTCATTTTCTGTTTAAATTAAACAAATTATTACTGCTCTCTTGAAGAGCGAATCGAAATCAAATGAACATTTCACTGGAAGGTAAAAAAGCCCTTGTCTGTGGCAGCACGCAAGGAATTGGCAAGAGTTGCGCACTAGAACTAGCCCTTCTCGGGGCTGAGGTCACAGTGCTAGCGCGAAATGAATCTGAGCTGAACAAAGTAAGAGACGAGCTAAAAAAAACTTCGGCGGTTGAACATAAAATACTAGTCGCAGATTTCTCCAACCCTGAATATCTCAAAAGTCAAATTCATTCGTACCTCGAAGATGACAATCAGGTTGATATCCTCGTCAATAATACTGGTGGCCCTTCTGGTGGTCCCATTGTAGAAGCTGATTTCGCGGCATTTCAAAGCGCTTTGGACCTCCATTTACATTGTAATCACATTTTGGTTCAGGCAGTAACACCATACATGAAGACTACTGGTTTTGGTAGGATCATTAACATCATTTCCACATCTGTAAAAATCCCAATCCCAGGTTTAGGTGTATCCAATACAGTACGGGGTGCGGTGGCCAGCTGGGCAAAAACTTTGTCGGTAGAGCTAGGCGGATATGGTATTACAGTCAACAATGTACTACCGGGTTTTACAGAGACTGCCAGACTACAGAGCATCATAGAAAACAAAGCTGCAAAGTTGGGCATATCAGAGCAACAAGTCATCGAAGATTTCAAGAAAGACACTCCTGCTGGTCGCTTTGGATTTCCAGAGGAGGTGGCAGGATTAGCGGCTTTTCTTGCGACTCCTGCGGCAGCATATATCAATGGCACCAATATACCTGTGGATGGAGGCAGGACAGGTAGCTTATGAGCCAACAGATACTCAATTATGTTGATGGTGAACTCAAGCCTTCCAAAAATGGCACCACCATTGACAATATTGATCCTTCAATTGGTAGAGTCTATAGTACGCTTCCTGCAAGCTCCACAGAAGATGTCAACGGAGCAGTATTAGCTGCCAAAAAGGCGCTACCGCAATGGTCTGGCTTGAGCATTGAAAAGCGCTCCAAAATACTTCACCGTATTGCTGATAACATTGAAGCCCGGCGGGAGGAATTAGCGCTAGCCGAATCAGTGGATAACGGCAAACCAAAACATCTTGCCAATCAAATCGACATTCCGCGAGCCGCAGCTAACTTTAGATTCTTTGCTTCAGCCATTGTCGGTAACTCTACCGACGCGAATGTTATGGAAGGGCAAGCGGTCAATTATACCAGAAGAAAATCCATTGGAGTGGTTGGCTGCATATCTCCATGGAACCTGCCCCTGTACCTGTTTACCTGGAAAATCGCTCCAGCACTGGCCACTGGCAACTGCGTCATTGCAAAACCATCTGAGCTCACCCCGATGACCGCATTTCTGTTAAGTGACGTGTGCATCGAGAGTGGATTACCTGCTGGAGTACTCAATATACTTCACGGATATGGCGCAGAAGTTGGTCAGGCCATTGTGGAACATCCTGAGATTAAAGCGATCTCTTTTACCGGAGGTACAAACACTGGAAAAAAGCTGGCTGCTACTGCGGCACCCATGTTTAAAAAGCTATCACTTGAGCTAGGAGGTAAGAACCCAAATATCATTTTCGAGGATTGCGATTTTGATGAGATGCTCGAAACCACAGTAAGATCTTCTTTCACTAACCAGGGAGAGATATGTCTGTGTGGTTCGAGAATTCTGGTTCAGAATACCTTCTATGATCGTTTCTGCAGTGCTTTTGTTGATAGGGTAAACAAGTTAGTAGTGGGGGATCCACTTACAGAAGTGTCCATGGGGGCACTTATCTCCTATGATCACCTACAGAAAATAAAGTACTACGTAGCGTTGGCCAAAGAAGAAGGTGGAACGGTACTAACCGGTGGCCGTGAGGTCCGGATATCAGGGAGATGTGCCGAAGGTTACTTCTATGCTCCCACTGTCATAGCCGGACTGGGGAACGGATGTCGCTTCAATCAAGAGGAAATCTTCGGGCCTATAGTCAGCATCATACCCTTTAAATCAGAGGATGAAGCTATAAACATGGCTAACGATACGACGTACGGTTTGAGTGCCACTATATGGACGTCAGATGTAAAACGCGCACACAATGTGGCCCATCGACTCGAGGCAGGTGTCATTTGGATCAACTGCTGGTTGCTCAGAGACCTACGTACACCATTTGGTGGCATGAAAGCCTCAGGTGTAGGAAGAGAAGGCGGAGATGAGGCCTTAAGATTTTTCACAGAGGCTCAAAACGTATGTATCAAGCTCTGACAATAGTCATAAAAAAAGCCCTCTCTTGAGGGCTTTAAAATTCAAAAATTCTTATCGCTTAAGCTTCAGCTCCTTCTCTAAGTCTCGGAAGTCTTGCCGATTTTCTTTCCTTATGACCGCAGTAGGTACAAGTGAAGTGCTTCATAAGCTCACCTTCCTCTGTAGTAGTTGGTGACTGGATCACTTCCTCTTGAGTCAGTTTCAATGTCTGGTAGTTACACTCAGAGCATTTCAACGCATGCAGTCTACCATTATACTTCTCGATTTTAGTATAGCCTGACTCTTCATCAATCCATACATCATAGTCAACGGAGAACGCGTCCTCTTCCGCCTGCATACCTTCATCCAAATACACATCTTCCTCTTCCTCGCTCAATAATCTCATCTTTCTACCATCAGGCGAAACACGAGGAGAATATCTCAGTTTCTTCAACCTCTTTTCTATGAAGAATGGATAGTAGAACTTGAGTACATTCTGCACTACCACACCCACTATTATCGCTAGCATAGAGCTAACAAATATCCTCACGAAGAACCATAACCATCCGGTCTTCTCTACTAAAGTGTTAGTATATACAGCTGCTCCGATGATAAGCAAAAGTGCAGCATACCAAAGCAGATTGATCTCACTTGTGTTGATATAGTCATACTTGTCCTTTTGTTCCTTTATAGTCATCAGTCTGAATAGATGAACAAAGAAAATAAGAACACCAACTCCGGCTATCAGATAAGCGGCTAGCCTCCCATAGGTATTCCAGGCTCCTAGTAATTCTGGTGAAATGTCAGTCATAGCGATAATAAGTTATATTGTAAACTTTCTTCTATACGTTTCAATTTAGTTGATAATCTTTCGTCAATAGACCAATATAGCCGGTTTGATCTAAGGGTCTAGTTAAAATAAATTGTAGTAAAAAACAACTTATCAAAACTATCAATCATTAAAAATATAAAAAATGGCGATCAGTTCATACTGGCCTCATGTCTCATATTTTTACAATTCAAATATATATACCTGCTATAAAAGTTACGTAACCATCAGTATTGTACAATTTTGAAATTGATTGATATAATCAAAGTAAAAATTAGAATTATACAAATGGCAAAGGGCATGAGCATTTCTTTAATAGTATTAAAATAATGCTAGTTATTATTATTTAATGAATAGGTTGTCGAAATTCGCATCAATTGCTGAAAGAATAAGAAATAGTTTTGATTTACAATCAACTGAGTAACAATTAGTTATATTCCAATTTGAAATAATCTATAATGAAAAATCGAATCAACAAACTTTGGAGTCTTATGGCCCTAGTAGGCCTTGGTTTAGTGGCAAGTTGCGGTAGCGAAGATGATGAAACACCAGCGCCTGCTGCTCCAACACTAACAGTCAATGCGAGCGGTGGAACCGGCTCGGGTACTGACATCACGGCAGAACCAGGTGATGAAATAACCTTTTCATGGGATGCCTCTACGCCAGGAGGATTCAATGTACTACGAGTTACAGGCCTCACGCCAGTCTACGAGCAAACGCGTAATGATCTTGGTCTTGATGCAGGAGCAACCAGTGCTTCTGCAAGTTTCTCAGTCCCTGTTACTGCTGACCTAGTTGGTAGTGTTGTGACTTTGGATTTCTTATTGGTAGATGATGGTAATCTACAAGATGCTGAAACCTGGACCATTACAGTAGAGTCTCCGTCGGCCAGGGCTTATACTGCGGTTTTACTCTCAGCACCACTCGGCGATTTGTCTGCAACATCTTTTTTTAGTAGCAGCACTGGAATGACCTATTCACCAACCGATGTTACTGGAACCGCAGATCCTATTTCAGCTACAATTGACTTTGGCTACTATTATGGGGTAGATGACAATGCAAGCTTAGCTTCTCCAGAAGCCTATTCAGTGGTAGGAGATGGCGCTTTTAGTGCTCAGGTTGCGGGATGGACAGTGACTAATTCCATTTCATTCAGGTCTACTAATATCACTTCTGAGGAATTCGTAGTAATTTCATCTTGGGCGGATATAGACGGTGCTTTTGATAGTGGTACCGATGAAAATCAAGTAATCTCCGACTTATCTGTTGATCAGGTGATAGCCTTTGAAACAGATCCGGGTAAGGATGGAGGAAGCAAACGAGGTGTAATCTGGGTAAAAGCAATAACTCCAGGTGACGGAGTATCTGGTGAAATTGAAATTGAAGTTGTAGTACAAGAAGACGCCAACTAGGCGATCTCTATAATGTATTGTATGAGGCCATCTCTAACGAGATGGCCTTTTTTGTTTCCCTTTGGCAAAGGGTCGATTGGTCAAGTACTATCCATTCACAAAAAAACTGTTTTCTCTACAAATACCGCTAACTAGTTTCAACCTTTAGCTAACCAAACAATTATGAAACTCTTACAATTAATTACTCTAGTCTTATTGTGTGCTTGTACTGCCAAAGAAACGAGTCAGGAGGTAGCAGAAACTCCTCCAACAGAAGAGGAGTTACGCGCAAGGTCCAAAGAACTTGCTGACAAGTATATCATCACCGACGGACACGTAGACCTTCCTTACAGAATGAAAGTGGCTGGTTTCATGCTCAAAAAAGAGATCATGGATGTGTCAGTCGAGACAGATGGCAATTTCGATTATCCTAAATCTAAAAGAGGCGGACTGGATGCTCCATTTATGTCGATATATATCCCCTCTTCATACCAGATAACGGGTGGAGCAAAACAACTGGCTGACAGTCTTATCACAATGGTTGAAAAGATCACTGATACCTACCCAGACAAATTTGCCCTAGCTAAAACCCCGGCTGATGTACAGGCCAATTTTGATAAAGGTCTCGTATCACTGCCAATGGGTATGGAAAATGGTGCACCTGTAGAAGATGACCTGTCTAATGTAGAATATTTCCATAATCGTGGTATCAGGTACATTACGCTTACACATGGCAAAGACAATCAGATTTGTGATTCTTCGTATGACACCACCAGAACCTGGAATGGGTTGAGCCCATTCGGTCAGGAAGTTGTCAAAGAAATGAACCGTGTAGGCATAATGGTAGATATATCTCATGTCTCGGATAGCACCTTCTATCAGGTGATGGACTTGACTACAGCACCATGCATCGCCTCACATTCATCTGCCAGGCACTTCACTCCTGGCTTTGAGAGAAATATGTCTGATGACATGATCAAGCGACTTGCAGAAAACGGTGGGGTGATCCAGATCAACTTCGGATCATCTTTTTTGTCCAAAGAGTCTCAGGACAAACTAAGGGCTGCACGTGAGCACATTGTCAACTGGCTAGCTGATAATGAACTTGATCGAAATAATCCTAAAGCCAAGGAGTATATCACCAACTATATGCTGGAAGCCGACCCTTATGCGACCGTGGCAATAGTTGCTGACCATATCGACCGTGTGGTAGACTTAGCAGGGATTGACCATGTGGGGTTCGGTTCTGACTATGATGGTGTGGGAGACTCACTGCCTACTGGCCTAAAGGATGTGTCGGAATACCCTAATCTAATCTTTGAGCTTTTAAAACGTGGATATACAGAAGAGGATATCGAAAAGATATGCTATAAAAATGTCTTCAGAGTATGGAACAAGGTAGCAGAGATCGCTAGTGGTCAAACGAGCTGATCACTAAATCTGCTTTGCAAGATTCTTCTCAAAAGCTTTCTTGAACTTGTTGAAGTGCCAATCAAAATCAAAGTCCAGGTAATAGAAGTAATCATCAAACAATTGATTCAAAGCCTGGGCTTTTTCTACATTATCTGCATAACCGTCACGACCAAACATCTCCTTGAGTATATTGCCATTAACCCCACTGGAAACTACCTTTTTCTTCTTCTTTCCCTCAGGAACTTCATACAGACTGATACCAAAGTCAGCCTTGAACGTATTCATAGACACATAATGAAACTCGTCATCGTTGGTATGTTCCACGAAGATGAATGGCTCAAATTCCGGTTGAATGTAGATTGAGTTTTCCGCAAACTCTTCTTTGAACTTGTCAGGGGCAATCACCTCTAATTTATCCTTACCCATAAGCTCCTCAAAGTACTCCAATAGCTCTTCATTGATCAAATCGGCCTGAAACTGGGAAATCTCATTCTCATAAATGAACTTCATGTCTCCATGGTTAGATGTGAATGTCACTACCTCCATAGAGCTGATCTTATCTTCGAAGAATGTTGGTTTATAAGAATAAGGAGATTCATTATAATTCTTGAATTGAACCAAAACCTTCGTCGGCATGAACTTTACAAAATAAATCTTTTCCGAGTTAGCGATCCTTTCTCCTAATGTTTCAGCCTGGGTATAAAGAAACATCGAAGATAGCATTCCCGATAGGAATAGAGAGTGGAATATCCTTTTCATAGCTGGTCAAAATGTAATAGTTCTAAAGAACTACTTATCTAAAATAAAAATTTGCTCAAAAATCTACAAGTAATTACGCAGTAATCTATTGGAGTCAACATGAACCAATTGTTGCCAAATAGCTATACTTGTGCTCTTACACAATCGGAAATAATATGTTTGGTTGGTTCAAGAAAAAGGATAAGCCACCAGAAAAAAGAGTACTTCAGGATCTTGATCATAATGAACTCTCGCCAGGTGATGAGGTAGAGTCTCTTCGATATGAACTTGGTAGGTGTAAAGTAGTCGAGACTGAGGAGGGTATTGTCTATGAGTCGATCACCTCTAAACAGAGAATCCACTGGACCAAGATGATAGATGCTTCCACCGAACTCCAGAAGGTACGAAAGTGTGAATCCTGAATGAAGCCGTTCACATTTGTGAAAACAAGTGTACGTTTATAGCACATAAGGCCAAGCCGAGTCTCTTATAACTTGCTGATCATCAGTTACTAAAAAAACTTGGCATGCGTCTTGTCACCTAATTTGCGGTAGGTCAAAAACTCAAAGTAAAACTCAATGTACACCGCGAATAAATCTCTTAAAAAACAACTGCTGATCATCTTGGTGGGTGTTGCGGTAGCGGTACTCATCAGCTTCAACATAACTAACGCCACAGGTTCTAACTCCACTGAAAAAATAGCGTCATTGGTGGAGCGCAGCAGTGATCAAAACAGCAATGATCTCATTGAATCAGAATTGATCGTGGTATATGATCAATCATACAATGAGGTTTTCAAAATAGAGGTCGACGAATCTTCTAAAAACTCCAACGTACATCTTTCAAGATTCCTAAAATTGTGCGATTTTGTAATGAAGAGTAACAATACCTTTATTTATCTATTGAATAAGTAATCATGAGCACAGCACGATTAACACGATCCAATGAAAAAGTAATTGCGGGGGTTTGCGCTGGTATTGCTGAGTATTTCGATCTGGATGTGACACTCGTTCGAATAGCCTATATTTTAGTTTCGATTTTTAGTGCAGCATTTCCTGGGATACTTGTTTATATCATCCTGTGGTTTGTAATGCCTCCTAAATACTAGGATACTTTAGAGGAGGCCACAATCCATCTGTCTGGTATTTCTCCTTTCGTGGCTGATGTATAATCTTCATAACTGCACGATACAATCTTATTCCTTGCGTAGAGCCTCTTAGCAGTATGGACCGGTACTTCCATCCACCACTTCTCCGATTGCGTGCTCTTATAAAAGACGATCTCATTTGGCTCTTGATCGGCTAGTGTCGCTATATACTTTGTATAGTATTTAGTTGAAAAGTCATGTTGGTCTTTGCGATTGTAATAGCCTTCCATAAAGTACCATAGTGCTACGGCAATGACGAAAGCAGAGGACATATGTTGGTCGTCAAGACCTGGATCATAGCCGTAAAACCCCATTGAACTTAACTTATCACTGCATCCCGCAAACCATGCTATTTGCGCAGCTTCTTCACCAGTCAACCCAAAGGGTATCGGCTGATGTGTTGCTTTCATCACCGTCGACTGGATTGCAGATATATCGAAAGTGACCATATCAGCCTCGCGTACCACTGGTTCAACTTCTTTAGGAGCATCTCTGAGTTTCCCAAGCCTGACAAGGTTGAAGTTGAGCTTTTCGAGCACCTCGAGAGAGTTATAAGGCACTAGGTACGACTGGTAACCAAGATGTATGTAATCGAACAGGAAGTTCGGTTCATGCATCAGTATTTCATGAATGTGTTTGTCCGTTGGTACAGCTTCTGAGTCATCGCTCATATCAATGCGAGCATCAACGTTTAGAACACTGACCAGTTTTTCGGTCAACTCATAAGCCTGATACTGAGCGATATCGAAATCATGGGTGCCTCCTATGACAATGGGAAGTATGCCCTTTTCGTAGAGAGAGCTCAACAATTCTGATAAGCGCGCCTTGGTCTCATCCAGATCATGGCCATTTCTCAAATTGCCCAAGTCAGCGATGCGATACGAAGGCTTGCCCTTCTTAAGCTCATAGAGTTGCTTTCTAATATGATCGGGAGCATCTTTTACACCATTCTCAGTTGCCATAGCTCTTCCATCCACAACTCCAATGATGGCCATATCAATATTGTTGAGATCTGGTACTTTCTCGGCGTTTATGTGGAGCGAATGAAAGAGGCAATTGCGATCATATTTCTGATCTACTACCTCAGCTGGGACTCTGTCAAATAGCAGCTTGATATCCATGATTCAGTGACTTGAAAGCATAAAAAAAGGGAAATTTCCCAATTTCCCTTCCTCATAGATTGATTAAATCTTATCCTCCGAAATCATCAAATCGAATGTTCTCGTCAGGAATTCCAAAATCTTCACCCATCTTCTGCACCGCATTGTTCATCAATGGAGGTCCACAGAAGTACAGTTCTATATCCTCAGGGTTGTCGTGTTTGCTTAGGTACTGATCAATCACAGATTGGTGAACAAAGCCTAAGAAGCCATCTCCTTCTGCATCATTGATATCTTTTTTGGCTACCCAATTATCCTCCTCCATAGGCTCGGAAAGCACCATGTAGAATTTGAAATTAGGGAAATGCTTTTCGAGTTCTTTGAAGTGATCAATGTAGAACAACTCTCTCTTTGATCGTCCACCATACCAGTAGGTTACCTTTCTGCCAGTCTTCAAAGTCTTGAAAAGATGGTAAAGGTGAGACCTCATTGGAGCCATACCAGCACCACCACCGACGTATAGCATTTCAGCGTCAGATGGATTAATGAAAAATTCACCATATGGTCCAGAGATAGTCACTTTGTCCCCAGGCTTAAGTCCGAAGATGTAAGAAGAGGCAATTCCCGGATTTACTTTCATCCAGCCATTAGCAGCTCTATCCCAAGGTGGAGTAGCAATACGAACGTTGAGCATGATCTCTCGACCTTCAGCAGGATAAGAGGCCATAGAATATGCTCGCTCGATGGTCTCATCATTCTTCATTTTCAAATCCCATAAACCAAACTTGTCCCACTCCATTTGGAACTTATCAGCCTGACCAGGGTGCTCATCAGGGTGAGCAGTGATATCCATATCTTTGAAGTCTACCTCACACTTAGGCACTTCTATCTGAATATAACCGCCTGCCTCATAGTCCATTTCTTCTGGCAGCTCAACAACGAACTCTTTGATAAACGAAGCGACATTATAGTTTCTCACTACAGTAGCCTCCCACTTCTTAATACCAAATATCTCCTCTGGTATCTCAATGCGCATGTCATTTTTCACCTTCACCTGGCATGAAAGGCGGACATGCTCTTTTTGCTCAGTACGGCTTAAGTGACCTACTTCAGTTGGAAGCACGTCTCCTCCACCCTCATGTATTTTACACTTGCACATGGCACAAGTACCGCCTCCACCACAAGCAGATGGCAAAAACACTTTTTGAGTAGAAAGTGTCGAGAGAAGCGTAGATCCGGCAGAAGCTACTATTGGATTAGCTTCATCACCATTCACAATAATTTTAACATCTCCTGATTGTACTAGCTTCGACTGAGCGAAGAGCAGAATCAAGACTAGCATTACTATAACAGCAGTAAACGCTATAATCGAGGTAATAACTACAAATGACATAAAGAAGTAGTTGTTAGTTTTTTAAGTGCTCAAATATAATTCATAATAGCTATTTGCAACGCCCTCAAAAGGCTAATTGCCAGTAACCACTAGAATAGATCGAATCAACTTGGTGTACAACTCAAATGTTGTATCGAATCGCTACTTTTCTAATAGACGTAGCAGCGTGGTGAGTTTGTTTTTGAGGTTTCTACGATCGACAATGAAGTCAAGAAATCCATGGTCCAAAACGAACTCAGAACTTTGGAATCCTTTAGGC
The DNA here is from genome assembly GCA_002435755.1 of Flammeovirgaceae bacterium UBA6059. GTDB lineage: Bacteria > Bacteroidota > Bacteroidia > Cytophagales > Cyclobacteriaceae > UBA6059. The sequence continues at coordinate 278,082 of DIYH01000028.1, forward strand.
AGATCCTTACCAATTGTTTCGCGAATTACCCTTGGCCCAGCAAATCCGATTAAGGCCCCAGGCTCGGCAATATTGAAGTCACCAAGCATCGCAAATGAGGCCGTTACTCCGCCTGTCGTAGGGTCAGTAAGTAGTGATATGTAAGGGATTTTTGCCTCTGAGAGAAGCGCTAGCTTACCAGAAATTTTGCCTAGTTGCATCAAAGAGAAACCTGCCTCCATCATTCTGGCACCACCCGATCTTGAAATCACCAGCAGGGGGGTCTTATGCTTCAATGAGTAATCGACAGCTCGTGCAATTTTCTCTCCAACAACAGATCCCATAGACCCTCCTATGAAGCTGAAATCCATACAGGAAACAACAAGGTCGATTCCGTTCACTTTGCCCACTGCATTTCTTGCAGCGTCCTTAAGACCAGTCTTTTTCTGAGATTTTTCTATTCTATTCGGGTACGACTGGGAGTCTACAAACTCCAATGGATCCTTTGAACTCAGATTGGCATCTAGTTCCTTGAACTTGTTGTCATCAAAAAGAATCTCGAAGTATTCTTTTGAGCCAACTCTTACATGATAGTCATCTTCAGGACATACGAACGCATTGTTCTTAAGCTCACGCATGTGGATAATTGCTCCACTAGGGGTCTTGTACCACAAACCATCCGGCGCTTCCTTTTTACTAGCTGTGGGCGTCTGAATGCCCTTATCCGTTCTGTTAAACCAAGCCATGCTCTAGTCGATTAGGGTCGCAAAGATATTGATAATTTGATATTCGAAGCAGATAAAAAAGGTCATTACAACCTTCATCAAATTACTTGTCTACCTCTTCGTAATCTACGTATTCGCCTCCTTTGAAATCTTTTTGCTCCTTTTTTGAGCTTTGGGGGACGTGATCAATTTTTACATTGCCATCCGCAGGTCTTTGGGCATAACCCGTATTCTGTTGGCGTCCAGCAGACCGCTGAAATTGCTGTTGCTGGTAAGCCTTATAAAACAGTAACCTAAAAAGATATCCTGATAGCTTGAAGAAGATATATCCTATCAGGAACAGTATGAGTAAGAACTTCAACATATCACTTATATAACTTAGCGACTGAGGTAGAAGTTACGTTCCGAATAGATTTTCAAGAAGTAGTCATCCATCAAATCATCGATAAAGTAGATTGCCTCTCCAGTTGACTTCATCTCTGGCCCCAACTCCTTATTCACGTTAGGAAACTTGTTGAAAGAGAACACCGGCTCCTTAATCGCATAACCTTTCTTAGTAGGACGGAATGTGAAGTCTTTTATTTTTTTCTCCCCTAGCATCACCTTCGTGGCATAATTCACATAAGGCTCGTCATAGGCCTTACAAATGAATGGGACAGTTCTTGAAGCGCGTGGATTAGCCTCGATGATATAGACCTTATCATCTTTGATGGCAAACTGAATATTGATCAGCCCGACCGTATTCAGCGCTAGCGCAATTTTCCTGGTATACTCTTCGATTTGTCGCATGACAAAATCACCGAGATTATAAGGAGGAAGGACCGCATAAGAGTCACCAGAGTGTATACCTGCAGGCTCTATGTGCTGCATGATACCAATGATATAAGCTTCTTCTCCATCGCAAATAGCATCCGCTTCGGCCTCAATCGCACCTTCAAGGAAGTGATCAAGAAGTATTCTTCCGTCCTGCTTGCTTTTGAGAAGATTAACTACGTGCTGCTCAAGCTCTTCATCATTGATGACGATCTTCATTGACTGACCACCAAGTACGTATGATGGCCTTACCAGCAATGGGTAACCAATCTCTTTCGAGAGCTCCAATGCCTCGTCTGCATCTTCAATGGTGCCGTACTTAGGATATGGAATGTCCAGTTCTTTGAGGAGATCAGAAAATCTTCCTCTGTCTTCTGCTAAATCAAGTGACGCAAAATCGGTACCGATGATCTTGATATCAAATCGCTTGAGCTTTTCTGCCAACTTGAGGGCCGTCTGTCCACCCAGCTGGACTATTACACCAACTGGTTTCTCCTGCAAGATGATCTCATAGATATGCTCCCAGAAAACTGGTTCGAAATATAGCTTATCAGCAATATCAAAGTCAGTAGATACCGTCTCCGGATTACAGTTGATCATAATGGTCTCATAGCCGCACTCCTTAGCGGCCAATACACCGTGCACACAACTATAGTCGAACTCAATGCCTTGCCCTATTCGGTTAGGTCCGCTACCGAGAACTATGATTTTTTTGTTGTCAGTTGGGACTGACTCATTCTCCTCTTCGAAAGTCGAGTAATAGTAAGGCGTCTTTGCTTCAAACTCTGCTGCACAAGTATCCACCAACTTGTAGACTCTGTGAATGCCTTGCGCATGACGCTTATCGAAGACCTGACTTTCAAGACAACCCATCAGATGTCCTAGCTGTCGATCAGCATATCCTTTCTTCTTAGCAAGAGCGAGAAGCTCGTGTGGAATATCATCAATGGTGTACTTCTCTATTTCGCTTTCAATGGCAATTAGCTCCTCTATTTGGTGCAAGAACCATGGATCGATCTGGGTTAGCTTCCTTATGGTCTTAAAAGGAATGCCCAGCTTGAAGGCGTCATAGATATGGAACAGTCTATTCCAACTCGGGCTCTTGAGACTCTTAAGAAGTTCTTCCTGATTGGTCAGTTCTTTACCATCAGCCCCTAGGCCATTTCTTTTAATCTCAAGTGATTGGCAGGCCTTCTGGAGTGCTTCCTGAAAGTTGCGGCCAATACCCATCGCCTCTCCTACTGACTTCATCTGTAGTCCTAACCTACGATCAGATCCCTTGAATTTATCGAAGTTCCATCTTGGTACTTTGACGATCACATAGTCAATGGCAGGTTCGAAAAATGCCGAAGTACTTTTCGTGATTTGGTTATCTAGCTCATCCAGATTGTAACCGATAGCCAGCTTAGCTGCAATCTTAGCAATAGGGTATCCTGTTGCTTTAGAGGCCAACGCTGATGATCTAGATACACGAGGGTTAATCTCGATACCTACGATCATATCATCTTCTGGATTGACTGCAAACTGCACATTACATCCCCCTGCGAATTGGCCTATGCCATTCATCATTTTGATAGCCAGATCACGCATGTGCTGGTATACCGTATCTGGTAGTGTCATAGCCGGTGCTACCGTGATGGAATCTCCAGTATGAACACCCATCGGGTCAAAATTCTCGATAGAGCAGATGATGATGATATTACCATTGCCATCCCGCAGAAGCTCTAGCTCGTATTCTTTCCAACCCAGAATACTTTGCTCGACCAATACCTCATGGATAGGTGATGAAGTCAGACCATGTGTAAGCGCCTTATCAAATTCATCAGCAGTTTCCACAAATCCACCACCAGATCCACCTAGCGTGAATGAAGGTCGGATTACCAGAGGGAAGCCTATTTCCTGTGCTATTTCCTTACCCTTCAAAAAGGATGTTGCTGTCTCACCTTTACAGACATTCACGTTAAGCTCCTTCATCTTGAGTCGGAACTTCTCCCTGTCCTCAGTGGTCTCAATAGCGTTAATATCAACACCTATCATTTTGACATTGTAATGATCCCAAATACCTGCTTTCTGACAGTCTATGGCAAGGTTAAGAGCGGTCTGACCTCCCATGGTTGGAAGCACTGCGTCAATCTGATGTTTTTCGAGAATTTCCTTGATTGAAGACTTGGTCAATGGCTTCAAGTAGACATTGTCGGCTGTGACCTTGTCCGTCATAATAGTTGCCGGATTGGAATTGATCAAGGTTACTTCTATGCCTTCCTCCCTTAGTGATCGTGATGCTTGTGAACCTGCATAGTCAAACTCACAAGCTTGACCGATTACGATAGGGCCTGACCCTATGATCAGGATGGATTTGATACTCTTGTCTCTAGGCATGAAGGAAAAGTTAAGGTGGTCAGCTTTAGATAAATTGGGGCAAATTTAAGGTAGTCCATGTACTTGCGAAAGCCATGTGGATTTTTTCAATTGGGCAGTGCCACTCATCATGGTTTTGGCGTTCAAGTCTTGCGACAATTGAACAGCTTTGCTACGTTAGCAATTAAAGTTTTTTTACATGACGTTATCAAAATTCTTGTTTATTGTAGGATTGAGCACTCTGCTACTTCAGAGTTGTGAAAACTTTAGCTGGCTTCCAAAAGAACAAACTAAGGATGAAAAAGAAGCAAAGGAGGGTACAAAGAGAAATGGTCTTTATACTAAGAAGTCAAAAGGAGTTGTTGTCTCACAAGTCAACTATGTTGATGGTAAAAAAGAAGGTAAAGCGATAAATTTTTTCCCTAACGGGAAAGAAGAATTAGTGCTCTATTATAAAAATAATATTAAACATGGTACTGCTACAACTTACTACGAATCTGGTGTAGTCAAAAAAGAAACTCCATATGTCGATGGTGTTAAGCATGGAATACAGAAGTACTACTTCAGCAACGGGAAAATATCGGCTGAAATACCATTTCAAAATGGTCTACAGAGCAGAAAAACGAAAGAATACTATAAAAGTGGTAAACAGATCACTGACCAACCGAGAATAATTGTAAAGGAGATTGATCGGTTAAAGACTTCTGGGGAATACATTGTTACTATTCAGTTTGCCAAAAAGGTGCGCAACGTTAAATTTTATAATGGTGTGCTACAACAAGGGGAGTATCTGGATATTTCTGAGCTTGGCGAGATGGATGTAAAACAAGGAGTTGCGAGAATAGTGCTACATCCAGCCCCTGGAACTTTTATCATGGAAAAGCTCAACATTGTCGGGCAATACAAAACCAATAAAGGCACGTACCACATTGCTACAAAGGTTCACAACCTTGCAATTGAAAATATCTAGTTACCAAGACTATAAAGACGATTGCGCAGTTCGACATTCTCTGGGGCATACTTTAAGCCCGAGTTGAGCATTCTCTTAGCTGTGCCATAGTCGCCGCGTTTAAAGTAGTATATGGATGCTAGTGAGTATGCCCGACCTACTAATACCTGATCTATATTATAGGTTGGATACACTCCATACAGTTCTTCAAATTGGTTTTTGTGATACTTGCCGGATTCTACGTCACGATTCTCGAAGCTATTATACATGCCCAAGAGGTGAGCGGTAATATACATTGAGCCGAAACTTTTGTTACTTAGAAAGTCTTTGTTAATCTCGAGATAACTGTTTAATTCCTCAAGCACTACGCTAGTCTTATCCTCTCTTGCCAATGAATTAGCAATGGCTGCTATGAGCATATTTTCTACGTCAATGTTGTTTGGCTCCATAATGTAGGCCTCCTTGAGATGCTGTTTAGCCACTTTGCTTTTATCCCTTACCAATGCAATTCGCCCACGCTCAAAATGGTAAACGAAATCAATGTCTTCTATCAGTTCCTTTCGGTCGAAACTATTGCGGAGATAGTGGTAAATACTATCGTAGATCACTGGCATATTGTCATTAACCAAATACTTACTGGTGATGCGGCCAAACTCACCCAAAAGCTCGTTATCTACAGCATGCTCACTTCTTGATATTTTGGAGAGTAATATGACGTAGTGTTGATCTTCGTACTCGTGCTCAGCTATCTGCTGTACTCCGACACTATAGAGTACAAGCCCAATCTTTTCGCTTGGATATAGTTCATTCGACTTCTCCAATGAGAAGTAAGCACTTTTATAATCTTCTTCCTCCAACAATGTCAATCCAGTATTAAAATAGTGGAGTGCTACTAGCTGAGTCAAGTCTATATCTTCCGCTTTGTAGTAGTATTCATCAAAAATGGACTGAGTGCCGTTGATTTGCCACTCTGCTTGGGTGATCATTTTGTTTTCCAACAGTACTTGCACAAAGCGCTGCTGGTATGACTCGCTTAGGTCATTCATACCGGTAGCTGGATTGGTCGTTTCTATTAAATACTCTTCACCTTGAGGTCTAGCTATAATATAGACATGATTGGGTGTCTCTTTGATGCTGTAGGGTATGCTCAATTGGTCGAAAATTGTGGCATACAAAACACACGCTGTTACACAATTGTAGATGCCATCTGAGAACATATCTCTGATTGGTGCAAAGTCTTTGTATCGTCTTAGGAAATCACTATGAACACGGTCATAGAGTTCTTGCATGTACTTTTTATACTTTTTCTTGGGCAGATGAAGCTGCTGTAGCGCGCTTATCTTAGATGCTAAATAGATTGAGTCATAAGCTATTTGCCTAGTATCAGTACTTTCCGAATGCATCAAGAGCATAACCAAATCAATTGAGGTGGATTGACCACCTCGCTTAAAATAGTACTCCTCTTGGGGGCTATTGAAAGCTAAAGAGGGCGTTTGGCCGTTCAGGTCAACTTCTTGAGCACTGCTGACGCTCGTACAGATAAGCAATAAGGAAACAGAGCATACTAAGCCTTGAAAAAAATGCTTCATAACATTGTGGTTTGAGGTATGAAGATAAAAAAGCTCAGGAAAGATTATCTATGATATAATCCCAACTTTAGAACAGACATGAACCAAAAATATTTAACTAGGCTGATATGCCATGCTTTTATTAAAATAGAATCTGCCTACAGATGAATAGGCCTATTTTCAGTAGCAGCCAAGCAAGCCTCTTTTACAGCTTCCATGTAGGTCGGATGTGCGTGTGACATACGTGACACGTCTTCAGCAGAAGCTCTATACTCCATGGCAGTAACACCACTGGCAATCATATCCGCAGCTCTCGCACCAATAATGTGCATGCCAAGGATCTCATCTGTCTCGGCATCAGCTAATACTTTAACAAGACCATCAGTATCCATACTCGCCCTGGCTCGTCCTAGAGCCTTGTAAGGGAATTTACCAGTCTTAAATTTCTTGCCTTGAGACTTTAGTTGCTCTTCCGTGAAGCCTACACTAGCGACTTCAGGCCATGTATATACCACCCCTGGGATCAGATTGTAGTTGATATGAGGCTTCTGCCCAACCATTTGTTCTGCCACAAATACACCCTCTTCCTCAGCCTTGTGAGCAAGCATTGCCCCTTTTACCACATCACCGATCGCCCAAATGTTGTCCACATTTGTCTTCAAATGCTCATCAACCTCGACTCGACCTCTGTCGTCCATCTTGACCCCTGCTTTGTCCAGCACCAATCCATCAGTATATGGTCTTCTACCAATGGAAACCAGGCAGTAATCCCCAGTTAATTCTAGATTGTCACCTTTCGGTGCTTCAGCAACTACTTTCACTTCCTTACCTGAAGTGCTGACTTCAGTCACTTTGTGGCTTAAGTAAATATCAAATCCAAGCTTCTTGAGTGCCTTCTGGAGTTCTTTGCCCATAGTGCCATCCATGGATGGGATTAGGTTATCCATAAACTCTACTACGGACACCTTAGCTCCCAGTCTGGCATAAACACTACCCAGCTCCATACCAATCACACCGCCACCTATGATTATCATGTGCTTTGGTACTTCTTTAAGTTCCAACGCCTCGGTAGATGTGATGACTCTCTTCTTATCGATGTTGATGAATGGTAGTGATGCTGGTTTTGAACCTGTGGCGATAATCACTTTCTCAGCTGTGATCTGAGAGCTCTTACCATCACCAGCTTCTACATTGATCGTATTCTTATCAACGAACGAACCCAGACCATGATGAACATCGATCTTGTTCTTTTTCATCAAGAAGCTCACGCCATTGACATTATCAAGTACTACCTGGCTTTTGCGGGCAATCATCTGCTTCAGATTCACCTTTGGCTTATTGATGGTGATGCCGTGCTCTTTGAAAGTAGTTTCAGCATTATGAAAATGCTCAGAAGAATCAAGCAAAGCTTTCGATGGAATACAACCGACATTGAGGCATGTACCTCCCAACGTGTCGTACTTTTCAATGATAGCCGTTTTGAGACCTAGCTGTGCACAACGTATAGCCGCTACATATCCACCAGGTCCTGAACCGATAACTGCAACTTGGTAATCCATATCTTTTTGTTTTGGTACAGAGTATTTGGTATTAAGTATTTGGACTCAACTTGCTCTGTAGTTTAAATATCATTTTTGAGATTATTTCAACATCCTTTAGAAGCGGATCAAGTTTGTCATTCTCCACTAAACCAACATTCTGAGAAATTAACAACTGAGTTTCCAATTCAAAAATTGATCCAACAGCTACGCTTAAGAAATTTATAAACTGCTTGTCAGAATTTCGACCTGCTCCTTCAGCAATATTGGATGAAACTGAAACGACAGACCTTCTTAACTGAGAAATCAATCCATACTTTTCCTCAAGAGGAAAGGAATTTGTCAAATGGTAAACTTGGGTAGCAAGTTCAATACTGCGTTTCCAAACATCAAGCTCCTTGTATCTATGCATCCTACGCCTTTGTACTTAATACTTTGTACAAAATACATTATACGCCAAGAAGAAGTCTTGTTGGGTCTTCAAGCAACTGCTTTACACGAACGAGGAAGCTGACAGACTCACGTCCGTCAATGATTCTATGATCATAACTCAAAGCGACATACATGATTGGCCTCACGACTATTTCGCCATTCTCTACTACTGGTCGCTCAACGATGTTGTGCATACCGAGAATGGCAGATTGTGGTGCATTGATGATCGGTGTAGAAAGCATTGAGCCGAAAATGCCACCATTAGTGATCGTGAAAGTCCCTCCTGTCATCTCAGGGATACTCAACTTACCCTCACGAGCCTTTGTCGCTAATCTTACGATCTCTTTTTCAATCTGATCGAAGCTCATGCCTTCAGCGTTTCTGATCACTGGCACAACCAACCCTTTTGGCGCTGATACGGCAATTGAAATATCACAGAAATCGCTGTAGACCATTTCTTCACCATCGATGTAAGCATTGACAGCAGGCCATTCCTGAAGTGCCATACAACATGCTTTGGTAAAGAAGGACATGAATCCCAGGCCAACTTCATACTTATCCTTGAATGACTCTTTGTACTTTTTCCTCAAGTCCATAATCGGCTGCATATTGACTTCATTAAATGTTGTCAACATGGCAGTTTCATTCTTAACAGAAACAAGCCTTCTGGATATGGTCTTACGAAGATTGGTCATCTTCTCACGACGTTGATCTCTGTCGCCTTTGGGAGCTGCAGGAGCCTCTTGTGCGGCACTAGACGCTGGAGCTGATACCGGAGCTGATTTCTCAGCATTTACCGCGTCCTCTTTGGTAATGCGGCCACCGACACCTGAGCCTTTTATTTCTGTTGCTGCTATTCCTTTTTCCGCTAGGATCTTAGCTGCTGCTGGAGATGCGTGACCTGAGGCATACCCAGGCTCTCCAGTGGGTGATTCAGCAACAGGGGTGCTGGATTCGACAGGAGTACTCTCCGCTTTAGTAGGAGCTCCATCTGTCACTTCAATTTTACAAATGAGCGCACCTATTTCAAGGGTATCTCCTTCCTTGGCCACATGCCGTAGCACACCGTTGGCCTCCGCCGTAAGTTCAAAAGTTGCTTTATCCGATTCTATCTCTGCGATGACATCATCCAGTGCTACACTAGCTCCATCGTCAACCATCCAGCTTGAGATGGTCACTTCATTGATAGACTCACCTACCGCCGGCACATGCATTTCCATTGTCTCTCCGGTAGCCTTAGCTTCAGCAACTTCAGTAGGGGCTGGGACAGCCTCTGACACAATAGATGCTTCTGCTGGGGCACCAGCCGTATCGATTTCGCAAATGACAGCTCCAATCTCGATTGTATCACCTTCATTAGCTTTGGTGGTAAGCACGCCGGCAGCCTCTGCTGTTAGCTCAAAAGTTGCCTTATCAGACTCTAACTCGGCAATCACCTCATCCATTTCAACAGAATCGCCGGTCTTTTTCATCCATTGAGCGATGGTCACCTCACTTATTGACTCACCAACATTGGGTACTTTAATTTCTAAAGCCATTTTGACTGATGGTTATATTATTTAAATGCCTCTTTAACTAGTTCTTGCTGCTCCTGCCTATGGACTTTCGCAAATCCTGTGGCCGGGGAGGCAGCTGCACGTCGAGATATCACTTTTATACCTTGACCAAATGTTCTGAGCATAAAGCTCCATCCTCCCATATTCTCAGGTTCTTCTTGTACCCAGAATACTTCAGGATTACTATATTTTTTCAATATCGCGTCCAACTGCTTCTTAGGAAACGGGTAGAGCTGTTCAATCCTCGTAATTGCGACATCCTTGATTTTTTTCTTCTGCTGCTCTTCTAGCAAGTCAAAATATACCTTACCAGAACAGAGCAATACCTTACGAACCGACTTGTTCGTCACATAAGTATCACCAATTACCTCCTTAAAAGTTCCGCTTGTGAAATCTTTTAATGGGCTGGCAACACCAGGGTGTCTCAGCAGCGACTTAGGAGAGAACACCACGCATGGTTTTCTAAAAGTCCATGTAACCTGTCTCCTCATTAAGTGGAAGATATTAGCAGCGGTAGTCAGATTAGCTACCACAATGTTGTCCTGAGCGCACAATTGTAGGAACCTTTCAAGTCGCGCACTTGAGTGCTCAGGCCCTTGACCTTCATATCCATGCGGCAATAACATGACCAGACCATTCATTCTTTGCCATTTACTCTCTGCACTAGAGATAAATTGGTCTATCATGACTTGAGCACCATTTGCAAAGTCTCCAAACTGTGCCTCCCAGATCACCAAGGCATTAGGAGTAGCCATCGCATATCCGTATTCAAATCCGAGAACTCCGAATTCTGATAGGAGCGAATTAAATATCCTGAATGGCTCCTGCTTTTCTGAGACATAGTTAAGGTTGCAGTAGGGCTCATTAGTATTTGAGTCAAAGATGTAGCTATGACGATGAGAGAACGTACCGCGCTTGACATCCTGACCTGACATCCTCACAATCTTACCGTCTGCGAGCAATGATCCATATGCTAGTAGCTCTCCATCGGCCCATCCAAGTTCTTTTTTCTCGAAAAATGCAGCTTTTCGATCCTTGATCAATTTCTCTATCTGCTTCAGTGGCTTGAAGCCTTGAGGAATAGATGTCAAAACTTCCCCGACTGTCTTAACCATCTCTGTGGAGATTGCAGTATCTGGAGATTTGTCAAATGCACCAGGCTTTGACCTGTGTAGGTGATTCCATTCCTCTTCTATCTTTTGAGGCTTATATGGAAGGGGTCGCTGCTTTACTTCATCAAGACGATCCTGTAGGAGCTTCTTAAATTCATCGTTCAACTGCTTAGACCTATTCTGACTTATATCCCCACGCTCAACCAATTTCTTGACATAGATCTCCCTTGGATTAGGGTGCTTGGCAATGAGGCTATAAAGTTTAGGTTGAGTGAATTTGGGCTCGTCACTTTCATTGTGCCCATGGCGCCTATAGCACAGTAAGTCTATGAAGAAGTCCTTATGAAATGTTTGTCTGTACTCTACTGCCAATCGTGCAGCATAAGCTACCGCCTCAGCGTCATCCCCATTAACATGCAATATGGGGGTATCGACGATTTTAGCTATATCCGTACAGTAGATACTCGACCTTGCATCATCATAGTCAGTTGTAAATCCTACCTGATTGTTGATCACAAAGTGAATGGTTCCGCCGGTGGAGTAGCCATCCAATTGTGACATTTGGATACATTCGTAGACTATGCCTTGACCGGCAACCGCCGCATCACCATGTATCAATATTGGGATAGCCTTGCTAAAATCCTCTCTATACTCATCATCTACCTGAGCGCGAGTATATCCGAGTACTACAGGGTCTACCGCCTCCAGGTGAGAAGGGTTTGGAGCAAGCTTTACATATATCTTCTTACCAGAATTAGTTTTGATATAGCTTGAGTAACCCAGGTGGTACTTCACATCACCATCACCCATAGTCAGGTCAGGGTCAACTCCACCTTCAAATTCATTGAATATTTCTTCATAGGTCTTACCCATGATGTTGGCAAGGACGTTGAGTCTCCCTCTATGCGCCATGCCGATCACAATCTCTTCTACATCATGATCTGCTGCCTTGTTGATAATAGTGTGCAGTGCAGTAATAGTATTCTCACCACCTTCAAGCGAGAATCGCTTTTGCCCTATGTATTTGGTATGAAGGAAGTTTTCAAAAATGACTGCTTCATTGAGCTTTTGAAGTATCTCTTTCTTCTGGTCTGTAGATGGTTCTATATTGACACCTTCAGTTTCAACCTTCTGCTTGAACCACTCGAAAGTGTCAGAGTTCCTGATATGATTAAACTCATATCCAATTGACCCAAGATAGATTTTTTCTAGACGCCCCCTAATGTCCTTAAACTTGGCCCTACCCATTCCGATCTCTGAACCAACATCAAACTCCTTATCTAAATCAGCATCAGACAAACCGAAGTTATCGAGATCAAGTCTCACCACGTGCTGTCGCCTTTGTCTTACAGGATTTGTATCTGACTTAAGATGCGCTCTTGACCGGTGAGCATAAATGAAATTACGTACTTTGATTTCAGTCGAATCAGCGATATCAGCTCTACTTTTAGCGGTACCATTAAACTGTTCCTGAGAGAACTCAAATCCTTCGAAAAACTTTTGCCAACTTTCATCAACACTGTTAGGGTCAGTCTTGTAAGATGAGTAGAGGTCTTCTATGTAGTTGGTATGGGCGTTCGAGATATATGAAAACTTATCCATTGGGTATGAACGATATATGATTTCGTATCAAAGGTAATTGATCAGTTTCAGAATGAAAAACCGTATAACCGCTTTAGCAAATATTCAATTAACAATTACTTAACTCTCTGATTTACCAACACCTGATGTCTCTTTGATTAATTATCACTACTTTTGCGTTCCTTTTCTTGAAAAGGAATTTAAATGTTAATGGACGTGATCCATAGAAACTTATAATTAACAAATGGCAGTAAAAATTAGACTCGCGCGTCGAGGACGCAAGAAGAGAGCAATGTACGATGTAGTCGTTGCTGACGCTAGAGCACCACGTGATGGTCGCTTTATTGAAAAAATTGGTACTTACAATCCTAATGTTGACCCTGCAAGCGTTGATATCAACGCCGAAAAGGCCTTCGATTGGGTAATGAAAGGTGCACAGCCTACCGATACTGTTAAGGCGATGTTGTCTTACAGAGGTGTCATGTACAGAAAGCACCTTCAGATCGGTGTTAACAAAGGAGCTATAACTCAAGAGGAAGCTGATAAGCGTCTTCAAGAGTGGTTAGATCAGAAAGAAGCTAAGATTCAAGGTAAAGTTGATTCTTTGGCTCAGAAGAAAGAAGCAGATCGTAAGTCACGACTTGAGGCAGAAACCAAGGTGAAAGAAGCCAGGGCAGAGGCCATCAAGCAAAGACAAGCAGAAGAGCTAGCTGCAGCACAACCTGAAGAGGAGGCGAGCGAAGAAGCTCCAGCGGAGGAGGCGAGTGTAGAAGCAGAAGTAGTCGCGGAAGCACCTGCAACGGAAGAAGCACCAGCAGAAGAAGTTGCTGAAGCTCCGGCCGAAGAAGCACCAAAAGCAGAAGAGGCACCTGAGGCTGACGCATCTACTGAAGAAGAGGAGAAGAAAGACTAAGCTAGCGTGAAGGTAGATGATTGCTACCAGCTAGGTTACATTATAAAGCCCCATGGGCTTAAAGGTGAGGTTCTTGCATTTTTAGATGTTGACTTCCCTGAAGATTACGAAAATTTGGAATCAGTTCTATTGCTACGGCAAAATGAGCTGGTTCCTTTTTTTGTTGAAGCTTGTTCGATTCAGCCACCTCAGAAAGCAAGACTTAGGTTAGAAGATATTGAGTCTCGTGAGCAGGCTGAAGAATTGAGCGGATCTGAGGTATATCTCCCGCTTTCCAATCTTCCTGATCTTACAGGTGACCAATTCTATTATCATGAAGTTATCGGCTTCTCACTCTTGGATCAATCCGAAATCGTTGGACTAATAGAGAATGTCATTTCAACAGGTCGACAAGATCTCTTTACAGTGCGCACTACATCAGATAAGGAAGTCTTGATACCGATTACTGAGGAAGTAATTAAAAAAATAGACCGTGATAAAAAACAGGTCATCGCAGAGCTTCCAGCTGGTCTAGTAGATGTATTCTCTTAAAAGATTCTTCTCATGAGAATAGACGTTATTACCTGCCTACCGGAATTATTTAAAGGCCCATTCGATCAAAGTATTCTACATCGGGCACAGGATAAAGGTATTGTTGAACTTAAGGTACATGATCTAAGACCATACGCTACTAATAAGCACAAAACGGTAGATGACTATGCATACGGCGGAGGAGCAGGAATGGTATTGCAAATCGAACCGATCGATCGATGCATTTCCGACCTTAAAAAAGACAATGACTATGATGAAGTCATTTATACCAGTCCTGATGGCGTACAGTTTGATCAGTCAATAGCCAATCAGCTCTCGTTACTCAACAACATCATAATTATCTGTGGACATTACAAAGGTGTTGACGAACGTGTTCGAGAACATCTAGTAACTAAAGAGATCAGCATCGGCGATTATGTGCTTTCTGGTGGAGAGTTAGCTGCTGCTGTAATATCTGATGCGATCATCAGACTTATCCCTGGGGTACTCAATGATGAGTCTTCTGCACTCTCCGACTCATTTCAAGATAATCTAATTGCGCCACCAGTTTACACCAGACCAGCAGAATACAACGGTTGGAAAGTACCGGATGTGCTACTCTCTGGCCATGAAGCCAACATCGAGCAGTGGCGACATGAACAGTCAATCGAGCGAACTAAATCACGCAGACCAAATTTGCTCGATGGCACAACAGAATAATTATATCACCATCCTTGTTTTTAATACTAATTGCTATATTTGCAGTCCGATTTTCAGATAGCCAAAAAAAGCACCATGAGTGAGCTAATAAAATTAATAGAAGCTGAATCCGAAGAGATAAGAAGCAGCCGTCCGGACTTCAAAGCTGGTGACACTGTCAACGTACACGTGAAGATCAAGGAAGGCAACAAAGAGAGAGTTCAGCAGTTCCAGGGTACTGTGATCCAAAGAAAAAATAAGAGTTCGAACGGAGAGACTTTCACTGTGAGAAAAGTCTCGAGCGGGATCGCTGTAGAAAGAATTTTCCCATTGCTGTCACCAAGCATTGAGAAGATCGAAGTGCTCAGAAGAGGCAAGGTGAGAAGAGCAAGGATCTACTACTTAAGAGATCTTAAGGGTAAGAAAGCCCGTATCAAGGAGAAGGTTTAATATCTTCTTGCAAAAGAAATCGTAAGCCAACCTTAGTGTTGGCTTTTTTTCTTTAGGGCCATCTGCAATTAGCATTGATGAATATCCATTTTCACAAATACCAAGGAACAGGCAATGATTTTGTCATGATTGACAACAGGAGCCTTGGACTGTCTTTGGAGAAAGAACAAATCACAAAGTTGTGTGACCGAAGATTTGGTATCGGCGCGGATGGGCTTATTCTTATTCAAAATCATCCGGACCTGGACTTTGAAATGATCTATTTCAATAGTGACGGATCACAGAGCATGTGCGGCAATGGTAGCCGGTGTGCCGTGATGTTTGCAAGACAACTTGGTATGATTGGAGATCACGCTTCATTTCAATCTACAGATGGCGCACACAAAGCCACCATCAGTGGCAATATCGTGGCTCTTGATATGCATAACACCACAGGTATAAGCCATCGACTTTCAGGTCTTTTTCTGGACACAGGCTCTCCTCATCATTTAGAGTTCGTCGACGATGTGGAAAGTAAAAATGTGTTTGATGAAGGTCGAAACATTCGGATGCACGAAGAATATAGTCCTAACGGCACCAACGTCAATTTCGTAGAAGTTGTAGACAATCACTCCATAAAAGTACGAACCTATGAGCGTGGTGTGGAGAATGAGACACTGAGCTGCGGAACAGGCGTAACGGCCGCTTCTATTGCTGCGACCAAAAAAAATATTCAAAGCCCGGTAAACGTCAGTACCCTCGGAGGACAATTGACTGTGAGTTTCAAACAAAGTGATAGCGGCTTCACAGATGTAAAGCTCATTGGTCCTGCCATGTGTGTCTTCGAAGGAGACGTAAATATCTGATTCAATAGGCCGATACCAACCCGACTATTGAGTCAAAAAAACTAACTTTAAAACTTATTTGACGAAGTAGAATTATGCTCAATTTAGTCACTAAAGGACTTACCAAATTATTCGGGACCAAAGCGGATCGTGACCTGAAGGAGTTGCTGCCTTATGTAGGTAAAATCAATACTGAATTTGACAAACTCAGCAGTATAACCGACGATGAGCTTCGCGAAAAAACCACCGAGTTCAAGAGCAAAATAGCTGACGCCACACAGGATTTAGACAAATCGATCAAGCAGCTTCATGATCAAGCTGAAAACTCTCCAAAAGATGATATTGATCAAAAGGAAGCGGCATTCGCCAAAATCGATAAGCTGGAAGAAGAGAAAAACGAGAAACTTGAAGAAGTACTTCTCGAAATACTACCTGCAGCATTTGCGGTAGTAAAAGAGACCGCACGCAGACTCAAGGAGAATAAAAAACTGGTGGTAACCGCCACCATGAATGATAAGTCTATTGCCGCTAAGAAGACTAACGTAGAAATAGACGGTGACAAGGCCATCTGGCATAACAAGTGGATGGCCGCCGGAGTAGAGGTTGTATGGGAGATGATGCACTATGACGTCCAGCTGATCGGTGGAGTTGTTTTGCATACTGGTAAGATCGCCGAGATGGCGACAGGTGAAGGTAAAACCCTTGTAGCTACCCTACCAGCATACCTTAATGCTCTTGCAGGTCGAGGTGTACATGTCGTAACCGTCAATGAATACCTGGCTAAGAGAGATGCAGAGTGGAATGCTCCAATCTTCGAGTTTCATGGATTGAAGATTGACTGTATTGATAAGTATCAAGCCAACTCTCCAGAACGCCGCAATGCTTATTTGGCGGATATCACTTACGGGACCAACAACGAATTTGGCTTTGACTACTTGCGTGACAATATGTCGAGGAGTCCAGAGGATTTGGTACAGCATCACCATCATTTTGCCATGGTGGATGAAGTCGACTCGGTATTGATTGATGACGCCCGTACACCATTGATTATTTCAGGTCCGATACCAAGAGGTGATGAGCATGAGTTTTATGAGTTAAAGCCGCGTATTTCTAAGTTGGTTGAAGCGCAGAAAAAACTTGTTCTTCAATTCTTGAATGATGCAAAGCGCTTAATTAAGGATGGAAATGAAACTGATGGTGGTTTAGCACTATTTAGGGCTTACCGCGGACTACCTAAGTTCAAGCCTCTTATAAAATACCTGAGTGAAACAGGTATGAGAGCCATCATGCAAAAAACGGAAAATTTCTATTTGCAGGATAACTCCAAGATGATGCCTGAGGCTGATGCTCCACTCCTTTTCACCATCGAAGAGCGAAATAATGCGATTGAACTCACCGAGAAAGGGATTGACTTGATCACAGGGGACGGAGAAGACCCTCAGTTCTTCATTATGCCCGACATAGGAGTCGAAGTTGCCAAGCTAGAGAATGATGCCAGCATGGCAGAGGATGAAAAGCTCAAAAAGAAAGAAGAAGTCATCCAGGACTTTTCTGTCAAAGGAAAACGTATACATACGGTTAATCAGCTACTTAAGGCGTACACACTCTTCGAAAAAGACCAGGAGTATATTGTAGTTGATGCCAAAGTGAAGATTGTCGATGAGCAGACAGGCCGTGTCATGGAAGGCCGCCGCTACTCCGATGGACTTCATCAGGCCATAGAGGCAAAAGAGAATGTGAAGGTTGAAGATGCCACACAGACCTACGCTACCATTACGCTTCAGAACTACTTTAGGATGTACCATAAGCTCTCTGGAATGACGGGTACTGCGGAAACTGAAGCTGGTGAGTTTTGGGAAATATACAAGCTCGATGTGGTTGTCATCCCTACCAATCGCGCCATTGCAAGAGCGGACATGGAGGACAAAGTCTACAAGACTGTCCGGGAGAAGTTCAATGCCGTAGTAGATGAAATTGTCGAGTTGACTGAAGCAGGACGTCCCGTGCTGGTTGGTACCACTTCCGTGGAGATTTCTGAAGTACTCAGCAGAATGCTTAGCCTTAAGAATATCAAGCATCAAGTGCTGAATGCGAAACAACATGCCCGTGAAGCTGAAGTAGTAGCTGAGGCCGGTAAGCCTGGTACAGTGACCATTGCCACAAATATGGCTGGTCGAGGTACGGATATTAAGCTTACACCTGAATCCAAAGCAGCCGGAGGGCTCGCTATCATAGGAACTGAGCGACATGAGTCGCGCCGTGTTGACCGTCAGTTGAGAGGCCGTGCAGGTCGCCAGGGAGACGTAGGTTCTTCACAGTTTTTTGTGTCTCTGGAGGATAATTTGATGCGTCTCTTTGGTAGTGATCGAATTGCCAAAATCATGGACAGGCTAGGCCTGGAAGAGGGCGAGGTAATCCAGCATAGCATGATCACCAAATCGATTGAGCGCGCTCAGAAGAAGGTGGAGGAAAACAACTTTGCTACAAGAAAGCGTCTACTTGAGTACGATGATGTGATGAACTCACAGCGTGAGGTTATTTATAGGAGGCGTAAGAATGCTCTGTTTGGGGAACGTCTTGAACTGGACATCCTCAATATGACTTATGATACCTGCGATGATATTGCGGTAGGAGCCAAAGATGCCGAAGACTATGATAGCCTTAAGCTCAACGCACTGAGTGTGCTTAGCATCGACCTTGAGATTTCAAAGGAGGAGTTTGCTGCGATCAGCCCGGTTGACTTAACTCAAAAGCTTTTTGAAGCAACTCTCGAGCATTACAAATCTAAGAATGAGCAAATCAAGACTAATGCGCTCCCAATTCTTAAGAATATACTGGATACACGAGGTGCTACCGTTACCGACATATTAGTACCATTTGTCGATGGCAAAAAGCAGATAGGCGTCACCACCAATCTCAAGGAAAGTGTGGAATCAGAAGGTGATACTCTTATTAAGTCCATGGAGAAAATGATCACGCTTGCTATTATAGATCAGGCTTGGAAAGAACATCTCAGGGACATGGATGATCTTAAGCAATCGGTTCAAAATGCTGTGTATGAGCAGAAGGACCCATTAATGATCTACAAGTTTGAAGGATTTGAACTTTTCAAAGGGTTTGTCAGCAAGGTCAACGAAGACACAGTATCCTTCTTGTCCAAAGCGGCTATTCCTGTTCAGAATGCTGATGACGTACATGCTGCCAGACAGCAGGCACAGCGCACCAATTATAAAGAAAGTAAGGAAGAGACAAGATCCGCACTGCAAGGAAGGGCTCAAGCCAACAGACCACCTGTCGAAAAGCAAGCTCCAGTAAAATCGGAAAAGATCGTCGGAAGAAATGAACGTGTCACAGTGCAGTACCAGGACGGTTCTGTCAAGAAAGATGTAAAGTTCAAGACTGTGGAGGAAGATGTGAAAAACAATCGATGTGTCATTATTGAATCTTAGCCTATGCGCCTGACTACACAACTGAGCTTTCTTCTTTTAGGATTAGTGATCATAGCATGTGCACCATCTAAGCCTACGGCTACTACCATAGCAAGCTATGACGAAGACCTGTCCTATCTCAGGCCTAGTGTTGAAACACTCGTTGAGATCGAAGAAAACACCGAAACTGTGGTTGACAGGCAAGATGTTGAGCCCCAATACCACATCAAATCAGAGCTGGATAGCGTGTTAGCCGCCATCAGAGCATCACGTAGTGAGATTGAGTTTCTTAACGGTTTTACAGTGCAACTCTACTCTGGCAACAATCGTGAAGAAGCCAATGAAACTAAAACCAAGGTTTATGAGACCTTTGAAGAATACGAACCTGAAATCAGCTACATCCAGCCCAACTTCAAAGTCAAGATCGGTCGGTTTTTTGACCGTTTGGAGGCTAACAAAGTCTATACTCTGGTCAAAGAGGAGTTCCCAAAGGCCATAGTCATACCAGAGCGTATATACTTCGAGTAGATGTCCCTAGCGGAAAAAATAAAAACGCTCTCTGCTGAGATTGTCGAACAGACTGTTGCTAACCGTAGGCATCTACATGCCCACCCTGAGCTTTCTTACCAGGAATACAAGACCTCTGCTTATGTGGCAGAGCAGTTAAGAGCAATTGGTTTGGATCCTGTAACCGGAATAGCTGACACTGGCTTGACCTGTCTGATCAAAGGTAAAAACCCTGGTAGCAAGACAGTAGCACTACGAGCGGATATGGATGCACTCCCAATATTGGAGGCAAGCGAGGTGCCGTATCGGTCTACAAACGACGGGGTGATGCATGCTTGTGGACATGATGTACACACTGCGAGCTTACTTTCTACCGCCACTATATTGAACCAGCTAAAACACCAATTTGAAGGGACTATCAAGTTGATTTTTCAGCCCGGTGAGGAGAAGCTACCAGGAGGAGCTTCATTGATGATCAAGGAGGGGGTATTAGAAAACCCTTCACCGAAATCGATTATCGGGCAGCATGTTATGCCATTTATTCCAGTAGGAAAAGTCGGTTTTAGAAAAGGTATGTACATGGCCTCTGCCGACGAGATATATATTACGGTAGTGGGCAAAGGCGGTCATGCTGCCATGCCCGAACGCTTTGTCGATCCTGTCTTGATGGCAAGTCACTTGATAGTTGCGCTACAGCAGGTCGTGAGCCGTACTGCTAATCCACGAATACCGTCAGTTTTATCATTTGGTAAAATCATCGGTGATGGTGCTACTAATGTCATCCCTAGCGAGGTAATAATCGAAGGTACATTTCGCACTTTGAATGAGGAGTGGAGATCAGAAGCCCACAAAAAAATAAAATCCATAGCAGAAGGTGTGGTAGACTCAATGGGTGGCAAATGTGATATCGAAATACGCCAAGGCTACCCTTTCCTGACCAATGAGCCTGAGCTCACACAACGCGCTATTGATGCTGCAAAAGAATACCTGGGAGAAGAAAATGTAGAAGAACTTGATCTTTGGCTTGCCGCTGAGGATTTTGCCTACTATTCTCAAGAGGTTGATGCTTGCTTTTATCGGCTAGGTACTAGAAATGAGGCGAGAGGGATAATCTCAGGCGTTCACACACCTACTTTTGATATAGATGAAGAAGCTTTAGAGTTGGGGCCGGGGCTCATGGCCTGGCTGACTATCAAGGAACTACAGGCTTAGACGAGCCACTTAACAAGGAATACCAGTCCCACGCTTACTGCTAATCCAAAGAATACTTTGAGCAAGTCTTTGCCGAGATCCGCAAGTGTACTATTCTCAACCTTCTTATAGGCAAAATATCGGATGCCCAGCTCACGGCCTGCAAGAAGTCCAATAAACACCCAGGTGGTACTCATTGGAACGTTGTTGAGCTCTTTGAAGAAGAACAGGATAACGGCAAAAGTAAGGTCAATGATCGTTGCAGACCTTATGTCTGTCGTGTTGGTCTTTGAAAGTACGATTGACTGAATAGCACCTCCCTTGGAGTAAAAAATGTAGCTTATCAACGCCCAGAAGACCACAAGTGTCATAGCGAGCGTGGTGAAATTGATCTGCCTAGGAAGGTATACATAGATATTGGCAAAATCTTGAATAAGCCATTGTGACCATAGCAGACCGGTAGACAGCCATTGCGCTATTGTCCAGCCTTTAGTTTCCAAATCTGTTGGTTCTGTATTGGCAAACTTCTTTTCCAGCGTCTTAGAAATGAGCATGTAGAGGATAACTGCTGCAACAAACGCTACCAAGTAACCAGACATGGACTTCACGACCATGTCATACAGATTCTTGGGGTTAAAGAAGGTAAGGATCATGAAAGAGGTACTTACCGGAATACCTATTCTCGTCACGATTAAGAGTATGAGCGGTGGCAACAAGTAAGGCCAGCCAAACTCGGGAATGTTGGCCGGTTCTTTGTATTTGGGATTGTCAAAACCATTCTCAACAGGATCTCCAATCAGCCTACCATAGCTTACATCCCCGTTGTTGACATACCAACCGTATAATAGTACGCCTGTGAGGATCACTGATGCGAAAAGAGACAGTACCCACCATGGCCTTTTTGCATTCGAAGCAAGAAAAGTACCGAGGGTCTGAATCGCATCATTGCCAACCACCGAATATGCTGCAAGCACAAAGCCGGTGTACATAATAATTTCGGTGGCACTCATTTATTCAGTCCTTCCTTATTATGCTGCCAAAAATAGAATCATTTTGATCAAATGAAATTTGAATAAGAATTAAATATTAAGGAGAGCATTATGATTAACAATTGATTCACTTTTGGATAACATCCAAAACCAAATGCAAGAACCTCAGAGCTCTCTTAAGAGCTTGTAAAATTGTCATAGCAATTAGATTATTTGACGATACAATTAAAGTATAGATAGAACAAACTATCTGGTAAGAATTTCCAGAGTTAACATTGGCTTTACAATAAAAGGACTGAGCACCACTTCAATATTGTTAGCTTTGCAGCTTCATTTTTAGCCAGCCTGATGTTAAGTGACTGAAAATCTGACACATAGAAATACTTTCAAGAAAATACCCTCAATCATTTTTGTGATTTTGGTATTTCTACTTGGTGTCAATTTTATGTCAACGGCATTTTCCTTTATGGGCGAGGATATCGCTCAGTCCATCCTCTTTGCCACTTCAAATCCGTTTATTGGCCTGTTCATTGGTCTTCTCATGACAGCCATTATTCAGAGCAGCTCAACTTCTACTTCTATGACAGTAGCTGCCGTTGCTTCCGGATCTATTTCTTTCGAAGGGGCCGTTCCTATTATCATGGGTGCCAATATAGGTACAACACTGACTAGCACTATCATTGCGCTAGGCTACATCACCAAGAAGAAAGAATTTGAAAGGGCAGTCGCAGCAGGGGTAGTTCATGATATTTTCAATATTGCCTGTGTGGTGTTGCTACTACCACTAGAATACAACTATCAGCTGCTCTCACGGAGTGCTTCATACATTACAAAAATATTTTTTTATAATCAGGGGGATAACCCTGAAGCAACTGAAGCTGGGTCAGGTAATTTCCTGTTTGACCCGATTTCGGATACGGTCTACCACTTGATCGATAATCCATACATAATGTTGATCTTGTCTTTCATCTTGATCTTTGGCGCAATCAAAATGCTCTCGAAAATCTTCTACAACAACGTATTCAATGATATTGAGGAAAACATAGATAACCTCATTTTTCCCAACCCATTCAAGTCTTTCGCAATTGGTGCCATTTTCACAGGCGTGATCCAAACGAGCTCACTTTCTACCAGCCTGATGGTCCCGGTGGTGGCCACAAAACGTGTAAGCTTGAAAAAAGCCTTTCATTTCATTATGGGTGCCAATGTGGGAACGACGATTACAGCACTACTTGCAACTGTATTGAAATCCGAAGAGGCCATCGCCATTGCTATCGTTCATCTCCTGTTTAATCTTTTCGGAATTCTCATTTTCTTGCCAATTGCTTCTTTTCGTGTATTACCAGTACAATTAGCCAAGTGGTTTGGAAAGCAAACTGCGGAATATAGGATCATCGGGTTCCTCTACATCCTCTTTATGTTTTTTGTTATCCCGTTCACTTTGATATATTTCAATAGGGCCTAATAATCTTTAGCTTTGCGACATAGCCAATTGACAAAGCAGTTGGCAAAATGAACAGTAGATTTGGCCAAGATTTTTAATGTAGAGCGTTTACTGGAAACGGTAAGTGAATATGTGAAAGTGAAGTTTGACTTGCTTAAAGTCGACCTAATCGAAAGGATTTCAGGTCTTGCTGCACTCATTATCACCTTTGTAACAGTCTTCATGTTAGGGCTTTTCTTATTAGGATTTGCGAGCCTTACACTCGGAAGTTTTCTTAACGAGATGCTAGTAAGTGCATATCTCGGGTATCTGATCGTAACCGCATTCTACGTTCTGCTACTCTCTATTGTAATTCTATTCTTAAAATCAGGTCGATTGCAAAGCTTCTTGGAAAAACTGGTAGCCGAATCAATGGAAACAAGTGCCGATAACGATGAGTAATCCTTCGTCACTTGAGGCCATTCGTAAACGTCTCCTAAAAAGAGAAAGAGAATACAAAAATCGCATTAGCGAGGAATCCAGTGAACTGGAAGCTCAAACAAAGAAAGCGCTAAGATCTGCGGGAATAATTCTTGGTGGCCTAGTCGTTGGTTTTGCTACTTTCAAGCTTCTAGCAAAAAGAGAGACGATCACCTCCTCAAATAAAAAAAAAGCAAAGGCCAAGGCAGTCCCGGATAAAAAATCGTTCTTAAGTCGAGCGCTTACGGACAAGTTAGTTGCATTCTTTATACATCTTGGCTTCAGCTATCTTTCTAAAAAAATTAAACATAATGAAGGAGATCCTCAGTCAACTTCAACAAAGCAGAAATAACGAACAAAAGCGATTTGCAGTGCTTATCGATCCCGACAAGATAGGAAGCAGTAGCGAATGCCTTAAAATAGTCAACCTATGCGTCGAAAATCGTGTGGACTATTTTATGGTAGGCGGCAGCCTTATGACCACCAACAATTTCAGTGAGGTCATATCAGTGATCAAGCGCCACAGCACAATTCCAGTGATCATCTTCCCGGGCAATAATATGCAAATCGATGCTGCGGCCGACGCTATTCTATTCCTTTCACTCATTTCAGGACGTAACCCTGAGTTCTTAATTGGTCAACACGTGGTGGCCGCACCTGTTATCAAAAGGACTCAGCTAGAAGTCATACCGACCGGATATGTACTTGTAGAAGCAGGTAATCAAACCACAGCAGGCTATATGAGCAATACCACACCCATACCCGCAGATAAATTTTCGATAGCTGCGTGTACGGCTTTGGCAGGCGAAATGCTAGGCCTTCAAATGATCTATCTCGATGCAGGCAGTGGTGCTGATCAGTCTATATCTCAAAAAATGATCTCCACGGTGCGTAAGAGCATTGACCTTCCTTTGATCGTAGGTGGAGGTATTAACAACTTGAGTAAGGCCCAGAAGGCTTTAGAAGCTGGTGCCGATATGATAGTGGTTGGCAATGGGATTGAAGAGGACCCTGATCTTCTGATTGGTATTGCTGATAAGATCCAGCAGATGAACGCCCTATCAAACGTTCATTAAGGACTCCCGCCGACGCATCTTGCCCGCTGGGATGCCAAACATCATCTTGAATCGACGGCAAAAATAGGCCGTATCTTTATAGCCTACGTCCTTACCTATTTCGCGGATACTCTTTTTGGAAGTTCGGAGCAGGTTCACCGCCATCTCCATCCGCTGATATTCTATATAGTCCTGAGGGTTGATGCCAGTCAACATTTTGAAGTATTGTCCTACATAGTCTTCTGAAACATTGGCAACATTAGCCAATATCTTGTTTGACAGGTCGTCACCAAGGTTATCCTTGATATAGCCGAAAATATCAATCAACCTCGGGTCTTTGAAGTAGGTGACGTTGGTGGCTAGCTGCTCGACAAACAAGTTGTTAGTAATCACATGTCGGATCACTTCGATCACGAGCTGCTCCGTTTGTATTTTGATCACCCTATCCTTACCAGGAAAATCTGAGGTAGCTTCATCACTGATTTGCTTCATCAGCGCAACAACCTTTTGATTATCAGAAATAACGAAAGGAGGGATATCGAGAGAAGCAAAGAAGTTAACGGTATCAAAGACTTTTGCATCAAAAGCCAGATAGCTAAAGTTCTCAAACTCACTATCTGCCGCTACACCATTGACCTGTTGAAAGTATTTCTCTTTGTTGTTGATAAAATCATCATTCGACAGGCTTACAGCTTGACCACTACCATATGTTAGTGGCACAAGCTTACCACCAGGCACAAAAAGGATTTCATTCTCATTGACCAGCGTCTTATCCCTGCCATACCTCACCTCACCTCGAAGAGGAATAATGATGGTATTTTCTACATCATAGTAGTTCTCAATGGTCAGGGATTCTAAAATATTAATATTCCTAGCTTTCTTAAATCGAATCCCTAACGACTCTATGATCTTATTATAGTCTTCCATTGCACTTTTTAATAAGCTATGGTCAAATAACCAAAGTGGAGATGCTATTAGTTGTATAAAACTAATAGAATTATTGATTTGACACAATAACTGTCAAAAAAAGGCCGGGAGGCAATTTTGACTATTTTAATAATTCCCGGCTGATGACTATTTTTTGTATTTCTGAAGTGCCTTCATATATCTGTGTTATTTTAGCATCTCGCATCAGTCGCTCTACGTGAAATTCTTTAACGTAACCATAACCACCATGCACTTGTACGGCTTCTACAGTCACATCCATAGCCACCTGAGAAGCGTATAGTTTAGCCATCGCACTTTCTTTAGAGAAGGGTTTGTGTTGGTCCTTTAACCATGCTGATCGCAGTACAAGCATGCGGGCTGCATCGATTTGAGTTGCCATATCGGCCAACTTAAACTGTATGGCCTGGTGTTTACTTATCTCTTTGCCAAAGGCTTTGCGCTCCTGTGAATATTTCAGGGCCAACTCATACGCGCCGGAAGCAATTCCCAAAGCTTGCGAAGCGATACCAATACGTCCGCCGTTTAAAGTCGACATGGCAAAGGCGAAACCAAAGCCGTCAGCACCTATCCTATTCTCTTTTGGGACTTTAACATCCGTAAACATCAACGAGTGAGTATCAGAGCCACGGATACCCAATTTGTCTTCCTTCTTTCCTACTACAAAACCGTCCTGTCCTTTCTCTACAATCAAACAGTTAATACCCTTGTGACCTAGCTCAGCATTGGTCTGCGCCATCACGAGGTAAACTGAAGCACTATTGCCATTGGTGATCCAGTTTTTTGTACCATTGAGTAGATAGTAGTCACCCTTGTCCTCAGCTGTTGTACGCTGTGAAGTAGCATCAGAGCCTGCTTCCGGCTCACTCAGGCAAAATGCCCCAATCTGCTCACCAGTCGCCAGCTTCGTAAGGTATTTTTGCTTTTGCTCCTCAGTACCATATTTCTCAAGTCCCCAACAAACCAGTGAGTTGTTAACTGACATGCAAACCGAAGCAGAAGAATCAATCTTTGAGATTTCTTCCATGGCCAGTACATAGGAGACAGTATCCATACCTCCTCCGTTGTACTTAGGATCAACCATCATACCCATAAAGCCGAGCTCACCCATCATACTTACCTGGTCTTTGGGAAACTGTTGCTTATCATCCCGCTCGATCACACCTGGTAACAGCTCCTTTTGAGCAAATTCTCTGGCTGCTTGTTGTACGGCTACTTGTTCTTCTGTCAGTTCAAAATTCATAGTCTTGGGTTAATGCCTCTTGTTCATTCAAAGTTAACTCATTCTTAGTATGCATGCATACTATTATAAACCAAAAAAGGGCTCCTAAGAGCCCTCTTAAATTCATTCTCGTTCAAGCCGCTAATCTCTACTTCCACCCATGAAAATCATGACGTAATAGAGCAAGGTGGTAACCGCACCTAGCGCTGCTACCACGTAGGTCATAGCTGCCCATTTAAGTGCATCTTTCGCCATGTCATGCTCTGTGGTGTTGACAATATTTCTCTGCTCTATCCAAGCCAGTGCTCTGTTGCTAGCATCAAATTCAACTGGTAATGTCACTAATGAAAACAGTGTGATCACAGCCTGAGCAGCAATGATGACCAGAAGAATATTGTTGATACCAAGGTTGTACATAAATCCTCCACCAAATATCATCAATAGCACTACAATGTTCATGACCTTGGCACTCACATTCTGGACAGGTACCATCGCAGACCTAAACTCCAGAAAACTGTAGGCCGTGGCATGCTGTACGGCATGGCCACATTCGTGGCTCGCAACAGCCGCCGCAGCAGCAGACCTCCCGTGGTATACATCGGGGCTCAAATTTACAGTCTTATTCATAGGGTTATAATGGTCAGTAAGCTGACCTTCAACCGATACTACACTTACGTCATGTATCCCATTATCCCTGAGCATAAGCTCGGCGATCTCCCTACCGGAAAGATTGCTCTGCAGTCCGATCTGAGAATACTTTCTAAACTTACTTTTCAGCCTTGAGCTTACCGCCCAACTGATGATCATGAATACAATACCTATAACGAAAATCATCTTCTATTCTATTTTGTCTTTTTCAATTTTTCAATAATTCCTGTTGTGGAAAACCCATCTACCAAGTCAATAGTTTCTACTTTTCCTCCCGATTGAAGTACGACATCCGCCCCTACAATGTTGCTGATGTTGTAGTCATTTCCTTTTACTAAAATATCAGGTAATACACGTTTGATCAAGTTCAAAGGGGTATCCTCATCAAATAATGTGACCGCATCTACAAAACCAAGTGCTGCCAGCATCCTTAGTCTTGAGTATTCGTCATTGACTGGCCTGTCTACACCTTTAAGCATTCTGACCGATTGATCTGTGTTGACACCTACCAAGAGTATATCACCCAGCGTCCTGGCCTTCTCCAAATAGTCAATATGACCAAGATGCAGAATATCGAAGCAACCATTGGTAAAAACCAACTTTTGATTATCTCCTTTCCAGGCAAGCACTCTTTGTTCAAGGTCGCTTGAGGTAAGTATTTTATTGTGCGACAACATCAGTTTTCTCTGATTTTTTCATGAAGACTAATACCAATGAGGTAATTCCCCCAAACAAAATGACCGCTCCAACTTGTGAAGTATGCAACAAGGTGGCTAGAAAAATACCAACTTGCTGGTCTACTCCATAAGAGATGAGCATCGCACTTACGAACAAATGAAAAGTACCAATGCCACCCTGAACAGGAGCCGCCATGCCTATTCCACCCGTTACGAGAAGTGCCAATCCAGCCATCCAGTCAAGATGTGAAGTTTCAGGTATGGTAAATACAATGATGTAGGACATGAAATAATAAGCTATCCAAATACCTAAAGTCGAAAACAGGAAACCAATCGGCTGCTTCACCTTTCGAATCGAATCAAGCCCAATAATGATTTCTTTAATGAAGGCTACTATTTTGTTTGTTGAGCTACTCTTAAGCAACATTCGGGCTACCAATATAAATGTCATGACTCCAAGCAAACCAATGATCACAAGTGCAACTATCCATCCGATACTCAGTTGAATTTTACTAAACAAGTTCTCAATGAAGAAATCAGCCAGTCGCTCATATTCTAATAAGAAGGTCAGCCCTATAATACCGAGCAGCGTTAGTGTATCAAAAGCTCGTTCTGTAATCACCGTCCCCAGTCCTTGGCTGAACTTCACACCTTCTGTGCGCTGCAGCACGGCACATCTCGTCATTTCCCCCATTCGTGGTAGCGCAAGGTTGGCGAGGTAAGCAATGATCACAGATACGGTGGTTCTCGGAGTACTTAACCCTGTGTAGCCAACCCCCTCAAGTAGTAGGTTCCAGCGATAAGCGCGTAAAAAATATGGCACCAGTGACAACACCACCGAAATGTATATCCATGTATAGTCAACTTCCTTGGTCTTCGCTATGAAAGACTCAAAATCAACATTGCGAAAGGCGAGGTAAAGCAACACACCGGCAACCCCCAGACCTATCAAGTACTTCAGTATGGCTATTGGGTTAACCTTCAAAATTATGCTGAGATTCTATTTTGACCATCTGGAAAAATGACTACCGGCTTGTGATCTTTCGCTTCCTCTGGAGTCATAGAGCAGTAAGAGATGATGATCACAACATCTCCTACCTGGGCCTTACGCGCGGCGGGACCATTGAGACAGATTTCTCCACTTCCCCTTTCACCTTTGATGACATAGGTCTCAAGACGCTCACCATTATTAATATTGACGATCTGGACTTTCTCATTTTCGATAATGTTGGAAGCCTCCATCAGATCTTCATCTATAGTAATGCTTCCTACATAGTGTAATTCCGCCTGAGTGATTTTCACTCTGTGAATTTTTGACTTTAATAATTCAATTGTCATCTTCCTCAAAAAGATAAATGTTGTCTATTAATCGAACTTCACCAATGTAAGCCGCAGCACATAATGACACCTGTCGCCCTTGAACGATCTGCTCAATTGGCATTAGGCTCTTACTATTAACTATTTCAAAATATTCCAGGTTCAAAAGCGGGTGTTCTTCGAATTTTTGTCTTGTCAGCAACTTAACATCCTCGGTAGTCTTTCCATCAAGCAATAGCTGTTGGGCCATTTTTAGAAATTCATAAATACCCGACGCTTTTTCCTTCTCATCTACTGATAGGCGTAAATTTCTAGAAGAAAGCGCAAGCCCATTATGCTCACGCACGGTTGGCACTATTCTTATACCTACCGGAAAATTAAGGTCATCACAGAGTTGCTGGATGACAGCACACTGCTGGATGTCTTTTTGGCCAAAATATGCTCTATCAGGTTGTACGATATTGAAAAGCTTAGATACTACTAGCGCCACCCCACTAAAATGGCCTGGCCTAAACTCGCCTTCCATGACCGATTCAATGGCCCCAAAACCAAAATGAAGCAATGGCCTTGCAGAATACATTACTTCATGGGCAGGGGAGAATACAATATCCGTTCCTAGAGACACTAGTTTCTCACAGTCTTCTTCAATTGTGACCGGGTAGTTGCTAAAATCCTCTTCATTGTTAAACTGCTCTGCATTTACAAAAATTGATACTACTGTAGCATCATTATCAGCACGACTTTTTTCAATCAATGCTATATGGCCCTGGTGCAATGCTCCCATTGTAGGCACTAAGCCTATAGACTTGTTTTTTGACTTTAAAGCAGCTAAATGAGTACGTAGCGCATTGATTTCTTTGAAAGACCGCATGGCAACCTCGTCTTAAAAGGCCACAAAACTAGAGGGTCCATGTTGAATTATGCGTTGAAAAGGTGTATTTTTGTGCTCATTTTGAAAAAATCATCATTAAACTGTGATAACTATGTCTAAACTTAGAATCCTTTATGTGGCTAGCGAAATCAATCCTTTTTTGAAAACCACAGAGGTAGCGGATTTTGTGAGGAAATTGCCCCAGGCGATGCAGGAAAAGGGGATGGAGATTAGGATTTTAGTACCAAGATTTGGACTCATCAACGAGCGAAAAAACAGGCTTCACGAAGTGGTCCGCTTGTCAGGGATCAACATTTCGGTAGGTGAAGAGGAGAAGCCTCTGGTCATTAAGGTGGCTTCCATTCCAAATGCCAAGTTGCAGGTTTATTTCATTGATAATGAAGACTATTTTCACCGTAAGTCAGTCTTCTTTGACAAGGAAGGTGGGTTCTTTGAGGACAATGATGAACGTGCTATTTTCTTCTGCAAAGGTGTACTGGAGACAGTCAAAAAGCTTGGATGGGCGCCAGATATCGTACACTGTAACGACTGGATGACAAGTCTTGTGCCTTTGTATATCAAGACGACTTATAAAAATGATCCTATCTTCCAAAATACCAAGACCGTCTTTACCGTTTATGACAATGCATTCTCTCATAAGTTCGGAGATGATCTGCTCGAAAAAGTAAAGATGCTTGACATAGATGATCAGATGCTCAACCCCCTTAAATCAGGTGATTACGATGGATTTGTCAAGATAGGGGCTGAATACGCTGATGCTGTTATCAAAGGCAAAGAAGAAGCCAGTGAAAGTCTTAATAAGCTTTTGTCTCAGATTGATGAGGAGAAACGATTTGAAGTGATGGAAAAAGACGAGAACTATTTAGACTCTTACTACAACCTTTATAATGAACTTGTTGGATAGAAATTTAGTAGTAGGGACGGTCCTATCGTCTCTGTTGCTTTTTTTTAGTTGCGAGGATCCAGGAGAAATCGGCCTAACGGTTGATCCGGACAGGGACGAAATCGACGTAAAGCTCAAGACATTCACACTCCCATTTCAGAATGTCTTTAATGATAGTGTACGTACTGATATTAGTGGTCGATTGATTGTTGGTGGCATTGATGATCCGGTGTATGGCCGTACTCAAACGCAAGCTTACACTCAATTCAATCTTGACTTTGATGGAGATCCTATTACCAATACCAGTGCAGTATTAGATTCTATGGTATTGCATTTAGCCTTTTCATACTGGCACGGTTTTGATTTTAGTCAGCCGCAGACTTATCGGGTCTTTCAGTTGGCTGATACACTCTTCAACACTGTGAACTACCTCAGCCATATGACCACCAGAATAGATGCCCGAGAATTAGGGTCTGCTACTGTGGAGGTAATACCAGGTCAAGACACGGTATTATCCATCCGACTAAATGATCGGTTTGCCGAAACTATGTTTGAGGAAGCAAGGGTATTCATCAGTGATGCAACTTTTCGTGATGAATTCAAAGGTCTGGCCATCACGGCAGATGAGGATAACTCAGTAGTCGTCGGATTTGATCCTTTTGATGATAGGACCCGTATGTCAATCTATTATCAAATACCAGAGTTTGAGATAGACAGTGCTGAATATCGATTTGAGTTTGGCGGTGACAATACCATTCGATATAATCAATTCATCAATGATAGGTCAGGATCCGTCATGGCCGAAGTACAGAACAAGACTGTATTTAACTCACCTGATGGGCTGGTCCATTGGCAACCCGCAACAGGGATACTGCCGGTAATCAATTTTGAACCTTATCGCCAGTTTGCAGATAGTTTAGATCATCTGGTCATCTCACGTGCGGAGATTGAGATAGGTCCTAACCTGATCCAAGATGTGGATCCTTTCATCAATGCCCCTGAAGAACTTCGTTATATCTTTTTGAACGATGGAAACATTAATGGCCCAGGAACCATTTTCGATCCTGCCAACAATACGATATTAGATAATAACTCGTATCTCACAGGTCAATTCAATGTAGATTCCCACGCTTACGACGAAGTTGTGACACAGTCATATAGAGGTACTTTGACTATCTACCTCGAGTTATTGGCCACAGGACAAATCGAGTTTGGTGAGGTGGCAGTAATGCCAAGAACCATTTCCACTTTCAATCAGGCTAGCTTCAGCCCTGAGGGAGTGAAACTTAGGGTATACTACACTACCTCTGCCAACCGGTAGTCAGACAAAATATTTACAAACTAATATCTTTACCACATGTGTGGAATTGTTGGATATATAGGGCATAGGGATGCCTTCCCTATCTTAATAAAAGGTCTTAAAAGATTGGAATATCGGGGATATGATAGTGCCGGTGTTGCATTGCTCAATGGCTCTCTCGAGATATATAAAAAACAAGGCAAGGTTTCAGCACTTGAGGAATCAATTGAGGGCTCGCCTCTTAAGACCACCGTGGGAATGGGACATACCCGTTGGGCCACTCATGGTGAACCTAATGATACTAATGCGCATCCCCATTACTCTCATAGTACAGATTATGCAATCATTCACAATGGTATCATCGAAAACTACGGATCGCTAAAAAAAGAGCTCGGGAAGAAGGGTTACAAGTTTAGGAGTGACACTGATACCGAAGTTCTGATCACTTTTATCGAGGATATCATCAACGAGTATGACTGTAGTTTAGAAGAAGGTGTAAGAATAGCCCTTTCAAAAGTAGTCGGTGCGTATGCGATCGTCGTAATGTCAACCAAAGATGAGACGAAGCTCGTGGCAGCACGTAAAGGCAGTCCATTGGTTATTGGGGTCGGCCAGGGAGAGTACTTCTTAGCTTCAGATGCTACTCCTATCATCGAGTATACTAACGAAGTGGTGTATCTCAATGATGAAGAAGTAGCAGTATTGACAAGAGAAGGTCTTGAAATCAAAGATTTTGAAGCCCTCTCTCAGACACCGTATATCCATACGCTTGATTTAGCATTAGAATCAATAGAAAAGAGTGGTTACGAGCACTTTATGCTCAAGGAAATATTTGAGCAGCCTAACTCTATCGCTGACTGTATGAGAGGCCGTCTCAAGGCAGCTGATGGTCATTTGGTGTTAGGAGGTATTCGTGACTATACTAATGCTCTGATCAATGCAGAGAAGATCATATTCGTCGCATGCGGTACGTCCTGGCATTCGTGCCTGGTAGCCGAATATATTATAGAGGAACTATGTCGTATTCCGGTTGAGGTCGAATACGCCTCAGAGTTTCGCTACCGCAATCCTATCATTAATGAAGGTGACATTGTATTTGCTGTTTCACAATCTGGCGAAACAGCTGATACCCTTGCTGCAATGGAGTTGGCCAAGTCAAAAGGTGCCATACTCTTCGGGATCGTTAATGTAGTGGGGTCTTCTATCGCACGTACCTCACATGAAGGGGCCTATCTACATGCCGGGCCAGAAATAGGTGTGGCCAGTACCAAAGCATTCACTGCTCAACTTGTCGTACTGACTATGATCGCTCTGAAGATGTCCCATCTCAGAGGCACAATTGCCGAGAGAAGGTACCATGAGATGCTGGTAGACCTGGAAAGAATCCCTGACAAAGTAGCAACCGTGCTTAAGCAAGCTAAAAAAGTAGAAGAGATAGCATACATCTTCAAAGAGGCACATAACTTCCTCTATTTAGGTAGAGGCCTCAACTTTCCGGTAGCACTAGAAGGAGCACTCAAGCTTAAAGAGATCTCTTATATCCATGCGGAAGGCTATCCCGCAGCTGAAATGAAACATGGCCCTATCGCTTTGATAGATGAGAATATGCCCGTCGTAGTTATCGCAACAAGAGATAAGTCGTATGACAAAATTGTCTCAAACATACAGGAGGTTAAAGCCAGGAAAGGTAAGGTGATTGCGGTAGTAACAGAGGGTGATGCGCTTATCCCCAAAATGGCCGATTATATTATTGAAGTGCCCGACACGAAGGATGCATTTATGCCAATGGTATCCGTCATTCCTTTGCAATTGCTATCTTACTACATAGCTGTAATGAGAGGCTGTAATGTGGATCAGCCACGTAACCTTGCAAAATCTGTAACTGTAGAATAATGAAGCAAAGAATTAATACATCCGATGCACCGGCACCTATAGGCCCTTACAGCCAAGCCATCAAGAAAGGAGATACACTCTATGTATCAGGTCAAATTGCTATTGTACCCGAAACTGGAGAAATGAATACGGGTGAGATTGGAGCGGAAACTGAGCAAGTGATGAAAAATCTTAGTGCCATTCTCAACGAGGCGGGCATGTCTTTCGATAATGTGGTGAAGACAACCATCTTCATCAAAAACATGCAGCAGTTCAGCCAGATCAATGCAGTATATGGAAAATTCTTTGGTGACGTGCCTCCTGCGCGTGAAACAGTGGAAGTATCCGGGCTGCCTAAATATGTCAGTGTAGAAATAAGCTGTATTGCTATAGATTAGCATGACTTTCTTTCCATATCGGGAGGAAACACTTGTCTATCCATTTTCGGCTAAAAGAGCCGAAGCATTACTATTCAATAGTACCAGAGACCCGAAAGAATCCAAAGAAGAAATTGAAGTCTTTGGCAAGGATTATTTGTTTAATGGACATGTTAAGGATGGTCAGTTCAGGGTTTCGATTATCATCAAACACCCACAAAACTTCATTCCTTATATTGATGGGTCTTTTGAAAGTACAAGTCGGGGGTGCATTGTACATTCCAGGTACAAACTGTTTTTCAGTACCAAGCTGTTGCTTGGGTTTTGGTCTGGACTCACACTTATACTGGGTGTTATTTACCTTACCTTAGAGCCGCAGATCACTCATGCGTTGTTCGCCTTAGGCTTAGGCATTGGCAACTATGCCATAGCCTATTCCAACTTTAAACTGCACCAAAAAAGAAGTAGAAGAATACTGCTCTCAGTTTTCAAAGAAGAAGGTCAATCGAACAATTGATCAGGGTTTTTCAGCATCCACTATTTCACTAAGTTTGCAGCCAATTTAGCCTAAAATATGACTCAGGAAGTACGCGTAAGATTTGCTCCTAGCCCAACAGGCCCCTTACATATTGGGGGTGTTCGGACAGCACTCTATAATTATCTCTTTGCCAAAAAGCATGGAGGTAAGATGATCCTTCGTATTGAAGATACAGACCAATCAAGATACGTAGGAGGGGCCGAGGACTATATCAAGCAAAGTCTGAATTGGTGTGGTATCACTCCAGATGAAGGTCCGGATCAAAATGGCGACTTTGGTCCCTACCGTCAATCTGAGCGTAAGGATATTTATCAAAAGTATGTGCAACAGCTCATAGATGATGGTAAGGCCTATTATGCCTTTGATACTCCTCAAGAGTTGGATGCTATGCGGGACAAGCTCAAGGCAGCCGGGGTAGATAATCTCACCTACAATGCCATCACCCGTATGACCATGAAAAACTCTCTCACCTTGAGTGAAGAAGAGACAAGGTCCAAAATTGACAATGGTGAACCCTATGTAATTAGAATAAAAATACCCCGCAAGGACGAGATCAGAATGAATGATCTTATTCGCGGATGGGTAATGGTACACTCCTCGACGCTTGATGATAAAGTGCTCATGAAGTCTGATGGGCTGCCGACTTACCATCTAGCCAACATTGTTGATGACCATCTTATGAAAATCACTCATGTGATCAGAGGTGAGGAGTGGTTGCCTTCGGCACCATTACATGTACTATTGTATCAATACCTTGGATGGCAAGATGAGATGCCCCAATTCGCCCACTTACCTTTGTTGCTCAAACCTGACGGCAATGGTAAGTTATCGAAGCGTGATGGTGATAAACATGGGTTTCCCGTTTTCCCGATTACATGGGACAAGCTAGGAGATCAAATCATTGACCGTGGCTTTAGAGAAGACGGTTATATTCCGGAGGCTTTCGTCAATTTCATAGCTTTCCTTGGCTGGAATCCTGGTGGAGAACAAGAGCTTTTCAGCATGGACCAATTGATTGAAGAATTCTCGCTAGAGCGAATCAATAAGGCAGGCGCTAAGTTTGATATACTGAAAGCCAAATGGTTCAATGAACAATATTTACGTGCTACCTCCACCGAATCATTAGCCGACGCATTTCTAGCCGAAGCTTCTAAAGAAGGTCTGATTTGTGATCTGAACAAAGCCACAGCTATTGTCAATCTAATGAAGGAACGGGTGACGTTCGGCTATGAAATGCTAACCAAAGGAAGCTACTTTTTCGCCAGGCCAAAGGACTATGATCGAAAAGTAGTCGCTAAAAAATGGACCCAAGAGGCCGTGAAAGTCTTCAGTGCCTATGCCAATACAATAGCAACATCAGACACATTGACTGCTGTTGCTGCCAAATCAAACCTTGAATCTGTACTAGCGGAGATGAACGTAGGAATGGGACGGGTAATGCAGGCTTTAAGAGTAGCACTTACAGGGGAAGCGGGAGGACCGGACCTGATGCAAATCATTGAGATCATCGGGCCAGCTGAGACTGCCAGTAGAATTAACATCGCCATTGATCAATTGCCCGTTAAAGACTGATATGAGTAAGAAAAAAAATAAACCCACTGAGGAGCAGAAGCCAAAGGTTAATCCTGAGTTGAAAGGATTTAACATTAAGATTGACTCATTCGGAGAGATCAAGTCTTCTCTTAATATCGAGGATATCAATAGCTTCTTAAACAAAAATGTGGAAGACAAAAAATTAAAGGATAGGCCCGACATTGAAGAGCTGAAAAGTGG
Source organism: Flammeovirgaceae bacterium UBA6059 (assembly GCA_002435755.1). Lineage (GTDB taxonomy): Bacteria > Bacteroidota > Bacteroidia > Cytophagales > Cyclobacteriaceae > UBA6059. The sequence continues at coordinate 315,606 of DIYH01000028.1, forward strand.
TAGCAAGGATGATGGGGAAGATCAAGACTAGACTTTAGCCAAAAAAATTAGGGATCAACATAGGCACTTTATTACGATAGTCAAGATAAGCTTCTCCAAAAGTTCGAATGAGCTTACGCTCTTCTAACCTAATACCAACTACCAGGTAGGCGAAAATGACCGTCATAGAAATCAGAATTTCATAAGTTGGACTGTAAAGGAACAACCCGATGATTACAAGGATGGTCCCCGAATATAGAGGATGTCTTACTTTGGACTGAATCCCTCTGATCTCAAGTTGCTCATGCTGTTCCTCATCCAAGCCTAGAAACTCTTTAAGTGAGTATGCCTTGAAACTCTGCTTGATAATAATGACTCCCCAAGCGGCCACCACCATGCCTACATACTTCGTAGTAGTGGGGTTTGACCAAATAGGATGTGATTCTATCAAAGAAATGTATACTGTGAATAACAGCATCCCGAAAACGGAGAAAAAAGAATAGTACAACCTATAGTACTTGTAGACCCACGGCACTCTTCTCTTAAACCAGGTTTTGATCGTGTCAGTAGCAAACAGGCTATGAAGCCCGAGATAGACCACCCAAAAAATCCCAATTATCAAATAACTTTGATACATATCTAAATCAAAGATACATGAGCAAAATCAAGATCGGCATCATCAAAGAAGGCAAAGTACCCATAGATCGCAGGGTGCCCATCACACCATTTCAAGCAAAGTTGATCAAGACACAATATGACCATGTAGATGTGGTATGTCAGTCTAGTGATATTCGATGCTTTCCTGATGAAGACTATATCTCTGAAGGAATTGAGATAGTGGAAGATGTATCTGATTGTGATATCCTTTTTGGCGTGAAAGAGGTGCCAATTCCAGACCTCATAGAAGGAAAGACCTATTTTTTCTTTTCTCATACGATCAAGCAACAAGAGTATAATCGTGAATTGCTTAGAGAGATACTGAAAAAGAAGATCAGCTTGATCGACTATGAATGCCTTACAAATAGTGATGCCCAACGAATTATTGCCTTTGGTCGTTATGCTGGTATCGTTGGTGCTTACAATGGTATTTGGACCTATGGCCAACGCTACAACCTATTCAACATTCGTAGGTCAAAGGATTGCTTCGATCTTGAAGATCTCAAAACCGAGTTTGCAAAAGTCAAATTGCCCCCAATCAAAATAGTGTTAACTGGTGGTGGCCGAGTTGCTAGGGGAGCAATGGAAGTACTCCATGGCATGGGCGTACGAAAAGTGACTCCCTCTAAACTCTTGACCGAACAAAACGACGAGCCTACTTTCGCCCAACTCAGCAGTCGTGACTACCATATACATTCAGAGGGCCAGGAGTTCAACAGGTCTGAGTTCTTCATGTTTCCTGAAAAGTACAACTCGACGTTTCTTGACTATGCTCATGAAGCTGATATCCTAATTGCGGCTGCTTATTGGGATCCTAATGCTCCAGTATTATTTACTCGACATGATATCCTCAAAAAGGATTTCAGCATTAAGGTGGTTGCTGACATCACCTGTGATATAGAAGGGTCGATACCCTCCACAAAACAGCCCTCTACCATCGAAGATCCGATCTATGACTATGACCCGACTACCGATCAAATAGCGCCAGCACTAGCAGAAGAGGGTAACATCACGGTAATGGCTGTTGATAACTTACCTTGTGAGCTTCCACGTGATGCATCTACTGACTTTGGGACTGAGTTAATTAACAATGTATTACCAAATCTGTTAGGCAAGGAAGACAAAGACGATACGATCAAGCGTGCCACTATTACCAAAAAAGGAAGTCTGACGGAAAAATACAGCTACCTACAGGGGTTTGTGGATGGGGAATAATCAATAAGACTCTTGTATCTAAATGGCTGATATTAGAATACTCGCAGTAGAAGATGACCTTATCCTGGCGGAAACGCTTGAGCTGCTGGTAGAGGAGTTAGGCTACTTAATGATCGCAGTTGTTGATAATAGTTCGGAAGCTTTGCGCATGCACAAAGCCACTTTGCCGGATTTGGTACTCATGGATATCCAAATCAAAGGTGAACTCAATGGTATCGAAGTTGCTGAGAAAATGATAGCCGAACGTCCAACGCCAATAATCTTCATTACATCGCGTCGCGATCGAGAGGCATTTGAACAGGCAAAACAGCTAGGCCCACATGCCTTCCTCAACAAGCCTTTTGACGAACTAAGTATCCAAAATGCCATAGAGTTGGCTGTCAGTAGTGTTGCTCAGCAGAGCGCAGGCACTCTATCCACGCCATGGCAGCAGGAAGTCGTCACTAATCAGGAAATATTCATCAAAGTAAAAAATCGACTAGTCAAGCTTCATTTTAGTGATGTGCTCTGGGCCGAAGTAGAGGGTAAGTATGTACACATCGTAACATCAGAGGTACGACTTGAACTTCGTATAGCGCTCAAAGACCTTGAAGCCCAGCTTCCTACGGGAGTTTTTGCTAGGAGCCACCGCAACTATCTCATTAATATATCCAGTGTCTCAGACATTGATCTGGAAAAAAATCTGATAATAGTGAATGGTCATCAACTTCCGCTTGGTGTCAGCTATAGAGAAAATGTCCTCAACAGGCTCAATACGTTAGGTTGATTGTCAAGTTTTAGGCTAGTTTTTAATTTATTAACCCCGTACTATAGTATAAATACAGGTCACCTGATTATTTTACATTAAGTAGAGTATGTGCATCACACTACTCATCCAGCTGGTGTATACTTGTTTTTAGTCGATCGAAGTGGCAAAGATTACTTGCAAGACTGTTTTATTGCCGTTCCTACTCGTAGTGTTCTTACACCATAGCGTCCACTCTCAGCTGGTGGTAACAAGAGATGCCAATAAGGTTGATTCACTACTTTCCTTAGCTACTGAACCCAAGGAGATCGCCGACCTCAGCATCGAACTCTATCAAGCTTATAAATACAACAAACTTGAAGAGTTGCCCAATGAAGGGGCTTATCTCATTAGAGCCTTAGAAATCTACGATAGTCTGGGTTTGCCCGAACAAGCCGCCTACACTCATAATTCCCTAGCCGGAATGTATTACAATCGTGGACAGATTCAAGACGCCAAGGAAAATTGGGAAAAGGCGCTTGAGCTTTACCAATCCACGAACAATACTCGAAGGATTGGTGTCATGTATAATAACCTCTCCCACGCTTACAACAAAGACACAGCTGCAAACGCGCAAGCACTGCGTATGGAGTATTTGCAAAAGGCTATAGAAATTCATGCTCATTTAAAAGACACCTCGAGTTTACTCTTAGCTTACGGTAATGTTGGCCATGTCTATTTAGAGAAAAATGAGCCAAAAAGAGCCAAGGAATACTACGATCTGGCTCTTGATTTAGCTTTAAAGATCAATAATCCCTATCGCATCGAAACTGCCTACATCAACCTTGGTAAGGTAAAAATGTCCACCAATGAGCTAGAAGAAGCTATTGCTTTGTTTGAAAAGGCTCTCACATATGAGCAGATACGAAATACGGATCCATTGGTAAGTGATACATACTGGAGACTGGCTGCCTGCTATCGCAAACTGGGAGATCACAATAGCGCCGATAAAAACATGGTCCAATTTGCACAGATCCAAGGTGAGCTTTTTGAGAAAGAAAAGACCAACCAACTTCTGGAACTAGAAACTAAATACAACACGGAGAAAAAGGAGCAAGAGATTGAGCAACTCCGAGAGCGCGAACTAATACAACAACAAGCGCTAGAAGCAGAGCTGCGTTTACGATATGCCCTAATTGCAATAGCGATACTTTCCATACTAGGACTAGCAGTAATCGCCGTGCTGTTTAGAAGAACGAAGCATAGCGAAATAGAAATTGCTCGGCAAAAAGAGAGTCTGGAAAAGCTCAACGCTACCAAAGACCGCTTTTTTGGAATCATCGCACATGATCTGCGCAATCCCGTAATTTCCTTTCAGGGTATTGCAAAGTTGATCGACAGTTATCTCAAAAAAGGTAAGACCGAAAAAATAAGTGAGCTTTCAGGCAAGATTCAGCACTCAGTAAACAACCTCAACCAGTTGCTCGATAACCTACTCAACTGGGCATCCAGTCAAACCAGTGCTCTTCCTTATAATCCTGAGCCGTTAGCTGTGAGTCGGATCATTGACGAGTCAATTAGTCTTTTTTCGGATACAGCAGATGCCAAGCAAATCATCATTAGCAGTAATGTAGATGCTGAGGTGATGATCTATGCTGATCGTAATGGAGTGAGCACCATTTTCCGTAATCTGATCAACAATGCTGTTAAATTCACACCAGAGGGTGGCAAAATCAAAATAGCAGCAGAGTTGGATGGAAACAATGTGAAGGTTGTCACCACCGATAATGGAGTGGGTATCGACCAAAGCAAGATCTCATCACTTTTTCAACTTTCAAATAATAAGAGTACTCAAGGAACTTCGGGAGAAAAAGGTACGGGTCTTGGGCTGGTACTTTGCCAGGAATTCGCTAAAGTCAACAAAGGCCTTATCTGGGTGGAGAGCGAATTGAGTAAAGGTTCTTCCTTCTACGTTAGCATACCAAAATTCACCGAATAGCAAAGATTTAATACCCCTGAATAGCAAGGCTCATTCCCTAAGCGGAGAATGAGTAATGAGCCCCTATTTTAAGTTCCCCACTATTGCGATTCTGAAAATTGTGAATGGTCTATTATCAATTTTCAATTTCGGCTTCTGCCCTCTATCAATTTTGAACTTGAAAAACTCATGCTGCAATTCCGGGCACTCATACCGTTATGTGCCCCACTCATGCCAAAGTCTTGATTTTTGTCCATTTCATTCTGAAAATAGTCTTAGAGCAATAATACAAGCCTTGTCTACTCTAAGCATAACGTTATGAAAAAATTAAAACTTCTACTTGTAAGTGGCTTACTCCTAATAAGCGGTCAGTGCCTTGCACAGCTTGAATACTTCGTCTTCTATGACGGTGGAGATATCAGGATCTTCTTTAACACCGGCACCTACAGGTGTGGGCTTTCGAATTTCTCTAGGGATTACGTGCTCTATGTAGATGACATAGAAAGAGATCGATATGATGGCGGTCACAACCAGAGTACTTCCCATATATATACTATTGCAGACCCTGATCCGAATACCGATTATGAAATTAGGATTGTCGTAACCAACCCCGGAAGAGGTACTTGCAGCAATCGCAATAGTCAAATATATGATGAGAGATTCACGGTAGTAGGAGCAGGATTAAGCGACCTAGCCATGGAGTTTGATGGCGCCACATCAAAGTTTACATGGGACCCTGGTGAAATATCCGATGCGAGTTATCGAGGTATCCTCGAAGCAAAGTCCTCAATTGATGATGGGAACTATGTTGAGTACACTGAGATAACTATTGGTGATAATGTCTCGACTGTAACCGTTCCGTTTTTTGGGCAAGGATTTCCCAGTCTCTTGAGAGGCTTGGATTATAGGTTCATACTTACTCAGACATCCAATCTATCAGGCGGTGAAGTTGTTGCCGAGGTGGAATTCTCAGTACCATTGGCCAGTTCACACAACATCCGTAGTGTACAAGCTACCTCGACTTCAAGTGGCATAGACTTAACATGGCAAGAACCCCTCATCATAGCCAACAACTCAGATAGCAGACCTGATTTTAGATATATTATTGAAAGGCATAGCAGGCCCTACGGTTCGGGAAACTTCAATAGACGAGAGGAATTCACTGTAGAAGCCGGATCAACCGCAGGTACTTACACGCTTGAAGATGATGGTATCGTACAATGTGAAGAGAACCAGTATGTCATTCACATCGCCTACGATGTAAATGGTCAGTATCTCAGGTTCAAAGAACAAACGAGCAGTCCGGCTGTATTTCCATCCTTTATCACGAGTGCTCCTACCCCTATTAATTTTGCAAGCGGTCTGACCGACGCTTGTGCTGACGATGTTGAGTTGATCTGGGAGGAGAATATTGATCTTAATCCATGTCAGGAATACTTCTATGTGATGGAAAGGTTCAAACTGGTGGGAAGTTCGGAAGTAGGTAGAAAGATCATCATGGACAAGAACAACAACCCTAGCATCATTGGGGGTGAGTACGCCTTTTTTGATGAAGACACAAAAGACAAGGACGCTACCTATAGATACAAGTTAAAGTACGTTACCATTTTACCCAATGGTAATGAGTACGCTAGTACATTTAGTACTCGGGACGTGTACATTAGAGGTGATCTGGAATACAATGGAGATGTTACAGCCGACATAGACGTATCAAGTTCTATTACAGTCAGTTGGGATGACCTGTCCAATGAGGATTCTTATACCGTGATCAGAAAGTTTAATGGTGAAGTAGATCACGAATTTGATCTACCGCAAAACAGCACATCTTTCACCACCTCACTCACAGATGCAGCTAATGCTGCAGGCAACTGTATCAACTATGTATTCGAAGTGGTAGCCAAAAGTGACTGTGAACCAGGGGGGATCATACTAGGTACAGTCAACAAAGGTACCGACGTAGATACAGACGAATTCATTGATCTGGTACTGAATGGTGAGCAACAGAATGCTTATCAGCCAGGTTCACTCGACGCTTATAAGGGTTTTGAGCAGGATTTCGTGAAGCTTACCTGGGAGATGCCCAACCAGTTCGCAAATATGGAAGCCCAAAAAGTCTATCGCCGCGACCTTTCGGGTAATGACAAAGTGCTTATTGCTAGTCTCGATCCTGGATTGAGATCGTATGAAGACCGGGAAGCCGCGGCTAATACGATGTTTGAGTATTCAGTAGTAGCTGAACTCTCATGCGGCACCAATACAGTATTGACCAATGAGATCTTCGATGTGGGCTATAGAGTACCCAATGGTCTTATCAATGGTAAAATAGACTTTACTGGGGGTGTATCCGTCCAAGGTGCACGAGTGATTGCCGAAAATGATGGGGCACTTAATCTCAACAAGTCTGTTCGATTCGATGGAGACAGAGACTTCATCATACTACTGGATGAGTCTAACACTCACCTGTTATCGAGCTACGATTACAAATATCCTACGGCTATGCCTTTCTTGTTTGGTGATCATGCCCGAACGATTGAATTTTGGGCAAATCCTTCCGACTACTCCAGTAATGTGATCTTCAGGTCTGGCAGCAACGCTACCAATCACTACATGGCCTTCAAAACCCCAGCAAGCTCCGGCTCAGATATCTGGCAATTGGATCTAGGCGGGGGGAGTATCATAGACATACCCTTAACAGGAATGGCCGCCATCAATGAGTGGCACCATTTTGCGATCACCTATGATGGTACGACGCTAAGTATGTTTGTCGATGGTACCAATGTTGATGCCAACAACAACCCCATGCAATGGGACCGCAATCTTAACACGGCAGGTGGAGACGCTAACTCAAAATACTTCATCATTGGTACCAATAACCTGGTCAGTTCAAACATAGGATCATATGACGGCTATCTAGATGAGTTCCGCGTTTGGGATCATGCTCGCACAGAAGAAGAAATCAATGACCAAAAAGGTGGCTTCCTCCTTGGCAATGAGTCAGGACTCTCTGTCTACCTAAGAATGGATGAAAACTTTGGTGACTTTGTCTATGACGCTTCCTATGACAACTCAGGTTTCAATAAGCGGCATGGTGCATTTATCAAAAATACCGCAACAGTAGCAACTAACTCCCCCACTTTCTCTCCGACTATTCCTTCAGCTGATCAGCTCGGTTATACCGCCTTCACCGATGCAAATGGCAATTATACGATCAAATTCATTCGGTACCGTGGGTCAGGTGAGTTGTTCAACCTTATTCCCTTTATCACAAATCATGAGTTCCGCCCGTCCAACCGCACATTATTTATTGGCAACACCACCCCTGTGCACAATGAGCAGGACTTTGAGGACATTTCAGCCTTTGAAGTAACCGGCACTATTTTTTATGGCAAAGATTTCAACAACAACGGAGAGATTGAGGATACACCCCAAGAAAGACCCTGTCCTGCGCCGGGAATCTTTTTGGAAGTAGATGGTCAAGTAGCTTTGAGGGACGGTCAACCTGTAACCACAAATGAAAATGGAGAATTTACACTAACAGTCCCAATAGGTGATCATTTTATAGGAGCTTCATTGCCCGGACACACCTTCGCTATTAATAGATGGCCAGAAACAGGTAAGCACGACTTTCAGCAACCTGTCCTGGGGGTGAAATTTGTAGATACCACAACTAAGCGTGTTGCAGGAAGGGTAGTCGGCGGAAAGATAGAAGCTGACAAAAACATCGGTTTTGGTTTATCGAAAAACAATATAGGTCAAGCCACTCTCGTCTTTGAAACTACCTGCTTCCAAGATACCGTCATCACTAACATCAATACTGGAGAGTATATCATCGACCTGTTCCCTCTAGAGTATACCGTAAAAGGCGGTGCTGATGTGAGCGGCAACTTTGTTCGTTCAAATCCAGCTTTGAATACTCAAGCTCCATTTGATGTATTTAAAACCGTCGATTTGTCGGCAAACTTATCCGGTTTGATCGAAAGGGATACACTCTATGAAAACGGAGAGATCCAAGAGGTAAGAGAGTTTAGACATGACTTTCGGAATGACTATATTCTTCGCACACCTCATCAAATGGAGATTACATCCTTGTCAGGCGAGGAGTTTGCTGGTGAAGAAGTCATTATCACTCAGATTGGCGGTAGCGAGGTGGAATACACTGTGCCTGCAAGTGAGTTCCCATACCCAGTCTTCCACCAGAATGTCAATTATGCATTCCATGTACAATTAGAAGAATACTATACAAACTATGATGGCTCTGAAGCTGTAAGAGATACTGTACCGGTCACCGACGGACAGATCGAAGTGGCCAATGACCTTGCTGATCTTGCTCCCTACACTGTAGATATGATCACAGGCGAAACCACAGTAGTATTTACTGGAGGTACCCCCAATCTGACCGAAAACCCTGATCCTACAAGAAGTTTCCTCAAGCCGATCTCGGTCACATCATTCAAAGGTCTTGAAAGTAACACCTGGAACTTTGAAGGGTACATCCTGGGAGCTAAACAGGTTGGAAATAGTTTCACAACTCAAGGTCCCGAAGTTCCATTACACATCCTACGCGATCCTCCTGGATCCAACAGTTTTGCATCCATCACTAAAGGTACTGAGCTGACAAGCTCCTATGACTGGTCACTAGTTGCTAATCAAAGTGCTGATCTAAACATTAGACTCGGTACTGGCTTGAAGCTTTTCGTGGGAGTAGGTGTGGCAACTGGCCAGACTTTAGCCGCAACTCTTTCTCTCAATGTATCAGCAGAGAACTCAGTCGGAGGCGGTCAGACGTATGAAGAAACCATTGAAATAGAAGAGGAGATCTCTACGAGCGATGACCCCAATTTTGTAGGAGCAGCATCTGACCTCTATATCGGCCGATCTATGAACATGGACTTTGGAGTGGCCGAATACTTACAACTCATCCCTGAGGATCGCTGTGGAGGGGGAACGGTATGTGGAGATAAAGTAATTGTCGGTAATGATGGCACCAGATTTAAGCTCGGTAAGCGAGAAGGCATGTTTGTCAACCCTAGCGGTTATGATACCTACTTCATTTACACGGAGCAGCATATACTTAACCAACTGATTCCGGATTTGATCAACTTGAGAAATCAACTACTTGAGACCAATACGAATTATCTCCCTTTGATGACAAACAAGGACGACCCCAGGTATGGAACAAATAATGACGATCCGATTTGGGGTGCTGATGTGACGACTAACACTCCTAATGCTCGAGAATATGCAGATTTTGGGAATCACGTAAGCAATGCCTATCACGCATTTAACCCTCTGAAGCCAGAGGGTCCTAGCTATGTGTTCTCAAAAATATTTGAAGACGATGAAGATCAAATCGATTCAGTGCGGTGGTACAATCAGCAAATCAAGCTTTGGAGAGATGCCATCTCCTCCAATGAGGAAGCTAAACTCCTAGCTGAAAACCCTCAGGCCGTACCTCTGGCTGGAGATATAGGTGACTTAATTGCGGGAAGGCCGGATCCAAATCGTTCATCACATCTGATCGATATGGATGCTGTCACTTTGGATGAAAACGTATCCTTCAGTAGTGGTTCTTCTTTTAGCAGAACAGTTGCTTTATCCAGCAACTTCACGTCATTCACCTCTTGGGAACTCACAGTATCAACCGAGTTGGTCAATATGGTCAAGGCAGAGGGCAGTGGTGCAGAGTTTGAACAAGAAGGAAGTTTTGCTGTTGGCTTTACTCGTACGGGTGGCAAGTCTCAATCACAAACGACGAGTACGGCATTTTCATTTACCCTTCAGGATGACAATCCAGGGGATTTCTATTCTGTCGACATAAAGGATGGAGGTCCTCTCAATGGTCCCATCTTCGTTTCGAGAGGCGGCAAAACTGCCTGTCCATACGAAGGAGAAGTAAAAACTAAGGTTTACAAGGCTGGCCAAATGGTACTGCAGAAAGCTACCATCCCACAAGACAGACCAAAGATTAGCATCAGCCCTGCGCGCCTAGTAGCTGTTCCATCAGATGAAGAGGCTGTATTTACCTTGAGTATTTCTAACGAAAATCCCGATGAAACCCGTGTTTATGATTTAGAACTAGACGATAGTTCTAATCCTGAGGGTGCTATATTATTCATAGACGGAGACGGTGTTAATAGACCGTTCGAAGTGCCAGCCGGAGCTACCATTAATAAGACACTCACCGTATTTAAAGGGCCAAACGCTAACGATTACGAAGGGATCACGCTGACATTGAAAGCTCAGTGCGAGGATCTCGTTGGTGAAGATGATGAGCGCACTCTGGATCAAACATCCTTTAGTGTCAGTTTCATACCGACTTGCTCTGATGTGGCGTTTATCAACCCCGTCAACAGCTGGGTGGTTAATGACAAATTCAACGACATTTTCCCTATTGCTTTCAGTGGCTATGACATCAATTTTGAGGGACTAGAAGAAATAAAGTTCCAATATAAGCTTGCAACTGAATCTACGTGGAGCGACAAGGATATCTTCTATAACAAGGATGAAGCTGAAGATGGTGAGCTGACCATTTCAAGAGACTTCACCTTTACGAGCTATGACTGGAACATCTCTAGCCTACCAGACGGAAACTATGATCTCAGGTTAGTCACCGTCTGTGGGGGCGTTGAGAAGGAGTCCCAGATAATCTCAGGACTAATCGACCGAGTAAACCCAAGCCCGTTTGGTCAGCCTTCTCCTGCAGATGGTATACTCTCACCAAATGACGAGATATCGATCCGGTTCAATGAGGAAATCAATCAGCAAGCGATCATTAAGAATAACAACTTCATCATCACAGGTGTACTCAACGGTGGAGATATCAGACATGATGCAAGTGTCTTCTTTGGTGGGGCATCCAACCAATACATGCGGTTGCAGCAAGGCATCAACCTAAGCCAAAAGCCGTTTACCATAGACTTCTATCTCAAGCGAAAAGGCAGTGGGGAAGAAGTGGTGATCTCGCAAGGCCTGACAGGAGACAATGCACTAACTATTGGTTTTGACTCAAGTGATCGACCCTACCTTGAGATAGCAGGTCATAGGGTAACCTCAGAATCTGTAGGAGTGACCGATGGTAAGTGGCACCATTTCGCCTTTACTCTGGACTACAGCACACAGACAGCTGAGATCTTCATCGATGGTTCCACTACAGCCGGGCTCACTGGCTTCACAAAATCGTTCAGCTCCAATGGCGCAATTACTATCGGCAAAAGTGGATTTGCCCCTGAGCAGCCGTTAACAGGAAACATGCACGAACTACGGATCTGGAGCAAAGCCCTGACCACAGGTGAAGTGGCCCTTACCTATCTCAAAAAGCTTGATCGCTCTCAACCCGATCTTATTCATAACTGGCGCATGGAAGAAGCATATGGCCACACAGCAGAAGATCATATCAGTAGCAAAACTGCTGAGGTATTCGCTGATTGGCAGGTAGAGCAAGGTGGCAGAGCATATGCCTTTTCAGGCAATCAAATCATCACTGCTACCAGCCCAGCGATTTCAGTATCCCAAGATTTGACTGTTGAGTTCTGGGTCAAAGGAGCTCCAGCTAACAGTATCACCTTTCTATCCAATGGGTCAGGCGAGGCGAATGTAGGAGACCCTACCGGCTGGATTATAGGCACTGATGACTCGGGTAATCTGATGGCCTCTAATAATGGGCAAACCATTTCTACTAATACCTCCCCACTCGACAACAACTGGCATCAAGTCACCCTATCGGTTAATCGATTCGGTAATGCAACCTTGTACATTGATGGTAATGAAGCTGGCTTTGCTCAGGGCAGTCTTTTCAAAGGATTTGGTGGTAACAGACTCTGGATGGGTGCTAGAGGAAGGATCAATGGAACGGTCGAGACAATAGATCGTCATTTCACCGGTAGTATAGATGAAGTACGTATATGGTCCCTGGCGAAGCGTGTAGATCACATCAAAGCTGAAATGTACAATCAGCTCGCTGGAGATGAGCCAGGCTTGCTTCTCTACTATCCATTTGAAATGTACGAAAAGGACGCAGCTGGCATAGATATCCTGGAAAATAGTATTAACAATGCAGCTACTGGTCCACTCGCGCAGGAAAACAATATAGCGGGTACGGTGGAAAGTAACTTCACTTCGCAGGCACCTTTGATCAAGTTGCCTAAACCAGTGCAGCCGGTGCAGTTCAACTATAGCATTAATGGTGATCAGATCATCCTGACGACTACTGAAGACAATCAGCGCCTTGAAGATGTAATACTCACCATCACAGTGCAGGGCATCCAGGACCTCAATGACAATGTACAGCAGTCACCCGCTACCTGGACAGCCTTTGTAGACAAAAACACACTATTCTGGACAAAGCAGGAGTACAATTTCAGCATTGTACGAGGTGAGCCGTTGATTTTTGATGCCGCTATTCAAAACAGGGGCGGCAGCTTTGAGAGCTTCCTGCTGACCGGCCTTCCTGACTGGATTAGCGCTTCACCGATCGGCGGTACTATTGACCCTCTATCCTCCAGAAATATACGCTTCACCGTCAATGAGAGTGTAGGTAGCGGTAGCTACACCGAAGATATCATCATGCAAAACAGTTTTGGCTTTGACGAGAAGCTGATCATAGATCTGGATGTGACCCAGGTGCCACCCTCCGACTGGGTGGTCAATGCGCAGGACTATCAATACTCAATGAGCGTAGCAGGTCGTGTACGTATCGATGGTGACTTTAGCCGTGACGGTGATGACATAATTGCAGCTTTCGTCGGCAATGAGTGTCGGGGACTGGCACCATTGGAGTATGTGGAAGAGCTGGACAATTTCCAGGCATCCCTCTCCATTTTTAGCAATGAAGTTGCCGGTGAGCCCATCACCTATCAGGTCTGGAATGCTAGCGACGCTCGCGTTCATACCTTCCTTGTCGCCTCTGATCCAGGAGTTAATACCTTCTCCTCGGATGGTTTCTTTGGTACCCCCATCAATCCGATCATTTTCGAGGCTGGAGACCATACAGAGTTCACCATCGATCTGTTGAAGGGCTGGCAATGGCTTTCTTTTAACCTCGCATCTACAGAACTCTCAGATGTCAACGCCTTTATGACAGGTTACAATGCTACAGCGGGAGATCAGATCAAAAGTATAGCGGCTTTTGATGAGTTTGATCCTGAAATGGGCTGGCTTGGCTCCCTCTCAGCAACTGGTGGTCTCAACAATGCCGAAATGTACAAGATGAAGATAGCAGAACCAGGCAAACTGAAGCTAAGGGGACTTCAAATTGATCCCCGCGATCACCCAGTGAACTTCAACACAGGTTGGACCTGGATATCATTTCTCGGCAGAGAGGTCACAGAGGTCAACGAAGCATTAGCTAACATGACCAATCTCTCTGTTGGCGACCGGATAAAAGGTCAAAAGCAGTTTGCCACATTCGGCGGAGCTAATATTGGCTGGATAGGAGATCTGCAATTCCTGGAACCTGGTCAGGGTTATATGATCTTAACAGAAAATGCCGGAAGCATCGTCTACCCCATGTCTAGTAGCGAAGGAGGAAGGTTGCACATTGATATCAATTATGATTACCTCACCACTTCACTCTATCAGCTGAGACCTGAGGAGTATGCAAACAATATGAACCTGATCATGAGAATCAAAGACCAGGGAGCCACTGGTGATACTTTGATCGCAACGATTGATGGAGAAGTTAGGGGTATTGCGGTAGCAAGGGATAACCCTACCATCGCAGGTCAGACTTACTTCATGACCGTATTCGGAGAAGATGGTGATGGTACTCTTACCTTCAGTATACTCAATAATGGCAAAGTGACTTCTTTATCCAGCGACCATTCATTAGCCTACGCTACCAACGCATCACTAGGCAAGCTGGAAACCCCAGTAGAGCTACATAAACCGAGTGTGGTGCAACCTGTCAATCTCACCGCCTATCCCAACCCATTTGTCGATTGGATAAGTATAAGGGCCGATCAAGAGATCTTGAGACTTGTATTACTCAATATTTCCGGTCAGATCGTAAAGTCGATGAAAGTAGACTACCAGAAAGAAGTATCCATGGACCTGGTAGGACTGAGAATGGGCACATATCTAATGAAAGTTGAGACTGTCACAGGTAAGAGTGTATTGAAAATCATTAAAAACTAGGGCTATGCAAACTACAAACGGATTTAAAAGAATGTATATCAGCCTGATCTCAACACTGGGGTTGGTCCTGATCAATACCACATTGAGCAAAGCCCAGGCACCAGAATGGCAAATCAACCCTGGTAGCTTTCAGTTCTCGATGACAGTGATCGCAACATTACATGCCCCAGATTACCCACTCATCTCTGAGAGTGACCTGGTAGGTGTATTCGCCAATGGCGAGTTGAGAGGCTTTGCTCAGCCGGCTGTTTACCTGTCCAACATTGATGTTTATGCCGCTTTTATCACCGTTTTCAGCAATGATCCTGCAGGTGAATTAATGACTTTTCAGATGTATGATAGTAATGTGGGACAACTACACAGGGCTGCCTACGCTGTTACTTTCGAAGATGGCAAGCAAGTGGGGTCCATCCAGGAACCGATGGCCATCGAGACTGCTCGCTTAACCATATCACCTATTGAAGACAAAATAGAAACGGATGATCCATTCACTGTCACGATCTCCACAAATGTCAATGCAGAACTACCACAAGAATTGATATTAGAGAAGAGGTCCGGACCTATCGCGATTGCGCAGGGAGATGTTGCTGGTGAGTTTGTCATCAGTATATCAGGAGCAGGTGAGGTGGAGATGACCGCCATCCTACGATCTACTAGTCTATACGATGGTGCGCTTGAAGAGCTGACTTTTTCGATAGCTGAAAAAGAGCCAGAGGTAGTAGGTTTGGAAGACAAAAGCGAAGGGCTAGAGGTCTATCCCAATCCGGCTTCCAGCTTCTTACGTGTGAGCTTACCGGAAGCTCAAAATGCTCATGCCAGTATCGTGGGGCTGGATGGTCGAGCACTACGCATCTTTGAGCTTATTAACGGTCACGCAATGGTCCAAATAAGCAACCTGCGCTCCGGGCTATATGTATTGCTCATTCAGGACATAGACAATGACTATTTTGCTTCAAAAAACTTCATGGTAAAGTGACCAATCTGCAATAGAGAAAGCTCATCACACAACAACCCATGCAGCCTTTCCGATTGGAAGGGCTGTTTCTATACAACAAAAAAGGCTCCCTTCTCAGGAGCCTTTCCATTAGGTTGGCAATCGGGTAATGCTTTATCCGTTCATTGAGATGAGGAACTCTTCGTTGTTGCGAGTGCCCTTCATCTTCGAGAGTAAGAATTCCATGGCTTCTACACTATTCATATCAGACATGAATTTACGTAGGATCCAGATCCTTGATAGTTCTTCTTTCTCAAGCAGCAAGTCCTCCCGGCGAGTACCAGATGCCGGTACATCGATAGATGGGTACACTCTTCTGTTCGAAAGCTTGCGATCCAACTGAAGTTCCATATTACCAGTTCCCTTGAACTCCTCAAAGATCACTTCGTCCATCTTGGAACCTGTTTCTATCAACGCGGTGGCGATAATGGTCAATGAGCCACCATTCTCCACATTTCTTGCCGCTCCGAAAAATCGCTTAGGCTTATGAAGTGCATTGGCATCTACACCTCCTGAAAGTATCTTACCAGAAGAAGGTATTACGGTATTGTGTGCTCTTGCAAGTCTTGTGATAGAATCAAGCAAGATCACTACATCATGCCCACACTCTACCATGCGCTTGGCTTTCTCGAGGATGATATTGGCCACCTTTACATGGCGGTCAGCTTGTTCGTCAAAAGTAGAAGACACTACTTCAGCTTTTACGCTTCTTGCCATATCCGTCACCTCTTCGGGTCGTTCATCGATCAATAAGATCATGAGATATACCTCAGGGTGATTGTCTGCAATAGCATTTGCAATGTTCTTCAGCAAGACCGTCTTACCTGTCTTTGGCTGTGCCACGATCATGCCTCTTTGTCCCTTTCCGATAGGAGCAAACATATCAAGAATCCTGGTCGAATAATTATCAGCCTTATGGCTTAGGTTCAGTTTCTCTTCCGGAAACAAAGGCGTCAAGTACTCAAATGGTACTCTATCGCGAATCTCTTCAGTGGTTCTGCCATTTACAGACTCCACTCGCAGCAGTGCAAAGTATTTCTCACCGTCTTTTGGGGGTCGGATCTGGCCTTTGACAGTGTCGCCGGTACGTAGACCAAAAAGCTTAACCTGGGATGGTGACACATATATATCATCAGGGCTGGCCAGGTAATTATAGTCGCTGCTTCTGAGGAAGCCATAACCATCCTGCATCATTTCAAGAACACCTTCGTTCTCTATGATGCCGTCAAAATCCTTGACGTTGTTATTATAGTTCTCACGCTTAGCACGTTGCTCTTCCCTGCGTTGCTGACGCTCATCATTTCTTTGCTGTCTTCTGTCAATTCGCTCCTGCTTTTCCGAGGACTCTTCTGTGCCTTCATCTTTTACACCAGTCGTTTTGGCACTAGTCGCGTCTCCACCGTCCGCCTTACTTGTTCGACTACCTCTTCCTTTTGAGGGCTTAGCTGTTTCTTCGGAGGACTCTGTGTCCAAGTTAAACGAAGCGAGCACCTCATCTTCAGAGGATTTCTTTGTAGACTTTTTAGGCTTAGGCTCTTTGGGCTCTTCTTTAGCTTCTCCCTTGTCCTCAGTGACATTCTCCCGTTTTACGCGAGGAGTACGCTTCTTAGGCTTTTCAGCAGTTTCGGTTTTTTTGGGAGCAACGGTGGGAAGGTCTTTCTCTGGTGTAACGGCCTGCTGATCGAGGATACTATAGATCAAATCTTGTTTTGCCTGCTTCTTGTAGTTTTTGACACCCATTTGCTCAGCTATCTCTCTCAATTCAGAGAGCAGCCGATCATTTAAATCTTCAATATTGTACATG
The DNA here is from genome assembly GCA_002435755.1 of Flammeovirgaceae bacterium UBA6059. Taxonomy (GTDB): domain Bacteria; phylum Bacteroidota; class Bacteroidia; order Cytophagales; family Cyclobacteriaceae; genus UBA6059. The sequence goes on from DIYH01000028.1 coordinate 333,088, forward strand.
GATTTACTAACAGTAAATTAATTGGATACGAAAATCTTTCGTGGTTGGAATTGTATCGTGAATAATAAGTATGGTGAACGCGTAAGGAGTGAGTTGAAAAAGATTAACTCTACTGGTTCTTAGACAACACAATGATATTATAACCACCATTGATTAGCAAATAATTAAACAAAAAATGAGCGCTTGAAAAAGAGCTATTCATGCTCCGAAAAGATTCTAAATCAGTGGATAATTGGCTTATTTTGCGCCAAATACTCAGGCATGCTTGTACTTAACGACATACGCGAAAATAAGGATCAATTGGCCGATAGGTTGACCAAAAGGGGCATCTCGGATGCAAGTGATCAACTTGATGACGCTATCAAATTAGATGACCAAAGAAAGCAAACCAAGTCCGAACTTGACGCAATTCTTTCAGAATCCAACACACTTGCCAAGCAGATTGGCGGATTGATAAAGGAAGGCAAAAGAGAAGAAGCTGAAGCTATCAAGACACGTACTGGCGAACTAAAAAGTAAATCGAAGCAACTAAATGATCGGCTGGCTGAGATAGAGCTAGAGCTACAAACACTGCTATACAATATCCCCAATGTACCTCACGAACTTGTACCTGCCGGGAAAAATGAGGAGGATAACATCACTACATTTCAGGTTGAGGAACTGCCCAAAATGTCCGAGGGTAGCAAGCCACATTGGGACTTAATTAAAGAATACGACATAGTTGATTTTGAACTTGGAGTTAAGGTAACCGGAGCGGGCTTCCCCTTTTACAAAGGTAAGGGGGCAAGAATGCAGCGAGCATTGATCAATTTCTTTCTTGATGAGGCGATATCAGCGGGTTATTATGAAGTCCAGCCACCCATCGTTATCAATGAAGCTTCAGGCTATGGCACAGGTCAACTACCTGATAAAGAGGGGCAAATGTATCATGCCAACGCTGATGACCTTTACCTGATACCTACTGCCGAAGTACCTATTACCAATATCTATCGTGATGTCATTTTAGATGAGGCTCAGCTACCCATTAAAAATGTAGGTCATACACCTTGTTTCCGAAGGGAAGCCGGTAGCTGGGGAGCTCATGTGAGAGGCCTCAACCGACTGCATCAGTTTGACAAGGTCGAAATCGTACAGATACAGCACCCTGACAAGTCATACGAGGCACTGAGGGAAATGTGCGATCATGTCGAAAGTCTACTCAAGAAACTTGGATTGCCATATCGCATCCTTCGACTGTGCGGTGGAGATCTTGGCTTCACCTCTGCCATCACCTATGATTTTGAAGTCTACTCAGCAGCTCAAAGCAAGTGGCTGGAGTGCAGTTCTGTAAGCAACTTTGAGACCTATCAGGCCAATCGCCTTAAGCTACGCTTTAAAGACAAGGAGAACAAAAAACGACTTCTACATACACTGAATGGATCGGCCCTTGCGCTACCGCGAATATTGGCCGCACTACTTGAAAACAATCAACAAAAGGATGGCATTATGGTCCCTGAAGTCTTACAACCATATACCGGTTTTGACAAAATAATGAAATAGAAGAGATGTAGTATCTTCATGGTCCTAACAGTTGTGACCATGAAGTATTATTCTTTTCTTGTTTGCGTACTCCTATTTTCGAGCTGTGCGGACCAGACAGACACGTCTCAAAACACCGATCTCGCTTACCCTGCTTCCTCCAAGGTAGATACCGTCGACAACTATTTTGGTAAATCAGTACCAGACCCCTATCGATGGTTGGAAGATGACAACAGCGAAGCTACAGGCCAATGGGTAGCCTCTCAAAACGAAGTAACACAAGGTTACCTCACCAAAATAGACTTTCGTCAAGAGGTTGCGGACCGGTTATCCAAACTTGAGAACTACGAAAAGGTATCTGCCCCTTCGAAATCAGGAGAATACCATTATTACCGTAAAAACAATGGTCTCCAAAACCAATCCGTGATCTATCGCTCCATGGATCTCGATGAGCAGCCCGAAGTATTCATCGATCCAAATACCTTCTCAGAAGATGGCACCACATCGTTATCAACCCTTAGCTTCAACGATGAAGGCACCATGGCCGCTTATTCCATTTCTATAGCAGGGTCCGATTGGCGTGAGATCTTTGTGATGGATGCCATCAATGGTGAACTTTTGAAAGATCATATAAAATGGGTGAAGTTCAGCGGTATCTCATGGTACAAAGACGGGTTCTACTATCAGCGTTTTGATGAGCTTGATGCTGAGGACGCACTTAAGGGTACTAATCAATTCGGTAAAATATATTACCACCAGGTAGGCACTGACCAATCTAATGACCAGTTGATTTATAGCAATCCCGATAATCCGGAAAACAGGTTTGGAGCAGATGTGACGGAGGACGGTCACTATCTGATCATATATACTCAGGAGTCAACTAGCGGTAATGGCTTGTTGGTCAAGGATCTGAGTATTGAAGGAAGTGCGTTTATTACGGTAGTGGACAACTTTGATAACGATCATGAGGTGATTGGTACTAGCGGAGACCTGCTACTCGTGGAGACCAATCTCGACGCTCCGAACAATAGGCTTGTTGCAGTAGCCATCGACAGACCAGAGCCAGCTAATTGGCGCCCCGTTATTGATGAAAAGGAGCAAGTCCTTAACGCAGCTATCGCTGGTGATAAGATCATGGCCAGCTATTTGGTAGATGCTAAAACCTCTATCGAACAGTACACTTTAGATGGAACTTTTGAAAATGAGGTAGCCCTACCGGGAATTGGCTCAGTGTATGGTTTCAGTGCATCACCTGAAGATCAAGAGTTCTACTACACCTTTACGTCATTTACAGAACCTTCAGCCATCTATAAGTACGATATTCCGGTAGGCGAATCTACACTATGGAGACGGCCTGAGGTAGATTTTGATCCTGAAGCTTATGAGACCAAGCAAGTATTTTTTTCCTCCGAAGATGGCACACAGGTGCCTATGTTCATTGTGCACAAAAAGGGGCTTGAGCTCAATGGGAAAAACCCTACATGGCTATACAGCTACGGTGGATTCAACATAAGTCTAAGGCCAAGTTTCAACGCTTCGAGGATGGTGTGGTTAGAAAACGGAGGTGTCTTTGCTATGCCCAATATACGAGGTGGAGGTGAATACGGCGAGAAATGGCACAAGTCAGGGACTAAGCTCCAAAAGAAAAACGTGTTTAACGACTTCATTGCTGCAGGAGAGTACCTTATCAGGGAAGGATATACGTCTACCGATTACCTGGCCCTTCAGGGAGGCTCGAATGGAGGACTCCTGGTAGGAGCGACTATCAATATGCGTCCTGATCTGGCTAAAGTGGCCTTCCCAATGGTCGGTGTGATGGATATGCTTCGTTATCAATATTTTACGATAGGGAGAGCATGGGCTACAGACTATGGCACTTCTGAGGAATCCCAGGAAATGTTCGAGTACCTGTATTCTTACTCACCTCTTCACAATATAGACGCGGCTGCCGAATATCCTGCGGTAATGGTCACCACAGCCGATCATGACGATCGTGTAGTTCCAGCGCATTCATTTAAGTATGCCGCCACACTTCAGGAGAAAAGGCCAGATAATCTATCCCCATTGCTTATCAGAATAGAGACCAACGCAGGGCATGGTGCAGGTATGTCAATGGAAAAACGAATCCAGTTTTCGGCAGACATGTATTCATTTGCATGGTACAACATGGGTGTGATTCCTCCTATGGTACAACAAAACATGTAGTAGGATGGTAAGAAAAGGAACAGAAGAGGACTTACCATCTGTCTTCGGTCTCATTAGAGAACTGGCGATCTACGAAAAGGGTGAACATCAAATGATCACCTCGCTAGAGCAGATGAAGGTTGACGGGTTTGGTCCACAACCTATCTTCGAGTTTTTTGTAGTTGAGCATGCAGGAAGTATCGTAGGTTCGGCCGTCTATTATATAAGATACTCCACATGGAAGGGGAAAAGGCTATACCTGGAGGATCTCATAGTTACAGAATCAGCCAGAGGCAAAGGTTATGGCAAGGCGTTGCTTGACCGAATCGTAGAAGAAGCAAGAGACACCAACTGTACAGGAGTCATGTGGCAAGTACTCGATTGGAACGAGCCGTCTATCAACTTTTATAAACAATACGGAGCGTCTTTAGATAGTGGCTGGATCAATTGTCATCTTGATATCTAGACCACCTCTTCCAGTACTGTACGAAATGCAACGTGCTTATACTTATACCTATCCATGTGCTCTTGTACCAAAGCTGGCGCATGCTTTTCAAGGTATAGTTCTACCTGACCCATGTTCTCAGCAAAATATTGAATGGAGTAAGTTGAATCGTTGTTCTCTGTCTCATTGAGTAACCTGAATATCTTGTTGTGCTTGAACAAACCTGTAGCTAATACGGCCGGTATATGCTCACTTCGCATCCATGTCAACCACTCCGCCTCTATATCTTTTTCAACATTGACTGTCACATTATATAAGATCATCGCAAACTTTGTTTTGGTTTCAAAGTTAGGGGTGAGTTTCATATGAAGAAATCAAAAGAACAAATAGTTGGAGTACTGTTGATCATCCTGCATATAGTCGGCATAGTTGGCTTTAGTATTGAAGAAACCCGTCAGCTATTTCAGTGGCTCACTCCACTGAACCTGATCCTGTCACTCGGCTTTCTCCTTTGGTTACATTCCAAGAGAAATACAAGATTTATCCTTCTCAGTGTGGCGGTCGGTGTGTTAGGGTACTTAGCAGAGGTGGTAGGTACTAATACAGGTCTCATTTTTGGTAGCTATACTTATGGAGGTACACTTGGCCTCAAAGTGTGGAGTACCCCGCTACTCATTGGGGTAAACTGGTTGATGATGATATATTACACCGGAGCTATCGCTAAAAAGGTAGTTGAAAATAGAATTTTCCAAGTGCTGATCGGTGCAAGCCTGATGGTACTTATGGATCTACTCATAGAGCCCGTCGCTATCCAGTATGACTATTGGTCTTGGACAAGTGTGGAGGTCCCTATTCAGAATTATGTGGGATGGTTTGTGCTTGCATTGGTACTTCATACCTTATACAACCGCATAGAAGAAATACGCAAAAACACAGTAGCAATGTACTTGGCTATAGCTCAGTTCATTTTCTTCCTTGGTTTAAACATTATTAGAACAATTTGATTAACACGCAGTTAAGTCTCAAGCTAAACGAGTATACGAGTATAATTTAAAGGAAAGAGCAGTGAGCAATTACTCAATAAAAGATCTCGAACATTTATCTGGTATCAAGGCGCATACTATCCGGATTTGGGAACAACGCTATTCGTTTATCAATCCGAGCCGAACAGATACAAACATCAGATATTATGACGACCAAGATCTAAGGCTAATCTTGAATGTCGCATTGTTAAAAGATAATGGATACAAAATATCCAAGATTGCTGACATGTCAGTCAAGGACATGCAGGAATCAGTACTCAAGATCACAGAAAAAAATCTAAAGTATCCAGATCAAATCCATGCGTTGGTACTATCGATGGTAGATTTAGATGAAGACAGATTTGAAAAGATCATGTCGACGAACATATTGAAAATTGGATTTGAGAAGACCATGATCAATATCGTTTATCCTTTCTTATCAAAGATTGGAGTGCTATGGCAAACGGGTGCAATCAACCCTGCACAAGAGCATTTCATTTCGAATCTTGTGAGACAAAAACTCATTGTGGCGATTGATGGACAATTTGTGTCGATTCATGAAAAATCCAAGAAATACGTGCTGTATTTACCTGAGGGAGAGTTGCATGAGCTAAGCCTTTTGTTCTCAGACTTTCTTATCAAGTCCAGACAAAACCGGACCATCTACCTGGGGCAGTCACTTCCACTACACGATCTGGAAGAAGTATACAATATTCACAAGCCAGACTACTTACTCACTGTGCTCACTTCTACTCCAGGCCCAGCGGAGGTGCAGGGTTATGTAGATACTATCGCAGAAAAATTCAAAGACTCCACAGTCTTACTTACCGGATATCAAGTAGTCGGTCAGGATCTGGAAGTACCAGACAATATGGTAATTTTCAATAGACTAGAAGAACTGATTGAGTTCGTTGAAGAGAATAGCATGGAGTATGTTTAACTATGTTTAAACAAAATTCGTAACCTTAAAAGTCTTGAAAAAGCCTCTTTCTAACCGAAAGAGGCTTTTTTGGTTTTAATAGCATCCCCACTTGTATATTTTGTTTAATCATTTTTAGAAATAAGTGAACAAAATGCTTGTCATTTGTTTAACCATGTAATACATTTGATTAAACAAAAACGGAAAGAGTTATGACAGCAATGGAATTTAGCTACCGATTAGACCAAATGTCTCCCAGCCTTAAGCCCTTCGCTTTGAAGTTGACAAGAGATAATGAAGATGCTAATGATCTTCTACAAGAAACCATGCTGAAAGCATTTACTAACCGTGAAAAGTTCACTGATGGCACGAACTTAAAGGCATGGTTGTATACCATTATGAAAAACACCTTCATCACTAACTACCAACGTATGGTGAGAAGGAACACGTTCATTGATACGACCGACAACCTTCACTATATCAATAGTACAGGTAGTACTATACAGAACCTCGCTTACAATAACTTTACGATGGAGGATATTGAAAGTGCTTTGGAAGTTCTTCAAGACACCTATAAAAGGCCATTCCTAATGCACTTCAGAGGATTCAAATATCATGAGATTGCTGAGAAGCTGGCTATTCCGATAGGAACTGTAAAAAATAGAATTCATATTGCGCGTAAGGAGCTTAAAGCTCATCTTAAAACTTACGCATACAAAAATTAAATATGATCCATCTTAAAGTCTGCGTCATTGGATCAGGCTTTGCCGGGCTATCAACGGCCACCCACCTCGCTGACCAAGGTCACGAGGTTTTTCTTTTGGAGAAAAATGACTCTCCCGGTGGTAGGGCGAGGCAATTTAAGGCAGACGGATTCACATTCGACATGGGTCCATCCTGGTATTGGATGCCTGACGTTTTCGATAGGTACTTCAAAAACTTTGGTAAGAAGGTCTCAGACTACTATGACCTCATTCGACTAGACCCCTCCTATGCCGTCATTTTTGGTGAAAAGGAGTTTGTAGATGTTCCTGCTAAGATGGCCGAGTTGGAGCAGCTCTTCGAATCATACGAGTCAGGCAGTGGTTCCAAACTGCGTGAGTTTCTCTCACAAGCAAAGTATAAGTATGAGGTAGGGATCAACGACCTTGTCTATAAACCAAGCAGATCGCTTATGGAGTTTGCAGATCCTAGGCTGCTCTATGGCGTGATCAAAATGGACGTGTTTCAGTCGATGGCCAAGCACGTCAGAAAATTCTTTAGCCATCCCCAACTCCTTAAGCTTGTTGAGTTTCCTGTACTCTTTCTTGGTGCCATACCTGAAAACACTCCGGCACTGTACAGCCTGATGAACTATGCTGACATGTCTTTGGGCACATGGTATCCCAAAGGTGGGATGCACAAGATCATCGAAGGAATGGTAAAGCTAGCGGAAGAAAAAGGAGTCACCATTCACTATTCTCAAGAGGTGACAAAGTTGAAGCACTCCGATCGCAAGGTTACCAGCATTCAGACTACAAATAAGACCTTTGAAGCAGATGTTGTAGTTGCAGGCGCTGACTACCACCATATCGATCAGCAGGTACTTGATAAAGAGGTCCGCAATTACTCTGATGAATACTGGGACAAACGAGTGATGGCACCTTCATCGCTGATCTATTATCTGGGCATCAACAAACGTCTCAAAAACCTAAAACACCACAACTTATTCTTCGATGAGGACTTTAGTTCCCATGCTCATGAGATCTATACCGATCCAAAGTGGCCTTCTAAGCCACTCTTTTATGTATCTGCGCCCTCATTGACTGATGACACTGTAGCCCCACAAGGTTGCGAAAATCTATTCCTTTTGATGCCGGTAGCACCGGACCTTGGTGATGAAGAGGAAACGAGAGAGAAGTATTATAACCTCATCATGGATCGGCTGGAAAAGCTGACAGGTCAAAACATCAGAGACCATGTCATCTATAAACGTAGCTACGCACACAGCGACTTTAAGCAGGACTATCATGCTTTCAAGGGCAATGCCTATGGTCTGGCCAATACCTTGATGCAAACTGCTATCCTCAAACCAAGTCTGAAGAACAAGCACTTAGACAACCTGTACTTCACAGGCCAGTTGACCGTACCAGGCCCAGGTGTTCCTCCTTCTTTGATCTCAGGGCATGTCGTGGCTAAAGAGGTGATGAAGGATTTTAGCTGAGCCTGCCACTTACAGGCAGTAGGCTTTAGCTAAAGTTAAGAGAAATGCGGTCAGACACTATCTTCCAGGATTATATCCAACACTCCAATAGACAATTCCGTGAACTATAAGATATAGTCAAAACAACTGTCCTATCTTGTTTTGATAATACAGAACATCTGACCTATAGGCTCAAGATTTGAAAGCAAAAATTGATAGTTACAATACCTGGATTCCTTCAGCTGATCATAGTATTGTGAAGGTCGAGATTGAGAACCTACTGATTACTTCAGGGTTCACTATTCTCAATTTCATGGAGCATCATTTTCAACCACAGGGCTACACGGCTCTCTGGCTCTTGGCGGAGAGTCACTGCGCACTACATACATTCCCGGAAGAAGATAAGAGCTACCTTGAAATAAGTAGTTGCAACACCCAGATGTATCTCGATTTCCTGGTGGCATTCCATGCCAAATACAGCACTAAAACAGAATGAGCTTTACTTCGAAAGACTATTCACATGCGCTTCCAAGACTCCTGTGCATCTTAACCTACTCAGGCTTGTTGAGCGCATGGATGTTAAAAGTGGGAGATCATTATTTTGACTTGTCTTCAGCAGATGTTGTTGCTGCAGCGATCGTGGTAATAGCTTCCATTGCTTTTGCGCTTATCAGGATTTTTGAAAGGTTGCCATTATGGCTGGTCGTGCTTATATCGTCGGTTACACCACTGGTGCTTTATCCACTTACGTCGGAGTTGATCCTTCATGTGCAGCTTAGCTATGTCGCATTCTACAGTTATCTATTCATTGGCATTATTGCCATAAGTAGGATCTCAATGATCAGAGCTTACGTCATTCCTGTGCTATCTGCAGCTGCAGTTTGGCTCATGCCTTTCAACTTCATCGCCTCTCAAGAGAAGTATTACGATAGGGTCATTGAAAGCCTTGATACACGAATGGGAGTAATCGACCTAGTTCAATGGAAGAAAGACTATTGGATATACTATTTGGACCAGTTGCAGTTTTCTACGCTCGATGGTCATATGTATGGGGAAGCCTTCGTACATCCCGCAATGAGCCTTATACCTGTGAAGGCTAAGGTTATCGTGATCGGTGGTGATAACGGGTTGATGCTAAAGGAGCTTGGCAAATACCCTGATTTTGATGTTGAGGTCATACCGTATGATCAAGAGTTTGCAGAATTCACACGATCCCGCTCTGACATTTTTGGATCAACCCCGATCAAAGCAGAGTTTCTTTTGACCAATGCCTGGCAACACCTTATAGGTCATCCGGCTACATATGATGGTATACTGATCGATCTTCCAGATCTTGAAGATGCTCATATCCACCAGTACTATAGTCAGGAGTTTTTTGTTCTTTGCCGGAAAGCCCTCAGACCCCAAGGCATCCTGGTAACGCAAACCGGTAATCCTTACTTCGACCAGGGAAAACTCCAAATAACACAGCGTACAGTTGAGTCAACCGGCATGTATAGTCTACCATACCACACTCATATCCCTACTATTGGCGAGTGGAGTTGGTTAATAGCCGGCAGTAGCAATATATTACAACCCAAACTTGATACGCTCAGTGTATCCACCAAATGGATCGATGAGGAAGCAATGCAACTAATGCTTCATTTTGGAAATATGTCGTACTTCCATGGTGAAAGTGAAGCTGTACACTCTATTCGTCATCCGGCACTTGGTAACAGAGGAAAGCAGAGACTTTAACAGGCCAAAAACAAAAGCTTTCTTTAATTAAGCATATGTGTGGCCTAAAGAAAGAATAAGATACTGTCAGGAAAATGGACCGTAGGTCATTCATAAAGACTTCTGCCGCAGGGATGACCCTCCCTTTCTGGTTGCAATCCTGCGAGCTACCATTCTTCAAAGTTGGATATCCGATTCAGCTGACTTCAGATGATGCCACAGGCCATCAGGTGATGAATGACCTGGCTTATCCTGTCCATAAAAAAGAAACTGTAGATGTCCTCATCGTAGGTGGGGGGCTGTCAGGGCTAGCTGCTGCCTACCAACTCAAAGAACGAAGGCTCAACTTTGTATTATACGAGCTGTCAGACAGGCTGGGAGGCACATCGGCGGCAATAAACTACCAAGGGTCGCGATTGGCTCAGGGAGCGCATTATGACCTTGACTACCCGGACCATTATGGCAAAGAAGTCATCGACCTACTGTCTTCACTCGGCATCATACAGTACCAGCCGTGGAGCAGGTCTTGGAGCTTCACAGACCAGCAGCATATCATACCCGTTACCCGCCGACAACAGTGCTATGATGATGGAGAAATCCGTGCAGAAGTAATCGCAACGGGTCCTGACAGAAATAGATTTTTAGAGCTTGTCGGCAGTTTCACTGACCATATGCCCCTTCCTATCCGGTTGATAGACGATAAGTTTCGTCACCTCAATGCCATCTCCTTCGCACAGTATCTAAAGGACGAGATGGGCTTAAACGCCGAGCTGAAGCGACAGGTAGACTACCATATGATGGATGACTATGGCGGCAGGTCTGATCAGGTATCCGCCCTAGCAGGAATTCATTATTTCGCATGTCGCCCTTATTATCGTGAGGTTGTCAACCTCTTTTCTCCTCCACAAGGCAATGATTACTTTGTCCAAAGACTGTTAGGTACAATTCCTCGTGATAAGATAATGACGCAACATTTGGTATTGAAGATTGAGAAGTCCTCCATCCACTATACTGTGGATATTCTTGATGTAAAGAACCACAGGATTATCCGACAAAATGCTGATCAAGTCATCTATGCAGGGCAAAAGCATGCTTTGAAATACATAGCTCCTGGCCAGGAGAAACTATTCGCGCATGAGACAGCTCCCTGGATGGTGGTGTCACTGGTATGTAATCAAAAACCAAATCAATATGGACACTGGCAAAATGAATATTTGGGGTCCAATAAGTCATTTTTAGGGTTTATAGATTCGAGCGTACAAGCCAATCCTACTCTTCATGGAAGAAGAGTATTTACAGGATACTATTGCCTACACCCTGGTGACAGGGCCTACCTCAATACCATAGAAGAGCATAAAGAAAGGATTGTGCGCGAGACACAAGGATACATTGAATCAATGCTCGGATCATCCATCGACCCTGAAATGGCTTTTGCCAATCTCATGGGCCATGCCATGCCTATACCATCCCCTGGCTATCTATTTCAGGATGCTAATGTACATCCTGATGCGGAGATGATCTATTCAGGCGTGGATAATGGGCGGCTGCCGTTACTCTTCGAAGCATTGGACTCTGGTATTCAAGCTGCCAGTGTTGCGTCAGGTCTACGCTGATCAGTATACATCCCATCTGCCTCCGAGGTAGTATTTGTAGAGTACCGGATCATGGAGGCGATTGACCCGAACTTCATCATGTGTAGTAGGAAATACGTCCTTACCAAAAGATGAAATGAGTACAAGCGATTCATCATTCATCCACTGGGTTTCCACTTCGATTTGCCCTTGCTGGAGCTTTGTCTTAAGGTCCTCCGTTAGTCCCTTTGCACCAATGACCCACCCCCATTCTCCCAGTGACAACACGTGATTGTGCAAGGGTAGCGTATTGAAACCCGCTATCGCAATAGTCTTCTGTATGCATTCAAAAGCCGCTTCAGCAAAATACGGACTACCTGCCTGTGTGATCAATAGTCCATTTTCTTCAAGTGCATTATGACATAGCCAGTAAAACTCTCTGGAATACAATCTTCCGAGATCCACAGTACGCGGATCTGGAAAATCTGCGATGATGATGTCATACTTCTCGGTGGTTTCGTCCAGATAGATGAACCCGTCTTGATTGATGATCTGCACATTTTGATGATTGAGGCTATTCTGATTGATCTCAAGAAGTACAGGGTGCGTCTGTGACAATTGGGTCACTCTTTCATCTAGGTCAACAAGGGTGATGTTACTCAACTGAGGATACTTTAGCAACTCTCTGACAGCAGCTCCATCTCCTCCTCCAAGGACGAGTACAGATTTCGCCTCTTTGTGCAAGGCCATCACCGAGTGGACCAAAGGCTCATGATACATGGCTTCATCCAGGGTACTCAACTGCTGATGCCCATTCAGGAAAAACCAATAATGACCTTCTGAATAGGTGAGCACTATTTTCTGATAACGAGTTTGCTCACTGTAAACGACCTGATCTTTGTACCTGAGCCGATCTCCCCATTCAACAATTGCTTTTGAAAAAAGACCTGTGCCTATCAACACAATACTCACACAGGACGCATAAACTACTAATCTGGCCCTGACGGATGCGGTCACCTCTTTCCAGATCATAGCAATGAAAAGCACAGCCACAGCAAAGTTCACGGCACCCAGCACCAGTGGAGTAAAGGTCAGTCCCAAATAAGGCAATCCAATAAAGGCAAAGAACACTCCTCCGGCCAGACTACCGTAATAATCATTTTCGAGTGACGAGGAGATGTTTACGCGAAGCGTTTCAAATTGCTCATTGATACGGATCACCACCGGGATTTCCATCCCAATAAGCAAGCCTACCACAATAGACAAAGCATAGATGATCACGGCAGTCTCATCATACCAGGCAAAGAAGCAATAGACTATCACCGTCACATTGGAGGCGATTACAGATAATACACACTCTATCAAAATGAATTTCTCTAGCAATCCGGTTGTGAATCGCTTGCTAAATCGACTGCCAAGCCCCATTGAAAACAACATGATCGATACGATCATGGTGAACTGAAAGACCGAGTCTCCGAGAAAATAGGTCGCGAGTGTGGATAGTGTGTACTCAGAAACAATCCCAGCTAATCCTGTAGCAAAAAGGGCAGCTTTGAGTAGATAAACAGTGTTTTTCATGGAAGGCAGACAATGATCTCAAGCGACATGGCCTCAAACAGCCTGACACTGGCGTACTACAAAGCCCAAACAATGAGCATAGAGCCTCCAATATAAGCGAAAGCCTCTACCAGCGCAGCACCTACATTAGGATGCTCCTGGTTGATGATCTCATCTGTGAGTTTTTGGCCCGGCAGTAAAATTTTATCGGTCATATACCTTGCAATAGGTAAAAAGATGAAACCAACCGTAATATTGAATGCCAAGTCTTCCAAAGTGATGTACCAGGACTCAAAGTCATGCATCAGAGCATTGCGAATGAGATTGGCAATGCCAATAACAGCCCCGGCATAACCCACACCAACCGCAACATTGTCTTTCTCGATATGCTCATGTATATCATAGGGTGTGATCCAGTTGTATACCTTGGCTGTGATGAATAAGATAACCATACCTATGAGCCAATAAATAATAGCGGTGATGATCGGCCCTCCAGCCCCAAACCCTTCACCATGGATCGCTCCCAGTACGATCAATCCCGTAGCAATGGCATTGGCGGCCTCTATTACTCCAGTGCCAACGTTGCGATCCTCCAGTATCTCCTTTTTAATATCAAAGCTGGAAAGGATCAACTTGTCATTGACGATAAGTGATAGGTTAAGCAGTACCACAGACAGCAGGCCATAAACACCGATATCGATCAGATCATTGACCAGTCCATCTGATTCTCCCATCACAGCCGATCCTATAGCCAGTAGAAGACCAACAAAATAACCGACATGAGCTATCGCAAACGCCAGGTTGTCGTTTTCTACCAACTCCCATCCCACTTTGACTTTCGGATGAAAAATCTGGTAAACATATTTTCCAATTAGAAATAGTACGAAGCTGGCTAAGATGTAGATGAGGGTAGCCAATATGCCATCTACGATGCTAATCATGGGAGTTTTCGTTTAGTAGGTGATGATTTCCATTTGTGAGTAAGTTACTATTTACCAAAGCTTCCGCTCCTAGATCGTGCCGAACCAGAGCTACTTGACCTGCTGCCAGACCGGGACACACGTTGCGATACCTGTTGTCGAAAAGACCGACTCCTGTTATTCCAACTTGCGGTAGGATTAGAGCTTCGACTGTATCCACTACCCGTTCCATAGTAGCTACCACCGGACCCGGATGGCCCGTAGTATCTTCGGTCCCTGCCACGATAGTTTCCTGACCAGTCATCATAGTAACTTCGCCTCACCGGGAAGGTAGCCATCCTAAAGAGACTGCTCAATAGAGCATACTGCCCATAAAATGCCCAAAAACTAGTGCCTCCACTATTGTTCCAGTATCCATACTTGGGGTTACCCACATAGTTATTATATCCAGGTGGGGCAACATTCTTAGACAGCTTTCCTGTGCTGTCTCTTGCTGCGATCTCCATCCCCATATCATTGATATACCTGTTAAACTCATCGTCACTTACTTCATACCATTCAGTCGTTCGATCATCGATTTCCCCCTGAGAATTCTCGCTAATGACCTGATATTGATGCAAATACCTTTGCAAGACGCTACCCTCAACGTCCATATCATATAGGACAATCGAAAACACCTGATCATTTGGCATGTCTCTTATGATCTCATCGAGTGGACTCTTTTTGTAACCTCCCCCACATGAGAATAGCATCATTACCATGATAATGGGCAGAGCTAGTAGTACTGTTGATTTTATCTTACCCATACTAAGACGTTTGACCTGGTATAATATTAGAAATCTGATACTCCTTGAGCACTATGCCGGCATGTGCCTTTACATTGTAGTCATCCCATTGTGTGACTGACACAATTTTGTCACCATCTGTATTGTAGTAGTCCCAATTGACAAACTCTTCCCAATCTTCAGTTTCCTTTATACAATCACGAAAATACCCTGCACTGTCTTCTTCCATAGTGTACTTTTCGCCACCCATATGCAGTTGCCTTGGAGGCTTTTTATTCTCCTGTACCTCTGACATGATGTCTTCATCAAACTGGGAGAGCTTGACCGAATTTGTAAGAGAAATCACAAGCTCATCTTCATCTGCAATACTCAGGTATCCTACCTGATCCCCACTGTCTATTTTATACTCCTTAGAGAAATTATGATTGCCCCAGTCATACTCGTAGACTTCCTTCACTACCCATGACTTCATATCATAGTCAAAGATAAAACCATAGTTCAAATCACGTAGAGATAGGTTGGTGACATCATAATCAGGCTCCTGTTTCTTTTTACGATTCTTAAACCAATCGAACATTTTGTTCACTCTTTATCAATCAAAAAAAACTTTTCGAATCAGGTACAATATACCTAAAGCAAGTAACAGGATGACTCCAATTTTGAAAAGAACATTAAAAGCAATACTCAGGAGAAAAACCCCCACGATAAGGATCAGAGTCATCCTTATTAAATCCAATGTCATAAATGTTTAGTTACTTCAGTGCAATATCAAAACCCAATGGAAGGGAATTCGACTTTTTGAAAACAATTGGGAGACCATTACACCCATTAAAATACAGTTACGATCTTAGTTTGACTTTGATCTCACGCAATGGTCTCTACCGATAAACATCAGTCCCAGGCCAACAATTACTCTTTATCCATTCCCAGCTTGGCCTTTAATGCTGCAAGATCACTAGATGCCGCTGCACTACCGGAATTACCTAACGCACCGTCTATCTCATCATCCAGTGACTTACTTTCACCGGCTACTTCTCCATATGCTTCAGCCAGTGCTTCCTGCTGGGTGACCTTCTCTTTCATTCTTTCAAGCATGGAAACTGTACTGGAAGAATCTATCTGGGCCATCTGCTTATTGACTTTTGCGGTAGCCTCACTGACCTTCACCCTTGCTTTCAGGGTGCGCAATTCATTTTCATAGGAGCTGATGTCTGACCGCAGCTTCTTGATTTTGATGTCGAGCTGTGCCACATTGCTATCAAATCTGTCCTTTTCAGTTTTGGATTGATTCATAGCCGTATCGAACTCTTCCTTTCTGGCCAAAGCTTCCCCGGCAAGTCGGTCAGCTTCTGACGCATCCAACTCACCGCTTTGTGCTTTTTTCAGTAGCTGTATCGCCTTGCTCTCGTAATCAGCCGCCTTAGATTTATTGGTTTGAAAATCGTTCTTAGCCCTTATAGCCATCGCCTTTACTTCAGCCAGCGCCTTGAGGCTTTCATCCAGGTCTTTTTTGAGATCTCGGATACCCTGTTCGGTCATCTTGATTGGGTTCTCTAATTTATCCAGGGCCGAATGCGCTTCTGCCTGCCCTACTTTAAATAGTCTTCTAAATACGCTCATTGTATGATTGTTTTTATTTACTTATTTCAATTAATTCATCTGAGTACTCACTTAGCAGAATAGCCAGAGAGTTGAGTGTAGCCTCTAACTCATTGAGGTCCAGATTTTCACACTCATGGGTATTTCTGAAAAACAGCTTAGAGCCAGACTCATCCAGTGCAAACGCTCCATGAATGATATCGCGATTTTTTGTCAGTAGACGCTGATAAACCGAGGGGATGTCTTTCTTAATATCACAGATGTACTGCTCGACGATCAACATAGGATCTGCTACAATCAACACTGTGTTTTTCATTCCCTGCTCTTCGTTTTCAACGACGAGTATGCCATCACTTTCATCTTCCTGGATTATTGCAAAATCCAGCTCTAATAGATAATCTTTTACTTTTTGAAAATATGAATTCATAGTTAAGTTAATTATGAGTCTCTAGTCACTTCACCGAAGTTACCGAGTTCACTACACTTTTCGTTAAATCTAGTACATTTACGCAACAGTAAGCTCAAAGTTTTAGTATGGCTCAAAAAATTAGCAAAACTTTTTCTCGGATTGGGGAGAATATCAAAAAAATCCGCGAGGCTAAAAAAATAAGTCAGGCTGAGTTTGCAGGGCTTTTTCAACTTGCCAGGCCCAGCGTTGGCGCATATGAAGAGGGTAGATCAGAACCTAAGATCGAGACTGTAATACAAATAGCCAATCATTTCAGCATATCGATAGATGTACTGTTGACCCGGAAGCTAACGCTCGCGGAGATCTACAGCTTTGACAGGCTCAACAAGAAATTGGACGCGGTACATAAAACGAAAAAAGAAGTTGGTGGGTCTGGTAGGGAGTCTGCCTTAGTTCGGGCCAATCAATATTATGAATACATCGTAAACCATGACAAAAAAGACTTCATAGCGAATCTTAGTAAGCTTGTGCTCCCCACAAGCAACAAGACAACATTGAGAGTCTTCGAAGTTCATGGCAGTGAGATGGAATACCATCAACAGGGGCTTCATCATGGTGATCTGGTAGCAGGCCAGCCAATGAAATTGACTGATTTAAAGGACTTGCAAGGGCAAATCCTGATTATTGTTCATCAAGAGCATATCTATATCCGCCGATTAGACTCAATAAAGGGTCAACAGCTACAGTTGAAAGCTGATGACCCTAACCATCCTCAGCTCTTGATAGACCGTGAAGACATACTGGAGCTTTGGAAAGCAGTGGCGGTGTATTCGACCTATCTCAATCCTCCCTCACTTTGGGAGGAAAGACTGCTCAGGGTAGAAGAGCAGCTCAAAAACCTAGAAGACCACAAGCTATGAAAGCTGAATGAGTCATATCGGAAACCCACTATTTCTAAATACAAAAACCAGACTGAATGGTAACTAAGCATTTCGAATAGTTCGAAAGATATCTTCATTCTCATACCCACCCTTATTTCGACTTGTTGTCGAAAAAGTAAGGCATGACGACAAAGCTCAATCCCAAAATCACTAAAAATGATCCTGCCAATAAAGGTGCCTGTTCATTCTCTGAAAAGACAAACCTCATAATCACAATACCGCCGACAATTCCGAAGACACCTGTCACAACTCTTAGAGTCAGCATTACCATGTGCAGCTTGAGTTGCGTAGTGAATGCGGAAAAGACATAGATGATCTCTATCAAACCGAACAGTAACATATAATAGGCTAATAGATCGAGTAAGTCAGTAGGGTTTTGAGGAACCAAACCTATTAACAAACCAAACACCACCAGACCTATGGATTGTATTGTGTGATAGGGATAGGCTATTTTATGATGACTATTTGATCGTGCAAACAAGAAAGCAAGCAAGCCACCAAAAATGAACAAAGCAGGAATCACTATGTCAAACCTCGTGTGACTACCTAACGCCACTACAAGCCCGGCTAGCGCAATGGAAATACCACACACCGAGAGATAGAGATGTTTCTTCATCATGTATTTTATTCTGATTAATAAGTTTAAAAATCTCCTTTCTCTCCGTTGACCCAGCGTTGCATCATCACACGCTCAGCTGGTGTCTGCTGCACACCACCAGCTAGTCCATCCAGTAGCCGGTCCCACAAGTTCTTCTTTGAAGCCTCTGATTTTATTTCTTCGTAGGCCTTCATATACTCCTTCTCATACTGAATTGCGGCTTCTTCAGAGTACGATATGGGTATATGCCGAAGTATCGTATCGCTGAATTCATCGATTTCGCTGGGCGCATATTCTTCCATCAGCCCGAGCTGTAAACTACAGCCTTGCGCCAACTCCTGAATGCGGGCAAAAGAGCTATCTATCTCACCCCAGATATTTAAGAGCTCTTTTGCCTCTGTCATCGGCAAAGCACTGGAGTCGGCATTTTTCAGCCGTTCAACAGCTTCCTTAAGCGGACCACTAAAACGCTCATACTCATCCCAAACAGATTTAACATTCGTCACATCTCTTGATTGGATTTTAGAATGGACAGTAGACAAAACAGACCTGAGTGAAGTCAAATTCTTTATATAGTCTTCCAACTCCACAATCCATATCTTTTCCAAGGCCTTATCATTACTATTGGTAATAATTTTAGAGCCTTTTTGAAGTAGTTCATCAATTTTGCGGCCTTCCTCTTCCAGTGTTTTCCAATCATTCTTGATACCAGTAGCCATATTTCGTATGGCCACCACAGCTCTAACTTTCGGGTTGAAGTTTTCCATGTTTCGTAGTTCTTAAGAGTTATCTAAAAGCGAATTCTTCATCATAGATGTTGTCAGAAGTCACCCCCTGATTTTTGAGGTCTTTGTATATAGATTTTTTAAGGCCTTCAGGCCCACAGAGCAAGAAGCCTTTGTTGTGATAGTTGTCTAATTGTAGTGACTCTAGTGAAAGGCGTCCCTTATCTGTTGACGACCAAATTTGAAAATCGAAATCCGGGTCATTCTCCTTGGCTTTCTGTAGTTCTTCCTGATAGACAGCCTCTTCTTTGTTTGATACACACCAGATAAGTCTGATCTTGTTCGTATAGACATCATTTATAAGCGACAAAAAAGGTGTGATCCCTATGCCTCCTGCTATCCAAACCTGGTCCTTTTCCTTGATGTAAGAGGAAGAAAAATGACCATAGGGACCTTCTACCCATACTGGATCTCCCACTGATACTTGGTCAGCAAGGTCGCTGGTATAATCACCAAGCTTTTTGACCGTGATCCTTAGTTCCTTAAAATATGGGTGACTGCTTATGGTAAACGGGTGCTGTTCCTTTTTGCTAATGTTAGGGAAGGTGAAAAAGGCAAATTGTCCAGCCAAAAAGTTCAAACCGCCAGCCAATGGCTTCATGACAATTTCTGTAAACCCTGCCCCCTTATCAGAAACGGTCACCACCTTATATGCCAGCTTCTTGTTAAAGAGCTTAAACAAGAATGCGCGATAAACCCAGGCTGTTATGCCTATGAATGCCATTCCAAAAACATAGATTCGTGTAATCGAGAGCTCTTTTATCAAGCTATTGACCATCATACCGTGAACCACTCCGAGTACATAAAAGACCCCCATCAGACGATGAATATTTATCCACCTGTGATAGGGGATCTTCTTCTTGAAAACAGGTGCCGCTGAAATCACCACTCCCAAAAGAATCAGTACAAAGGCATAAAAGCCCAATGGCTTACCAGGATTGAAAGCGGTAAGGTCTCTGGGCACAACAACGAAATGTGCCACCAGCAGAAAAACAGCAATGACACCAGAGCGTCTGTGAATCAAATACATCTTGTCCAATCCTCCGAAAATCCGTTCTACCCACTTTGCCCGTGTGGCCATGAGAAAATTGAAAGCAAATACTGTCACCACCCAGGAGGAAAAGACTTCACCAAGGATACGATGAACGTTCATCCATGACTCATTGCTGAGTTCTCCAAAGAGCAAGGTGTCTGAAGATACCTCCTTGAAGGAGCCTGCATAGAAGTAAAGGTCTATCGCCCAAAACACAAAGTGCACACCGATAATGATAGGAAAATAGATTTCCTGCTTTAGAATTCTCATAAGAGTTTGATTTAGTCTTTACTATTTTGACCCAGCCAGAACAACCCTGCCTTGTAGAGCTTGAAAGTAGCTATTTCCCTTTCAGCGAAAGGCAATGATCGACAGATAGCCCATGCTTCTTCTTCCGTCCTGACATTAACAAAAAAGACGAAATCTGTCCTGGTATTTGGTCGACGAGTACCTTCAATATCAAAGTATACATTCTCAATTTTGCCTTCATTCCAAAGCTTCATAATGACATCATTCTGCTTTCGAAGGAGGTCATCGTCGATTTCCTCGGGTGACTCAGTCGACCAAACCGCGACATATGAATGGGTCAATCCATTTTCCATGATCACCCGATCCTGTCTTCCTAACCATAGGGTGCCAACAGGATAGAGCGTATAGTCAGCTATGCCACTTTTTACAAGCGTCAAATCATTAAGTACAGATCTCGCCTTGTCAACAGTTAGGGACTTCATGAAGAATGAAATGTTGGGTACAAAATCCAAACTCTCAGAAGGCGACTCTGAGTTATAGTAAGCATTCTCAAGAATATCGTCATTCCACAACTCGGTGATCTCTTCAGAAATCTTGGAGTAATTGTCCCTGATGATTTGCATATCATCAGTGGTCCAGTTCCATACTACCGCAAACTTCAATATTGCAGATTGATCTACATCAGATGAAGCCTTTGATCCTTTTTCCGAGTTATTGGTGCAGCTAAAAAATATGGCCACCCATAGTACCAGATGAGCACGTTTCAACATAGATGAACTTTTCCACAAGCTTATCTACGCCGGATATTCTTTAATTGTATAAATCGGTCGTTTTGGCCCTGGTATAGAGCAGATGGTGTAAACCCGGTATGTTTTTTTATCTCCCGGATGAAATGTGCCTGATCAAAGTAGCCTTCATTTTGTGGGGACAGTTTTCCTTCTCGGATCTGTAGGTAGGCAAAATATGCTTTTTGAATATTGAGGTATCTCTTGAGAGAGACACCAAGGTATTGATTCAGGTATCTATTGATCTGCCTGTTAGTCCAGAATATCTGATCAGATACTTCACTGGCCGATAGCAGGCCATTGGTTTTGTAAAGGAGCTGAGAGAGCCTGAGCTTGTTCGGCGAGATAGCTTTTGACGGCCTGATCCTCAGAAGTTCCTTTTCCCACTGTTCGACGATCTTCTCAAAGCTCGATAAATCATAAGATCTAAGATTCAGGTAGGAAATGTCAAGCTGCCTGCGGCTTTGAAAAATAGACTTTATTTCATGTCCTAAGAGGTATTCAGGGGCCAGTATGTTTAACCTGCACCCGTAGGACTTCCCATTTGGTGGTATGGAAACTACTTTCTGGTCAGACCAAAGCCCGGTCATGAAATAAGATACTACCTGACCATCTTGAACGTAGAAAATGATCTTGAAATAGCTATCAGGGAAAATGGTTAATACTTCAGGCTCGCTGGTAAGGTTCTCGTGTACCCAAAATGAATGTATTACATCCTGTAGTTTTTCCGAAGGCAATATTTCCCGGTAGGAGTTCTTCAATTTGATCACCAAATAGTGAAATCATAAACCAATAGCCTCGAATATAACTAAATCTCCAAAAGGCTGAACTTAACCAAAACCTGAAGCCCTCGAAAGCTTAAGCAATATAGCTATCTGACTACCACTGTAGAACCTCGTACCTAACTTAAATAATGTCTGTCTTATAGCTCACACGAAGATCCAAACGCCAAACCAACTATGATTAGAAAAAGGTGGAGAAGGCCCACATACAACCTAATCACCACCTCTTTACAATCAATCCTCAGTCTATTCTAGCTTGGCTTCCCAGCCAATGTCAATGTATTCCCAACTGATCTCTTCGCCGTTGACTTTGAGAATCATGAAACCTTCCTCGTTGTAGTACTCACCATTTCCCCGGTCATCCACCCGTCTCCAGCTCGGCCTACCGGCAATGGAGCCGCCTGTGATAAAGCGGGTATTCCCTTGGACGTTGATATCCTCAATCCAGTGTAGGTGACCCTGGAGCACAAGTTTTAGGTTATGGCCTTTCAGCACACCCAGTACCTCCTTGCGGTTGTATACCCACAGCTCATTAGGCACCTCGGTCACCGGCTTCCTGGGATATATTTGCTTGTACCCTGATATAAGAGGAATGTGCAAGGCAATAGCAATGGGCGTGGCAGGATCTACCTTGGCAAGGTCTTCTTTCAGCCATTCCATTTGTGGTGCATTGATCAAGCCGATATAGCGTTGATCTTTTTCCTCAATAGAGTTGAGTACAATGAAGTGCCAGCCCTTGTGGTCAAATGAGTAATAAGTATCCCCTAAGTGCCGCTCGAACATACCGTACTTATAGTCAGGGTGGGTCTCATCTACATCACTCTCTTTGTAGATACCAAAAAGCTCGTGATTACCTATACAATGGTAAATCGGCATATTGAGCCCCTTGACGGCTTCTTTATACATCCTGAACAATGAATCAGAACGGTCAAAATTGCCTCTCAATGCATCATAGATGAGATCTCCCCCCGTGAGTACAAAGTCTGCATCAAGGGTATTGGCAGTGTCGATGGCTATCTGAAATGCCTCAGAAGCGCCTCTCTCCAACTGGTAATGAATGTCCGTCATGAATATGAAGGAAAATGAATCCTCCTCACTGACTGTTTGTGCACGGGTGAGAGTAACCAATAGGCTACAACAAATCACAATTAATGTTTTTTTCATAATATGGTTGTTTAGAGCACCTGCCTCCGATGTGGCGAAAAGACAAGTGCTCGTATCTTTTAGTCTAATGGGTTTAGAAGCCAGGATTTTGTGACATCTCACTATCGAGATTGGCATCTAAGACCACCTGGGGAATAGGAAACAACCGATCTTTCTCTGTAATGAGTTGGCCGCCATTCACATTGTAAAGACGCGTCCTTTCCAACCATTTGCCAGTACGAAGGAGCGTATATCTCCTATGCTCCTCTGTGACCAACTCCCTTGAGCGTTCATCAAGTATGAAGTCAATGTCTACTTCACCTGCCGTTATCTCACGTGCATTAGCCCTGCGCCGAAGCATATTGATCGCTTCGGCAGCTGCTCCGGTCTGACCTAGCAGCAGGTAGGCTTCCGCCTGGAGCAAGTAAGTCTCGCCAAGTCGTATATAGAGAAAATCCTTGAAAGTCGGGCTTCCCCCCAGGTTGATGGGATCAGCCCAGTCCACCTTTCGACACCATGGCCAATTGACCACCCCATTGTTGGTAGCAGAGATATCTTCCGAATAATCCAGAAATATCGTGTCTCCATAGCTAAATCCAGGAGGTAGGTTATCGGGCCCAGCAGGAGCATTCATCTCGGCATCTCCCAATACGAAGAACTTACGGATCGCAAAGTGGGAGCCCCGGTCATCTTCAGGTTCGTAGTTTTCTATCGCCCACTTGGTCAGCGAATTTCTCCCAAAGCCACGGCCACCCCGCTCCATAGTGACTTGAAAGGGCGACACTTCATCGACCTGGATGTTGACATAGCGACTATGATGATCGCGGCGGGAGTTGTTGTTGTTACCACCACCGATGGTATTGCGCTGAAAATTGAAGACCCAAAGTGCTTCGGTATTACCCTCGCCTCGATTGATATTGCCATCTTCAAACATATCCATGAAGGCCACACCAGGTCGATTGGCCTTCACGCCGTATCGCTGCGTGATGAGTTGATATTCAGGAGCATCAATGACCCTGGTCGCCCATGCCAATGCTTCGGAAGGATTATCAATTGTCAGGTAAGTTTCGGCCAGATAGTGCTGGATAGCACCTTTGGTCAAGGTACCAGCCTGTCGCGGTTCTACCGGAATATACTGCTCGGCAAACAACCAGTCTTCAATCATTTGCTCTCTCACCTGTGCAACAGGGGTCCTCTCCCAATCACCCCTGATGGTCGTACCCGAGGAGGGTTGCAGGTTGAGCGGCACATCTCCCCAACCATACGTCAGATGACGATAGGCCCATGCACGCAACGCCCTGGTTTCCGCCAGTACCTGATTACGGTTGTCCACTTCATTTCCTCCCTGCGATACCCAATCTATATCTGTCCGGGTTTCTGCCTCATTGATGATCACATTAGCGGCATTGACGATACTGTAGAGCCATGTAAATACGTCCGCATAAAAGGACTGGCTGGGGTTGTTGACGTCACTCCACTGCTGGGCGATGGTAGCAAACCCGCTTGACCTATGGTTGGTTACAAGGTTGTCCGTGCCATTTTGGGTCATTTGCTGTACCGTCTGAGACCCACTGAGAGGTGACTTTTCTCTGCGTACTTCAGCATATAGACCGTTGAGTGCGAGATCGAAACCTCCATAGTCCACAAATAATGAATTGGAGGTAACAATATTGGGAGGATTTTCATCCAGTAAATCCTCGCTACAGCTTTGTGCTATGAGCAACAAGGGGATCATTAAATATATCAGTCTTGAAATTTTCATGGGTTTGGTCTTTTTCAGTTTCTAAAGGTGATGCCGAACACGTACTCCCGTTGTAAAGGGATAGTACCCCTGCCTGAGTCGAGTTCGGGATCGGACTCCTGCCAGTCGGTAATAGTGAGCAGGTTCCTGCCGGTAAAGTATAAGTTGACCCGTGACATACCGATCTTTTCCAGCCATTGCGTTGGAAAGTCATAAGCCAGGGTGATATCCTTGAAGCGGATGAAGCTGGCATCCTGGTAGATCGGTGCTCCAAATCCCTGTTGAATACCAGCATCTATATGATTGCTATAGAAGTCGTTGGTGGGGTTATCAGGTGTCCACCAGTTCTTAGCTATGACATTGCGACGCACACCGGATGATGATGAGGCATCCTGAAAAAGCCTATTCTCTTTGGTCACACCATGCACACCATGCACAAACAGCGTAAGGCTGAAGTTTTTATAGCCAAACGTATTGGTCAGTCCCCACAGATGGGTTGGGTCGGTCTGCCCAATGATCGTGCGGTCATCCGCTGTGATCTCCCCGTCCGCATTCACATCCCTGATCTTCACAAAACCAGGCTGGGTATCAAATGTCGCTGCTTGATCAGCTTCGTTTTCCTGCCACACACCATCAAATAAGAAATCAAAATTGCTGGTAATGGGTTCTCCGATAAACAGACCACTGGCCACATCATCTACATCCCCGTTGGCACCCAGGCCGAGGGAGACAATCTCATTGCGTATATAGGAGAAGTTGGCATTGGCATTCCAGGATACCTTCCCTCCGATGACTTGAGTTGAGTTAAGTGATAGCTCTATGCCGGAGTTCTTCGTTTCTCCGATATTGTCGACGATAGACGGAATGCCTTGCACAGGAGATATCGTCCTATTGAGCAACAGGTCTTCCGTATTGGTATTGAAGTAGTCGATGCTACCTGTTAGACGGTCATTGAGCAGGCCAAAATCAAGTCCCAGGTTCGTCGATCTGCTTGTTTCCCAGCCCAATCTCGGATTGGCCAGATTGTCCGGCACAAAGCCAGGAAGTGAGGTTTCGCCATCCACAAAATTGGACTCCCTGAACCTGGCAATCGACTCATACGGCCCTACAGCCTGGTTGCCATTTGCGCCGTATGAGGCTCTCAGTTTAAAAAAACTAAGGGCCTCCTGCCAAGGGAAGAAATTCTCCCGGCTGATGACCCATGCACCGGCCACTGTACCGAAAGTGCCCCATTTATCGCTAGCGCCAAACCCTGAGTAGCCATCACGACGACCGGTCAGTGTCAGGAGATATTTTTCTCTGAAGCCATAATTGACGCGAAGCATTGTCGAGATAAGGTCTGTCTGCGTAAACCGATATTCGGGTACGATCACCTGCGCCTGTGCCGCATTGTAGTAGGAGGTGATATCATTGGGAAATCCCTCTGCATGTAGCAGGTTCGTCGTGACTTTGTCTTGCTGATAGCTGTACAAGGCCGTCACACCTACAGTATGTTGATCAAAGGCGTTATTGTAGTTAAGTATGTTTTCGATCACCGATGTGTTGAGACGTGAGGTCTCGGTATCAGCCATACCTCCTGCCTCCAGACCGGCCTTGGTATTGCGCCCGCGATAAGTGCTGATATCTGCAAACCGCTCGGTGATACCCGTGTTTAAGCGATAGCTCAGTCCCTCCAGAAAAGGGAAATCAATCAGCATATAGTTGTTGGTCAGGAGCTGACGCGCTTCATCGGTGTTATCATAATTGATCGGCTCCAATGGATTGCCGATATCGGTAAACTCAGGCCAGGGAAAGATGGTGAGGTCACCATTATCTTCGTATACGTTGATAAGCGGGTTTTTTCGCCCTATATCGCTGAGGTCAAGCCCTACACCACTGCGATCATCGTCGGAGTACTGTGTACGAGTACCGATGCTGATCCAGTCATTGATATTGATGTCGAGGTTGAGCCTACCGGTAATACGCGTATAATCATCATTGAGCGTGACACCCTGCACATCGAGATAGCCTGCACCGAAGTAGTAATTGACCCGCTCAGTACCACCTGACACAGCCAGGTTGTGCTGCTGGCTGTACCCATCCCGCACGGCCAGGTCTTGCCAATCGGTAAAGTTACCCGCATCGATGTTCTGCTGTTCTGTAACGGTGACATTGCCAGGCTCGCGTATTTCTTTGAACGCTAAAAACTCAGGGCCACTCATGTAGTTGGGCAACTGATCAAAGCGCTGTATGGCATAGCGCCCATCGTAGCTCACTACAGTTTTGCCTATATCTCCTCCTTTGGTAGTGATGAGTATCACGCCATTAGCACCCCTGGACCCGTAGATTGCGGTAGCGGACGCATCCCTAAGCACCTCTACGGAGGCGATATCGTTGACATTGATATCTCTTAACTCGCCGTTGTAGGGGACACGGTCTACTACGATCAACGGGCCATTGTTGGCCAGGATAGAGTTGCGGCCCCTGATGATGATCGACTCGGAAGAGGCGGCACCTGCTTGGTTTTGGGTGATAGTGACGCCTGGCATGGCTCCCTGGATGATCTGCGCTACGTTGAGATTGGGTACCTGCTCCAGTCGTTTTTTAGGTACGGATGATATGGTACCGGTATAGTCACTCCTTTTTTGCTCCCCATAGCCGACCACTATGATCTCGTTTAATGCCTGGGTATCGATCTGCATCGCTATATCGAAGCTGCTCTGATTGCCGATAGGCAATTCCATGGGTACATAGCCTATGTAGGAGACCAAAATAGTGCTGGCATCATCAGGAGCCTGAAGAGTGAAGTTGCCTTCTATATCGGTAATTGTGCCAATTACTGTTCCCTTGATATTGACGGTAGCGCCTACAAGAGGCTCGCCCGAAGCATCTGTGACCCTACCACTGATCGTACGGTCATACTCTTCGACCAGCTTCACAGGTTGCGATCTCTCTTCACTCGTGTTTTTGGGCTCCTTGGTCACTGCTATGTTGCTATTGATGCGCTTAAATCTGAGCCCTGCTTGCCGGGCTACCTGGGTCAGTACCGTCTCCAAGGTGGCCTCTTCCAGGTCGATGGACAGGTTGGCATCCATTTTTGCGATAGCTCTGTCATAGCCAAAGACAAAACCTGTCTCCTCCTGGATGAGCTCGAAAACCGCAGCGGGTGTAGCTTGCTTCACTTTGAGGGTCATTTTCACATCTTTGAGCGCCTGGCCGTTCATGCTACTTGCCATCAATAGCTGTAAGGTGACCAGCTGCATCAGACTGACGTAAAACATGCATTTTGATGCGAACATGATTGTTCTTAGTATTCTTGATTTCATACTTTTGTGTTGAGTTTGATGATATGATTGATTCAGCTCGGCAGCCTGATGCACTCGCCAAAGTCATATCAGGCTGTCTTTGCACCTTACCATCTGATGGCCGGTACAGGTATTCCTACTATCTCTTTGTTTTTGTCATAGGCGGTTCTTAATAATTACACTTACTGCCGGTGATGATTATTTTCGTATCAGTCTCGTACTTGTACTCGAGACCATTGATAAACTCCATGCTTTCCAAGATATTGGCCAGGCTCTCGTGGTGATAGCTACTCTGTATGTAGCAATCTGCGAGATCAGCCTGATGCGATATAATCTCTACGTTGAACCATCGCTCCATTCGCTGCAATGCCTGCGTAAGTGGAATGTCATCAAACCTGATGATTCCTGAGGCCCAACTCAAATAGGTATCTAAGTCTACTCTTCGCTGGACTATCTCACCATTGGCAGGTGTATAGGCAGCTTGTTCCCCTGGTATGAGGTAGGTGGGTGTAACGGTTGGTTCAGCACTATCAGACACCACACTCACCTTGCCTGTCGCCACTGTGACGGTCACTTGGTCATACTCAGGATAGGCGTTGATATTGAATGAAGTACCGAGTACTGTTGTTTTCAGGTTGGAGGAGGTGACTACAAAAGGCTTATCAGCATTGGGCACTACTTCAAAAAATGCTTCACCTACCAGCTTCACCTTACGACTGTTAGAAGCAAAGACCGTTGGGAACGAGATGGAGCTTTCTGCATTGAGCTTGACTTTGGAGCCATCGCTCAACGTGATGGAGGCCTGCTGTCCACGTGTAGTGGTCTTAGTCATGTAGGATATCTCCTCGCTCACCGCTGCGGGCTCTTGCCAAAAGTGAAGCCCTGCGATAAAGAGTAAGGCTATGGAAGCTGCTACGGCCAACCCAGTCCTCAGGTGACTATACGGAGTACTTTTCTCTTCTTCCCTGATCTGCCACCAAAGGGCACCTTTTATTGATCTATATGCCTTACTTTTTTGCTCTTCTGTCCATCGGTCTACAATGCTGGGCTTATCCTGGTTCTCTTTGTAAAACTGTTCCAACGCTTGTTGTTCCTCTGGAGAGCATTCCTCTTTGTGGTACCGCTCCAATAGCTGGTAAAAATCGTCTTCGGTCATAATCGGTGTTTGACATATGGTCGTGACGGAAGAGGAGATTACTCAATGGCATTTGCGTAATTTGTGATAATTAATCTGCATGTAACGCATGGGACACAAAGAGGGGCTGGTATAAAGCGTATGTTATCGTCAGTCAGGCTAATTGACTTTTGATAACAGCAAATAATGCGGTAATCTGAGGCACTGTAGAGCTAATAAAGTAGCAGTATCAATGCCATAGGTGAGACATGCTCTAGCCGGAGACGCAGAGATTTGACAGCATTGGCAATGTGGTTTTCGACCGTTCTCACTGATAAATTAAGCCTGATGGCTATCTCTTTATTGCTCAGATGGTCAAACCGGCTCATACGGAAAACTCTCTGGCACTGCAAGGGTAGCTCGCTGACCGACTGGTCTAGAAGTTGGTGTAGCTCTTGATAGTCTAAAAACACCTCGGTATTTCTATCCGCTAGTACATGATCGACATGATCAAGGTCTGAGATGGGTATTCTGGTTTTACGGATATGGTCAATCACTTTATACTTGATAGCCTGGGAGAGATAAGCAACTACATGATCTACTTGCCAGCTTTCCCGCTTTCTCCAAACGTCGAGGAACACCTCCTGGACACAGTCTTGTGCGGCTTCTTTATTTTTGAGGATTTTCATACCCTTATCCAGCAACGTCAGCCAGTGACGATCAAAAAGCTGGGCAAATGCCTGCTCATTGCCACGGCCTATCCATCGGGCAAGATCCTCATCAGACATTTGTACAAACGCTCTATCGGGCACGTTTCTCCTTTTTGATATCCAAAGGAGTTAAAAATAAAGATCGGAAATGGGGTGCGACTGATTAAGGATAGATTAAATCTATGGGTAGAGTTTGGGAAGCAGGTAACCCAACCTACCTCAGTAAGTGGTTAAATCGGTTTGTCTCTGATCATATCATTTAAACAAAGGCCAGCTATTTCTGATTGATCAGCTGTCAGAAAAAGGTGGAAAAGGCCCATAGACGACCTAATCCCAACCTCTTTACAATCAATCCTACTTTTACTCTACTATTTGTTTTTCTGTGCTCTGCTGTAGCTGCCACTTCCACGATGACTTGTAGTTGACCTAATCATGGAGCCCTTTCGATCGCAAGTACTTGATCAGACTTACGGGTCGGTCTGATTGGATGATATTGGCGCCATGTTCTACTACCCACCCCCAATGTTTGTCCGGATCACTGTACGCCAGTTCATCATAGTGCCCACCACACAGTGCCGGCCATAACGTATTTACCCAGACAGCCGCAGATCGATCTCGCATTTTATCGATGGTAGAGATCACCGGAGAATCCTCCGAGTCGTAAATGACCTCAAATCCGATCGGGTCAAATTCATAGAGAAACTCATCCACATAAAAGACTGGTTCTTCGGAGACATTATTCGTATAGATATTGTAGTTCTCTGGCCAAACCATAGGCATATAATGAATACTGTCAAGTAGCGCTCCGTGCTCTGCTCTCAACTTATCCAATGGCTCACTTCCCTTGAAGAGCACCTGATCTATAGTGCCCGTCTCTTTGAGCACCTTATAGGCCTCAGGCAGATAGTCCCAACATTTGTCGAGATTAACAAGTATGTTCTGTGTTGCTACAAACTCCATCATCTCTCTCAGGGTAGGCACCTCGTAGTGAGTATATCCGCCTACTCCAGTTTTCAGAAAGACTGATTTTACAGAATCCAGCGTGATCTCAGAGACCTTACCTCTACCAGTAGTAGTCCGGTCAAGGGACTTGTCATGTATGACAACCAAGTGACCATCACTCGTTTTTCGCACATCAATCTCTACTATTTCTATGCCAGCCTCCACTGCATTCTTCACGGCAAGAATGGAGTTCTCAGGAGCGCTTCTCCAATAGCCACGATGAGCTACTACCATCACATAGTCATTCGTGGGAGCTTTCATCCAATCGATCATTTCTGCTGGTGAGGTAAACCGGCGTGTTTTAGCATCCTGGCTTTCTGACTTGTATCCAAAGAATACAGAAAAAATGACAAGGCAAGCGACCCTAAAGTTGAAAGTGGTGTTGATGGTTTGATTAATCATGTAGGCCTCTCTTTTTTAAGTAATTGATAAGTAATGCCGGACGATCTGTCTGGATAATGTTCACTCCATGATCAATGAACCAGTCGTAAGTGGCAATATCCAGTGCAGCCTGTTCATCACTGTAGCCTGCGCAATGGTGGGGCTGCAGTGAATTGACCCATACCCGCGACCCCTTTCTCCTGATCTCAGAAAATTGGGCTATTAAAGGTATAGTATCCGAAGGCACGGTAAATTCAAAAGCTACCGGAGGATCCTCATTTTGGTATTCTAGTACCATCGCTTCAGCGCCAGGCTGATGTGTTCTGACAAGAGGCATGAAATAGATATCACTGAGGTAGGTGCCAAAGATCTTTTCTATTTCACTCTTCCTGATGGGCGCTTTGATCACCACCTGATTTAGGGTACGTGTACTTCGAAGCAACTCATAGTATAGACCCAGGTTCTCATAATCCTTGGTATCCAGATTGATCAAAATTTTGTCCTTACTTAGGGCAAGTGCTTCTTCCAACGTCGGAACTTTATGGGGTGTGGCATGGAGCAATCCATCTCTCAGAAAAAAACTTTGCAATGAGTCATAGGTAAAATCCCAGATATAGCCGGAACCTGTGGTGGTGCGATCGATCTTCTCATCATGCATCAATACTAGCACCGAATCTCTCGTCATGCGCACGTCGATCTCTACCATATCTGCACCCATGTCTATACTATTCTGAATAGCCTTGAGTGAGTTTTCAGGGGCATGGCGCCAATCACCTCTATGAGCTACGACCAATACTTGATCACTATTCGGGTCTTCGAGTTTAGCGATCAATTCGCCAACAACAGACGCGTCCTTTGGCTCTTGAGCAAAGGATTCCCTGCCTACCAAGAGCACCAATAACAGCGACAGGACTATGTATATTTTTTTAAGCATAACCATGTAGAATAAAGGAGATGGCAGTTGTCCACCATCTCCTGTACCAAGACTAGTAACCCGGGTTTTGCGTGATCACAGGGTCTGTATCAAGCTGACTCTGGGGAATAGGTAGAACGAGGTTATTGGCTGTGATGGTTACATTCTTATTATTGGCCGTAAACCACGCATTCATCGTCTCGACAGCTTTGCCTGTACGCTTAAGGTCAAACCACCGATGACCTTCTCCGATAAATTCGAACCTTCGCTCCATTTCAATAGCAGCTCTTAGCTCTGACTGACTGCTAGCAGTAGTATTCGGCAAACCAGCCCTGTTTCTTACGCTATTAAGATATTGTACTCCAGAAAGGTCCCCAGTTTCATTCAATGCCTCTGCGTATTTAAGTAGGACGTCGGCATAGCGAATGACAATATGGTTGGAGCTGCCATCATCTGGGCCTGTGGCAGAGACTTCATACTTCAGGGAAAAATAAAAAGGATTAGCATCTACATCTATGCCTATATAATCGCTCGCTCGGGTATCACCGTCCTCATACAGATCAGCAAACTCCACCGACGGTAAGTTGTGTCCTTTTGCATTGGCGGTAGTTCCTGAAGGCCTGAACTGGGATGCTGCTGATTCTCCCTCACGGTTTCCATCCAAGCCGCTGGCATACTGCACTTCGAAGAGTATTTCACTATTTCCTTCGTTGGTACTACCGAAAATCTCAGCAGTCGAAGGCATCAGTGCATACTCACCGGAATTGACTATTGCCGCATAATTGGATACTGCTGCAGTGTATTTGCCTTGATTCATTTGGACGTCAGCCAATAACGCTTGAGCAGCGCCCTTCGCAGGTCGGCCGATGATCCTCGGGCTTGGCAGGTTTTGGATAGCTTCAGTCAAGTCGATTTCTATCTGGGCGTAGACCTCAGCTGCTGCTGTTCTGCCCTGACCAAAGAAATCAGACGGATTAGTCGTTTCTTCCAAAACCAAAGGCACATCACCATAAAGCCTCACAAGGTTGAAGTAGAGTAAGCCCCTGACGAACTTCATCTCACCTATCCTTGTGGTCTTTAGTGATGTATCTTCGAATTCTACAGCTTCAATACGATTGAGGATCACGTTCACACGCTGGATGCCTTCATATGATTCTCTCCAGATATCTCCTACAAGATCGTTACCAGCATTAGTAGAGAAATCATCTAACTGGCCAAACCGACCTCCGTCATTAGCGGCAATCTCCTCAAAGGTATCTTCACCAGGGATCTCACCCACACCTATAAGATCAAGACCATAGAGCCCATTCCCCTGGAGCTGGGCATAAGCGCCATTCACAGCACTTTCTATTTCTTGCTCACTCGAATAGAAGCTATTCGCTGTTTTCTGAGTGGTAGGCACAATGTCCAACTCATCAGAACATCCCAATATCAGGAGGGCGCATATGGGAATCGCCAAAAACACAATGTTTATCTTAGTTTTCATCTTGAGTTCGTTTAGAATTTGAGGTTCATTCCGATAGCTACAAAGCGTGTCAATGGACTGGTCGAGTAAACATATCCACGCGTTAAAGTCTGGCGTTCGTTTGACCTGGTATCCAGACCATCAGAGTTGAATCCCCTGTAATCAGTAATGTTGAAAAGGTTGTTTCCAGTGAAGTAGATGCGCGCTCCTTCAATCCCAATATAATCCGTGACATTTGCAGGTAGCGTGTACCCGATTTGAAGACTCCTCAACCGGAAATAATCTCCATCAAGTACGGACAGGTTTGATGCCCGGGTTAATCGACCAGCTGATGAAAAACTTGAAAAGTCTGGTCTTCGGAAAAACCCGTCAGGATTACGGTCATTGAAGTAGTTGTCCATATAGTACTGCGTCGGTACAAAAAAACCCTCTCCACTCTCCGAGCGGTTCACCATGTTGTCAGAGACCTTTCTTCCTTCGATCCCATTGAACTGAGCCGCCAGATCAAATCCCTTATAGCTAAGTGAGATCCCGAAACCATAGGTAAACTCCGGGTTATAGTCACCCAGCGTAACTCTATCGTCAGGAGTGATAACGCCATCGCCGTTAGCATCCCTCACTATATAATCACCTACTTCAGTACCAGCCAACGGGGTGATTGCATCGCTATCCAATTGCTCCTGGGTGCGGTACACCCCGATGATGTCATAATTATAAAATTGGGCTATCGGCTCACCCACCTTCGTGATGAAACTCACCCCATTACTGGAAATGATTTGGTCCTGGCCTGCTCCTAAAGCAATGACCTCATTGTTGTTGGTACTGAAGTTGGCGTTGAAACCAAGCTGAAAATCCCTGACGTTGAAACCACGTCCCCGAAACTCAAGCTCAAAGCCGGTATTCTTTAATTCGCCAATATTCTGAAGAGACTCAGAAAATCCGGATTGTTGCGGAACGGGCACATCCAAAAGCAGGTCAGTAGTATTGGAGGTGTAGTACTCAGCAGTTACGAACAACTTGTCTTCAAGGAAGCCTAAATCAAGACCAAAGTTTAACGCTGTGTTTGTCTCCCAGGAAAGGTCTGCATTTGGAGATGTTCTAGTAAATACCCCAGGTGTCAGGCTTCCATTTTGGACATAGTTGTCAGGAGAGACAAGCGCTATAGACGCGAAATCACCAATTTGGTTGTTGCCTGTCTGACCCCAACTCGCCCTTAGCTTAGTGAAGCTTAATGCATTGCCCTGTGGGAAAAATGATTCACTACTGAGTGTCCAACCAGCCGATACAGAAGCGAAATTGCCATACTTTGTATTAGCCCCAAAGCGTGATGAGCCATCCCGTCTCCATGAAGCTGACAGAGAGTAGCGATTTTCGTAATCATATTGAATACGAGAAAAATATGACTCCAGGGCCCATTTGCTTTCACTTGATGTCGAGGCTATGGTAGTGGCCCCTGCAATGTTTCTTAGGTTGTCGTCTGCAAAATCACGGCTCTCAAGATCCGTACGACTCCTGAATTCTTTTTGGTAACTGAACCCAAGTAAACCGTCAAAGGTATGGGGGCCAACAGTCTTCTTGTAGTTCAAAAGGTTCTCAGAGATAATGTTCTCTCTGATGTTGTTGCGTTTGGCACCCCTTGCAGGATTGTCAGCAACTGGCGTCCGATAGTTACCAAAAGTGGAAGGTCCAAAGTATTCTTCTTCACCTGTGGTATAGTCTCCACCAAGAGATGTCTTGAACGTCAGGTTATCAATTGGTTCGATCTCTACATAAGTATTGCCAAACACTCTGAAATTAGTCCTGGTGAAGTCAGAAAGCCTGGCTTGAGCAATGGTGTTTTCAGAGATGGGACCGTCCCAATTTAAGTTGTTATCATCTATCTGATGAGCAATGGCCAAAGAGCCGTCCTCTTCATAGATAGGATAGTACGGCTGCATTAGGACTATGGAAAAAGCCGGGTCCGCCTGTCTGCCTCTACCTTCTTCGCTGCGCGACCATCCTGTGTCACCTGTAGGATCACTATTGGCAAAAGAGATATTAGTGTTAATGCCAAACCTCACTCTATCGTGAAGCTGAGAGTTGAACCGTATATTGTTCGTATACCTCTCATAGTCAGAATCCACGATGATGTTATCTTGATCTAAGTAGCCAAATGATATGGAGTAGTCCGTGTTTTCGGTTCCTCCGCTTAGATTGAGATAGTGGCTTTGTTGGATAGCGTTTCTGAATACTTCATCGGCCCAATCTGTGTTAGTAAGCCCCGGAACACCATCCACATAGGCCTGAAGATAATTGGGTATTCTGCTACGTTTACCACCGCCATTGGCATCACGAGTAGCATTGTCATCCGTGATACTTCTGCCTTCGCCTCCTGATATATAGCCATAATTGCGTGCATCGTAATCAAACAATGCTGTAGTATAGGCATCTGCCAGCTCGAACTTATCAATACGCTGCTGCACACCTACATAGCCATCATAAGTAAGTCTAAGGTCTCCACTTTCGCCCTTCTTAGTTGTGATCAGTATCACACCGTTAGAAGCTCTTGAGCCATAAATAGCCGCTGAAGCTGCGTCCTTCAGTACGTTGATCGTCGCTATATCCTGCGTATTGATCGAACTTAGAGACGACCCTTCTGTCAAGGGGTTGCCATCTACCACAATGAGCGGGTTAGTACCTGCCGTCAATGTGCTTATCCCTCTCACCTGGATCACAGAATTGTCTCCCGGGTTTTTGTTGTTACCTACAATCTGCACTCCTGCAAGTGCTCCAGCTATGGCTTGCTCAAAACTCGCAGAAGAATAATTGTTCAACTCTTTGCTATCTATGTTGGAGACAGCACCATTGAACTTTTCCTTGGTTCCTGTGCCATAGCCATAGACGACCACTTCATTTAGCGCTGAAACGTCGGCATTCATAGTCACATCAAACCTAGTTTGGTTTCCTATCGCAATCTCTTTCGATTCATAGCCTATGTATGATATCAACAAAGTCCGTGCATCGTCCGGAATGCTGAATCGAAAACCACCATCAATATCCGTCACTGTGCCGATGGCTGTGCCTTTGATACGTACGGTAGCCCCTATCAACGGCTCGCCAGTAGAGCCGTCCGTCACTTTTCCTTCTATGGTGACGTCCGGAAACTCTTCGGTCACTTTCAAAGGCTCCTTTTTCTTGCGGGGCACCACATAGATAGTGTTATCGATCCGGCGAAAGTTATACTCTGCCTGGGAAGCGATTTCCTCCAACATGGTCAAAAGATCGCCTCTTGTCTCTAATGAGAGCATTGCCGGATCTTGTGATACTTCGCCTGTATAGGCAAAGCGAAAATCAGTTTGTTCTTCGATTTGATCGAATATCTCAATCAATGATTGAGCCTTGACCTCCAGATCAACCTGTATGGTCTTGAGTTGCTGACTCGCAGATACATTGGCGAGGAGCAGTTGTACAGTGATACACTGTACCAGAAAAGCATAAAAGGCTTGTTTTGATGCGAACATCAATAGTTTGAGTAATTTTGTAGTCATTGTTATTCAATTTGTATTCACATGTTGATTACTTATTGGGCCCGGGTCTGCGCCAACAGATTCGGGTTTTTTGTATCCACCTGGTGGTTACACGCCCATTTGAGTGTTTTTCTAGCTGTTCATAGGCCTGCTTTTAGTTGATACATCCACGACTTGTGACATTGATGCTAAGGCGGTCCTCAGCAGCGTCTCGAAACTCATATTCAAAATCCACAATGTTTTGCAGCCCGGTTAATATGTCCGTTATTCCCTCATTTCGGTAGGTAGCCCTTACCAGACAAGGGGACTTGGCTTTTATGACGATGTTGGTATCCATGTGATACCATCGGGCGAGTTTGGCGATAGCCTGATCAAATGGGATTAGGTCAAAAGCAATGGTTGCCTCCCGCCAACCCGAATAGTAGCCATTATCCACCATTCTTTTATTTAACTGTCGATCTTCATCTAAATAGGCTTGCTCATCAGGTTGTAGTACGAGCTGACTCATTGCGGTAGCTACCCGAACGCGTCCGGTGGTTACTGTGACATCCATCTGCTCTCCTGCGTAGGCCCGTACATTAAATGTGGTACCCAATACCCGTGTGGTCAGCTCACCGCTACGGACCAGAAACGGTTGATTGGGATTGGGCTGAACATCAAAAAAAGCTTCACCGACAAGGCGAACTTCACGGATCGAGTCAATGAAAGTCTCGGGGTAGTAAAGCGTGCTCCCTACATTGAGCCGCACTGTAGAGCCATCCGCCAACACAATGGTGGAACGCTGGGTAGCCGTAGTGGTAGTTGCCAACTCTTGTACAGTGGGCTGCTCGTTGATTTTCAAATAAATCATCAGGCCGAGTCCGGCCACTAAAACAACGGCTGCAGCCACTCGCCACACCTCACC
The DNA here is from genome assembly GCA_002435755.1 of Flammeovirgaceae bacterium UBA6059. Lineage (GTDB taxonomy): Bacteria > Bacteroidota > Bacteroidia > Cytophagales > Cyclobacteriaceae > UBA6059. The sequence goes on from DIYH01000028.1 coordinate 371,251, forward strand.
AACATAGGAGTTACCATGCTTCGGCTCTCGGATCGCACTCTGAACTTTTCCCAGTATCCTTGCCTGAGTGGATTGGGCTTCTTCTTTTGTCCATTGAGGTTTCTCTGCACGTTCTTGTAAGCGATCGTAGAATGCCTCGACTCGTTCGGACTCAGCTTCAGTGGCTGATCCGTCAGCATGCTTCTTCGCTAAGGCTCTTAATTCTTTTTCGGTCATGTGACGATGTTTGACAGTAAGTCACGTCACAAGGCCAAACTACGTAGCACAGACCTTCGAATTAATGATTACTTAACCCAGGTAAAGGTGGAATAACAGGAAGCTCATAGCAATCTCTGTTAAGTTCTGTCTAAGCAATCTCAGCGCATGATGAATGTGTGTCTCCACGGTTCGGACCGAGATACCTAGCCTAATGGCTATTTCTTGATTGGAAAGCTCTTGTTTGCGGCTGAGCAAAAAAACCTCTCGACATCTGTCAGGCAGGCGCTCTATGGATTGATCAATTTGCTCGGTCAGTTCGGATAGCTCCAGCGATACTGTAGCTCCATGTTGCTCAGCGGTAGTCGCCAGGGCCAACTCATGGTCCACGGTCCATTTTAAGTTTCGTATCGCATTCGACACCTGGTACTTTACCGCTTTGAACAGGTAACCCTCAACATTCCGGATATCAACTGTAGCCCGTTGGTTCCAAAGTTTTATGAAAACTTCCTGAATGATATCCTCACATGTGGTTGTGTCTTCGAATATCTTGTAAGCGTATAGAAATAGCCGTTCCCAATAGCGGCGGTAGAGTTCAGTAAATGCCAGCTCATTATCTTGTCTCATCAGCTGAATGAGCTCTTTATCGGTAGATTCTTTAAAGGCTGAACTGGACATTCCTGATCAAATCACTTTTCAAAAGAATCCAAATTAAAAATGACAAGGTGATTCTAGGTATTAAAGAAGTATTATTTTTTTAAGCAAAGGGGAGTTGAATTGGTAATCAGGAGAATGATAAAGTCGACAAACTTAAGGATCAGGCTCATTTGCATAGCAAAGAATTGAGTAAGTATTGGCCGAGGACAGACTAATCAACATTCGGTAAACACAGGAAGGATCTTGTCCAAAGGGTCCACAAAGGCTCTACGTCTATGATCGAATAGCCTTTGCGATCTCTGGGCATGCCCTAACTTACTACAAGGGTAGGCGCAAAAATTCCTACACGTAGAGTTTTGCGATCATGATGTGAGTTGCGTACTTCCAGGCAGTAAATACCAGTGGGTAATGCAGGTATCTTCAATGTAAGTGTCTTCGGTTCGTTAGTGCGTGGGCGTTCCCCTTCTGTTTCTCTACCGTCTCCCTGGTTGGTAAAGAAGATGCCTTCCTCATCGAGGTTGCCTTGGATCTTGAGCAACTCACCGGATATCTCAAGTACGTCCCCTGGAGTCAGCACACTATCACGACTATCGCTCCCCCAATCGTATACAGAATCAATAACAGGCTTACTTTTATAAATGCCTGCCTTTTTCATATTGACTTCATCTACAGCACTACTCACGGCAGGCTTCAGTTTAGCCGCGACTTCAAGTGTATGTCTCTTGGGGTCAAAGTGGTCATCATCATTTTGAAATACCCCACTAATACGAAAATGGGTACTCACATAGTTATCACTGTAAGCCTCTCCATGGCGTATATAATCCGCAATAGCCTGCCAATAGGCTTCAATCGCACCTTTAACTTCCCATGGCTTTAGCATGGAGTTTTGCCTGGTCACTTTCATCACAAGTGCATCAAGGTCGTTAGTGATAATGTCGATTGGACCTGCAATCTGATCATCCGGGTCATCTTTAGTAAGTCCGTTGGGGTAAAGAGCATAATTTAGCATAACTAATTAGGTTTTAGTGAGACATGTGCTGTACATCGCCAGCCAGATATTTGTGTTGATATAAGTCTATAATCTGTTGTTAAGCATTCTGTCTGATTCTTTAGGACTTGTTCCATTTTTACTCCGGGTTTCTCAGGTAGATCTCAATCCTGCGATTTGCCTCGTACTGCTCAGGACTACAATCATTGTCGTCTTCACATAAGAAGACTGGCATACCTTCACCCATTCCAATGGTCCTGATCAGTTTTTTGGGATACCCTTTCCTGCGTAGGTATTTCCTTGCTGCCTCGGCCCTCCTTTCAGAAAGCAGACTATTGTACTGCTCTGATCCCTTGCTATCTGCGTGCCCCGTTATTGTAAGAAGAGGTGTACCACTTGAGATCAATATATCATGCAAGAGATCGAGTTGCTCTCTGGTTGACTCACGAATGGTTGCTTGATCAAAGTCAAAAAGGAACGGACCAATCTCATGCATCATACCGCTCGGCTCATGGGGTGCTGTCTCATTTCTGGTCCCATCCGGCAAAGGATCAACGGACTGCCAGCCTTCAGGCACCTGGGCGTAGTATCGATCTGAATTGATACCTTTCATCCGGATGATAGATTTCTTCTTTGTGTCCTCATGCAAAGGGATCCTTTTGAAATTCAGACTTATGAATAAGGTATCCCCCGTCAGCGCTGTTTCATGTGTTGAAAAAACCAACCCTGAGGACGCCTGATTACTTTCCTGTCCATTGATAATATGACCCTGCCCGGTAAGTTTGGTACTTACCATATCCTTCTTAAAAGCGGTAGGGGCAACCAGCAACTCAATGCCCTGATCACCATCGGTCAATGCTCCGCCAGCAATTTCATTACTAACCAGTTCATAGGTGTTGGGATGCGCAAAAATGGTATATCGTTTGTTCTTCCATCCGTCAAAAGCTGCTCCGTAAGACCCACCTTGATACACAACTTCCTCACCCGTTTCACTGTCTTTGATCTCAAATTCGCCTTCGATTACTTCTCGGCTATTGACATTCACCATACGACACGTGATGTGTATGCGACGTACCCTAAATTCATAAATATTATCCCCTGTTGCGGGTTGACGGTTAGAGGAGAGGTAACCTTGATCCCCAGTAGGATTTATGATCAATCCAAAATCATCATAACGGCTGTTCACCGGATACCCCGGATTGACCAACGTAGCACTCTCAAGAGAGGCTTTGAAGATATCAAGCCCTCCAAGTCCCGCATGTCCATCACTGGCAAAATATAGCTCATTGGTAGAAGTCAAAAAGGGGAACATTTCATCTCCGGAGGTATTAATGTCTTCTCCCAGGTTTCTTGGTTTGCTCCAGCTATCCTCATGCTTTGTGCTCAGATACAGATCGGTCCCTCCAAATCCTCCGGGCCGATCACTGACAAAGATGATCATGCTGCCATCTGCTGTAGTCGCTGGGTGACCGGTAGAAAATTCACTACTACTAAAGGGCAGCTCTGACATCATCCATAAGCCTTCATTTCCTTCTGTCTTCCAGGCATGAAATAGTCTCAATGTTACAGTCTCCTGCTTTTGATCACTGCCGCTACGGGTGACATAGGCTTCACGATTTTCGTTGAAGAAAACCACCGGGCCGTTATGTAACTTATTCTTTGGCCAATCAAGGCCTAGAAGCTCACTAGCTCCTTGGGTAGGCTCATAATAGTAAAACTGAAGGTACTGCGTGCGCGAACGCCGATCAAACCTGCGAAATGGCTTTAGCGCTCCTCGCGCCGAGAGAAATACCAGGCCCTCGCCATAAAATACAGGGGAGAAGTCTGCTTCATCAGAATTCATTGGCAGGACTTCAAGCTCATAAGCCAATGAATCACGAAAAAAAGAATTATAATCCGCTAAACCACTGAGCCTGTTGTTTACCCTCCTGTTTTTGTTCACAAGGTTGGTAAATCGCCTAAACTGCTGTTCTGCGCCTGTTCTGTCGCCTAGCTTGAGCAGTACTTCACCATAGTCCCGATGTGTTTCAGGCATTTTTCTGCCTTCAATGTGTACTGCTCTATCGTAATAGTCTGCAGACTTTTGCCAGTGACCGAGGGCATTATGACTTTGGGCTAGCTTCACGAGTACATCTACCGCAGTAGAGTCCAATCTCAATGCCTTTTCAAAGTGGATAATCGCATCCGCATAGTGCTCATTGTCAAAATCCTGCTCTCCCCTGGAGGTCAACGCCACTGTGCCTGTTGCAAATGAAAGGTCCTGACTAAACGCTACGCTGAGTTGGCTATTTAGCATTATTGATAAGAGAGACCAAATCCATATTCCCTTTTTCATACCTATTGATGCCATGCTAAAAATATCTTGGGGTAACCACACGCCGATCACGTCTGGATATCCTATAGTTGATCATGAATTCATGAGAAGTGGTCGTGACCAGACCCAACGCATTGTCCATAATATAGTCCATGGCATAGCCTATCCTTAGCTGATCACCTGCCTGGAATTCAAAGAGGAAGTTGATCGACTCAGGCGGACGGGCAGAGATGCCCAGCCAAAACATATCCCGGATCACCGCATTCAGGTTGAGATCATAACCTAAAGGCGCGCCTTCCACCACCCTGATCAGGAAGTTGGGTTTTAGTTTCAATTGCTCATTAACATTGAATATCATCCCTCCTGTCAGGAAGTAGTGCGATTGCCGAGCAAACAGGTCTACACCATTCTCAGAGATAGAAGATCTCAGCATTACTGGAGCTGATAACCCCAGGTAAGCATTCTCGCCGGAGTAAAAGAGCCCTGCACCAAAGTTGGGTAGTGTTTGTTGGATATTGGTGAGTGATGGATCAAAAGTGAGCACACGTGCATCCGCATAGTGCAGATTGAAACGTGAGAACCCCGCCAGGAGTCCCATTGAGAGCACACCCTTACCAAAGTAAACCTTGTAAGCATAGCTTGTCTGTAAGCTATTTTCAGTACTCAGGCCGATCTCGTCTCTTACAAACTGTAATCCAAGCCCAATATTCTTTCCCCTGACCGGAGTATGAACAGTCAGTGTCTGCGTATTGGGAGCTCCCTCAAATCCTACCCACTGCCATCTACTCAGCGCCGTTATGCTGAGCGACTCATGTGAACCAGCATAAGCCGGGTTGATCGCCAGGCCATTGAACATGTATTGAGAGAAAATCGCCTGCTGCTGGCCGCTGACCAAATGGACCGCAAGCAAAGCCACCAAAAGCACAGATAGTTTAGTTGATCTCATTTTTCAATTCTTTTGGTTTGACAGTTATCTTCTTATCACAATAAAACCTTTGATGACAGGAGCACCTTCACCGAACTCAATGATGTAGAAGTATGTACCATCAGGTACGCCCTGATCTGCGGACAGGACAATCCCACTGTCTGACTGACCGTCCCAAACCCTGTCCAGGTTGTTGTATCCGTCTATTTGTATGATCCTGTTTCCATACCTGTTGTAGATCGTCACTCTATTCTCCGGAGTGCTTTCTATTCCCGGGATGACCCATAGGTCGTCTATGCCATCACCATTTGGAGAGAAGAGATTAGGGATCTCTGGTAGATCGCAACTGTCCGGGTCTTGAAAATCAGGCACCCCATTGTTATCACAATCGTCATTGTAGGGGTCCCCATCGCCATCAGTATCCTCGTCCTCATCATTAATACCGTCACCGTCAGTGTCGCAGGGGTCTGTATCCAGGAAGTTAGGGATACCATCGCCATCACAATCATCATTGTAGGGATCACCATCACCATTGATATCCTCGTCCTCATCGTTGATACTGTCACCATCGGTATCACAAGGATCAGTATCACGGAAATTGGGGATACCGTCAGCATCACAATCGTCATTGTAGGGATCACCATCGCCATCGGTATCCTCGTCCTCATCGTTGATGCCGTCACCATCCGTATCACAAGGATCAGTGTCCCGGAAATTGGGGATGCCATCACCATCACAATCATCATTGTAGGGATCACCATCGCCATCAGTATCCTCGTCTTTATCATTGACACCATCACCGTCAGTATCACAAGGATCAGGGTCGAGGAAGTTCGGGACACCATCACCATCACAGTCATCATTAGTAGGATCACCGTCATCGTTGGTATCTTCATCTTCGTCATTGATACCGTCCCCATCACTGTCCTCAACATCATCATTGATGATAGTGTATGCAAAGAATTCGTCAGCTTCAGACGATCCGTTGGCATCTCCCAGGATCATTTCGGGTGACAACTCCCGGAGCACAAAGTTGATCGTCTCATCAGGCTCTACACATATCTCATCAATGATCTGCAGTGTGGTAAGCTCCATTAAAGTGAGATCAGAATAGTCTCCGGCCGGGATGACTAACACTTCAGGCGAAGTGAAACTAAAATCCTCTCCCAGTATGGCTGTCCCCGGATCGGTTGCCAATGCTACCTCCAGGCTCAGGTCACTCGTTGTAATGGCCCCTGCTAACGCCAGTTGTGGCAGGTTAGCTCCCGTACTTTCCTCAGCGCCCCCTGCATCACCATCAAACTCTACCAGAAGCACATCATCGTCCAAGATCGTATAAGTATGGGTAGCTTCCACACCATCCTGCCTGTCGACATCTGCTATCGCAATGGCCTGATCAGTGCTCTGCAATATGAAGTGGACAGTTTTATCCGGCTCTAGGACCGGATCATCAATGATTGTAAACGAGGAAAGTGGAATAGTATCGGCAAGTATGTAATTCCCAGGCTGTATAGTGATCACCTCTGGCCGAGCGAAAGAATAATCCTCCCCGGCAATGGCCGAACCCGGAAGTTCATCCAACACCACCTGGATAGTAACAGGGAAAGTCGTTTCTGCCCCGGCTACTGTAAGAGCGGGCAGACTACCACCCGCATTCTCCTTGTCTTCAGAAGCCGGGTGCAGAAACTCCACCAGCAAATGATCATCGTCTATGATCATACAAGTATGCGATGCTTCGGTGTTTTGATCACCGCTAACATCACCAATGAATAATCCATCTCCGAGATTTTCCAAGAGCAGGTGTATCGTTTCGCCAGGTTCAATCACCAAATCATCCTGGATGTCCAAAGTAGACAACTCGATCATGGAAGCAATCTGATAGTCTCCAGCCTCGATAGTTATAGTTTCAGGATTAGCAAATACATAATCCACACCTAAATCCGCTAATCCCGGATCTGGACCCAGAGCAACTTCCAAAGTGATATCAGAAGTCACCACGGCCCCTCCCACGAGCAACACAGGCAGGTTCTCCCCACTACTCTCCAGGTCGCTGGATATAGCTGAGCTGAACTCTACGAACAGAGAATCGTCGTTAATGATGGTGTACGTATGTATATCCTCAATTCCAGACTGACCGTTGGCGTTACCTATCATAATTCCTGATGTAGGATCCTCAAGAGCGAGTCTGATCGTCTCGTTGGGCTCGACCGCCCTATCGGGAATGATGCTTAGGGAGGATAGAGAGAAGATGGTCGCCGAAGAGTAGTCTCCTGCAGGTATCGTGATCACTTCGGGAGAGGTGAAGTTGTAGTCCGCTCCCGCCGTAGCAGTCCCGGGATCACCGGCCAGGGCTACTGCGACCCTTTTGATAGAGGAAGTGATAGCCCCACGGACCATAAGTGTAGGAAGATCATCACCCATAGACTCATGGTCCGCCGATGTAGCATTGGTAAATTCTACCAGGAGAACATCATCATCCACAATGGTGTATGTATGGACATCTTCAGTACCCCTTGTACCGTCTACATCACCGATCTCGATACCTGATGCCGGGTTTCCAATCATGAACCTGATCGTCTCATTATCTTCTTGCAGTTGGTCGTCCACGATGGATAAAGAGGGGATGCTTAATGTCGCAGGTGTAGTATAGTTGCCAGCGGGGATAGTCACCTGTGTGGGGTTGGCAAAGTTGTAATCCGCGCCTCTTGCGGCTGTGCCTGGGTTAGGAGCTAACACAACTTCCAGGGTCAAGGGGCCTTCGATCTCAGCCCCACCAGTAATGAGTCGTGGTAGATTACCTCCTATACTTTCACCAGAGCTGGCCGTACCTGCAAAGAACTCTACCCGAAGCGCATCATCATTAGAGATGGTATAGATATGTTCATGAGTACTTCCTAAAACTACCTCATCAAACGTGCTTTGTAGCGCGAGATCAATTGTTTCATCTGGCTCAACTATCGCGTCATCAATAATGTCGAACCCGGGGATCGTCAAATCGACCGGCGTACTGTAGTCACCTGCAGGAATCGTTATGGTCAAAGGGGAGTTCAGATTATAATCCGTACCGTTCGAGGCTGTACCGGTACCGGCATCTACTACATCGATGGTGAAATCTGTCATGCTCACAGCACCCGAAACTTGAACTACTACAAGGTTACCACCACTGGCTTCCAGGTCTGAGCTGGCATCTATCGAAAAGTTAACGGTCAGCACATCATTGTCCGTATTGGTCAGGCCAGGATCAGCTACATCATCAGCCATCAGGCCATCGTAAGAAGGATCGGCAGAAGATGGATCGCCGGTAATAAGCCGATAGAAAATATCTCCGTCAACTGTAAGATCATCCACACCGGTAATGACCACTTCATTGCTTGCCGGTACGTTCCAATCGGCATTGGTGATTACGATCTCTGTAACCGCTCCGAGGCTACCCTCCCCTGTATCTGATATACTTAAGGGGATGGTAACATCAGCGCCCCCCGTCGGTTGGGCAGCCAATGCGAATTGTACCACTACAGAAGTGCCATCTTCACCCGTAGTGGGTGAAACTACCGTCAACAGGACAGCCGGTGCATCATTATCCTGGTTTTGAAAAGGAACGTCAGCCACATCCGCATCGACCAGCGCATCGTAAAATGGATCCGCAGAAGTAACGTCTGAGGTGATAATATTGAAGATCTGCGCCCCATCGGTCAATACATCATCAATGCCGGTCACAGTCACTTCATTGGCCAGCGGGTTGTCCCAGTACGCAATGGCGATCACAATAGAGCTCATGACAGTTCCTTCCCCGGTATCATCAGAAATGAGTTCAATGGTGACCGGAGCTGTGGGCTCAGATGTCAGCGCCACCCTGAATAAGCCGGTATCCCCGGATTCATCGGTGAGGTCATCTACCAATGTGATCACCACACCACTGGTTTCATCATTGGTAATGGTGTAGGTATGAACATCTTCTACACCGTCCAGACCATCTGCATCCTCTATGAGCACATTAGGCGAGGGATTGTTGAGTTCAAAGATGATGGTTTCATTATCCTCTGTGATATCATCGTCGAGGATCGTTAGTCCCAGAATGTTGACCGGAGAAGGAGTGGTATAATCCCCAATAGGAATGGTCACCGTGACCGGGGAAGTAAAGCTATAGTCCACACCCAGGGTGGCTGTGCCGGGACTCCCCGAAAGCACCACCTCGATGCTCTCTGTACTGATCAGTTCACCTCCGCTTACCGTCAATGTGGGAAGATTACCGCCCAGGTGCTCAACATCACTGGACGTTGCATTCGTAAACTCTACTTGTAGTGCATCATCATTGATGATGGTGTAAGTATGGGTGGATTCGATTCCATCTGTTCCGTCTGCATCACCAATGGTCAATGTGGGTAGAGAGGGATTCTGTA
>DIYH01000028.1:380873-384067 GCA_002435755.1 Flammeovirgaceae bacterium UBA6059
AATGTGGTCAGGTTCACAGTCCCAGGGGTGGTGTAGTCACCAATGGGGATCGTAACGGTTTCAGGACTGGTGAAACTGTAGTCTACGCCCTGGGTAGCAGTACCGGGGGAGCCGGGCAGGGCTACTTCGATGCTATAGGCTGTAGTGATCTCCGCTCCGCTTACGGTGATTGTGGGTAGGTTGCCGCCATTGTTTTCTATATCGTTAGCTGTGGTCGTAGTGAACTCTACGCGTAGTGCATCATCGTTGAGGATGGTGTAAGTGTGGGTGGATTCGATTCCATCTGTTCCGTCTGCGTCTCCGATAGTCAGCGTGGGTAGTGAGGGGTTTTGCAACTGCAGGTTGATCGTCTCATCGGGTTCGATCACTGCATCTGAGATGATGCTCAATGTGGTCAGGTTCACCGTCCCGGGGGTGGTGTAATCACCAATGGGGATCGTAACGGTCTCGGGACTGGTGAAACTGTAGTCTACGCCCTGGGTCGCTGTACCAGGGGAGCCGGTCAGGGCTACTTCGATACTATAATCTGCAGTGATCTCTGCACCACTTACGGTGAGTGTGGGCAGGTTGCCACCACTATTTTCTACATCGTTAGCGCTGGTTGTAGTGAACTCTACCTGTAGTGCATCATCATTGGTGATTATGTAAGTGTGGGTGGATTCGATTCCATCTGTTCCGTCTGCGTCTCCGATGGTCAGCGTGGGTAGTGAGGGGTTTTGTAGCTGCAGGTTGATCGTCTCATCGGGTTCGATCACTGCATCGGCGATGATGCTCAATGTGGTCAGGTTCACCGTCCCGGGGGTGGTGTAGTCACCAATGGGGATCGTAACGGTCTCGGGACTGGTGAAACTGTAGTCTACGCCCTGGGTAGCAGTACCGGGGGAGCCGGGCAGGGCTACTTCGATACTATAGGCTGTGGTGATCTCTGCACCGCTAACGGTGATTGTGGGTAGGTTGCCGCCATTGTTTTCTGCATCATTCGCGGTAGGAGTCGTGAACTCTACCTGTAGCGCATCATCATTGGTAATAGTATAGGTATGTGAGGATACTATACCCACAATTACCTCTGCCGATGTACTTTGAAGTTCGAGTACTATGGTTTCATCCGACTCGACAATCGCATCGTTCAATACACTAAACCCAGGAATAACCACCTCTTGTAGGGAGGTATAATCTCCTGCCGGGATTACCACATTAGTCAAAGAGCCGAAAGTATAGTCTACTCCAGGGGTAGCGGTACCTGAACCTAAATCTACGACATTGATGCTCAAATCACTGGTGATAACTGCCCCTGCTACCTCAAGACTCGTGAAATCACCACCATTCATCTCGAGATCATTACTGGCGACCAGCCTGAAGTTGACCGTCAGTTGGTCATCATCCAAATTGATAATACCAGGGTCGGCCACATCTGCACTGGTCAGTCCGTCAAAAGCAGGATCAGTTGAAGAAGGGTCACCGGTGATGAGTTGATAGAAGACATCTCCGTCGATCTCCGGGTCATCCAGACCAGTCACCAAGACCGTGTTATTGGGAGGGGCATTCCAGTTTGCATTAGCAATTACTATTTCAGTTACTCCTCCCAGCGTACCTTCGGTGAGGTCAGTAAGGCTCAATGGGATCGTTACATCCGCCCCTCCGTTGGGCTGAGCTGCTAACTCAAATTGAATGGTAATGGCAGTGCCATCTTCTCCGGTCTGATTATCTGCAACAGTGATGATCACCCCGGGTGCATCATTGTCCTGGTTCTGCAGAGCTACATCTGCAACATCTGCTCCGGTAAGCGCATCATAGAACGGATCGGGGGAAGTCACATCTCCGGTAATAATGGTAAATACCTGTGTACCATCTGTCAATACATCGTCTGCTCCGGTGACGGTGACGATGTTAGCCATGGGGTTATTCCAGTCGGCGGGCAGTATGGTAATGGATGCGCCAACAGCCCCTTCAGTAAGATCACTTGACGTAAGGTCAATAGTAATAGGACCTGTCGGTTGAGAAGAAAGCTCTATTCCAAAGATACCCGTATCACCAGACTCAGAAGTCAGATCGTCAATGGGAACGATGATCACACCGGAAATATCATCATTGGTGATCGTATAGATATGTTGGAAGAGTACTACAGCATTCCCATCTGCATCGCCCACACTTGCATTGGCAGATGGGTTTTGGAGGTCCAGTATGATGGTTTCATTGTTTTCAGCGACATCATCGTCGAGGATCGTTAGTCCCGGAATGTTGACCAGAGAAGGAGTGGTATAATCCCCAACGGGAATGGTCACCGTGACCGGGGAAGAAAAGCTATAATCCACACCCTGGGTCGATGTGCCGGGACTACCCGAAAGCACTACCTCGATGCTCTCTGTACTGATCAGTTCACCTCCGCTTACCGTCAATGTGGGAAGATTACCGCCCAGGTGCTCAGCGTCACTGGACGTTGCATTCGTAAACTCTACTTGTAGTGCATCATCATTGATGATCGTGTAAGTGTGGGTGGATTCGATTCCATCTGTTCCGTCTGCGTCTCCAATGGTCAGTGTCGGGAGCGAGGGATTCTGTAGCTGCAGGTTGATCGTCTCATCGGGTTCGATCACTGCATCTGAGGTGATACTCAATGTGGTCAGGTTCACAGTCCCGGGGGTGGTGTAGTCACCAATGGGGATCGTAACGGTCTCGGGGCTTGTGAAGCTGTAGTCCACGCCCTGGGTAGCAGTACCGGGGGAGCCAGTCAGGGCTACTTCGATGCTATAGGCTGTACTGATCTCTGCACCGCTAACGGTAAGCGTGGGCAGGTTGCCGCCATTGTTTTCTATATCGTTAGCGGTGGTCGTAGTGAACTCTACCTGTAGTGCATCATCGTTGAGGATGGTGTAAGTGTGGGTGGATTCTATTCCATCTGTTCCGTCTGCATCACCAATAGCAAGTGTGGGTAGAGAGGGATTCTGCAACTGCAGGTTGATCGTCTCATCAGGTTCGATCACTGCATCTGAGGTGATACTCAGGGTGGTTAGGTTCACTGTCCCGGGGGTGGTGTAGTCACCAATGGGGATCGTAACGGTCTCGGGACTGGTGAAACTGTAGTCTACGCCCTGGGTAGCAGTACCGGGAGAAACGGTCAGGGCTACTTCGATACTATAGGCTGTACTGATCTCTGCACCACTTACGGTGAGTGTGGGCAGGTTGCCGCCACTATT
>DIYH01000001.1 GCA_002435755.1 Flammeovirgaceae bacterium UBA6059
TCACCTCGAAGACTGGGTCTACGCCTTTGATTATGCCTATGAGCGGCTTACCAAACATTTTGAAACAAGCTCTCTTAAAGGATTTGGTGTAGAAGATATGCCCGCCAGTATTGTGGCGGCAGGGGCCGTACTATACTATCTGGAAGAGACAGAGCATAAGGAGGTAGGCCATATTGCGGCCATCAATCGCCTGGAGGAGGATAAGTACGTATGGCTTGATAAGTTCACCATTCGAAACCTGGAACTGGTCTATCCTCAGCACGATGGCGGGGTCCCTCTGATTGATGTTCTTGATGATACCCATACCCCCATGGGTTCCAGGCTGATGAAGCGCTGGATGGTGTTACCGCTGAAAGAGAAAACTAAAATTGAAGAGAGGCTGAGCCTGGTAGATGCCTTCTATCAGGATGAGGACCTGACGGATCAGATCAATGAGCACCTTAAATTGATTAACGACCTGGAAAGGCTTATTTCCAAGGTAGCCGTAGGCCGTATCAATCCCCGCGAAATGCAACAGCTGAGGAGGGCTCTGGAGAATCTCGGCCCTATAAAGGAGTTGTTGACTGCCACGGGCAATGCAGCACTCAAAGCTATAGCTGATCAGCTGGATCCCTGCCATGACCTGCTGGGAAGAATTCAGCATGAACTCAAAGAAGACCCACCGCTTTTGACACATCAGGGAAATATCATGAGCGATGGTATTGATGAGGAACTGGACGAACTCAGAAAAATTGCCTTTTCAGGAAAAGACTATCTCGTTCAGATCAAAGAGCGTGAAGTAGAGGCTACGGGCATAACCTCCTTGAAAATCGCTTATAACAAGGTGTTTGGCTATTACCTGGAGGTGAGCAATGCCCATAAAGACAAGGTACCGGAAGAGTGGATCAGAAAGCAGACCCTTGTTAATGCTGAGCGCTACATTACTGAGGAGCTGAAAACCTACGAAGAAAAGATCCTGAATGCCGAAGAGCGCATCCAGGTGATCGAGCAGCGTCTGTATGCCGAACTCATTGCGGCAGCCGCTACCTTCACCACAAAAATTCAGCAGGACGCCCGTGTTATCGGAATGCTGGATTGTCTTATTTCTTTCGCTTCAGTGGCCAGGCAAAACAACTATTGCAGGCCGGAGATGAACGAGAAGATGCTCATCGAGATCCAGGATGGGCGCCATCCGGTGATTGAAAAGCAGCTGCCTGTCGGAGAATCTTATGTGCCCAATGACGTGCATCTCAACGATCACACACATCAGATTCTGATCATCACCGGACCCAATATGGCCGGTAAATCAGCACTCTTGCGTCAGACGGCCCTGATTGTACTTATGGCCCAGATGGGCTGTTATGTACCCGCTTCCAAGGCCATATTGGGTATCACGGATAAAGTATTTACCCGTGTTGGCGCCTCAGATAACCTCTCGAAAGGTGAGTCTACCTTTATGGTGGAAATGACTGAGACGGCCAGCATCCTGAACAACCTGAGCGAAAGAAGCCTGATTCTGATGGATGAGATCGGTCGGGGTACCAGTACCTATGATGGTATTTCCATTGCCTGGTCTATCGTAGAGTATTTGCACAATCACAAGAAATTCAGGCCCAAAACGCTTTTTGCCACCCACTATCATGAGCTGAATCAGCTGACGGAAGACTTCCCGGCCATCAAGAACTTTAATGTATCAGTAAAAGAGGTAGGCAACAAGGTCATCTTTATGCGCAAGCTGAAAGAGGGGGGCAGTGAACACAGCTTTGGTATCCATGTAGCCCAGATGGCCGGTATGCCGAATCCGGTGGTGATCAGGGCTTCGGAGATTATGCATCACCTGGAAAAGGATAAAATCAGAAACCAGACCGAGGACAAGCTAAAGGAGGTGCCCAAGAATAACTATCAGTTGAGTATGTTCGAGGCAGATCCTACTTTCAATGAGATCAAAGAAATCCTGGAAGGACTGGATATCAATACCATATCGCCTGTGGAGGCACTTTTAAAGCTGAATGAGATTAAAGGGAAGCTGAAAAACTAATAATTCTGGTTGTTAGGAATGTTGTTTAGGCTTTTCCAGTATTTATTAAGAATAACCAAGTCTTTATCCGAGTTTACAGCTGATACTTCGGGTCTTACTTGGCACATATACTTCCGTGAACTGGCAAAATAATTAGATTCAGCATTCATCTTGACTAATCTTGCCTGAAATACCCTTGATCCAACGGTTAGATTTATAGCGTTTTTTCCAGAATTCGTGAGTTCAACAGACATGCACCCAACATAGCCTGGTTGAACTACTGTAGAAAGTGTTAACCCTAATCTTGAATATGAACTTCTCATACCAAGAATGAGACAAACATCTTTAGGTAATTTGACATACTCCAAGGTTACTCCTAAAATCGCTTGACTAGGGTGAAGTAAGAACGTTTCTCCTGGTCTTCTTCTAGTTTTATGGTAAAACGTATTGAAAGAACGCGTGGTCTCATCATTATTGAGGGAACCATCCATAAAGGCTTCTCTTCCTTGAATGGATACTAAAAAGTCATATCCCAACCTAAGGTCAAGAGTCATCTCCCCAATTTGATCAATTGATAAAAGAGGACTTATAACTAGTTGGCCAGTGTTTTTTAATTCTAATATTTCCTGTTTTTGCAAATACAACCTTATGAATGTTTCTGCCAATTACTGACAATGATGTAATTACCTATAGATTTCTCTATTAGGTTATTAATCAAATGATACACTTGGGTTCGATTTAGTTGAAATCCCATATTATTTTTGGATTGGAATTCTTCCCAGTTTCCTAGCCAAAGGTTCCAACCGTAGCTGAATAAATAATGGAGTTGACCATTATTTATTATGTCCACTGGGATGAGGTTTTGAAAATTCTCTGATTCGAACTTTTCTGATCTATTGGTTAATTCTTTTCCTGAAGTACATTTGGAAACTGCGTCTCGAAACAAACTCAATGTGAATGATTCGTCACTGTCCAAAAATGACTCAACCATTTTTACTCGGTTGATGGTTGACGGATGGGACTGCGAAAACTTGGGGTCACCTTCTGTCAAATAGTTTAAGTAATGATTGGAACACGAGTTAACATACTGAGCTGCAAATAAATCACAAAAGTACTCGGCAATATGCTGTGAAAAAACATGTATAGGTATCCCAGAACGGTACTGAGTAAGTATTACGGGGTTTGTAATGTAGGGAAAGTATACTCGTAATGAGTCAATTTCTTCTGACGTTAGTTGGTTTTCACTAAGTCGATTGAGTATATCCTCATAGATAGCTTTCGAGACACTAAGTTTGATATCTACAAAATGTCCGAGTTCATGATACAAAACAACATTGGCTAGATAGTCTTTGTCGAGATAGGCAGGTAAATTTATTTGTATCAGTCTAGATGAAAACTCAATGGAATATAGTCGTTCAATAAGGTTATAAAAGCCATCATTGAACGCAAGACTAGGGTCAAAACTGAAGTTATGAATATTATTAACTAGAGAAGTGACAATAATGAAGTCATCCTTATCATTTTCCCAATCAGACAAGGCTAGTTCTAGACACTTGACTATTTCAAAAGGAATGTGATTTAGAGTACTGCTATTGAGAAATTCTAGACTTTTAAAAAAGAAGTCACAAACAGATTTTACTGTAGCCAGCTTGTTTTCATCATATTTTGAGAAATCTTCATCTCTTATTTTGGAATAGAGAATTTTTAAATTGTTATGATATTTAGATTTCTTGGCGTCAGAATAAATATTATCCTTTGAATAGTTCCATGCTGATGAAAGCTGAGCAAAATGAAGGTTAAGTAATTTAGAGTCCAAATTACCTTACGACAAGTTAACAACGGATTGCTTCTCGAACATTTTAGATATGTGCTCGTAATGCTCTGTATTTAGCGAATTTGTATCCAGTTCTTCAAAGAATTTGGGATCTGATTTTTTCAAATAGATAATAACTGGATAGCCGTCTCGATCAATGGTATAGAAATCTTTTTCACCATTGATCAATGAATTTGTTTCTTTAATTACTTTATCCACTTCTTTCCTATAACTCTCATCTCCACTAAGCAAAGATTTCAAGAATAAATAAAAAAGACTCAATTTGTTATTCTCAAGTGTATGTGAATAAAACATGCTTGTTTTGGATTAAACGATTGATTTTCAACAAGGTGAGTTAATGTGTATATCTTGCTTAAGATGTGGATAACTCTGTTTATAGAATAAAAAACGTCTAAATTTGGTTGATGTTGCACTTAAATGTAATATATATTTATTACAAGTTATCCACAATTTGACTTTAGAGGTGAGAAATTATTTCCTGTTGTCGAGATTTTTTCTCAGTCACTCGTTGCATATTCAAAGTGCTTCACTAAATTTGCAATCCCATTTCGCAAGAAGCGCGGAATTATGGTACTGAAATAAGCGAGAGTAGCTCAGCTGGTAGAGCACGACCTTGCCAAGGTCGGGGTCGCGGGTTCGAATCCCGT
>DIYH01000010.1 GCA_002435755.1 Flammeovirgaceae bacterium UBA6059
TATCGATGTAACTATCGAGGATGCTCCTATTCTTCCTCTTCTCTCTCTAGAGTCAACTGCTGGAAGTAACTACTGCGACATAACAGACAATGCCAGGGGTGCCAATTTCTTAATTGGAGATGGTTCGTTGGCCATCGATATAGCACATAACACAGATGTGATTGATAATCCAGATGGTAGTATGATCACCAATACCGATTATCTAATAGAATGGTTTATCGATTTGGCAGATCCCACTGTCAACCCTGGTATAGGTGACGCTCAATTCTTGTTTGATAATAACGGAAATTCTAATGCAGATTTTGAATTCCTAGGCACTATTCAGCCTGTTGACATAGCAGGCAACCTTGATTATACTCAACTGGATAGTCTAAGAGCGGGTACTTATACAGTATTTGTTACTAAGCTCATAACCGCAACCAATCCGAATGACATTTATTTGGGGTGTGGGTCAAGTGCGAGCTATGTGATTGATGACATTTCCTTAACTCCGGAACAAATTATAGTCACTCAACCTGATATTGATGCACCATTTACTTCTGCAGTCGGAAAGAATAACAACTACAACTGCGATCCTGCCTTCTATAACGGCTACATCGAAATTACCGAGATCGTTGAGCTTTCAACTACATTCTCAGGAGCTTACCTCGATGATTACCAGTTCGACTGGTTTAGAGAGGGTGTACCATTTGTAGAAGACCCTAATCCTCTTGTTGCTGATGGAGTAATAGTCGATGGAGCCAATGGCACCAATTCAAGAATTGAATCCTTGAGTGGTGCAACGTATCAGGTAATGATCACAAACTTATCCACTGGTTGTGTCTCTGGAATGATCGATATCAATATCATTGATGATCAGAGAGATCCCCAGATCAACTTCATCGACAAAACAGTAACTACACAATGTAGCACTGGAGCAAACGAAGGTGACGGTACATTAACTGTAGAATTCATCGAAGAGATCGACCCTGCACCAGCAGCGATTACTCAAAGTGATTACAGAATTGAGTGGTATCGTGGTGATACATGGCTTAACAATACATCTGATCCTAACTTCCTATTTGACAATCAAAACAGTCCTAATGGCGCTAATGTCGGCACAGCATCTGTTGTGACACCAAACGACTATACAGCCCTCCAGGGACTAAGTGCAGGTCAATACACAGTGTATATTGAAAAGTTAGTACCTCCAGCTGCCGATAGTCCTGGAGTAGGATGCTCTACAGTGAGAACTTATGAAATTACTGAAGACCTTACCTTCCCTAACTTCAATATTCCTGAAACTCAAATCACACATAACACGATTTGCAACAACACCGACAATGCGAATGCGAATGGTGGTAACCCTATTGGAAACGGATCAATCACAATCACAGCGTCCAATATCAATGTTCCTGCAGGACTAACTCTTAATGATTTCAATTGGGAAATCCGAGGTACGTCAACCTCCTTCTCTCAGGACTTTGTACCAACGGTGGCTGATCCTATCGTAATCAGCGATCTGCTTACGGATACATATGAAATCACAGCTATAAGGATAAGCACTGGTTGTTCTTCAGCAGCTATTGAGGTAGACATCCTCGATCAGTCAATCGATCCAGCACTCGGAGAAGTGGTAATTAGCCCTGACCTTTCATGTATCACGAATAAAGATAACTCGATTGACACTGGTACAGGAGCAATTGGCTTAGTCAATGTAGATCCTGATGGCACAAGTGAAAATCTGGTAGCACTACCAAATAGCCGCTATACTATTAGTTGGTTCATTGGTTCTGGCACAAGTACACCTGTGGCTAGCAATACTAATATTCAACCCAATCCTGCAGATAGCGATACACTATTCAATCTTGCTGAAGGAATCTATACCGTAGAGGTATTTGATACCCAGACTTACTGTACTTCTACTCAGGAGATCGAGGTATTCAGAGAAGAGGTTGCTCCATTCATTACCAACTTCGAGGTGAATAATAATACTTTCTGCGACCCATTGCGCAATGGGTCGATTGTGATCCTCGAAGCTGCTTACAATGGGGTGATTCTGGATACAGCCCAAATGGCGGGTCAGTACACTATCAATTGGTTTGACAGTGATGGTACCACTGTCTTGACCGATGCTGATCCTTCTACTCCGTTCGTCTTAGACAGCTTATCAGCAAATGGTCTGGCTGATGGTAGAACATTCTTCGCTTCCATTCAACAAGATCAGAACCAATGTTCTTCCGAGTTGACCCAGTTCACCTTATTCGATAATCCTTTCGAGCCAGTCATTAGCATCACTACTCTACAGGCTGATTCAACATGCTCGCCTAGCGGATTCCCGAATGGACAGGTTTTCGCCACTTCAAGTGGACAAACAGGTTCTGACAGCACATTGACTTTCAACTGGTACAGCGCCAACGATCTTAATACCATTATTGAGATTAGCGATACTCTCAGCAATGTACCAGCTGGTACCTATGTAGTGGAAGTGATTGATAGTTTCACAGGCTGTGATGCCTCTGCTGAGGTGACTATTGAGAATGTGCCACCAGTTACGGAGATAATCGACTTTGTGGTAACAGACCCAACTCAGTGTGATCCTCCTAATGGAACTGTTGAAGTCACTAGTGTATCAACAGGTAACCTTGAAAGAATGGTGTTTGATATCTATGATGAAAACCCAGGAAGGCCAGTGACGGCTAACCCTGCTCCTGTTCTTACAAGTGATACAGCTGTCATGATCTTTGGTGAGAGAGATACACAATACTTCATTGTCGGTAGAGACACACTAACAGGTTGTATTACTGCCCCAATACAGGTTGACTTTGGCGATGATACACCAGATGCGATCCTTGAGCAAGAATCATTCTCATTGCAGACCAACTGTGATCCTTCCAGAGCTAATGGTACTCTTACGGCAAGAGCAACAGACCCTGCTGATACCACTCTTATCTTTACTTATAATTGGTTCGATGAAGATGGAATACTAGTACAGGAAGATAGCGCTACAGCAATCAACCTGTCAGCAGGGCTTTACACAGTAGTTGCAACTCATCCAAACTCTGGCTGTACATTCGAGCTAGAATTACCAATGGCTGATGATGTCAACAACCCATTTGAGATATCAGCTTCTACAAGCCCGAACATCAACTGCATCGATCCGAATGGAAGAATGTCTGTATTAGTAGAAAATGTGCGTAAGCCATTGTTCGTGTACAGGTATCTGTGGAAGATCGGAGCTGATCAGACACCTACTGAAAACGACTTTGACTATGAAGGTCAATTAGTAGAAAATGTGCCTGCCGGTGACTACTCTGTAATTGTTATAGACACAGATGACAGGTTCTGTATATCTCTACCGATTAATGTTACTGTTGAAGATGCCACAACTCCACCCGAGTTCTTCTTGACTCAAGTAGAGCCATTGACAAACTGTGATCCCGAGCGTCCTAATGCTATTGCGGAAGCTGGTGTTCCGGGTGATGATCTATTCAGATACTCGTTCGAGTGGTTTGAAGGTACAGATACAACTGGTGTAGAACCAATCGCAGTTGGAATCACCATCGATTCTTTAGCGGCTATCACATACGGTGTTGTTGCAACAGACGCATTGACAGGATGTAGAGCGCTACAGACTATCACAATAGAAGATGCTACTGTGCCACCTCCGACTCCTGACGTGACTATCGCCAATGATAGAACCAACTGTTTGCGACCAAATGGTACAGCGTTCGCCTCAGTAGGTGGTGATATCCTGGCTTATGACTTCACCTGGTATAGTTTCTCCAATCCTGACTCGGCATTGGGTACTGGGCCTTCAATCAGTATCTTGGATATCGGCGACTACTTTGTGACGACTACCGAGATTGCTACAGGTTGTGTATCCGGTGCTACACCTCTATCGATCGTTGATGCGCGCGTTGAGCCAGAATTCACAGTAGAGACGAGGTTATCACTCTGCGCTCGTGATGCTGACAACCTTGCAGAATATGATCACAATGGTGAAGCAACGCTCATATTTACGAATGCGAACTTTATAGAAGTGGATAGTATCGTATGGTACTTTGATGCTGACGAAGATGGCATCTTTGAAATCAATCAAGGGCCTACTGACCGTCAGGATCAGAAGCTATCAACTGGGGCTCCAGGCAGACATAGAGTCTGGATAAGGGATGGCAATGGTTGTGACTATGAGCAGGAATTTGAGATCGGTACTGAGATTGTTGTTTACAATGGAGTATCTGACAATGGTGACGGTCTAAATGACATCTTCCTGATCGATTGTCTGGATTATTTCCCTAATAATAATGTCAGGATCTTTAACCGCGCTGGTGTCAAAGTCTACGAAATTGACAATTATGATAACAGCTCTAATTTCTTTAACGGATTCGCTAACACCGGTTTGAACAATGGAAATCAGCTCTCTGAGGGCACCTACTTCTACATCATTGATAAAGGAGATGGCTCAGATCTGTTACAAGGTTATCTGGAGTTAATTAGATAATGGTTATATTCAGAATTATAATGAAAAAGTCATTACTTACCGTTATTACAATGCTTTTGGCATTCTGGGTTTGCGGACAACAACGACCCATTACGTCTACCTATTTGTATAACGGGCTATTGTTAAATCCGGCATATGCGGGAAGCCTGAACTTATTCAGTGCTACACTCACTCATAGAGATCAGTGGATAAATATAGATGGTGCTCCTTCTACTCAGGCGCTTACGGTGCATAACTCCTTTCAGGATAATCGTGTGGGAGTTGGGTTAAATATCCTTAGAGATCGTATCGGTGTTCATGAACAAATAGGAGTTTATGCCAGCTACGCCTACAAAATCCATTTTGCTCATGGTATACTAAGTATGGGGCTCCAGGGAGGTTTTGATAATCGTCAGTCGGATCTAAGCCAGGTAAATATCCTGGATAGAAATGATCCTTTATTCACTAACACATCAAGACTCAACCCTAATTTTGGCACAGGGCTTTATTATGCTAATCCTAAAGTGTTTTTAGGAGTGTCGATACCATATCTCCTAACACCGACGGTTTTCAATGTTGATGAGATCAACATTGCTACCACCGCAAAAGCTGACAGGTTTTACTATATAAACGGTGGTGGTGCTTTCCCGATCAGTAGATTTGTCATCTTCAATCCCTCGTTTCTAGTCCGTATTCAGGATAGGAATCCTCTAGGTTGGGACCTTACAGCTCAATTCATCTTTGATGAAGTCATCTATGCAGGTGTCTCCTACAGAAGTCAAGACTCATTTGTCTTTCTCACGCAGATGGTACTTAATGACAACTTCCGCATTGGCTATGCTTATGACATGATCACTCCAGATGACGATGGTCGACAAGGGTTGAGCTATTTTAGTCCGGGTAGTCATGAGATAATGCTCAACTATCGAATCAAGTTTAGAAATACGAAGAAAAATCCTCTTTGTCCGGTTTATTATTAATCAGTATACGACATTAAAAAAGGCCACTTGAAACATTTATCAAGTGGCCTTTTTTGTGTTGGTGAGCAGCTATTTTTTGTAGTACTGCAACGCTTCGTCCATCCAGCTGTTCAGATTGCTTATTCGGGTTTCATCTGACGGGTGGGTAGACATGAATTCAGGTGGCGCCTCTCCGCCAGAGCCAGCTGACATACGCTTCCAAAAATCAGGCGCCTCACGTGGGTCATATCCAGCCATAGCCATAAATATCAAACCCATCCTATCTGCCTCTGATTCGTGCGTCCTGGAGAATTTGAGCATACCTAGTTGTGTACCCATACCAATAGATTGCATGAGTAGCTGTTCTGTTCCGGTAGGATTTTGTCCCATCGCTATCTGTACCGAAGCAAGTCCATATTGTGCAATCAAACCTTGGCTCATTCTCTCACGACCGTGACTCGCTATGGCATGAGCAACTTCATGTCCCATAACAACGGCCACACCATCTTCATCTTCACAGATAGGAAGTATGGCTGTGTAGAACGCTACCTTACCCCCTGGCATACACCAAGCGTTAACAGTTTTATCATCCTTGATCAGAATAAACTCCCAATCAAAACCTGCCAGTTGATCCGAAAACCCTTTTTCATTCATGTATCGCTCTACCGCACTCTGTATTTTACGTCCTACTCTCTCAATCATAGCAGATTGTTCCGTACCTGTAACCACTTCATTTTCAGACTTTACCTGTTCGTACTGCTTAAAACTCATAGGTATGATCTCATCATTGGACACAAGCGAAAGCTGCCTTCTACCTGTAACAGCAACCGTAGCACACTCTGTAAAGAGCATCACTACGCATCCAAGAATAATTAAATTAATATGCCTCATCTGTCTAGTGATTGGAATTGTTGGATAATTTTAAGTTTACGTCTTGTTGGACAAACGAAAATAAATAGGTGGTATTGAATTATCCCATGCTGTTATGAAAATCTTATGTATTGGACGCAACTATGTAGATCATATTAAGGAACTCAACAATGATCGACCAAGTGCACCTGTTATCTTTATGAAGCCTGATTCTGCTATTTTGAGGCTTAATCAACCTTTTTATTATCCGGATTTTACCAAGGACATTCATCATGAAGTTGAAGTAGTCATCAAATTCAATGCGCATGGCAAAAACATTCAGTCAAAGTTTTCGAATAAGTACTATAATGAGGTGGGACTAGGTATTGACTTCACCGCAAGGGACCTCCAATCTGAGTTTAAGAGCAAGGGCTTACCTTGGGAACTGGCCAAAGGATTTAACGGATCTGCACCAATCTCTAAATTCTTTGATAAAAGCAAATATCAAGACCTTCAAAACCTCAACTTTCGACTTGAAATCAATGGCAAAGTGCGTCAACAAGGCAATACAAATCAAATGATTTATGCTATCGATGAGATCATAGCTTATGTATCAAAGTTTATTACAATTAAAAAGGGTGATCTATTATTTACTGGTACCCCAGAAGGCGTTGGCCCCATCTCTATTGGCGATAATGTCAAGGGATACCTTGAAGATGAAAAGCTCCTCGATTTTAATATTAAGTAAGTTTCTTTTTTGGGTTACAGCAACATACGCACAGGTAGACCCAGAGTTTATGTTCCCGATTCGACCAGGAGAACAAAACTATCTCGCCGGTACAATGGGGGAAATGCGATCCGGCCATTTCCATGCTGGCATTGACATCAAAACCAGTGGGGTAACTGGCCTTCCTGTTTATGCCGCCGCTAATGGACATGTCTCTAGAATCAAGATATCTACGGGAGGATATGGCAATGCTATTTACATAGCTCATCCTGGTGGAAAATCAACAGTATACGCCCACCTCGAAAGATATTCAGAAGATATTCAGCGCTATGTGCGTAACGCGCAATATGAGAAAGAGAGTTTTGAGATAGAACTCTTCCCGAAAAAAGAAGAATTCAAAGTCAGTCAAGGTGATATCATTGGTTACTCAGGGAACAGTGGATCTTCTACGGGTCCACACCTCCACTTTGAGATTAGAGATGAGAATCAACATGTGATTGATCCATTGAGATTTGGCTTTGCTGAGATTAAAGATGCGCTCCCTCCAATTGTTGGTAAAGTTGCCTTGAAGACGCTCGATATAGATGCAAGAATCAACAATCAATTTGGAAGAGTATTATTTGACGTGGTGTTAGTTGATGGTGCATATAAAATCTTGCAACCAATTCATGCACAAGGAAAGATTGGGATACAACTCTATGCATATGACCGTCTAAATGGTGCACCGAACAAAAATGGGATTCCCTGTATCGAAATGTTGATCGATGATCAGGTGATTTTCGCACAAAACATAGATCGGGTGAGCTTCTCGGAAACTCGTTCAGTGATTAACCACTTGGATTATAGTCTGTGGCAAGCTGTAGGTCGCAAATACAACAAGCTGTACGTAGATCATGGTACCAGGCTCAGTTTCTTACAAAGGCCATCTTACTACGGGACTTTTAACGTAAGAGATACGATCACTCACGAGGTAGAAATAAGATTAACTGATTCTTATGACAATACACGTTTGTTGACTTTTGAATTAAATGGTAGAGATACTGATTCCACTCATGGTCAGAAAGTATCTAGCTATCTTGAGTATGAGCAATTTGAAATCGTCGGCAATACACTGGAATTGATAGCACCGAGCTCAGAGCAACCCTCAAACATTGTTCTATTCACCGATCATCTTGCTTTTGAGATCACTCCATCATTGATAGATCACGACCATGCGTACTACTTGTGGGATCTTAGAGCGGGATTGCCTGATTCTGCTGATCTATGTGGTCAGAAAGTACAGTTCAATTTTTTGAAAACGGTCCCACCGGGACAAGAATACAGCTATTTTCATGACGACTTTCAGCTTGATTTTACCAAACGCGATCTTTATGACACACTTTATCTAAGGTATAGCTATGATCAAGACGAACTGTACGAAAAGTTTCATTTTCAAAATGAGACTACTCCTATTCAGAGTTGGGTCAAGGTAATCCTCCATCCAAAAAGAATATACGATCAAGAAAAGTCTGCGGTATACTCCATCAATAACAAGGGAAAGCTCAGTTATGCTGGAGGCGAATGGAGGAGTGATAAACTAGTCTTCAGTACCCGAGACTTTGCCCGGTACACTATCGCTACTGATAGCGTAGCTCCAAAAGCAGAATTCAAACTTGCTGGGCCCGCTCAACTACGTTGCAGTATTTCTGACGAAATGTCCGGCATCAAATCATTCAGAGGCGAGCTCAATGGGCAGTGGCTCCTCATGAACTATGACTACAAGAGAAAATTGTTGTGGTCAGAAAAATCTGAACCAAACAACCCCTTCAAAGGTGAGTTTATACTTCGAGTCAGCGACAATGCTGGTAATGAAACCATATTAAAAACCGAAATATAAAGTAAAAATGGCACTACAAGTTGGAGACAAAGCACCCGTATTTGAAGGAAAAGATCAGAATGGAGACTCCATTTCGCTAAATGATTTCGCTGGTAAAAAAGTAGTCCTATACTTCTATCCAAAAGATAATACCCCCGGCTGTACTGCACAGGCCTGTAACATTAGAGACAACTTTGCTCAATATCAATCTGCTGGGTATGTGGTATTAGGTATCAGCTCTGATAGTGAAAAGTCCCACCAAAAATTTATAGAAAAGCATCAGCTTCCTTTTTCGCTGATTGCGGATACTGATAAAAGCATCCATGAACAATACGGTACCTGGATCGAAAAGCAAATGTACGGACGTAAGTATATGGGAACTGCAAGATGGACTTTCGTGATCGATGAAAACGGAGTGATCGAAAAGGTAATTGACAAAGTCAAGACCAAAGATCACACCGCACAGATCTTTGCCTAGCCATTGATCTTATCGCTTTCCTAGCGATAATTAGATCCGGTTTGGAGATTATCTCACGGTGTTCATGACCGTGAGATAATCTCCATTATTTTTTATCCTCCCACCATCTAACTTTTATACCTTCGTAGCATTGAATGACACATGTATGAAAGGTCAACCCAACATTGAAGAATTAAACAAAATAGCATCCCAGGTCAGGCGGGATATTGTACGTATGGTACACGCTTGTCAGTCGGGTCACCCCGGAGGCTCTTTAGGCTGTACAGATTTTTTTGTCGCACTATACTTCCACCTCTTGCGCCGCAAAGACGGCTTTGATATGAATGGTAATGGAGAAGACATCTTCTTTCTTTCCAATGGCCACATCAGCCCGGTTTGGTATAGCGTACTCGCACGATCTGGTTATTTTGAGACCACTGAGCTCAATACTTTTCGTATGATCGATTCTCGGCTACAGGGCCATCCTGCTACACATGAGGGCCTACCGGGAATAAGGGTAGCTTCAGGCTCTTTAGGTCAGGGTCTATCGGTCGCGATAGGAGCTGCTTTATCTAAGAAAGTGAATGAGGACGGTCATCTTGTTTATTGCCTTATGGGTGATGGAGAGCAGCAGGAAGGACAAGTATGGGAAGCTGCTATGTTTGCTGCACACAACAGAGTAGACAACCTGATCGCAACAATTGATTACAATGGACAGCAGATTGATGGCCCTACCAAGGAGATCAATGATCTCATGGATCTAAAAGCCAAATGGGAATCATTTGGTTGGGAAGTCATAGAATCTGATGGCAATGATATGAATGAATTGGTCAAAGCCCTGCAGCTTGCTAAGACCTTGTCAGGAAAAGGTAAGCCTGTCATGAATCTCATGACTACTGCTATGGGCAAGGGTGTAGACTTCATGGAAGGTACTCACAAATGGCATGGTATAGCTCCTAACGATGATCAGTTGGCTGCTGCACTTGGACAACTCGAAGAAACACTGGGCGACTACTGATAAAAAAATGGCTAACACGAAATACACTTTTACAGAAAAGAAAGATACCAGATCGGGTTTCGGTGACGGATTTCTGGAGGCAGGTCATCAAAACGAAAATGTTGTTGGACTTTGTGCTGATCTTATTGGTTCCCTGAAAATGGGTGCTTTTCAAAAGGAATTTCCGGGAAGGTTCTTCCAGGTTGGAATAGCGGAAGCCAATATGATGGGTATAGCAGCTGGCTTAACTGTAGGAGGGAAAATCCCGTTTACAGGTACCTTTGCTAATTTCTCTACCGGTCGGGTATATGATCAGATCAGACAGTCGATTGCTTATTCTGGTAAGAACGTCAAGATATGTGCATCTCATGCAGGCCTGACCTTAGGAGAAGATGGCGCGACTCATCAGATCCTCGAAGATATCGGAATGATGAAAATGCTACCTGGTATGACAGTGATCAATCCATGTGATTACAATCAAACGAAGGCGGCTACTATGGCACTGGTTGATCACGTAGGGCCAGTATATCTTCGATTTGGTAGACCTTCATGGCCTATATTCACTCCAGTAGATCAAAAGTTTGAGATCGGAAAGGCTGTTAGGTTTATTGAAGGTAGTGATGTTTCGATTTTTGCAACGGGTCACATGGTATGGTTAGCTATTGAGGCTGAAGCCATACTTTCAGATCAAGGTATATCTGCAGAAGTGATCAATATACACACTATCAAACCATTGGATCATAAAGCTATTGTCGACAGTGTCAGTAAAACTGGCTGTGCGGTAACAGCCGAAGAGCATCAAATAAATGGTGGGCTTGGAGAAAGTGTAGCCCAGACCTTGTCAAAACAGTTGCCGAGCCCGATGGAGATGGTGGCAGTTAACGATAGTTTTGGTGAGAGTGGCAAACCTGTGGAATTACTTGCTAAATATGGGTTGAGTGCTGAGTCAATCGCTGAAGCCGCCAAAAAGGCCATCAGCCGCAAGCAGGGTTAAGCCATGCTGACCAATAGGCAGCTTTTCCTCAATAATCTAGCTCAGACCTCAGACTTCCCGCTGATGTTGGAGGTCGAGAAGGCAGAAGGTGTCTGGATGACCTCCCCTGAGGGGAAGCAATACTTGGATTTGATTTCCGGTATTGGAGTAAGCAACGTTGGTCACAGACATCCTAAAGTCATAGCAGCACTAAAAGATCAGGCCGACAAGTTTCTCCATCTCATGGTATACGGGGAGTTTGTCCAGTCTCCTCAAGTAAGGTTAGCCAAGCAGCTTAAGACTACCCTTCCCGACAATCTTGACAATGTTTATTTGCTCAACTCAGGAAGTGAGGCGGTAGAAGGAGCTCTCAAACTGGCCAAGAGGTTTACAGGTCGTCCCAATATCGTCTCTTGTTATAATGCTTATCATGGATCGTCTCATGGTGCACTTTCTGTAACAGGTGATGAGAACTTCAAGCGAAAATTTCGTCCTCTCCTACCCGGGATCTGTCACATCCATTATGGCGCTTACCATGATTTAGACAAGATAGATCATGATACTGCTTGTGTGATCATAGAGACAGTACAAGGAGAAGCGGGTGTTGTTCATGCTTGTTCTAGCTATTTCGAAGCAGTCAGAGAAAGATGTTATGAAGTAGGTGCATTACTTGTGCTTGACGAGATCCAATGTGGATTTGGACGTACAGGCAAATTCTGGGCATTCGAGCACTTCGATGTGGTACCAGACATCCTGATTGCTGCCAAGGGGATGGGTGGCGGCATGCCAATCGGAGCATTTATCAGCTCTAAAGAGATTATGTCAGTTTTTAAGAACAATCCCATACTAGGTCATATCTCTACATTTGGTGGGCATCCCATGAGTGCAGTGGCATCATCTGCCACTATTGAGGTCATCCAGGAAGAAGGACTACTTGATGAAGTGGATGCAAAAGCAGAGCTCTTCAAAGACCAGTTGATCCATCCTCGGATCAAGTCTATCAGGAATGTCGGGTTGATGATGGCAGTGGAAATGGAATCATTCGACTTTCTTAAAGCTGTGATCGATGAAGCCATCACACTAGGTCTACTTACAGACTGGTTTTTATTCAATGATCGATCCATGAGGATTGCTCCTCCACTGATCATAACGTCGGAAGAAATAAAAAAAGCCTGTAAGTTGATCTTACAGGCCATAAATACTATCGATAGGCAGTTTAGATCAACTGCTTCAAGTTAAACTCAACCGTCTTCTCTTCACCATTCTGAAGAATTTTTACAGAGGCCGTTCCCCCATCCTGGGAGAAGATAGTCCTTAACTCTGGAATGGTATAGTCCGTGGCAGCTTTACCATTGACTTCCAATAATTGAGTATCTATTTTGATTCCCATATCAGCCGCTGCACTGTTCTCGTGTACCTGATGAATAAGAATCTGTTTCATGGACTTGTCATATTGAAAGTCAATACCAGCAGCGTCCACCATAAACTGATTGTCGAAGACATCATTTTGTTCAAAGTAGATCTTCTTGCGCGCATAGTCATAAGTAATGTTGAAGTGCTTAAGTAGCTCATTACCCAAAATACCGGCCACTTTGCTATTATTCTGAATACCATGTTCTGCCTGAGAAAGACCAATTGGCAGGTTATCAAAACTAAACCCACCGAAGGAGAAGTCCGTTGCTCTACCCTTATAGTGCTTAGTCTCATTGCTACTTAAGCCGGCGACATAATAACTATAGTTGTCACCTATCAGGTCAACCATCCCATTCTTATTCACATATGGTGTGTTGAAATCTACAGAGGTCCTGGCACCTGTATCAATAAAGAAATCACCTTTGAGCTGCTTCCCGTTAGCCATGGTTACACTTGCCGGAATGTAAGGAATATACGAGTTGAGCTTTAGCTTGAAGCTCTTGCCGCCACCATTGTACAGAAACCCATCTTCATTGTAAATCTGAAACTCATTGCCTTCATAATCAATTTTGATCACGTATTGGTCCAGCACATCAAACCCAATGATACCATCAATCTTACGTCCAATACTGATTTCCAGGTGATTGAGTGAGGTCTCATATATCTCGATATCATTCACCGGTAGGCCACCTATCTCTACAGTCTGATGCTTCAGCAACGCTCCGGTAACACTGCCACCTGCGGAGGTCTTCCTCACCTTACCATCCGAGACCATATCCAATCTACGCGCTGTTTCGATGTTGAGCACTGTCAAGCCATCACCAGTATCAAAAATAAAATCCAGTGGCTCAGAGTCATTGACGCTGACCTTAATAAATATGTGATCGCCAAAAAGCTCAAACGGAACGGTCGACGTTGGTGTCTGCGCAAGTACACTCAGAGCACCGAGTATACCCAAAATTGCAAAAAGTACTCTTTTCATATTGTTCGTTTTCTCCGCTTGAAATTATGAATTAGTCTCAACTAAACCAACCGCATGAACAATGCCAGTTATTCATTATCACCATACTTGCGCTTAAAGCGATCATATAGCATTTGTTGTTTACCGTCAAGATTGACCTCCCTACCGGTAATAAAGGCGTGTGTGACCCTACTCGTCCTCATATCCAACAGGTCTCCTTCACTTACTATGAGGTTTGCATCTTTACCTTCAGCTATTGTACCGGTTGTCTCTCCAATTCCAAGTATATCTGCTGTATTCGATGTAACTAGCTGAAGTGCCTCCTCTTTGTCAAGACCATACGCAGCAACTGTACCAGCGAAAAAGGGTAGATTCCTGGAGTTTTGAAGTCTTGGGTAAGTCAACCCTACTTTGATGCCCTCCTTGTAGAGAATAGCAGGTAGTTTATATGAAAGATCCACATCTTCATCCTCTCTTGATGGCAAACGGTGAACCTGATCAATCAAAACCGGTACATCATGTTCCTGAATAAAACTCATGCAGTAATAGGAATCTCGTGCACCTACCAGTACTACATTAGGTATCCCCATTGACTTGAGCATGCTCACTGATTGTATTATTTCGTCACGTGCATCTGCATGAACGAAAAGGCGCTTATCACCATTGATGACACCTTTCATGGCTTCTAATTTTAAGTTGGTAGCATTAGGTGACCCAACTTCAGAATATGCCTTGGCATCCATCATAAAGTCCTTGATACGATCGACCGTCTCATCATAACGAGGGTTAGGCCTACCTGTTGACTCCCCCATCCACCAACGTGCACCAAACATCTTAGAAGGCCAATCCAAATGCACTCCATCATCCTCCAGGTATGCCGCGTCTTCCCAATTCCAACCTTCAAGCATCATGATAGAGGAAGTACCTGTTACGATACCACCTCTGGGTGTTGGTTGAGCCAATAATATTCCGTTATACCTAAGTGTAGCGATTATCTCTGAGTCTGTGTTATAAGCTACAAGACTTCTCACATTAGGAGTCATCTCACCTACCTCAGTGTGATCACGAGTAGACCGGACCGCAGATATTTCCTCTAATCCAAGTGTAGTGTTTGGAAGGATCAAACCTGGGTAAACATGCTTACCTGCTATTTCAATCACCTTGTATTTCGATAGATCCAATCTCATGATCCTGGCATCCCCTACTAAAGTGATTTTACCATCTTCAAACGCAATGGCACTATTCTCGATCACTTCTCCATTGCCCAAATGAGCTGTGGCATTTATTAAGATGATTGGACCTTCCTGGGACTTCACAGGCTCTGGTACCTGCGCCATTACCCAAGTCGAGATCAAACAAAGTCCGATAATTGCTGAATTTAGTATTGCTCTCATGATCGCTTAGTCTTCTTTAATAGATATATAGTCCACCACATCTTCACATTCCCATCTTCGTTTGTCTTTCCACTTAGGTTTTTGAGTGGGCTTACCAGAATCTTTTGCGTCTCGCATTTTAGCAATGATCCTTGCCCGTTCTTTCTTCAGCTCTTCTCTTAATTGTTCATCCCTTTCGATATCATAGTATAAAGTGCCGTCTACCAACGTCTTTTCAGCCTTAGCATATATCGAAAGAGGGTGATCAGACCATAGTACAAGGTCTGCATCTTTACCTACTCTGACACTTCCCATCCGATCGTCCAGATGAAGAAGCTTGGCTGGGTTAAGCGTTACCATTTTCAGTACTTCTTCCTCTTCCATACTGCCATACTTCATGGATTTTGCCGCCTCCTGGTTCAACCTTCTCGCCATTTCCGAATCATCCGAGTTGATTGCAGTGACCACACCAACCATATTCATCAATTCGGCATTGTGAGGGATCGCCTCTCGCACTTCAAACTTATAAGCCCACCAGTCTGCAAAAGTTGAACCACCAACACCATGCTCGGCCATTTTATCTGCTACTTTATAACCTTCAAGGATATGTGTAAACGTGTTGACCTTAAAATCAAACCGCTCAGCGACCTTCATCAACATGTTGATCTCAGACTGCACATAGGAGTGACAGCTGATAAAACGCTCTTTATTTAGGATTTCTGCCAAGGTCTCTAATTCCAGGTCTCTCCTTGGCTGAGGTGTGGACGCTTTTGCTCTACTCGATAGAGCATTATAGGCCTTCCATTGAGCATCATACTCTCTCGCCCTGGTGAAGCCGTCTACAAAAGTTTGCTCTACACCCATCCGGGTCTGCGGAAACCGAATGTTGTGCGCAGGGGGCCGATTGCTCTGCTTCACATTTTCACCTAGTGCAAACTTGATATATCCGTCAGCTCCTTCGATCTGTAGCGCATCAGGACCCTGTCCCCACCTGAACTTGATCAACGCAGATTGTCCACCAACGGGATTGGCTGACCCATGCAGTAGCTGTGCAGCGGTCACTCCGCCAGCCAGCTGTCTATATATATCTATGTCATCAGAGTCAACAGCATCGTACATTCGCACCTCAGCAGTAATGGATTGTGAAGCCTCATTCACTCCGAATAATGCAGTATGGCTATGCTCGTCAATGATACCTGGTGTAAGATGCTTTCCTGTACCATCTATTTCTCTTGCTCCATCACGACTTAGGTTTTGTCCAACTGCTTCAATCTTACCATTTTCAATCAATACATCAGTGTTTTCCAATATCCCGTCCTCTTCATTGGTCCATACCGTGGCGTTTTTTATGAGTATCGTCTCCTTTTGTGGTACATCAGCACTACCAAAAGCTACGAAAGGGTAAATGAGCTCTCCTGTTTCAGGTGCTGCAGTATCACCAGCAGATTTATCTTCAGGAGAGATGTTATCAGTACGAGTAGCAGACCAGTCCATCCAGCTGCCATCAGGTTTTTGAGCTTCACCTTTGATCCCTGTCTCTGTGAAAAAACCTGAAAATCGAGTATCACCATCACCACTTGGATCAAAGACTAACGTAATGCCTGGGTCATCCATCTTCACTTTGCTTGTAAGCGTGCTGTCACCCATCATGATTTGACCTTTATGGGCTCCAGGGCTTCCTGAGATTTCAAGTGATAAAGACTTCCCACCGACCTTCAGGTCGTATTTGCCGCTACGGTCCACAGCACCCATATCAATTAAACTCATCGACTCTCCCCTGACCCAGTTCTCAAAGATTTTGGTAGAGTTGTCAAACAAATTCCCGTCAGTAATGATAAAGT
Source organism: Flammeovirgaceae bacterium UBA6059 (assembly GCA_002435755.1). Taxonomy (GTDB): domain Bacteria; phylum Bacteroidota; class Bacteroidia; order Cytophagales; family Cyclobacteriaceae; genus UBA6059. The sequence continues at coordinate 16,868 of DIYH01000010.1, forward strand.
TGGCCAATCGGCCATTTTGAAGCGAGCCAACTTTATCTGCTACTAGCAAGAAACTCGCCGGATTATACGTGATCGCCTTAAGTGCTTCTGATTCATTCAAACCATAGCTGACCGCCTTCCGCACATTTTTCAAGAAGCTACTAGCATCTTTCAGACCATCTGATGTAAAGGCAAACTGAACTCCATTGTCTGATAAGATCGCTCCGTTTTTGGGTGCTAACTCCCAATGCTTAAGCTCGGAGAGGCTTACATTTAATGCATCATAAGGGTCGTCAACATCATACGCATCTGGAAAACTGACTGGAATAATAAGTTTGGCATTAGTCGCCTTTATTTCTGCCACTCTCTGGTATTCATCACCAGCTCCTTTGATGATAAACTGCTTACCAAATTCATCTCCTAACTTGTCGGCAAGAAGAGTTCTGTGCTTCTCGTTAGAAGTGATAACTTGTGGTAGGTTCTGCAAGTCATTGTAAGCTTGCAAACTAAGGTTTACTTGCTGTTGATTGAGAGGTGAACGATACCACAGACCATCATAATACGTCTGACGCAGCAAAGCAGCCGCACCCATTATCGAGTTGGGATAGTTCTGACTGGAGCTTCCTCTGTCAAACGAGTAGTTAGCTCCTACTCTTGGAGAAATTAACATATGCTGCTCAGGCCCATCACCGAGTACTACCAGTGCTGCACTACCTCTTACGATCCCGTCAGGATGATGCGTCACTACGGCTCCAAAGCCCGCCTTTCGTAAGCCTTCAGCTGCCTTAGCATCAGTTTTGAACACCTCTGCCGCTTCGACATCTGCCTTGATCGCTTCATTCCAACCATATGCGCCTTCCTTCTTCGTGTCCAATTGAGGAGGTGCCATAAAGTTGAAACCGGCACGCTTGACCTCTGGCATACCATAGCTGGAATAGGCATCCACAAAGGCAGGGTAGATGGACATTCCTGATAGGTCTTTGATGATAGCCCCGTCCGGTACAACCACATCAACACCACTTCCTACTACAAATCCATCACGGATCAACAGTGTAGCATTTTCAAGTTTGGTTTGATAATCCACGAATATCGTGGCATTGGTAAAGGCGTAAGTGTCTACTCGTTTGTCGGCTACCCCATTGACCGGGAATGATTCTTGAGCAATTGCACCTAACACCAGAGACAGCAGAATAGCTGTCAGTGTAAGCGTTCTTTTCATGGAAATTGACTTTTTGGTTAGCTACCGGAAGTTAGCTAAAAACTGCCTTGAATGAGGTTTAACTTAAGGGCTATCACCTACCGCCCGTCAATATAGAATCAATCTATATCCTCGAAATTAACATAGCCCGTCAACCTAACGGTCTGCGTTGGGTTGTTAGGGTCATTAGAAAAAATGGTTAGCATTTTTAGTTGATTTCCCTTTCTGCCCGAAGTATCAAAGATGACCTGAAGCTTTTCTGACTCACCTTCTTGAATGGTCCTGTTATACAATACACCTTTAGTACAGTCACAGTTACTCTTGAGACTTCTAATTTGTAAAGGGTCAATACCAGCATTGGTTAATGTAAAGACGCCCGTTATGATCTCTCCTTGATCAACTTTCCCAAAATCAACTTGCTGTTCATCAATAGCGAGGACCGGTACCTTTGCGGCCTCCTCATCTGAAAGTAGTGGGAAGAACTCTTCAACGGTGGCCAATACATTGAAGGCTTTTCTGGAGTTATCTCGCTCATCAGTAAAGAGTACCAACTCATGGCTATTGAAACCGAGTAATTCAAGATCGCCAGGATCATATGAAAGTGTCAAACTTCCTAATTCTCCTGGTTTAAGGGTTTTAGGAGACCAACTGATGCTGATGTTGGAAGGTGCTTCAAACTTATCGAGGAAGCTTAGGTCTTCCGCTCCTTGGTTGTAAATATCAAAGCTTTTGCTAAAAACCTTCTCATTGGTCATTCTGCCAAGGTTGAAAGATCTGTACCTAGTCCTCAATGCCCCCATCTGATTGGGTAGGTTTTCTATTATTGTTTCAGGTTTTGGTTTGACAGTACCCTTAACATATAGAAATGTAGTGGCTTCTGCATTGGTTGTGACGGTCAAGGACTTTCTAAAAGTGCCTGGCCTGTTATACGGATTGAAAGACACGACCACAAAACCTGTATCTCCTGGTAAGATCACCTTTTTCGACCAATCAGGTAGTGTACACCCACATGTGGCCTTCACATCCAAAATAGCTAATGCCCCACTCCCTACATTCAGGAATTTGAAAGTGTGTGCAACAGGACCATCAATTTCATTGATCTCTCCAAAATCGTGTACTTCCTCCAGCAATCGCACTACCGGCACATCCTGAGCATTAAGATTAGAAATCGCCATAAACAGGCTTAAAAAAACAATTACACCTACACTTTTCATCTCCGCAAATTTGCAAAAAGACCTTCTTAATCAAAAGCAACGCTGAATATCGCTGAGTAGTTATAAGCAAGCCTTTTTATACTAGTTTTGCCGCCATGGCACGCATACTTACAGGCATACAGAGTTCTGGTAAACCCCACCTTGGTAACCTTATGGGGGCAATCATACCGGCTATCAGGCTTTCAGAAGACGAAAAGAACGACTCTCTGTTTTTCATAGCTGACCTGCACTCGCTAACGACAATAAAAGACTCAGAAGTACGTCAGGAAAATACTCGAGCAGTTGCTGCTGCATGGATCGCCTGTGGTTTTGACACTGCTCGCAATACCTTTTACAGACAATCCAGGGTCAATGAAGTTTGTGAGTTGACCTGGTTTCTCAATTGCTACACTCCTTACCCAATGCTTGCTAATGCGCATTCTTTCAAGGATAAGGCTGATCGGCTGTCTGATGTCAATGCAGGGTTGTTTACATATCCGGTATTAATGGCTTCTGATATATTGCTGTATGACGCTAACATTGTTCCGGTAGGTAAAGACCAAAAGCAGCATCTCGAGATGACGCGTGATATTGCCAGTTCTTTTAATGCAAAGTACGGTGAGGTATTTGTATTGCCGGAAGCAAGAATTGACGAACAACTCATGACAATTCCGGGTACGGATGGTCAAAAAATGAGCAAGTCGTATGGTAACATTATTGACATCTTCTTACCAGAAAAGCAGCTCAAAAAGCAGGTGATGTCTATTATCACTGACAGCACTCCCCTTGAGGAGCCTAAAGATCCTGATACCTGCAATGTGTTCAAGCTTTATGAATTACTCGCGGATGAATCAAGCATCGCTGATATGCGCAATAACTATCTCAGTGGAGGATATGGTTATGGACACGCTAAAAAGGCATTGCTAGAGCTTATGATTGATAGATACAGCCATGAGCGGGCACGTTTTGCAGAATTGATGAACGACCAGGCTACACTGGAAAATGAGCTACAACAAGGTGAGGACAAGGCCAGAAAGATTGCCACCGAGGTACTGGACAGGGTAAGAAAGGTACTTGGATTTAGGTAATAAAATTCATTTGACTTTGAGTTCAAAATCAATCATTTTCACTGATATAGACTTTAAAACCGAAAACGATGGCAGACCAACAAATCATAGACAAAGCCAACAGTTGGCTATCGAGCAATATAGACAATGACGCAAAGACAGAGATCTCTGCGATGCTTAAAGCTGATGATGACACAGCACTGGTAGAGGCTTTTTACAAGGACCTTGAGTTCGGCACTGGTGGACTAAGAGGTATCATGGGTGTTGGCTCAAATCGTATCAACAAGTACACAGTTGGTATGGCTACCCAGGGTCTGGCCAACTATCTATTGAAAACCTACCCTGATGAGCAGATCAAAGTGGCCATTGCGCATGACAGTCGAAACAATAGTCGATTTTTCGCTGAAACCACAGCGGCTGTTTGTTCGGCCAATGGCATCAAGGTATATCTGTTTGAAGAACTAAGACCCACACCGGAATTGTCTTTTGCAATTCGTCATCTAGGCTGTCACAGTGGTGTAGTACTAACTGCCTCTCACAACCCTAAAGAATACAACGGTTACAAAGCTTACTGGAATGATGGTGCACAGATCATTGCACCTCACGACAAAAATATCATCAACGAGGTTGGTAATATAAAAAGCATCAACAATGTGAGATTTGATGCTGACGACTCACTTATTATTCCGATAGGAAAAGACGTGGATAGGCCTTACCTCGAAAAGGTTGCAGCCCTGTCACTATCTCCTGATGCCATAAACAGACAAAAAGATCTCAAAATCGTCTTCTCTCCCATTCATGGCACGGGGATTACACTTGTACCGGCCATTCTTGAGAAAATGGGATTTGAGAATGTGCATGTTGTTGAAGAACAGAGTACCCCCGATGGTAATTTCCCAACAGTGGTATACCCCAATCCCGAAGAAGCGGAAGCCTTGTCTATAGCTCTTACAAAGGCGAAAGAGATCGATGCTGATATCCTCATGGGTACTGATCCGGATGCGGATAGAGTAGGAATAGCTGTCAAAAATGAAGTAGGTGATTTTCAGCTGTTGAATGGTAATCAGACAGGTGCTTTGCTGGTGTATTACATGCTCAGGAAATGGAAGGACAATGGCAAGTTGGACGGTAATCAGTTTATAGTTAAGACTATTGTAACTTCCGATCTGCTCTTCGAGATAGCCGAAGGTTTTGGAGTAAAGTATTATGAGACACTCACGGGCTTTAAATTCATAGCAGCACTTATCAAGCAATTGGAAGGTAAAGAAACCTTCATAGGGGGTGGTGAAGAAAGCTATGGCTACCTGATCAGCGACTTTGTGCGTGACAAGGATGCTATTGCCTCTTGTGCTATGATCGCAGAAATGGCAGCATGGGCTAAAGATGAAGGCATGTCTCCTTTTGAGCTATTGCAGAAGGTTTATCAAGAATTCGGTGTATATCATGAATCCCTTGTATCTATTACCAAAAAGGGGAAATCAGGAGCTGAAGAGATCGCCGAGATGATGAAAGACCTGAGGAGTACACCTCCATCTACTCTTGGAGGATCTGAAGTTACCCACGTACTCGACTATCAGAATTTGGTAAAGAGAGAACTAGTGACAGGAAAAGAGGAATCGCTCGACTTCCCTAAGTCTAACGTGCTTCAGTTTATGACCAAAGATGGTGACAAGATTTCAGCACGTCCATCTGGTACAGAGCCTAAGATCAAATTTTACTTTAGTGTGAAGGCAGCATTGGGTGATAAAGACTACCGAGAGGTTGAAGCTGGTCTCAAAGAGAAAATCTCGCTTATGTCCAAAAACTTAAATTTATAAGCGAATTGTGAAAACAACTGATTAGATTGCTATTTTCGCAGTGAAATACTAGTTTAATGAAACTGGTAGAGATAGTTCTTTTACCAATCAGCTCTGGAAAGTTTTCTAAAGGTAATTAAGTATTTTCTGTCAATAGTTATATTTTCAGGATTGAATTGTCACTAACCAAAGTAGAGCATTGGAAGTAGCCGTTAATGTTATTCTTATTATTGTTGGATTTGTGCTCCTTATTAAAGGTGCGGATTTCCTGGTTTCAGGGGCTTCTTCGCTCGCAAAAAGATTCAATGTTTCTGATATAGCCATTGGTCTGACAGTAGTGGCCATGGGTACCTCTGCTCCGGAACTGGTCGTCAACATTATTTCAGGGTCTTCCGGTCACAATGAAGTTGTTTACGGCAATATCATTGGATCCAATATCTTCAACATGTTTTTGATATTGGGGATTGCTGCCGTCATCTATCCTATTACTGTTCAGAAAAATGCCCTTTGGAAAGAAGTCCCTTATTCGTTACTCGCGACGATCGTATTCTTTGTCCTGGTCAATGATGTAATGTTTTTGGACAAAGGTGAAAACGCCCTAAGTCTAACGGACAGCTTTATTTTGTTGATCATGTTCGGCCTTTTCCTTCTGTACATTTTTCTTAACATGAAGAATACAGGAGATATAGAGGGAGTCGAAGATATCGTCATATTCAGTAATCTAAAGACAAGTATCTTGGTTATCGCAGGTATCGGTGGCCTTTCAATAGGAGGCAAGGTCATAGTTGATAATGCTGTTGCGGTCGCCCACCATTTTGATGTGAGTGAGAAGCTTATTGGACTTACAATATTAGCTGCTGGCACCTCACTACCAGAGTTAGCAACTACCGCAGTAGCTGCCTTCCAAAAGAAATCTGACCTAGCCGTGGGTAACATTGTCGGCTCCAACATATTCAATTTGTTACTGGTATTAGGTTTGACAGGATTTACCTCTGCCCCTCTGGTGTATGATGCAGTGTTGAACACTGACTTGATATTGATCATGATCGGCACATTAATGCTGTTTGTATTCATGTTCACTTTAGACAAGTACAAAATTGACCGTGTGGAAGGTGCATTGTACCTCGTAGGTTTCGTTGGGTACACCTACTACCTCTTCCTCCGAATGTAAGTCAAGAGACAAGCTCCAACTTAACATTATTTAACAGGCTCCATCAGTGAGCCTTTTTTTGTTTGACATAATTTGGTCATCGAGGCAACTACTTCGCTTCATCACACATTCTTATGTCAAATAACCAACACCACAACCTGACATTGAAAGACGAGCAACTATTTGAGCTCTGTAGGCAAAATGACGCTAAGGCACAAGAAGTGCTCTATCGTACGCATGCTAATGCCATGTTTCGGCTATGTCATAGATATATGAAAGATGAGCACTTGTCAGAAGAGGCAATGATACAGGGGTTTTATAAGGTGCTAACGAAGGTTGATACATTTGAATGGCGCGGACCTGCATCGTTTGTTGGATGGATCAAACGGATCATGGTCAACGAATGCCTGATGTTGCTGCGAAAGCAAAAACATCAAGCTTCAGGTACTGAAGATGAAATGTTGCTGGTCGCTAATCAGGATTTTGCTGAAAATGGATTGCTAGCCGAGCAAGTTCATCAAATGGTGTCCATGCTCCCGGCTGGCTATCGGACGGTCTTCAATCTTTATGTAATTGAAGGCTATAGCCACAAAGAGATTGCGCAGAAGCTTGGTGTACAGGAAAGTACTTCTAAATCTCAACTCAGCAAGGCCAGGAATTTATTGAGGAAGTGGGTGACAAAACTAGATATGCTATGAAAGCAAATGAGTTTGACAAAAAAGTAAAGAACCATGTTAAGCAGGTCGAGCACGCAACGCCCAAGCATGTCAAATGGGATATAGACAGATCCTGGGATAAGATCAGTCAGCTACTGAAGCAAGCCAGTCCAAAGTCGATCATTTGGTATTTTTCTCTAGCTGCCAGCGTGTCTATGGTGATGGCTAGTACTCAACTGATCAAAGACATCTTTGAACCGGTGGAAACCGATATTGAGGTCGGTCAGGATAATACTAACACAGAGGTAGCTAGCTACAGTGATACTCCTACATCCAGGCCGGACCCTATCAAAAGTCTGATGTACCTCGAACCTGTTGCGGCAAGAAAAATAGCTTACACTCTGGTAGAACCATCTGACCTCCACAAAATAGATATCAAAACGGTTTCTCTTAGTTCATCTACTCCAACCAGCCATAAGCAAATACATGTCAAGCCGAGGTTTAGCACTTCAGCTAGTACCAGGGGTTTTTTCGCAGGTGCAGAATTGAGAGTACTATCTAATCAGTCTATTCGCAATACGAGATTAGGTTTTGGACTTGAGGCAATCGCTGATTTAAGCAGTTTTGCCAATCAAGAAGAAAATAACTCAAAGTTACCAGCAACCAACGCTTTGTATGCCAGCCTGCTACTTGTCAACGATAAGTCCAAGAGGTCCTGGAATGCAAGCATCGGCACCCCTGTAATTCAATCAGTTACTGACGACAATAAACTGAAGCCTATGCTGAAACTCAACTACCAAACCAAATTGACTCCCTGGCTTTATATAGGACCTGAAGTAATTATCACGAGACAGTTCAAAAAGATATATCCGGGAATTACTTTATCCTTCGGCTAAAACTAGTGTAGTAGCCTCATTTTTTTGTTGCTGAGTCTCATCGAGTTAGCCAGCTTAGCTAAAAATTATCCTTCTTTTTATTTGGACGTTAATCACTTGTCCATAATTTTGCTTCAATAAGTAGAAAGTTTTGTTACGAATTTTTCAATAATTCAATCCAATCAATAAACAAAACGAGACTGCCAGCTATAATTTGTTAGACATAAGGTAGTTTTCTAATCATCCCAAATCCAAATGATATCAACGATAATCTTCGACATGGACGGAGTAATAGTGGACAGTGAACCTGTACATTATGAAATCGAAACTTCGGTGATGCGCGATCTTGGTGTCAATATCAGTCGAAAAGAGTATCTGACTTTTGTTGGCAAGACATCAAAAAACATGTGGACGGAGTTGATCGACAGATTTGATCTCGAGGTATCTGTAGAATCCGCTATTCAAATGAGTAAGGATCGTTATCACCACGAGTTGTATCATACTGATCGACCGCTTGCGATTTCTGGCACATTACAGCTCATCAAAGGGCTCCATGCCGCAGGAAAAAAACTTGTACTGGCTTCTTCTTCTACGTTGGAAAACATCCACATGGTACTTGAAAAGCATCAGTTGAAGCAATACTTCTCGCATATAGTTGGAGGTGATGAAGTCAACAATGGAAAGCCTGAGCCTGACATATTCAACTTAGCAGCAAAGCGTGCTAAAACTCTACCTTCTCAGTGCCTGGTGATAGAGGATTCTCGCAACGGTGTGGCAGCCGCAAAAGCCGCTGGTATGAGATGTATTGGTTATGACAACCCGTCATCTCCAGGCCAACTTCTTTATGATGCCGATCTTGTCATCACCGATATGACAGACCTTACAGCCCAAAACATTTTTGATAAACTAGGCACAGTAAAACCTTCTTAACTTTCCTTATCACCACTGACAGTTGGCATTGTCTGTCAAGGTGGATTTATAGATTTTTGACTTCAAACTGACAAACATATGCTACCAAAGATCAACCCTACAACTACATCAGCGTGGCAAAAGCTCCGGGCCCATTTTGATGTATCCAGAGATATCCATATCAAAGATCATTTTGCTAGTGATCCCAAGCGGTTCGAAAAATATTCAGTCAAATTCGAGGATATACTGCTCGACTATTCTAAGAACCGTGTGAGTGATGAAACTATGAGTCTCCTCATGCAACTTGCTGATGAAACAGGACTTCAAGAGAGTAAAAAGAAGATGTTTGCAGGTGACCAAATCAACCTGACCGAAAGGCGAGCTGTACTTCATGTCGCACTCCGTAATCGTACTGGTCGTCCAATGACTTATCAGGATAAAGATATCATGCAGGATATCAATGGTGTATTAGAGCAGATGAAACAATTCACCGATAGGTTACACTCCGGCGAGATGAAAGGATACACTGGTAAACGTATTGAGCATGTGGTCAATATAGGAATAGGCGGGTCTGACCTTGGTCCATTCATGGTCTGTGAGGCGCTAAAACCGTTTGAAAAGCCAGGCATCTCAACACATTTCGTCTCCAACATAGATGGCTCTCATTTGCTTCGTACACTTGAGCATATTGATCCTGAAACTACTCTCTTCATCGTAGCTTCAAAAACCTTCACAACCCAAGAGACCATGACCAACGCTCAGTCGGCGAAAGAATGGTTTTTGGAAAGTGCCAAGGATGAGCAATATGTGAGCAAGCACTTCATAGCGCTATCCACCAATAAAGAGGCTGTTGAGGCTTTTGGCATTGATACTGACAACATGTTCCAATTCTGGGATTGGGTCGGTGGTAGGTACTCTCTGTGGTCTGCAATAGGCATGTCAATCGCCTGCTCTATTGGTTTTGATAATTTCATGGAGCTCCATAAAGGTGCTGAAGCAATGGACCAACATTTCCTTACTGCGTCTCATCATGAGAATATACCGACGATACTGGCACTGTTGGGAGTGTGGTACAATAATTTTTATGAGTCCAGAAGCCACGCTGTATTGCCTTATGATCAATACATGCATGCATTCCCGGCATTCTTACAGCAAGGTGATATGGAGAGTAATGGCAAAAGTGTAGACAGGGCAGGCAATCCCGTAACTTATCAAACCGGACCAATCATTTGGGGCGAGCCCGGCACTAACGGACAACATGCCTTTTATCAGCTTATTCATCAAGGAACAAAGATCGTACCTTGTGACTTTATAGGAGCTGCGTGCAGTCACAATCCTATAGGAGACCACCATGAAAAACTGATGGCCAATTTTTTCGCTCAAACTGAAGCCCTGATGATGGGCAAAACGAAGGAACAAGTCATCGCCGAGTTTGAAAAGGCAGGGGCATCTAAAGATGATATCGAAGGACTGACTACCTACAAAGTATTTGACGGTAATCGGCCGACCAACTCCATCCTCGTGAAAAGTATTACTCCCCGGACTTTGGGAGCATTAATAGCCATGTACGAGCATAAAATCTTCGTTCAAGGAGTAATTTGGAACATCTTTAGCTTCGACCAGTGGGGTGTGGAATTAGGCAAACAACTCGCTGGCAAGATCCTACCTGAATTAAAAAATGAAGAGACCGTAGATTCACATGATGCATCTACGAATGGCCTTATCAACGCCTACAAAGCGTTACGCTAGTACATGTCAGGGTGGGCTATTTGTCACTTACAATAGCCCCGTCTTCGAGTTTTACTATTCGGGTGCCCACTTCAGCGTACTTCTCATTGTGTGTGACCTGGATAATGGTCATACCCGCTTCATTGAGTCGTTTAAACAGCTCCATGATCTCCTCTCCTTGTTCCGAGTGGAGATTACCGGTCGGTTCATCAGCGAGTAACAGTTTAGGTTTTCCGATGATCGCCCTGGCTATACCGACAAGCTGCTGCTGACCACCAGAAAGTTGCTCCGGAAAAAGGTCTTTCTTGGCTACCATTTGAAAACGGTCAAGCATCTCTGCTACCATACTCGCTCTCTCTTTGCCTTTCACACCCCTGTAGAGAAGTGGTGTTTCGATGTTTTCATATACCGTGAGTTCATCAATCAAATGATAAGCCTGGAATACAAAGCCAATGTAGTTTTTGTGAAGTTTTGAGGTCTTACGATCATTAAACTTATGAACAGGTTCATCTAAAAAGAAATACTCTCCCGCATTGGGCTTGTCGAGCATGCCTATGATATTGAGCAAAGTCGACTTTCCAGAACCGGAAGGGCCCATTATGCTCAGGAATTCCCCTTCTTGCACTTCTAGCTTGATACCCTTAAGTATAAAGGTGCGTTGAAACCTGGAATCTACCCATTTATCAATATCTGTTAGCTTAATCATACGGTTGAGTTGTTTCTTATTTGATCGAATTTAGCCAAATGCAGGCAAAACTGTGCCAATTAATTAAGCCATTGGTAAACAATAACTTGAACCTCAATCAGGCACAGAAAGTGTATTAAAAAAGGACAGTGGAGTTCAGATATGACCACCTAGTGAGTAGCTTCTTACCATTCGTTGCATATCGCAATACCATCGCTGATCAGGTTATTGTTCTCACCAATATTAGCGGCTGCAACGAGAATGTTTTGACCCGGACCTCCGTCTAGGTGTATCCTGATACTACCGTCGAATTTGAGAAGGTCACTATAGGTGAAAGTCTTGGTCTCATTAGTCATCAAAAAAGTGACCTGAGAATTGCTTTCACCTGACATGCCGTAGACTGGTTCCAGCACAGAAACTAAAGGGCCATCTTCACGAACTGAGCCTGCATGTAAATGTACGGGGTGGAAAATCTCGCCCGTAGTATTAAGTAGCTGTATCGAAACATCAAGACCTCCTGAGGTGAGCTCTCTGAAATGAGCAGTACCAGAAATACCAAATTCCGAAGCGGAATACAGATTATAGACTACTTCGTTTCCAGTAAAATCTCCAGAAGCCACTGGTTCTTGTTCATCATTTCCACACGACAATAAAATAACTAACGGGATCAGGGCAAGGAGCTTCATAGTAGATCTTTATTTCCTAACAACAACGATGCAAATATAAATCCCTGATGCAACCTTTTAAAATTATTTCAGTTTAGAAGTAATACTATCAATTAAAGTATTATTACTATCAAATAGATTCGTTATGGACAGGATTTACGAAAACATGAGACAAAAGAGCCGAGTCAACAAGCTCAAAAAAACCTTTTCGCTTATATTAATTGGGGTACTTACAGTAACAGTAATGAGTATTCTGATCTTAGGAGAAGAACACCTTTTTATTCCCTAGACTATTCGTTTCTAAGAATATCAACAGGGTTGATTCTGGAGGCACGTAGCATGATACCGGCAACTGATACGGCCGATATCAAGGTAATCACCACTACTGGTATCACAAAGTGATACCATGAGGCAGAAATGTGATAGGCATAGTTGTCGAGCCAACTTCGGACTAGAAAGAGCGCAGCTGGTATAGAAAGGCCAAATGCAATCAGCATTATCTTGAAAGTATCCTGAGATAGTGCCGTGGTGATCTGCATAAAATTAGCACCCAGTGTTTTACGAATGCCTATTTCTTTTTGCTTTTGGAAAACTACCTCGCTCATAAGTCCAACCAAACCCATACTGGCTAAAATCATGGCTATTGCTGATAAGAAGGAGATTAGTGTCTGCGCCTGCTGTTCAGACTTGTAGATTTGGTCGAACAGTGTATCATGAAAGTAGTAGTCAAAGGGGTTAGGAGGATAGAATTCATTCCATCGCGCCTTCAGTATCTCTATGGTTCTACTCTTAGCCTCAAAATCTCCTGAGAGCGTGAGGGAGAAATAGTCCACATCAAAATCACGATACCGAATAATGATCGGTGGGATTTCCTGCTTCATAGAAGCATGATGGTAATCCTTGACTACCCCGATAATCTTCCATTCTCTGGTACCCATTCTTAAGGTTTTGTCAAGAACGTCTTGCGCTTCGCCCACTCCCAGCTTTTTCAAAGCTGATTCATTGATCAAAACCGTTCGAGCATCTGAGGTCAGAGATTCAGAAAAGTTTCGTCCATGGAGCAGTTCTATTCCATAAACATCCAGGTACCCTTCGTTAGCGCCATATACCTGAATAGTGCTACCTTCTTGAGAACCGCCAGGCAGGAATTTTACATCAGTCGCTGTTCCCATCCAGATACCGGGGATGCTTGTGGACATAGCTGCTGCTGTAACTCCAGTTATTTCTGATAAACCATGGTAGTAAGCCGATGACTCCTCCCTACTACTCTCTTCAATTACTCTGGGTCCATTTACAATCAGGATTTGCTCAGTGTTCAGCAACTGTTGTTCTTCCATGATATAGTAATACTGATGTCTCACTACCAGCGCACCTACCAAAATGATAAACGCAAGAGAGAACTGTAACAACACCAGATAGCGTCTTGCTCTAACATCACTCGTACTTACTTTGGTTTTACCAGCTAACGCACTTGTCAATTTCACCTTTGCAGCAAGTTGAGATGGGTACCAACCACAGAGCAGCACTGATATCACGAGCAATATCACGTTGGCCATCCAGAATAATACATTGTGAAAAAGCCCAACATCTCCCAGGTACCCCACCCCTACTATCTTCTCTCCAGGGTTAAGCTGGACCACCGTCATGGCAAGAATCATGGCAGTAGTGACGATCAATACTGCTTCAACCAGTGCGTCCTGTCGAAGTTGCCAGCTTCCAGATCCCAGCGCTTTGCGAATACCTGTCTGTCTTGATCTTGATGTAGACTTAGTTGCTGCAAGATTGACATAGTTGACCAAAGCAATCACAAGTACCGCCAATCCAATGATAGCCATGGCTACTACAACAGATGCACTTTCAATCGCAGCATACTCGTATGTCAATGGCCCACTTAAGTGAACATCAAGCAGTGGCTGAAAATCCATACTGATGGAAGCCGTTTTTTCATAACTCGGAAAATGGCGAGACCAAAACTCCTGTTGAAAATCTATGGATAGTGGTTGGTCCTGGAACTCTATATAGGTAGCAAAGAAGTTCCACCTCCATTCATTAGCTGCATAAATTGGCTTAAGCGATTCTGTCGAAACGAGAATCCTGGGATTTATATGGTTCGTAACAGGTAGGTCAGCAAATACGCCCGTCACGGTCAAGGAATATCGGCCATCCTCGGAATCGAGATAAAACGATTTTCCGGTAGGATCCTCCTCACCAAATACTATCCTTGCGGTCTCTGTACTAACTATGGCAGATGAAGGTCTCTCCAATGCCGCTCTTGTACCATATCGCATGTCAAGCCCCATAAAGTCTATGAAACTTGCGTCTGTAAACCCCACACCCTTCTGATCCAAAGGTTTGTTATCATAAGTAACGGCTGAATGTCGATCAAGCATGTAAAGTCTTGTATAGGATTTAACCGTTGATTGCTCTTGCATTAGTAGTTCTCCTACCGGAAAGTAATTGGTAGCGAAATTAGTCGGCTGTCCCGCTTCACGTGTCAACGATAGTAAGGCCCTATACTTGTTTTCAACATTAGGGACATGGCGATCAAAGCTCAGGTGGTAGTAGACAAACTGTGTCATCATGTAGAGCACAGCAAATGCCAAGGTCAGTCCTGCAATATTTAGAAGAGCATAAGTTCTGTTTTTCCTTAGGTTTCGCAGTACTGCGTGAAAAGTGTGAGTCAGCATACTATTCGTATCTTAATGAGTCAAGAGGACTTGACGAAGCAGCACTTACAGACTTGTACCCCACGCTTATGATGGATATGATTGCAGAAAGCAGAAAGCTCACCGCGAAGTACCACGGCCCCAGGGATATACCATAGGTGAATTCAGATATCCATGAATCCATCGCCAGGTAACCAAGTGGAAATGCTAGTACAAACCCAACCAATGTCAACACAATGTACTCTTTACCAACCATAGTCAGAATGCTTGACCTACTTGCACCAAATACCTTCCGTATTCCAATAGACTTGGCGTTTTTCTGTGACATGAAACTCACTAGCCCATACAGCCCAAGGATACTCAGGATAACAGAGAGCGCACAAAACACAAAAATAAGTCTGAATAGCAGGGTCTCTTCAATGTAATTCTCTGCAACCTCGGCAGTGACCATTTTATAATCAAAAAGATCGTTAGGGAAATAATCGCGAAATACCCCTTCAATATCTGCAACAGTTGACGACCAATCACCGCCCGATACTTTAATATAGAGCTTATCCATCATAAATGGCCGGTATTCGAATATCAGTGGAACCATCTCATTTTGTAGAGAATACACATGATAATCTCTAACTACTCCATAGATCTGCCCGGTAATGTTACCATTGTAGTCAAGGTGCTGTCCAAGAACGTTTATAGGATCTAACTCTAACGAACTCAATAGCTTCTCATTGACTAGAATGGGTCTCGGAAGTGAGTCTGCCACCGCACGAGTTGGTAACAGTTGGCCCGAGATCAAATCCAATCCAAAAAGAGATATGTAGTCCTCATCTACAAACTTGATATTGGCATCATAGCCATCTCGATATGGCTCTCCTGGTAAGGTATAACCAGACCCCCAGTTAGACACGGCCTGTGGAGGACTCCATGCTCGTGAAGTACCAAGCACAGCTGGCAATTGAGACAGGTGGTTTTTTACGATAGGTAGTTTCTCCCAGCTCTCACTAGGAAACTGGAGCTGGATAACCTGTTCAGCATCAAATCCAAGTGGTTTGGTTTTGATGTAGTAGAGCTGAGCAGCAACAACCACGGTACATATTAAGATCAAGTTGCTAAAGACCAACTGAAAAATGACCAATATACGACGCAGGTTGACACTACCAGACCCCTGCTTAATTCCAATCTTACCTTTCAATGCCTGGCTTGGCTGAAAACCCGAGATCACAAATGCCGGATAGAAGCCTGCCAATACAGTTACCAGAATCATCATTAGCGCCAAGAAAAGGTATCCGAATATACCAATCGTGAAATCTACGGCAATAAGAGTAAGCCAATCGTTAACTTGGATAAGAAAGTACTGTGCAAGGGTAATGCTCAAGGCAGCTCCTGCAACTACGATCAAAAAAGTCTCCAAAAGGAACTGAAAGATCAAATCTGACTTACGACCTCCCAAGGTCTTACGGACGCCTACCTCTCTGCTCCTTTGAAAAGCCTGCGCAGTGGCCAGATTGATAAAGTTGAGACATGATGCCCCTAACAACAATACTCCAATAACTATCAAAGCATAGATCAACACACTCGGTGCTATATAATTGTTAAAATCTCCATAGCGCTCATCTGTATGGATCTCCTTTAGTGGCTGAAGCTCATAATCCGTTTTTATCTTATCATCCTCATAAAGGTATTTTGCTGCTACCCCATCTAGTTTCTTTTGTATGCCCTGACGATCATAGTTGTCAGGAAGCATGACGTAGATCGTACCAGCCCAGTTCATACCCCAATTATCTTTATAGATCTTTGGATAGATCTTTTTGTGTGTCTCGAGTGATACGATTGCCTCAAAAGGAATATTGGTGTTATTCTCAGGGTCCTCAACAATCCCAACTACAGTTAGCTTGCTCTTCTTGTTTAATGTGACCGTTCTTCCAACCGGGTTGTCATCTCCGAAATACTTGGAAGCTAATGACTCTGTGAGGTAGACCTTATTGAGTTCGCTTAATGCAGATGCTCCACCTCCTCGCAGTATTTTGAAGTCGAGCATTTGAAACATTTCCGGCTCGGCAAAGAGAATTCGCTCCTCTTTAAAATTGCGAATGACTCCTTCATCATCAAAGGAAAACACACCACTTTCCGGCCCGTGAAACTGCGCAATCGCCTCAAAGTCTGGAATATCATTACGAAGGGCCTCACCCAACGGATACGGCATGGAGGGGTCATATTCCATACCATAGTCTGCCGAATAGTGATCCACCAATCTGTAAATTTGATCAGCCTTCGAATGAAAATGATCAAAGCTTGTCTGGTGAGAGACTATTGCAAATATGACTAATGTCCCCGCAAGGCCAAGCCCCAAGCCGAGTACATTTAATAAGGTATAAGACCTGTTTCTAAGGAAATTTCTAAAAGCAGTGATTAGATAGTTGTATAGCATTACGTCTTGTTTTGCAAAAATCAGCCAAGCGATGTGCCAGCAACTTAATCAATTAAAAATCAGCCGGTTAAAATCACAATGCTCTCTGGACTTGTTTCATTATGAAACAAAATGTCTGGTCAAACTGGCACAATGTTGAAAATATGAATAAGTAACCGTACCATTACCAAAATGTTGAAGATGAAGCAGTTTGAGAGCTTAAAAGAATTCACTGAGCTAGTGGGCCAGGAGATAGGCCAAAGCCCGGTGATGAAGATCACACAGGAAAGGATCAACAGTTTTGCTAAAGTCACCCTTGATGAACAATGGGTACATACTAAGCCTGAAATGGCGGCACAACATTCACCTTACAAGGTCACGATTGCACATGGCTATCTAACACAGTCTCTCATACCTCATCTAATGAGTCAGGTATTTTCTGTCACATCAGTAAAAATGGCCGTCAACTATGGTTCTGATAAGGTGCGTTTCATGTCACCAGTACTTGTAGACAGTAGCATCTACCTGTCGGTAAAGCTGATTGCCGTTAATCGCATCAATCATGGCTTCCGACTTACAACTCAATGCACCGTACATATCGAGGGAGAGAGCAAACCCGCTTGCGTGGCAGAACTCATCACGCTTATGTACGAATAGATAACCAAGAAAACTAAACCATTGATTGGCTTACAATGAAATATTTATACCTGTTCATTATCGCATTCTTCGTTTGTAGTTGTTCTCCAAAAAGATCAGAGCCGGATAACGGCACTCCTGTACCACCAAAAAACAAAGTAATGGTCATGGGAATGATACACGGTAAACACCTTACAAGTGATACTTATGGTAATGCGGAAGTAGAAAAGATCATTAGAGCTATTAGTCCTGATATTATCATTGCCGAAATACCACCGGACAGGTTTGACGTAGCTATGAGTCAATTTCAGGCATATGATTCTATTTCAGAACCAAGAGTTCGTCGATTTCCAGAGTATGTAGATGTTGTTTTTCCACTGACCAAGACGATGGACTTTGAAATCATACCATCTGCAGGTTGGACGAAACCCATGTCTGATGCTCGCGCAAAGCGAATGAAAGAGATAAGTCAAGATGCAGAATGGGCTGATCGATGGAAAGCTTACCAGGACGCTATTGCAAAGTCGGATTCTACCATTGGAGCAGTCAATGGTGCTGAAGACCCCTACTTCATCAATAGTGATGCATATGATCAATCGGCAGAGATCTACTTGAGTGTATACAATGATCTACTCAATGATGAACTAGGTGCCGGTGGTTGGGATAATATTAACAAAGCACATTATGGATATATAGAAGATGCTCTTGACTCCCTATCGGGAAATGGTCAAATGATCATCATAACTTATGGTGCCGGACATAAAGGTTGGTTCATGCGACAACTCCGCCAAAGAACCGATATAGAATTGCTAGATATGGCCCCATTTATTGATGAGGCCCTGAAATAAAGAAGGGGCCATCTCAAAAGTCGCATTGAGCTGGTAGAAGCCTCATGCCTCTAGTGGTCAGCTTCGTTTCGAATAATTTAGCATTATTGACCTATCGGAATATAGACTTCTGAAATAGCCGCTTCTTTCTACTGGTCAAATGTTACTGCGCGTCTCACAGTTTTCGTAAGGCACCTTAATATCAAAATAGCGCAGATCGACTTTGGTAATTTCTGTATACCGCTTGTGATCAGGTTTGTACGCTGCTCCCGTACCTAGGTCAACACCTAAGCCTATAAGTCCCCATGTTAGTACACTCAAAACAAAATTGCCTGTGCGAAACACAGGTTGGAAAGTGATTGTCTGATTTTCGCAACCTTCTTCTCGTAGCTCTACAACAAGTGGTCTGTTTCGAGAATAGAGTTCCGAAGAGGTGCCTGTACCTTGTTTTCTTCCATCAACATAGATTTCAGCATTTGGGTGGTCTTCGGCCTCAATACGCCCCACAAACTTACTTCCTCCAAACATTACTCCACAGCTTGTTATGCTACTCATAATAGTAACTAGTAAAACAATTAGGTTTAGTGATTTTCTCATGATATGATTATATGATTTAACATTATACACTGGGAAATATAATGGCCCCAGTGGCGATATGAGCAGTCTATTGACCCTATTATGATAGGAGAAGAACTGATTTTAATCATAAAAAAAGCCGATGCTTTCACATCAGCTTTTTCACACAACGGCTTATCTTTTATCTAAAAACTATATCTCACTCCAAACTGTGCCTGCCATCTCGAACTGACAACATTGTTATCTCTAATGCTATAGGGATTACCTGTCACTGGTGCGGTAAATGTAAACGTGGGCACATTTGTTCCTTCTTGAAATCCAGCAAAGTCTATTAGCTGAAAATTACCATTGTCAGCTACAAAATTTCTTCGACCCCATTCCTTATTCAGCAAGTTTGTGAAATTGAATACATCAAATGTAAACTCTAAACGATGCTTTCTGTTTTGCGCATCGCGAACAAAAAAACCTGCTAGCAATTTCAAGTCGATAATATGTTCAAAAGGTGTCCTTGCCATATTTCGCTCTGCATATTCCCCTCTACGCTCACTCAAGTAATTATCGTTCTCAATATAGGCATCTAGAGCAGTCCATTGCTCGGCAGCAGTTACCGTAACAATTCCATCGTTATCCACCTGGTCAACAAGCACTATGTCGTTAGAAGAGGCAGGAACGTAGATCAGATTGCGTGGCTCGTCCAGGTTAGGATCATCTCCATTAAGCAGCCCATCGTTATCGTTGTAAACATAGGAGAAAGGTTGCCCGGACTGTCCATTGTAGAACAGCGTAATTCCGAAATCAAGCAAATCAAATAGCTCTTTTTGATAAGAAACGAAACCGGTCATCCTTGAGCCAAGATCAAAGGCCGATCTTTGAACCCCTGTAGGATTATTTCTGCCATCTATGCTGTGGAATTCTTGCCACTGTGATGAGTTAATAAAACTCCTACCATCAAATAAGGAATAGGCCCTTGTGAATGTATAGGATACGCTAGCAGTCAGGCCATTGCTAAATGGACGTTGCAGCTGGATCGTACTAGCAAAAGTGTATCCTTCATTAGTGTTGGTACCAAGAGTAATGTATCCATAATCCGGCTCAATGGGTGTAGTAAAAAATCTCGGACGATCATCTGGGGTACCTTCAAGTCGAACAACAGAATCCTGTCTGTTGAGACTCTGGTATCGGACATTGTTCAAAGTCTTGCTGTATTGCAAATCAACAGTACCAATTAGACCTCCGGGAAGGACCTGATCAACGGCTAAACTAGCTCTGAGAAGTTGAGGATACTTAAAGTCTTCAGAGAAAAGGTCTACATCTCCTTGCAACGCCGACGTATTAAAAGGGAAGTTATTCACATTAGGTTCAAGAGCAATACCACCATCACCAACTGGTGCAAACCCACGTCCATCAAACCCTACCAAAAAGCCACTGGTCGTTCCTGTTCTTAAATAAACGCCACCAGGCCAGACAAAAGGAATACGGCTTGTAAATACGCCGATACCACCTCGAAGTTGTGTTGACTTATCACCATTAACATCAAAATTAAAGCCTAACCTTGGACTTAATAAGAGTTGCGTCTTGGGAAGCTGGCTTGCCCTCGCGCCTTGCAAATCGTAACCTGCTGCTTGCAATTCGAAAAGAGTGGAATCATTGAATCCAGGATTCGCCAGTGGCTCGGTTGTAAAACTTGGTATATCCAGTCTCAGTCCACCTGTTATCTTCAACCGATCATTGACCTGATATTCATCCTGAGCGTAGAAACCGAGCTGAAAAGCGTTGAAGTCAGCAGCTACAGACGTAGCATCATCTCCGATGTTACTATTTCCGATCTCATGACCATAGAGATACAAGAACGCTTCATCGGCCAAGAACTTATCAATACTTGAATATGAGTATTGGGCAGGGTGAAGTGGTAAAAAGAGGTTGAAGATACTGTAAAACTCATTATGCGTTCCGAAAGTGAAGCTGTGTTTTCCTTTGAAGAGGTAGAGATTATTGGTTATAGTAAAAACATCCTGATTCACAACATTGGCCATTGAGAACGGCTCACCACCTAGCTGGATCTCAGCACCACCATCATTGATAGAGATATTGGGGAAGCGAGCCCCAAGTATGTCTCTGTCATCTCGCACGGTAGTATACCCTACGATTAGATTATTAGATAACTCGTTGCTAAAGTTTGATTTCAGCTCTAAAGCACTTGAGTTAGTAGTTGAAGGAAAAAATTGACCACTATTTTCGAACTGTACAAAACTATCGTTAATCGTTCTTCTTCCTATCACTGTGGCCTTCGTGTAACTATGCCGTAATGATAGCTTATGACGGTCATTGATGTTCCAGTTAATTTTTGCAAGTACCTTCTCACCTTCCAGCTCATTGACGGTATTTAGATAGTCACCTGGTTCATAATTATAAGTATTGCGCAAATGATTGGCTACTTCATCAAGTCTATTGGCAGAACCATTGTAGGTAGCTGCATTAAATGGCTGAGGAGTCTCCTCCCGCTGTATTTCTGTATTAACAAAAAAGAAAAGTTTGTTTTTAATTACTGGCCCACCTAGTCGAAAACCATAAGTCTTAGCTGAAAAGTCAGGTAGTCGCGTGCGAGAGTCTGATGAATTGTCCGTGGGCGTTTTTCCGGCTAGAGCCTCATTTCTCAAAAAATAATAGGCACTACCCTCCAAAGTATTGGTTCCACTTCTGGTTACAGCGTTTATGCCTCCTCCAGCAAATCCTCCTAAGGTAACGTCATAAGGTGCTAACACTACTTGAACTTCTTGGAGTGCATCAACACTTATAGGAGAAATGCCGGTTTGCCCTCCGTTTGTTCCAGATTGGGCTAAACCAAACAAGTCATTATTCACTGCTCCATCAATAAAGATTGAGTTAAATCGATTGTTGATTCCTGCAAAAGAAACAGAGTTTCCATCTCCGCTAATATTCACTGAAGCCCGAGGATCAAGTCTAGTAAAGTCAGTCAGGTCACGAGCTACGGTCGGAGAGGAATTAATGGTTCTCTCATCAACTTTTGTTGATGCACCCGTTCTGTTACCATCTATTATTCCAGACGCGGTGATTTCTACCTCCTCTAGCTCTGTTGTGCTCTCTCGTAAATCAAGACTTAGTGATAAAGTCTGACCTAAAGTCAGGTAAATACCATCTTTAGCAAGTTCTTCGTATCCAACAAAGTTACAGGTTACAGTATAAGGTCCTCCAGCAGTTAGGTTGTTGAGGATAAACCTGCCTTCCAGATTGGAAACAGTGCCATAAGTAGAGCCTGTTTCAACATGAATCGCTTGAATAGTGGCACCCGGCAGTGGCTCACCATCTGAGGAGGTAACTAGGCCGTTGATCCGAGAGGTCGTAGAACCCTGCGCCAAAACTTCACTCGATGAGGTCAGAAAATAGACTATCATCAAGCTCAGCACTAGTAGAGTTTTCTTCATAAGAATTGAGTGTTAGAGTGTTTAACTAGTTAAGAATCTGAGATTAAAAAATCCAAATAAATCTATCGGGGTGGTCAATGAAGTCAGAATCTGATCGCTATTTAAGGATATTTTTGATATCGATCAATAATAGTAAGTTCATATTACGACATTATTAAAAATGTCCAATGTTTATTCACAATAAGCTAATTCACGATCGCACTGACCCATAGAATTATCGAATTAACAAACTCAGTTTTAGCCAATTTCGCCATGTAAATCATACGCACTTGCAACGCCAGCGTATAGTTAATTTATTTGGCTAATTTCGACAGCCAAGCAATGCATGTATCCATCCATTTGTTGGGTACACGACCTAACAAGCCCATGGATTTTTTTCAAATTCAAGAGAACGATACTAGTGTTCGAAAGGAAGTCATCGCAGGCTTAACCACCTTCAGTACCATGGCCTATATTGTATTTGTCAATCCGGCGATACTGTCAAAGACGGGTATAGATTTTGAAAGTGCGATGATTGCTACATGCCTGGCTGCAGCTACAGGATCTTTGTTGTCCGGCCTTCTGTCAAATTATCCTTTCGCGCAAGCTCCCGGTATGGGTCTCAACGCCTTCTTCGTTTACACGGTTGTTTTCCAGGCGGGTTATTCCTGGCAAGGTGGACTGGCGATCGTCTTCATATCGGGTATTGTATTTATTCTTCTTACTGTCAGTGGCTTGAGAGCGGCCATCGCCAATGCCTTTCCTCCTTGTATTCTTCATGCTATTCCAGCAGGCATTGGACTATTCATTACCTTGATAGGTCTCAACAACGCAGGCATCATAGATATCAATCAAGGGCCTATCATCGATATCCTCCTATCCGAACCAACATATGAACCAGGCCAGTTGATCGATAAGGTCAACACTGCACCACCTCAAGTACTGCAGTTCGGTGATTTCAGCCAGCCTACCACTTACTTGGCTATTCTTGGATTTTTGATCATGTCAGTTTTGATGATCAGGCAGATCAAAGCAGCTATCCTGTTGACTATTGCGACCATATCGATTATCAGTCTAGTTTTAGGAGTTACCCAGCTGCCAAGTGAGGTTACCTACAGTTCTTTAGATCTCTCGCCCACTTTCTTACAGTTAGACTTTGGACAACTCTTCCCCAGTGACAACACTTCCTTATTTAGAGGAATTCTCGATCTATGTACCATCATTGTTGCATTCACTATGGTGGATCTTTTCGATACTTTAGGTACCCTATATGGTACTGCAGACAAAGGTGGTTTTATCAACAAGGATGGCAAGCTACCCAGAATGAACAGAGCACTCCTAGCTGACGCCATTGCTACTACATTCGGGGCGTTAATGGGAACATCTACAACTACTACTTACATCGAAAGTGGTGCTGGAATAGCAGCCGGAGGTCGCACAGGACTTACGGTAGTTGTAGTAGGCATACTCTTCCTGCTCTGCATTTTCCTAGCTCCCTTGGCAGGACTTATACCAACGGCCGCCACAGCCCCTGCACTCGTGATGGTAGGTGTGTTGATGTTGGGAGCAGTGAAAAAAATCAATTTCAGTGATCTTGAAGAGGCTATACCGGCATTCTTGGTGATTGTACTCATGCCTTTCACATACAGCATTGCCAATGGTATAGGTACAGGAATCATTGTCTACACACTCATCAAAGTTGTTAAATTGGATTTGAGGTCGTTGAATCCAATTCTGGTGATTATTGCCGTCCTTTTCATCATCAAATACATACTACTGTGATCCGATACTTATACATACTGCTCACAACAGTGATGATCGGGTGCGAGGTGCTGAGCTCAGAGTTCACTAGCAAAAATGAGTTGAAAGAAGAAAACTACTCCGATCAAAGAAAGGAACTCAGGCGGAGGGATAACAACTCAAGTTTTGATGCCTCTGTCAAGCTTACTGATAGGGAGCACCAAGCCAACGCCAAATTGATCTCATTGCGTGATAGTTTGCTACAAGCTTACGAGAAAGCACAATACTTCCCTCCTGCTAAGGATTTTTTTAAGTCAAGAGAGCATATACAAACTACGAAACTCTATGGTCTCCTAAAGCAAATGCCAAAGGGTGGTTTCTTGCATATGCATGCTTCTGCGGTCAAAGATTTTCATTGGTTGATCGACAAGGTGATCACACTTCCTGAGATGTATGTTCATTGGAGAAGTGATAATGAACAATACCTAAAAGGTGAGCTAAGAGCATTCAATGAAGGTGAAGAACCTGCAGGGTTTGTGAATGTAGCTGAGCTTGCCACTTCAGAAGAAAGCTTTAGAGAGAAAATGTATGAGTTACTCACATTGGCTCCCGAGACTGATAAAGATACCATTGATATATGGACAGAATTCGATAAGATCTTTCAACGTATCGGCGGTGCTTACGCCTATGAGCCCATTTTCAAGGAATTCCATAAAGTACTCTTTTTGAGTTTGCTTGATGACAATATCCAGCATGTAGAATTGAGACAAATAATGTTTGATGGGCTCTACGATCTGGCTCACGAAACAGGTTACTACAATGAAGATTCCATTGTACGGATCTTCAAAAAACTTGAAATAGAAATACAAGAAGATCATCCACAATTCAGCCTTAAGCTTATCTATACCGACTTGAGGTTCCGAAGTAGAGAAGCCATAGCTAATTCGTTTGCAAATGCCTATGCGCTACGAGCGCGGTATCCTGAAATAGTCAAAGGCTTTGACCTTGTCTCAGAAGAGGATGCAGGTAATAGCACTCTCTATTACTTGGATGCATGGCTCAAAGCGGACTCCCTTGAGCATGTGTATGGCATAGATATGCCTTTCTACTTTCATGATGGAGAGTCTAACTGGTACAGCAACACCAATCTCTATGATGCAATATTGTTGGGAAGCAAACGCATCGGACATGGGATCAATCTAGCATTTTTCCCATCGTTGATTGATGAGGTGGTTGCAAGAGATATCTGCCTGGAAGTAAGTCCGATCAGTAATCAGGTGTTAGGATATGTCGAAGATCTTCGGGTTCACCCCGCCAATTCACTGATAAGACAGGGTGTTCAAATCACCATTAGCTCTGATGATCCGGCAATCTATCAATATGAAGGGTTAACACATGATTATTGGAGTGTACTGCTGGCCTGGCAACTTGACCTCAGAAGTCTGAAAAAACTCTCAATGAACGGTGTTCTTTACAGTGCATTATCAGATAGGGAAAAATCAGATGCACTCGAGTTTTGGCAAAATGAATGGGATGAATTTGTTAACCTGCTAATCGATGAAATCTAACAACCAACAAATGATCTTACGTCTATCTCTCTTTGTCTTCGTGGCTATCGTATTTTCTTGTCAGCCCTCGCAATCCCCGGAACCTACTACCGCCAAAATCCCAATCAAAGTAGTTGTATTAAGTATGTTTGAACGAGATCAGGATGAAGGAGACATCCCTGGAGAATTTCAGAATTGGGTGGAGCGCCTACCTCTGGATAGTGTGATACCGTTTGCTCAAGGCAATCGGGACCTGCGATACAACAATCGTGGCATACTTGGGATGGTCACTGGCATAGGTACTGCCAAAGCCGCAGCTTCTGTGATGGCACTTGGACTCGACGATCGCTTTGATCTGACTAATGCCTACTGGCTCGTCGCGGGGATTGCAGGAGTAGACCCGAATGATGCATCCGCTGGCTCAGCAGCATGGGCGGAGTGGGTCATTGATGGAGACCTGTCACACGAGATCGATGCACGGGAAATTCCAGAGGATTGGCCTACCGGATACATCCCATTGAGGTTAACAAAACCCTACGAAACTCCCGTACCCGAAAACAATGAGGGGGTTGCTTATCGACTCAATTCAGGTCTGGTCGACTGGGCCTATGATTTGACAAAAGATATTGAGTTGATGGATACGCCAGAGGTAGAGAAGCTGCGCGAATTGTACAAAGAATACCCAAATGCGCAAAAGCCTCCATTCGTGCTTAAGGGGGACCAACTGGCTGCTATGACCTACTGGCATGGCGAACTAATGAACCAATGGGCCAACGACTGGGTCAGCTATTGGTCAAAGGGTGAGGGCAACTTCGTGACCTCAGCAATGGAAGATACAGGTACACTACAAGCACTTACATTCCTCGATAATGCAGGCAGAGTTGATGTTAATCGTGTGCTCGTGCTGCGTACTGCCAGTAACTACACTATGCAGTATAAAGGTATCACTGCAGCGGAAAGCTTAAGCGGAGAAAAACTTAAAGGCAAAGGCTATACTGCCTATATTCCGTCTCTAGACGCTGCTTATCAAGTAGGCAGTGTGGTGGTCAATGAGCTAGTGGATAACTGGGAGGAGTATGAAAGGATTTTGCCTGAAGCTAAGGGTAATTGAGAAAGACCGATTAACGCTCTAGTCTAAGCTGTTCTTCACTCGATATTTCCATGGCGTACTAGTAGTATTGAGCCTTATATAGTTTGCTTTGAGGAAGAGATCATTCCAACCCAGAACTATAATGACTTTCTTCTTGTCAACGGCCTCCGTCGGATAATTACGAGCAGTTAAGAAATCCTAATATCAAATTCAATAATAGGTTCTTCAGACTTCATGGGATTGATGCGCTAAACCACATTCACCTCTGGTACAATACTAATTCCAAACTTCTGCATCACAGAGGCCTGAATAGCCAACGCTAACTTATAAATGTCCCGACCCTTTCCTTGGCCATAGTTAACTAGAACCAGCGCCTGTTTTGAATGCACACCAATATCACCTTCCCTGAATCCTTTCCAGCCACATTGCTCAATGAGCCATCCAGCAAGCACTTTGGTATTGCCTTCACCAACTTCATAGCTAGGCATATCAACAAACTCCGTTTTCAAATTACCAAACTGATCTTTAGGAATTGTTGGATTCTTGAAAAAGCTCCCAGCATTACCTATTTCCATAGGATCAGGCAGCTTGCTTTGGCGGATTTTGATCACCGCATCGGAGACAGCTTTGATCGACAACTCCTCAACACCCATTTCCGATAGGGTGTCAGCAATAGCACCGTAGCTCGTGTTGAACGTAGGTTTTTTGTTCAGTCTGAAGTTCACCGCCGTAATGATATATTCTCCCTTAGCACTGGTCTTGAAGATGCTCTCTCTGTAGCCAAACTCACAGTCATGGGCAGTGAACATATGGCGGCTGCCATCTTTCAATGCCACCGCTTCCAGTGAGTTAAATACCTCCTTGATCTCTACACCATAGGCTCCAATATTCTGCATGGGGGCTGCTCCGACTGTACCCGGAATCAACGAAAGATTCTCGACACCAGCCCAGCCATTCTCGATTGCATATAATACAAATTGATGCCAGTTCTCACCAGCCCCCACACTTACCCATACGTGATCAACATTCTCTTTAACGACCTGTATGCCCGTGATCTCATTCTTGAGCACCACACCATCAAAATCCTGTGTTAGTAAGATATTGGAGCCACCTCCAAGCACGAGCAGGGAACGGTCTTGCAAGAAGTCAGTTTCAATAAAACCTATTAGAGAATCTACATCGTCAAATCGCCCAAAAAGTTTAGCACTTTGCTTGAGACCAAAAGTATTGAATGGGTGTAGAGACTCGTTTTGTGTTAAGTTCATCTAGTCGTCGAATATCTTGACCTTGCTGGCAAATGTGCGCAAAATCACAGCGCTTACCAGAATGATAAACAGATATATACCTGCCATACTCCATTGACCAAAAATCACACTCCCCACAAAAAAGAGAATACAGTAAGCTAAAGCTATAGCAGCCAACCAACAAATAGTCAGGTAACCAATCTCTCCTGAATTAGCGCCATTTTGATAAGGTCCCCATCTACCTCTTGGTTGTATGCGATCATAAAAAGACCTCAATACTTTATCATCGGTTGGCTGTGTGATAAGTGTAACCACAATCCATGCAACCGTAGTAAATCCTACAGTTACGAAGAATGAATTTGGGAACTCCATCCCAAAACCATATCGAGCGACACTATAACCAACAAACGGGGCAATGATCGCAGTGATCTCACTCCATGCGTTCACGCGCCACCAGTACCACCTCAATATAAGCACCATGCCCAGGCCAGCTCCGCATTCCATTAAAAACTGCCACACACCAGAGATATTGGTTATCTGAGAAGTGGCATACAAAGCTATCAGCATTACTATCAGCGTACCAACTCTTGATGCCATGACGAACTGCTTTTCGGTAGCCTCAGGTTTGATGTATCGCTTGTATACATCATTGATAAGGTAGCTGGTACCCCAATTGAGTTGGGTGGATATGGTACTCATATAAGCAGCGAAGAAGGCGACCAATAACAAACCTCTAAGACCATCAGGCAAATAATCCTTCATGGCCATGACATAGCCCAGCTTTTTATCATCAGCTGGTAAGTCGGGATATAATACCAACGCAGCGAGTGCCACAATGATCCAGGGCCATGGACGAATACAATAATGTGCTATCTGAAAAAATAAGGTAGCATAAACAGCATGTTTCTCATTCTTAGCACTCATCATTCGCTGTGCGACATAACCACCTCCGCCAGGCTCGTTACCCGGATACCAACTCGCCCACCACTGTATACCAATAAAAGCCAGAAAGCTACCCAGGCTTAGAGATAAAGTAGTCGCTACATCCGCTACATCAGCCTCTCCTACTTGCGGAAAAAAACTAAAACTACTTGGAGGCAGACTTGACTTGAGCCCTTCAATGCCGCTGACTTCTGAGGCATCTAGCACTAAAAAGGCTAATACAATGCTACCTGTCATTGCCATTAGAAACTGGATAACATCAGTGAAAGCTACCCCCAATAATCCTGAGGTAGCTGAGTAGATCACTACAATAACCATAGCCAGCGCCGTATACCAGAGCAATTGATCATCTGGGATATTAAAGAACACTTTGATCAGCGACATCAAAGCCACATTGACCCAGCCGATAACAAGAGAATTGAGAAACAAACCAAGGTATACTGCCTTAAAGCCACGTAGCATTGAAGCCGCCCTACCGGAATAGCGGATCTCCACCAGTTCGACATCAGTTAATATATTCGCTCTGCGCCAGTACTTGGCAAAAAAGAAAGTGGTCAACATACCACCGGCAAGCATGTTCCACCAGAGCCAGTTACCTGCGATACCACTTTGAGCGACTAATTCGGTGACAGCAAGGGGTGTATCTGCAGCAAATGTAGTTGCCACCATAGAAGTACCTGCTATCCACCATGGGAGGTTTCTTCCACCAAGAAAAAAGCTTTCGATGTTCTTTCCCGCGGTGTTGCGAAAAGAAAGGCCTACTCCAAGGATAAGCAGGGTAAAGAAGATAATAATAACGTAATCAAGCGTCGCTAATGCCATGACGACAAATATGTTGAAAAGAGATTAGAAAGAGCTGACTGACAGGGTTTACACCTACTCATTAAAGCAATATCTAGCTAGTCTTAACTGGGTCTTACACTCAAATTGATGATTGAAAATGGATAACACAAATCTCAACTCTCCATTTTCCCTTGTCAATCTAATCAAGCGATATTGGTGTATACCGCTTGTACATCATCATCGTCCTCTATCTTATCGAGCATCTTTTCTATCTCTTCCATCTGCTCTTCCGAGAACTCAACAGGTGTGGTAGGGATACGCTTTAGCAATGCTTTATCCACTTCGATATTCAGTTCCTCAAATGCTTTGGATAAGGTACCAAAGTTGGTGTAGTCACCGTAGACGTAAACACGACCATCATTTTCTTCGATTTCCTCCAGCCCGGCATCAATCAGTTCAAGTTCCATCTCCTCCAGGTCCATCTCTTCGGTTTTGTCAAACTCAAAACTCGCCTTACGATTGAACATAAACTCAAGAGATCCATTAGGAACTATGCCTCCACCGGATTTGCTGAAATAAGCCTTTACATTGGCTACCGTACGCGTCGTATTGTCAGTAGCACACTCTACAAACACTAGTACCCCGTGAGGGCCTTTGCCTTCATAGTTGACTTCTGTGTACTCGGCTGCATCTTTACCCTCCGCACGTTTGATCGCATTTTCGATGTTGTCCTTGGGCATATTTTCCGCCTTGGCATTCTGGATGGCAGTTCTTAGCTTGGCGTTCATTTCCGGGTCACCTCCACCCTCCTTTGCCGCTACGGTGATAGCTTTTGCCAGCTTCGGAAATATTTTGGACATCTTGTCCCAACGCTTCTCTTTAGCTGCTCGCCTATATTCAAATGCTCTTCCCATGACAATCAAATATTAAAGGACACAAAAATATAAATCCTCATGATTCGATCATCATACAGATTCCTATATTCAGCACTACCTGTTCGACCCAAGTGTTATTGTTTGTATTGCCCTCCTGACCTTGTAAATTAGCTTATGGCAGAATTCATTTCTACTGTTGAAGACTTTAATAATGAACTTTGGCGTCATCATTTAACTGTACCTGAGGCAATAGCACAGCAGTTTATAGAAGGTGATAATAGACGGGTCATTTGTACCATAATGGATAAGCACAAGATGAATTGTGCGCTTATGGCCGCCAAGGATTATTGGTTTATTCTAATTAATAAAGGGGTAAGAAACAGCCTTGGGCTCAACACCGGTGATAAGGTGAACTTGCGCTTAGAAAAGGATCGCTCCGAATATGGCATGAAGGTACCGGACGAAATGCTAGCGGTTATGGATCAGGACGAAACAGGGACAAAGTTTTTCAAGGCGCTCACCATGGGAAAACAGCGCAGTTTACTCTATCTGGTTAACAAAGTAAAGAATACCAACAGCAGGATCAACAAAGCCCTGGCGATCATGGACCACCTCAATGAAACTGAGGGAAAACTCGATTTCAAAGCACTAAATGTGAAGATTAAAGAGTTTAACCAAAGAGGCAAGTTGCGGTAATTCAACCCTTGTAAAACACGTCGCTCAAAGTCAAAGAACTACCTTGATTCCCCGCAGCGATACTTTGATTAGGCTCGCTATAAACCCTTGTTTTGGTGTATCGATTACCAACCAATTCAGAATAGACTTCTATAAGTTCGCTACGGATATCTACTATCCAATACTCTGCTATACCGCCGGAAGCATACAACTCCTTTTTAGTCGTCTTGTCGAAAGACAAAGTAGAGTCCGATATCTCAACCAACAAAAAAACCTCCGCAGCAACAGGGTGAGCCTCAGCATAATAGTCAGCTTTATACTTAACTACAGCAATATCCGGCTCAGGCTCTGAAATACCATTAATCACTACCGGGTTTTGTGTGCGAACGTACCATTGATCATTAACGGTGCGTATTAGTGTGGCTAGTCGGCCTAGAACAGCTGCGTGTTTTGTACCAATTGGGCTCATCTTATTGATGATTTCTCCATTGATCAGCTCGACTTTCTCTTCTGGTGACAAAATACCAGACTCAGCCATTTTGTAGTATTCCTCCCTTGTGATCAATCTTTTGCCTACTAGCACTTCCATGGGTACGTCGAAAAGTCTTACTTTAAAGTTAATCAATGAGTAGTTACGCACGAAAAACCTACTACCGCGAAACACAGAGACAACATTCCATGCAGCATCAATCAATCAGTCAAAGAGGCCGAAAAGCAGCACAAACAGTGCTCAGATCAGACTTTGAAGTCTACTTCGAAGCAGTTCAAAACATCTATCATCCGGTGGATAATTCTGAGGGCACTTTTCCCCTCAATGTGGCTGAAAATAAGCTCTGCTGGCCCATACTTAAGGATAAGTTGCAATCGATCTCCAGGACCAACGATATACCGGATTGGGTGGCCGGATACACGGATGCAAAAGGGGACTTTGCTTTCAGACAAGCCATTGCCTCATTTATGAAACAACATCTTACGCACCGTCCTATTGATCCGGAGCATATAGCAACCTCAGCCGGAGCAACGGCCGTGATCGAAATGACGACCCAAATCCTATGTAACTCAGGTGATGTAGCTGTATTTCCTGCTCCATCTTATCCCGTATACAAGCAAGACATTGGCAACAAGTCAGGAGTTGAGAGGTACGACCTTACCACTTACCGTGATTTCATGCAACTGATCAATGGTCCAAATTTGACTATCGATCATCTGGAAGCAGCAAGAAAGGATATTGAACAACAAGGTAAAAGATTCCGACTCCTTGTGCTCACATCACCTGACAACCCAACAGGTAAGATATACAGCCTCCAGCATTTGAAAGAACTGGCGACATACTGTATCGAACATCAGATACATCTGATAGTCAATGAGATTTATGGTCTTTCGCTGATTGACACCCGGCATCCGGGCATCTGCAAAGACTATATTGATCATCAGGTATTCACTTCATTCGCTCAAGTAATACAGGAGCTTCAAAGCGATTACCTGCATCTGTGGTATGCTTTGTCCAAAGATTTCGGCGCATCAGGCCTTAGGGTCGGATTGGTCTACTCACTTAATAAGACCTTCCTCAAGGGCTACAACAACTACAATGCACCCCACATGGTCTCTAATCACACCCAGTGGTTGTTTCAAATGGTTTTTGAAGATCACGATTTTCTCACCGAATATATCAAGACCAATCAAGCCCGGCTTACTGCATCGTATGTGGCCTTTACTTCGATGCTCAAGTCCAATAGTATTCCGTATGTTCCTGCATCAGGTAGTCTTTTCATATGGGCTGACTTCTCCAGGCTCCTATCGGAAAGTAGTCAGGAAGCCGAAGACACGCTTTGGCTTGATGTTTACAAAGAGACAGGTATTCTCTTAACGCCAGGGCAAGGGTTTGGACATGAGGGCAAAGGCCAATTTAGGATTGTGTATAGCTGCTTTCCAATCGAAAAACTTCAAGTGGCCATTGATCGATTGGATCAGTATCTAGTAGGTTGATGACTAATCATCACGACTAACGAGCCACTTTGTCATAGCAATCCAAAATGGGCTAGTCAAAATTGTGATCGCAATGACGATGATAGTCATCTGGTAGGCAAAGTTGGTGATGATACCATGACTCTGACCAACTGAGGCTAACACAAAGCTGAACTCACCGATCTGGGCCAGCAAAGCACCGCCAAAAATCGCTTCGTGCCAATTGCTGCCTAGAGATTTCAATGCGAATGTGTTGATACCGTGATTAGAGACATAAGCCGCAAACACAACGAGCGCAACAGTCATGATATGTTCGAACAGAAAATCAAGATCAATAAGTAAAACTACCTCACGCTTAAAAGTTATCTTCTACCAAATATCAAGTACGAGAATAGAAACATCTATGTAAACCAAAATTCGAACCATTCTTTAACCTTAAGCCAGAGTGGTTTTTTGTACATCTTAGGTTTCAGGTCAAAAAAATTGAGCATGTCAGGGTCATTATTAAGATGGACCGCCTGATAGGCATCAATGCCTTCAAATTCTGACTTTATAGACGGTTTAGCCCCATGCTCCATTAAGAACTTCACTACCTCCAGGTGATTGTTCTTGACCGCCTCTATCAAAGCTGTCGTCAAAAACTCGGGATGCTGGTAGTTGGGATCAATCCCATTCCTGATATGGTATCGTACAACTTCCACATCGCCGCGCTCGGCAGCATAGAACATATCTTTCCAGTCTCCTCCTGACATAACCTTGCTATTTAGCTTAATGCTCATATAACTATAATTCTTATCAATTGATTTGTACCCAACCGCAACTCAGCGCTTTTGGACAGGGCCAATCAGTAGTTCTTATTAATTCTATCTCTCCTCCATTCCCTTTTGCATTGCTTCTGTTTTTATTTGCGCTTCAAATAGTCACAAGTATGGATACTCCCAAGAAGGAATCGCTCAATTTCATTGAACAGATGATAGAAAAGGATCTTGATTCAGGCAAACATCAGACGGTCAAGACCCGCTTCCCTCCAGAGCCAAATGGTTACCTGCACATTGGCCATGCCAAGTCTATTTGTCTCAATTTTGGCCTTGCCGAAAAGTACAATGGTACGTGCAATCTCCGGTTTGATGACACTAACCCTGAGAAAGAAGAGGTGGAATATGTTGACAGTATCAAAACTGACATCAAGTGGCTGGGTTTTGACTGGGAAGATAGGGAATACTATGCGTCGGACTATTTTAACACACTTTATAGCTATGCGATCCAGCTAATCAAAGACGGAAAGGCTTACATCGATGAGCTGTCCAAAGAAGAGTTTGCAGCCATCAAAGGTAGCCCTACCGTTCCTGGTAAGGAGAGCCCCTACCGGAACAGGCCCTTAGAGGAGAACCTTACACTCTTTGAGGAAATGAAGTCCGGAAGACATCCAGAAGGTAAGATGGCGCTTCGCGCCAAGATTGATATGTCATCACCCAACATGCATATGCGCGACCCTATCCTTTACCGTGTAAAGCATGCCTCTCATCATCGTACAGGAAACCAGTGGTGTGTCTATCCTTCCTATGACTTTGCCCATGGGCAATCTGATAGCTTGGAGGAGATCAACTACTCGCTTTGCACACTAGAGTTTGAAGTACATCGACCACTCTACGAATGGTTGATAGAAAACCTTGGCATATATCCTTCGAAACAGACCGAATTTGCCCGGCTTAATCTAAGCTACACGATCGTAAGCAAGCGTAGTTTGAGAGAGCTAGTGGAAGGCAACTATGTCAGCGGCTGGGATGATCCTCGCATGCCTACCATATCTGGTATTAGGCGCAGGGGCTTTACACCTACCGCAATCAGGAAGTTTGCCGACACCATAGGAGTAGCTAAGCGCAACGGCATCACGGATGTGGCGGTACTTGAGCACGCTGTACGCGAAGACTTGAATAAAGTAGCTCCAAGGGTGTTTGGCATCATGGATCCTGTCAAGTTGGTCATTACCAACTGGCCTGAAGGGAAAACTGAGACCATGACGGCCATTAACAACCCTGAAGATGAATCGGCGGGCACTCGTGAGATGCCGTTTACACGAGAGCTCTATATCGATAGGTCCGACTTCAAAGAAGACCCTCCAAGTCCCAGGAAATGGTACCGACTGGGTCCTGAAAGAGAGGTACGATTAAAGTCCGGATACATCATCAAATGTACTGGATTCAAAAAAGGTGATAATGGAGAGGTCGAGGAGATTTATGCAGAGTATGATCCCGAAACACGCAGTGGTCAGGACACTTCCGGCAAGAAGGTAAAGGGTACCCTTGGCTGGGTATCTGCGGACCATGCTGTGAAGGGTGCTGAGATCCGTCTTTATGATAGACTCTTCCTAACGGAAAACCTTGGCACAATAGAAGATGACTTCAAAAATCATCTTAACCCCGACTCACTGACAATAACGAAAAAGGCTGTTCTGGAACCGTCCCTTGCAAATGCTAAAGTGGGAGACATCTTCCAGTTTGAGCGCATCGGGTACTTCAGAGTAGACGAGGACACTACAGACAATCAACTGGTCTTCAACAGGACCATCACACTCAGGGACAACTGGGCTAGGAAGAATGGATAAAAAGAAGGAATGTCCCAGCTGTGCCATGGAAGTGGATACAGACAGTACTATATGCCCTATTTGCGCCTACGAATTTCCGGAGAGCAACTCAGGCTTACAACTCGTAGCTATGGGGCTGCTGATTGTGATTCTCCTTTATTGGATACTTTAAATTTTACTATTTGATCCTTCGTGCAAACATCACGCCCGGCCATGGGAACATATAACTTAGAGGTCTTCCTATGTACCAAGCGGTGGAAAGCGACGCTTTGAACAGCCAATTC
This sequence comes from Flammeovirgaceae bacterium UBA6059, assembly GCA_002435755.1. GTDB lineage: Bacteria > Bacteroidota > Bacteroidia > Cytophagales > Cyclobacteriaceae > UBA6059. The sequence continues at coordinate 53,032 of DIYH01000010.1, forward strand.
TCTCCAAGGTCTTTGCGATAGCCGAAGCTTGTAAATGAAATAACATCAAATGTTCTTTCTTTTTCACTAGTTGCTCCTTCTCCAAAGGACTCGAAGCGGATGTAAGGCGTAAGCCCCAATCCCAATTCCCACCGCTTACCTAGAGTGTAGTAAGTGGATAGAGGAAGAAATACATCGACTGTTCTTCCATGGATCCCTCTATGACCTACTGACATTAGAGACAAACCGCCCCTAAATCCAAAGAAATTCCCATTGTCCATCTTCTTCATCTCATGTAGATAACTCAGAGAGTAAAAACCACCATGCCCTAATAGTTCGACAGCAATAAAGCTCTTGTTTTGACTAAAACTCTGATAGCATAAAGCAAAAAGTATCGTACAGGTAAAAAATATCTTTCTCATAACATCTATTCTAGTAAGATACTCGATTTTGAGCACAATCGAAATATTCCAAACCTATGGCATCACATAGGGTTCTAATGAATCTACTGATTATGATTCCAGCTTTATTGGATATTGTGATTTTTATCAGGCACAGAGGCTTTGGTTGAACTTACCTTTGTCATGACTGGTTAAATCTTAAATCTACAATCCATGAAGTATCTAACCCTTTTCTTCCTCACCCTGCTTTTTAGTATTGGATGTCAGAGTCCTGCCCAGACGCCAAAAGACGTCACATCCCAAGTGGTACAAACCTTCGATAGTAGGCAATTCGGCGAGCACTGGTACGATGGGCTTGGAGAACTCACAGGTTATGAGTTGACTCAAGCCCGCTATGGCCAGCTCCACAAAGGAGAGGCGGTCATGATCTTCGTGACCGAACCATTCTCTAAAAGCAAGCAGGTTAAACTCGACAATCATGACAACAGCAACCCGGACCAGTCTAGCGTGTTGAAACTTAACTTTACCAAGAAATTCCTGACTGGGATATATCCCTATTCGATGATGCTTTCAACATTTACGCCTGTAGATGGAGGACAAAGCACTCCTCCTCTCAAGATCACCATGAGTTCGCAAGAGTGGTGCGGCCAGACTTTTACCCAGCTCAACCAAAGAGGCGCTGGTTTTGATGCCTCTACTTATTCCTATTTCGAGTCAGAGGGAGATCGTCAATTCAAAATCAATGAAACATTCACCGAAGATGAACTTTGGACACGCATCAGGCTCAATCCATCAGAGTTACCTACCGGAAAAGTAGACATGATACCTGGCATATTTTATCAGAGACTCAAGCATTCTGATAAGTCTGTCGAAAGCGCGAACGTGAGCCTTACTTCCGTAGACTCAAGTATGATGGCCAATACTGCGCATCAGGTCTACGAAATTGATTATCCCACTACCAATCGTAACCTTAAGATCTACTTCGACACCAGCTACCCTCATGCTATTCTCGGGTGGGAGGAGACAGCCAGAAGTGGCTATGGTGTTAGTGCTAAACCATTGACCACAACCGCCAGACGTTTAGGTACCATCCGCACCCCCTACTGGCAACAAAACCAAAATCAGCACAGGATGGTTAGGGAGCAGTTGGGATTGAGCGCCGAGTGATCTTTACTCATTCCTCAAATTTTCTGCAGGGTTGATGTGCAGTACTTTGTAAATATGACCACCCATCGCCAGCACTGACATGACAATTAGGATGAAAGTAGTAAGCACAAATGGCCATATGGTCATAGGCTTAGGGTAATGCGTTAGTGTTTCCAGTAAAGCCACAACAGCCTGGTAAGAGACAGGTACGCCAACTATGCTTGCGCCAAGCAGCAAATAGACAAACTCCTTATTGAGAGAGAAACCGAGAGCTGCCATTCCGGACCCAAGCACTTTTCGTATTGATACTTCTTTAAGCTTAGAGCGCATATGTATAGCCGCAAGCCCAAAAAGACCTATTGCTGTCAGTAATACGGCAGCCAGCGAAATGGAACTGATCAATCTTGATACGATCCGTAAGTCCATAAAAGCATTATCAAAGACAGCATCTTGATAATGAAGGATAAAAGGATCATTGGGGAATAAAGTCAACCAGATCGCCTTCAGCTCAGCGGATACGTCAGTCATGTCATTACCATCTACTCTAGCTATAAGATACCTATAATCACTGGGGTCCGAAAGGCTAATTACCAAAGGCTCGATCTCTGCATAGAAAGGTCTGTAATGAAAATCATCTACTACGCCAATAATTTGGTACCTTGCACTTTCAAACTCTATAAACTTGCTGTCTATGGTTTCCCAACCCATGGATGATTTCATCTTCTCATTGATAATGATCGTTTTTTGGTCTGACACTCGGTTTTCTTCAAAAAACCTCCCCTCAGAAAGCTTTAGATTGAGTGTGGCTAAGTAACCAGGTCCCAACCTAATGTGATCGGCTTCATAATCATTTTCGTCAATCTCAAATGCCATTTCCGATAGGTTACGGCCAATAAGGTCTCTCGAAGCTGATACAGTCTCTACTACAGGCAATCCATCTACCCTGGCTGCCAACCTCTCAAAATTTGCCTGTCCTTTGACCCCAATAGCGACAACATTCTCCTTATCATACCCCCAGTCTATTGTGTATTGATAGCGATCGTTTTGGAGTAGCACCACAGATACGATTATGGTAAGAAATGAGAATAAATACTGTGTACCTAACAAGGCCTTTCTGAACCTATTATTACCACCGAACTTCAGTCTGCCCTTGAGGATAGTATGAGGCTGAAACTTGGATATATACAATGCAGGGTAACCAGCTCCACCCACAATCGACAGTCCCAAGACACCTAGCAGAAAACCTATAAGTAATGGATTTCCAAAATAGTCATTCTCAAATCGCAATACTCCAATGGAATTGAAAGCAGGCAGAGCCACCCATTCAGCAATTGCCACACCTAGCAATAGCGCTAGAAAACAGATGATAATGTTTTCTGATAAGAACTGTATGATCAGCGCCTGGCGGCTACCGCCAATCACCTTGCGTACCCCAATCTCTTTAAGCCGATATCCCGCTGATGCTATCGCAATGTTCATGTAGTTAATGCACGCTAATGCCATCAGAAGCAGAGATAATGTCGAAAGAGTAATGAAAGCAGCTATACTGGTACCACTGAAAACACTATTTCGTATATTCTCAGAGTTGAGAGAGCTGGTTAAAAAGGGCTCAAATTGAAAACTGGTTACCCTCTTCTGTTCTTCTATATCAGTCAGGCGGCTTAAATAGGTATTATTAGTGAGTTGGGCTACCTCATTCACCGCTAAGGGATCACTGAACTGAACGAACCCTGCACTGACGTTAGTCGACCAATCATTTTCCTTTAGGAGACCAATAGAACTCAATGTTTCGTCGTTGGCCAAAAGTGTAAACCTAAAACTGGCATTATTCGGAAACTCTTCAGCCACTGCGGTCACAATAAATGTTTTCAGGATAGCCTCTCCATCAACCACGAACTTGACCTCCAATTCCTTGCCTATGGGGTCCGCGTTATCAAAATACTTAGCAGCTGTTCGACTCGACAGTATGATACCATTCTGGTCATCGATGGCATTTGTTGGGCCAGACATCATACTGTAGCTAAACATGCGCGTGAAGTCAGGTTCTACAAACCGGATGGTTTCTTCAAAAACATTATCACCAAACCTCACATAGGCCGACGAAAAATTGTACCTACTCGACCTGATGATCTGGGAATGACCCTCCTTGAGCATACTTGACAGAGGTGTAGGAGCTCCTCCGGTGAGTTGCTCATCATTATCCAGTTGCACATACCGGTTGATAGCGTAGATCGATTCACCATTTTCATGAAAGCTATCCACATTGTAGAAAAAATGAATGAAGCTAAACGTGAATAGCGCACAGCCAATCGCGAGTGATAAGCCCACCGCGTTGATGATAGAACTGGTCTTATACTTAATGAAATTTCGAAATCCAATACGTAGATAATGCTTGATCATGCCTTTGAGTTTGGCATGAGACGCAAAGCATCTGGTACGGTTACACCAGATCTAGATAACTATCAAAATCCCAACCCTACCTGGCCGTTCTCCGAGTTCGGCTTCTTCAAGTTCGTCTCTATGGCAGGATTTAACAGGTCTATGAAATGCGCTGATAATAGTGGAGACTCTTGCTCCAGGTTTTGGTGAACGAAGAAATAGAGCTTCTCTAATCCTTGGTCTTTCCAGAGCTTGATTCGTTCTACCCAATCAATAAGACGATCATAATCGCTGTTATGGTTGGCCCCTACGTATCTCACAAAAGCCACAGGTGATGTCAATCGCATATGGAGCAGGTCTCTCCTTCCAGCCGTATCTGTGATAATATTGGACACATTATAGTATTCAAACAAGTCGTATATCCAGTCTGCATCCTCCTGATTATTGAACCAATCGGTATTTCTAAGTTCTATGGCCAGTGGGATGTCTTGGTGCCATAGCTTCATAAAATGATCAAGTTTTTCCTTTCGGCTAGGACTGAAGTTGTTATGCAATTGGAGAAAACACATACCTAAGTGCTTATCAAAACTTCTCGCGTTATTGCAAAACTCTTCAACTTCTATCTCAACATTGTTAAGCTGTTTATAGTGGCTGATAGTATTAGTGACTTTAGGGAAAAACTTGAAATCATCAGGGACCTTAGCCGTCCATTTATTGATCTGCCCGGGACCGTAATTATTATAAAAAGTGGCATTAAGCTCGATCGCATTAAACTGTGTGGAATAGTAGGCTAACTCATCCTTAGTCCCTCTCGGGTAGAAGCCCTTGAGCTCTTGTCTGTTCCACTTAGCACAACCAACATGAACAGCGCCTAAGCCTTTACCTCCTTTTTCTGATAAGACCCTTTTAGTACCAGGGTTATCCTGGGGCAACACAAAATCTATCACACTTGGGTCAGGTACACCTCCAAATTTCATAACTATTTAAATTTAAGAATCGCAATTTAGTCTTTTCTGAACTCCGCACTCACTTCCACTAGTCCTGGTATAAGTCCCTAAGAAGTTGATTTTGTATATTTAGATAATGAAGTCAATTGTGGATATAAAGAAAAGTCTTATTGAGAACAGAGCTTCACTTTATGATAGATATCCGATCAAATCGCTAGCCGTGTTTGGGTCCTATGCCAGAAATGAGCAAAGTGAGCAAAGTGATATTGATATTCTGGTCGAGTTCAAAGGGAAAATCGGTAGTGAATTCATTAGCCTGGCAGATGAGCTGGAAGAGATACTTGATATGAAGGTGGATCTTGTATCAAAGCGAGGTGTTAAAGATCGCTACTTAAAATCCATAGAAACTGATCTAATTCATGTCTAAACGTGACAACAGATTACTACTGGCAGACATTCTTGAAGCAGCTTCTAAGATCAGGAAATATTTATCAGGTTACACTTACTCCAGTTTCCTTAGAGATGATCGAACAATAGATGCAGTTGTGCGAAACTTTGAAGTAATTGGGGAAGCCGCCAATAGACTTGATTCCGACTTCAAATCGAACAACCCTCAAGTCGAATGGCAAAAAATCGTCGGGTTTAGAAACCGGATCGTCCATGACTATATTGGCATTGACTATGAGATAGTTTGGGAAATCATAGAAAAAGATCTTGACGAACTCATTTTTCAAGTAAACGCACTATTAAAGATCTGACTTCAACCAATCACATCCTAATCAACCTGACATGATCCAACATAGCCCTGTTGACATCCACATTCATATTGGTATCCCAGGGTTCTAGATTAACCTCAAGTGTATTAACGCCTTTAGTCAAGTCCAAAACGTAACTATTAGAGTAACCCCAGTCTGACCACTCTTCAGTACCTCGCTGAGGGAAAACTAAAGCCCCGCGATAATCTCCGTTCACATACAAACTACGAATAGCGCATTTGTTATCAGTGTTCCATGGGCCCTCACCATTACTATACCGGAAATCCACCAGATAGCTGCCAGAAGAGGGTACATTGACAGATATACTGAGCTCACGATTTTGCGTGTTGGATATCTCTACAAATCCACTTCCTGTGAAGTTAGTAAAAGGTAAACCAGCCTTCTCCGCAAATCGAGTAATGTCTACTTCCTGAATATCTCTTTTGGGTGCCACAATGACGGGTTCACTCGTAAAGGACTCCACTCCATCATGATCAACCGCACTCACCTTATACTCAGCATAACCATCTGTCACAACCTCATAGTCGGTCCAGTCAATATTAGCGATCACCTCACCATCTTTGTATACATTGTAGCCATTCGCTCCGTCTATGGCTTGCCAGACAATTTTCTCATCTTCCAGTGAGACCAATGGATTGGGCAATGTAAAGGCATTATCAACTAAGTTGATTTCCTGTCCTTCCATTGGCTGACCGTCGAGTACGATTTCTACTGTATGTTTACCGGAAATAACTCCTGGCAGATAGGCTTCACTGACTTCTTCACCATCAATTCGCACGGTACTAACAGTATTGCCCGTACCTTCCACAGTAATGTCGAGTATGGCATTGCGATAGCTGAAGTTGTTCAATCGCTTGGTACCAGGATAGGACGATGGGACTACCGGCGCAAACCTGATTCCGGTAGGTTCAAAACTAATACCCATGAACACGCGGTGTACCATGGCCAGGTTACCTGCCATGCTCCAAAGCATGCGATGTGAGTTGATCTCAGTACCCAGAAAGTCGCCAGACTCGGCAACAAAATTCTCATAGTTGGTCAGGAACAGGCCACCAGCCCTGTAGATGGCAGCAAGCCCATGACTTAATACAGCTTCGTTACCTGCCTTTGCGGCTGCAAGGTTCCAATAGGACTGGACAAAAGGCCAGATGCCGTTATTGTGATAAGGCGGTATGCCGGGAATCTGAGGGTAGATGCATGTCGCTCCGAAGGGTGTCAATGGTGAATTGGCAATAATGCTCTTAGTGCGCTCTGCATCAGCCACATTGAATAAGACAGCCAAGGCCTCCCCGAGCGCTTCATACCGGTCTGACAAATTCAATTCATTCCGTCCATAAAGAAAGTTGCCATAGTATCCCTTCTCTGGTACCCAAAGCTTTTCGTTGATCGCTTGCTTTATTTGGTCGGCCCGTTCCTGGTAAGGACGCCAAGGCTCGCCGAGTAGTTTGGCCATTTTTGATAAGATGACATGCGCCTGAAAGTGTACTACGTTGGTACCAAGGTTTTCGGAGATATAGATATCCATGTTGGACATCCACTTAGGATATGTCTGCTCACGCCAGTCGAGGAAGCTGCTTTCTCCACGATAAAGGCCTGTGCTTGAGGCAAGCACTTTGGCATCATCGTCCAGCGTGTTTTTGATGATATCATGAGCCGTCCTGAGCCAATCTTGATCGCCAGTAGTCTTGTAAAGTTCCCACGCAGCAAGCGCCCAGGTCGTCCTATCCGAAGAGACGGGATAGGCACCTCCAGACCCGGTATCCTGAATGATCCTGTTTCGATTCACCTTTCTCATAAGGCTGATCTTAGCTACTTCAGGTTCATGATATGCGAATGCCAGAAGTATACTATAGCTCACATCTCGTGTCCATACACCTCCCCATTTCGCTCCGGTACGGAGTGTGCTATCAGGCTCAATATTGAGTATCGCCTCCTCCAGGGACAAGTTGAACAGCGCATCCACCAACGGCTGATCGGACTCGTACTTCGGCTTAGCAGAAATATCTTGGGTAAGGCTCCACTCCTTGTCTGCATAGTCGGCCTTATTATATGGATTGAGCATTAGCGTAATGGCGTAAATACCCTCTTCCTCGGTCTCAGATAGTTCAAGACCAGACTTCTCTAGATTCACAAAGTCCCACGTCATCGGCTCTGAGCCGCCTGCTATATAAAAGCCCTTGAAGTCATCTTTCGCCACTCTGGACCCATCAAAGGCTTCATAATAACCTTGAGATTCGAATTGATCAAGCACAGGTTTCATATTGACTTTGAAGGTATACTCATAGTTGGTGGGCAGATAGTCTAAGGGAGCGTCAGGCTTGGTTGGTGGCATCTCTCCAAATGTGATTGCTTCACTCTCTTGCTCGTCTCTAATAATGACCCAGTGGTTGGAGCCTGGCGCCAGTTCATTATCCTTTTCATTGATCGAAAACTTGAATTCGATCAGCCTAGAGTAGGTCGAAGAGGCTGGACTTTTGTAGTTAGACTTGATTCGGTTTGGTGACATTACCTGCGCCACATTTTCTCCCTGCACTACCTTATCAGGAAAAATGGAGTACTTCTCGTTTTGATAGATCGGTTCTGTCGATTCAGGAGATTGACAAGCGGACATAATAAGCAGCAAAACAGTCAGGCGATACATATTGGATTAGTTGATAATGGACAATTGACAAGGAGTTAATCAAAGGAATGAAAGTTTGACGATTATTCCGATAGGATCCGGTAAAGCTCAAGATTGAGATAGTAGTGATGGCCAGAGATAGTGCGTTTTTCAAGTACTGACAAGTCACACAACTGATTGAGGTAGTTCCTGGCAGTCCCCTCCGCGAACAAACCTGCATCCCTAAGGTGATTGACTTTGGTGAGGGGTTGCTTGAAGATCATCTCAACGAGCTGATCAGGGCGCCTTATCTTGGTGTCCTCTTGTACAGCAGTTAAGATGCCCTCTTTAGCAGAAAGGATATCATTGATCTTATTAAACGTGAGATTTGAGGTCGACTCGACGGCCTTAAGCATAAATAGTAACCACTCGTGCCACATACCACGCTGCGTCACGCTTGCAAGCAATGAATAATAGTCTTGCTTGTGATCGATAATGTAATGGCTCAAAAATAATATTGGTAGGTCAAGCAGTCCCTTCTGAGTAAGCATATTGATATTAAAAATGCGGCCAGCCCTACCATTACCATCCCGAAATGGATGAATTGCTTCAAACTGATAATGTGCAATGGCCATCTTGATCAAAGGGTCTATTGGGTAGAGTTCATCGTTATTCACAAACTGGATAAGGTTATCCAGTTTAGTACTCAATATGTCCTTACCTCTCGGCGGAGTATAAATGGCTTTACCAGAATTGGGTCCACTACCTCCTTGCTTGATGTAGATATGTGCACTAGGGGGGCGCAAACCATCATTGGCCTGCTTTACTTTTTGATAGACCTTGATGAAGTACTCACTATCGAATAAGCCTTGCTTGACCAGATGCTCATGTCCTTCCCAAAGCGCCTCTCTATATCGAAGCACTTCCTTTGCAGGACCATGCACTTTTACCTCTTCGTTATCTTCGCTGTAGGCTTGGTAGAGCTCATCATCAGTGGTGAATATGTTTTCTATCTCGCTCGAGGCTTTTGCCTCTTGCAAGCTGATGCTGTTAATCAATACCGCCTGATTCGGAATTGCAATTGACCTGCCGTATAAGCGCCCTAAGGCTGAATTAGCGCGACTGAGTTGTTCCATTACTTCAACGGTACGATAAAGGTCAGGATGAATTGGAAGATCCGGAAGATCGTTCCAGGGTGCAAAGCGATCAGGGTTGATTTGGAAAAGAGGTTTGACCATATTGATGTCTGATTTCAAGTAAACATCAAATAAGTATTTTTTTAATGTTTACTCGAAAGTAGACTATTGTTTTGATGTTCACAAGCAAGTAAACATCAAAAAATATCTTTTTCAATGTCTACCTAAAAGCAAACATCAAAGCGGTTTGTTAGTCCCAGACAAATCGCCAGGTACCGTCCGGCTGCAACCGCCACACTGTATGGAAGATACCTTTGGATTCAATTGGGTTACCTAGGGAATCTGGATAAGTAAACATGTATGGACCATAAGTATAAGCCATGTCCCCTGAAGCAGCCACATCAACAAAAGAAGGAGACCAGTCCAATGTAGCTCCATCATCGGGCTGCTCGTCGTAATACTGTCGAATAGCGGCCTTGCCTTTGATCACTGTCCTTCTTCTGTTGATCACACCATCAGGTGCAGCGTAGTATTCGAAAGCCGGTCCGAGCCCTTCTTCGGCAGCCATCTTAGCAAACGCTGCTTCGGTATCAGCTACTTCTTTTTTAAGCTTGTCTAAATCGTCAGATGAAGAACAAGAGATGAGCAATACAAATGGTAAAAAAGTTAGAATTCGCATATTATTAAGGTACTAAAATTCAATGACGGATGCCAGCTAGCAGAAAACGAATAAAAAACAGTGAATGTCGTAAAAAGCTGGCGGGGCTAGCCATAGCCGTCAAGAACATTGGAATTCCCCTCAACTCCCATTGGAATATGGACATCAGACCAAACTTGAAGAGTGCAATGTTTATTGAAGTAACACTTAACTTGTGATTGTTGATCTGCTTTTCATAGTATCCACGCTTCTGATTGTATAAAGCCAAGCCAGAGGCATTCTTCCTGTGCATCCTGTAAATGGCACCCTCAAATTCCACTTTGTGAAAACTGTATCCTTCACGTGCTAGCCTCAACCAATAATCGAGATCCTCACCATATTGGAGCTGCTCATCAAAATCTATTGATTTCATAACCTCAGCTCTTCCAAAAAAGCTGTGAATACTTGGAGCATGAAGCAACAAATGATCAAGTGGTCTACTATCCAAAGCATATAACTCGGCGCTTTTGGAATAGCCCCATCGGTATCTCTTGATCATCTTTTTTGAGAGACCGACATCATCACTGATCATTCGGATACGACAACCGACTATATCATGAGCACCCATCTCTTCCAAACACTTCTCAATCATGTCAGGAAGTATCATGTCGTCATCATCGAGAAGGATCAGATAGTCACTGGTGCTAAGCTGCTTACCAACATTGCGAGCGTAGGATACCCCACTACATTCTGGTAGGGTATGAATGCTCACTATAGGATGATCGCCCCACCGAGCGGCCATCTTGCTCGCTACTTCAGTATTAGAGGCGTCATCCACGATAATGACCTCCATGACAGGATGAGTCTGAGATAAAACGGACTCAACCGCCATCTTCAGGTAGTCATATCTATTCCTGGTAGGGATGACTACTGAGACACTGGTCATGATCAGACTTTTCGTTAATTATTCAGAACGCTCAAACAAGACCTCTCCTCCAACGATTGTCATATCAATCTGCGTATCGAGGAGCTGATCATCTGGCACAGTCATCAGGTCTTGGTTGTAAACGGTGAAATCTGCAAGTTTTCCAACCTCGATGCTACCCTTAATATCTTCCTCAAAGGCTCCATAAGCCGCCCAGAGGGTATAAGTCTTGAGTGCTTGCTCACGGCTCATCTTTTGAGCAGGCTCATACCCTCCTTCCGGGGTGCCTTTGAGCGTCTGCCTGGTAACTGAGGCATAGAAACTCGCTATTGCGCTGACTGGTTCGACAGGAGCGTCAGTCCCGTTGATCACCACTGCACCAGACTCGATAAGCGTCCTCCAAACATATGCTCCATTGACAATGCGACGCTCACCTAATCTAAAAATCGCCCATGGCCGATCACTTGACATATGAATGGCTTGAACAGACGCAATAACATCAAGCTCTGAAAACCTTGGAATGTCCTCCGGGTCGATATGCTGAGCATGTTCTACCCTGAAGCGATGGTCTGTTGCCTTATCGGGAAATGCCTCAAAAGCAGCCTCATAAATATCGAGTACCTCTCGATTGGCTCTATCGCCTATGGCATGCGTACAAACCTGGAATCCATTTTCGAGACCATCAAAAGTCACCCTGCGAATATCTTCCATAGGCATTACATTGTGCCCATGTACTCCAGGAGCATCCGTGTACTCTTCGAGTAGCCATGCACCTCTAGAACCAAGAGCTCCATCTGCATACAGCTTAATAGATCGTACCGTCAGAAAATTATCATAGAGCCCAATTTCCGGCCCGCTCGCGTAATAGACATTTAGTAAGCTGTCATTCCTTCCACTGAGCATTGTCCACAATCTAATGCCCATTTTGCCTTCTTCTCCGAATTTCTTAAAAAGCTTGATATCCTTGAAGTCTGCACCCGCATTTTGAAGACTCGTGATGCCATTTTCGAGAGCATAAGCTATTGCAAGTTCCAATGCCTTTGTATCCGTCTCTTCATTCTGGGCTGGCACTACCCTTCTGATCAGTCCTTGGGCAGTCTCATTAAATATTCCAGTTGGGTTGCCGCTAACGTCTTTAAATATTTCGCCACCATCTGGATTTTCTGATCCTTTGGTCACTCCGGCGATCTCCATTGCTTTAGCATTAGCAAGTCCAGCGTGCCCGCTAGCGTGCGATAAATAGACGGGATGATCGGGCACAGCCTCACTCAAGCTATGATGTGTTGGAAAGCCCTTTACACGACGTTCAGATTGGGTCTCCCACTTGTCCTGATGCCACCCTCTACCCAAAATCCAGGTGCCTTCCGGGACACCTTCTGAGGCCTCTGACACCATATTGATCAGCTCATCATAGCTCTGTACGTACATGAGGTCTACATTGAGTTGATTATAACCCATTCCCATAATATGGGCATGACTCTCGATCAGACCAGGCGTCATTGTTTTACCCCCGAGATCAATAACCTCCGTAGTTTCTCCACTGAAAGCCATCACCTCCTCAACCGAACCCACAGCCATAATCGTATCAGCTCGCAAGGCCACCGCTTGAGCCCTGGGCTGAGTCTCATTGACAGTATAGATATTGGCATTAGTGATGATCTTGTCTGCCGGATCTGCGTGTTCAGTGCATGAGCAAAACACAATAACAAAAAATAACCCGGGAAGAATGAGTTTAAGCATATACATATACTTGAATTTTAACCTAATTTAAATCAATCGAACAAGATTAAGGTCATCTTCACACCTAGGTTAACTAAATCACTTATGTCCTCAATTATTCCTCATACTGCAACTTACGTAACCCTACAAAGCCTCTTTCCTCAATAACGAACTGCAGAAGGGGTACAAGATTTTAGCCATGTCATCACTCTATTCAAAATTCAAAGCAATCGAGAAGTCGATTAACAATAGGAAGTATCATAGAATAAGTAGATCCAGAGCACTAGCGGCCCTTAAAGCTGTAGAAAGTGGAAAAGGCAAAATTGATGCAAAATCTGTCAAGAAGTGTGATGACTATGCAAGGGAAATCTTAGGCTCCATTGAATATTCGCCTTGGCTATACTTCTACAGTGTTATAGCTGGTGGATTCAAAGAGGGCTGGATACCCAACAACTATTATGGAAGTGTTGTGGTACCCGCTTTAAAAGGAGCATATGGAAAATGTTCCTCATTAAAGGCCTTGACCTTCAAGTTATTCAAAAGCGAACTATTCCCCGATCTGCTATACCACGCTAACGGCCTTTGGTTTGATGTTTACTATCAAATAGTTCCTGAGCATAAAGTCAAAAAAACACTCTTTCGTTCATCAGATCAAATTGTCTTCAAGAGAGATAATTCAGGAAGAGGTAAGGCTGTATACCCCCTATTTGAATTAGAATTTGAGCCAAAGAAGATAGCAGCTTTAGGCAATGGTGTTGTGCAGCAATTCATACAGCAACACAGTTTTTTTAATGACCTTGTCAAAGGACCAGTAGCAACCATTAGGATTACCACCATCACAGATGACAGTGGTCAAAGTGCAATTAAAGCTTCCTACTTGAAGTTAGGACGATCCAAAGATAAAGTAGTCAGCTTTGACTCTGAGATCATGATTCCAATCAATATATCTAATGGTGCTTTGTACGCCTATGGATTTTTACCAAACTTTAAAATGATCTATGAACATCCAGATACTAGAGCAGTATTTGAAGGTCAACGAATTCCACATTACAAAAAATGTTTAGACGCTGTATTGGAATTACAAAGTAAGCTTCCACAAATCAGGTGCATTGGTTGGGACGTTACGCTTGACAAAGAGGGACATGTTAAAATATTGGAATGGAACGGCACTCACAATGGGATTATCGTTTCAGAAGCAGCTCAAGGCCCATGTTTTGCAGGTCTAAATTGGGAAAAAATCTGGTGTTCACACTAGTTTCATCGTAACCTTTTAATCTATTCAAATGACATCAATTTATGCTAAAATCAAAGCGCTTGAAAGGAAAGTCAACCATAAGAAACATCATAAAAACATTAACTCAGGAGCTTATAACGCTCTGAAGGCTATTCAAGCTGAAAAGGGAGTGATCAATCCCTCACAAAAGAAAATTTGTGACGAGTATGCCTGTGATGTCTTCGGCAGCAAACTCTATTCACCCTGGTTGTATGTATATAGTCAGTTTTCTGGGGGGTTTCAGGAAGGTTGGATACCATCCAATTATTATATCAAAGTCGTTGAACCTAACCTAAAAAAAGGATATGCCAGCCTCTCCAGGTTAAGAAGTCTTACCGGCATTCTATTTAAAAGCAAGTTTTCGCCGGATATTGCCTATTACGTCAACGGTTTATGGTTTACTCCTGATAACCTCTTGATTGATCCCAATATGCTTAAGGATTTAGCTCTTGATCATTCAGAAATAGTTGTATACAAAAGTGATAGCTCGGCTCGTGGTATGGGTGTGAAAGTGTTGGAATCAAAATCTGTAGAAGCACATGAGTTGCAGCAGTTGGGCAATGGAGTTTTGCAGCGATATGTTAGACAGCACGCTTTTTTCGATCAATTCAATCATTCTGCACTCACTACTTTAAGAATAATAACAACGGTGAACGATTTAGGCGAGCCATCTGTCAGGGCTTGCAACCTTAGGTTTGCCAGGCAAAGTCAAACTCATGTTCAGTCGCAAGATCAGATTAAAGTTTCAGTCGATCTAGAAGACGGTAAAATGGCCAGGGTAGGATATCACTCTAATTGGAAGTCCATGTTGGAGCATCCTGATTCTGGCGTGAGGTTTGAAGACTGTCTTGTGCCTGGTTTTCAATCTTGTATGCAAGCAGCACTGCAACTACAGGAGACTTTTAGGCATGTGCGCTGTATTGGTTGGGACATAGCAGTTGATGAATTTGAAAAAGTCCGAGTTTTGGAGTGGAATAGCTTAAACATTGACATTGGTTTTCCTGAGTCGATGCAGGGCCCATGTTTTTCTGACTTAGGCTGGGAAAAAATATGGCGCTGTTGATCTATAACATCTTCTTTTTCAATAGCAGTAATGGTTTTCATGCATAGCTTATGGGTAATCATTAACTACTAAGTCCTTCAAGGCCTTAGTATCCCAATCAAATCAAATTCAGCAATTCCCGGATTTATGATGTTTGATACTTGCAATCGTGAATGATCTCGTCAAGTTGTTCATTGCAAAAACCAAGCTCCTGTCCCAACCTGATGATTTTCTGTCGGCGTTCTTCAGTCCAAAGATTTTGTCCCATAATAAGTTTAATCATGTACTCGAGCTCTCTCAGTGCCGGGTATTGTAAGTCGTGAATCAACAGCATAACTTTCTTTTTGAGAGTAAATATGGCTGAGTTCAATGTTTCATTTAAGCAGATTTCGACATTTGACGTGTATCGCTCGTTGCTTAGCATAAATGCCAAGATGTAGTCAATCTCGTGACTTAGCCTTAATCACAATTTCATTTGTACGCCTTGTATAGCCAGTACCGGGAGGCTATCTTATAAGACCATTGAGCATCAACCAAATTCATAAACTAAATGCCTATTTATTCCAGGTTTAAAGCCTTTGAACGAAAACTGCATGACAGAAAATATTACCAGATGGCTAAAGCTGACGCTTTAAAGAATCTGAGAATGGTTGAATCAAAACGAGGAAAAATCCATAGGTCCATCACAAAACAATGTAATGAATATGCCCAGGAAGTATTAGGATCTCAATTCTTTGCCCCTTGGCTCTATGCATACAGTGCTGTTGCCGGGAGTTTCAAAGAAGGTTGGATACCAAATAACTATTACGGTCAGGTCGGTGTACCTGCCATTAAAGGAGGATATGGTGGCTCATCAGGACTTAAAGGTTTTACTCACCATTTGTTTCGAAGTTCATTGTTTCCTGACCTCCTCTATAGGGTCAATGGATTATGGATCTTACCAAATAGTGATATAGTCAATGAGTCTGATGTCAAAGAAATTGCGTTTCAAGATTCTGAGCAAATTGTTTTCAAGAAGGACAATTCTGGCAGAGGTAAGCATGTCTACCCCATATCTCGGATTGATTTTGATGTTGCCATGATCAACAAAATAGGTAATGGGGTTATTCAAAAATATATTAGTCAACATGAGTTTTTCAATGAGATAATGACTGGACCTGTTGCAACACTAAGGCTAACAACCGTAATAGACAAAAATGGCAAAAGTGACTTGAGAGGTTCTTATCTAAAAATCTCTCGTTCCAACAGCAATGTGGTAAAGTACCATCAGAAAGTATTGATACCGGTAGATAAAGAAAGTGGTCAGCTACACGATCAGGGAGTCTTGTTTCCTTGGCAAAGTATCAATCACCATCCAGACACCAAAACGCCCTTCAAGGGGAAAAGGATACCACATTTTGATAAATGTGTAGCCGCTGTATTGAAATTGCAACAGATGATTCCTCATGTGCAATGTATTGGATGGGATTTGGTTGTGAACAATCAAAATCAAGTTCAAATAATGGAATGGAATGGAACACATAACGGCATTGCTGAATCAGAGGCTTATCAAGGGCCCTGTTTTGCCGATTTAGGATGGGAAAAGCTTTGGAAATCTGGTTAACAACAACGGTAGTGGTAACTAGCAACTTTAAACCTAACTAACTTGATAATGTCAATCTACGCAAAGGTAAAGGCACTGGAAAGAAGGATAAACAATAGAAAGTCTCATAAACTTATTAACCAAAGAGCATTTAAGGCACTCAGTACTATTGAAAACGAAAAGGGCAAACTAGATCCCAAAATTAAAAAGGCGTGTAATGAATACGCTGTTGATGTGCTCGGGGATAGAATATATGCTCCTTGGCTATACGTATATAGTTTAGTGGCTGGAGAGTTCAAAAAAGGTTGGATACCTGTCAACTATTATAGTAAGATCGTAGAGCCCAGGATAAAGCAGGGGTATGGAGACACATCATATTTAAAAGCTTTAACTGGACCAATCCTGAGAAGTGATAGATTCCCTGATCTACTCTATTCTGTGAATGGCCTTTGGTTAGCTCTGGATAACACCCTATTAGATGACTCTGAAGTCAAAGAATTGATAGAAAATTCTGGAAACAAGATTGTATTTAAAAAAGACTTTTCTGGACGAGGTGCAGGAATCGAAATGTTAGACGCTGTTAGCACCAAAGTCTCTGAATTATCTAAACTCGGAAATGGAGTAATACAGCATTACGTGGATCAACATGAACAATTAGAACGGTTAAGCCCTGTAGCAGTAGCTACACTTAGGATTACAACTGCTGTGGACAATGAAGGGTCAGTCTCAGTCAGAGGTTCTTATCTGAGGCTGGGCCGGATCAATCAGGCACATATACAATCAGATAACCAAATAATAGTACCTGTTGACTTGAATGGGGTTTGCATGAGGTAGGGTATCTATCATCATGGCAGAGCACAAGGAAACATCCCGATACGCAGGTGTTGTTTAAAGGTGTGACAATTCCCAGCTTTCGGTCATGTACCAACATTGCCTTAGAGCTTCAAAAGTCAATTCGCCAAGTAAAATGTATTGGATGGGATATGACTGTAGACACATATGGAAATGTAAAAGTCCTGGAATGGAATGGTTCGAACAACGGTTTTACATATTCAGAGGCAACTCAAGGCCCTTGTTTCAAAGACTTGGAATGGGAAAAGCTACACGTATAAACTCTGACTACATCCCGTGTGGCTTTCTTCAGTTATCAATTGTTAACCAAACGGGATTCGGCAAGTTTGATTTAGCATCTTTAATCAGGTCAAAGTTTTATTACATTGACTTGAGGCTATGAAATGTTACGTGATTATTTAGCGATATCAATAACCTTAAGAAACAGACCTATTCCGATTCGTTTCTTCATTGGCTTGCTTCTCTGGCTACCTATTATTACCAACGCACAAAGCCGGTATGAAGAACCTTCTTGGGGTCTTAGAGTGTTTGCAGGTGAAAAATATCAGAATTTTGATATAATTGGTGGATCAGGATCATCAGCTAGTTTTACACCTACAAGCAAAAACTTAGCTGGAATTGGCTACTCTCATCAATACTTCAATATCGACCTGGGTTTGAGGCTAACGACCAGCCAGGAACAACAAACAGAACGCATCGACCTTCAGACCAGCGTTTTGTACAACAATCATTTTTTTGACATAATTGCTAAACGCTACAAAGGTTTTGTTTTCTCCTCAAACGAACTTGAATACTTTCGAGAGGACATACGCTCAGATGTCCTTGGAATCAACTATCTAAGATTTCACAACAAGAATGCAATTGACATAAAGGCAATAAAAAGCGGTAGGATCAAAGAAAGGTATCAGGGTAGTTTGGCTTATGGAGGTTTCTTTTCTTATAATGGCATTAGAGCGGACTCATCAATAGTTACTAATAACATCTCATTTGGACCAGAAATCAGAATTACTAATCTCAACGTTGGGACAATCGGTTTGCAACTAGGTTATTTCTATAGAATCTGGCTCATCAATAGGATTTATGTCTTTGGAGCTATAATATCAGGGTTAGGTACGAACCTTGGAGAAATCAAAGCCAGTGAAAACTACAGTCCAGGCTCCAGCCCTGGACTAAGGTTACAGATCAAAGCAGGATGTGGTTATGTTAGGGAGAGATATAGCATAAGCTTTGTATCAGATCAAAGCGCTTATGCTTTAGCACTGGAAAACGATAGTGCCTATGCTTATGGGATTGGAGCACTCAAATTAGCATTTTCATGGAGATTCCAGTCTGAAAACTCATTGCATCACTTACTGCAAATGCATCAGCCTAGATCAAGATAATATCCGTGCTACCACGTAGATAAAATCACCCATCAGCGGTATTTACTTCACTTTGATCGCCCTCTAATTTCATGGTGTTAATTAAACGAATGACAACCATGACAAAATTTTATCGACAACTTACACTATTTATAGCGGCAATTTGTCTCGCTGTAGTTAGTAATGCACAAGATGCCCTTTGGCAACTGGATTTCGAAAAGGGAGTAGCCTGGACCAGGATCACCGAGTCGGGCATCCTTTTAGTGGGCACCTCTGACCGTATGCTCCACGGTATCGATTCTCGAGATGGCAACATCTTATGGTCTAATGATATTCTCAGAGGATCTGGCCCTATGAGAGGTGCAGATGGCAAGAAGCTGGATGATGCTCAGGCCTTTGATCAGTTCTTAAATGTATTGGAAGATCCTGATTATCCGGAAATTGGTGATTTCATAGAGGTCAAGTACTCGGACAACATTGCTGTGGCCAACTATGCTGTGATCAACATTCAAAACGGTGAAGTAGTAATGAGCCCGGAAAAAGCTAATATGCCCGTTACCAAATTTTTAGGAAAAGAAAGAGCAACTTTTAACTTCAATGGCACCACCTATATTCCGGAGCTAAGAATGGTCCTTATCTCAGCATCCTGGATCGACTATATGGTGAAAGGACAGCCAGAATACAACTTGACCAAGATGGTTTCTTTGCCAGATGCTAAAGTAATATGGGAGACGGATCAGATCGCCGTAGATGGATATCCTTATGTTACCGAAAATGGAGACATCATCATGCCTGGCAAGAAGAAGATCGCCAGGATGGATTCAAAAACAGGAGCCATCAAGTGGTCTTTTGAAGTAGAAGACAAAAAGCAAACATTTGAAAGCTTTGACTTAAGTCTCGATCTGGCACGAGGATACTTTTTTGAAAAGAAAAACAACAAAGGTGCCCTTGCAGCACATGATATGGCAACAGGCGCTAGACTGTGGGAGGTAGAAATGAAGCTTAAAGATGTACCTCAGATGAACGCCATGGGGTACGGTGTAGTAACAGTAGACAGCAAAAACTTCACTCTTTATGATGCTGCTAATGGTAGTATCAAGTGGGAAAAGAAGAAACTCAGTGGATATACAGTAGACCTAGGCGATATGGGCATTCTTGTAACTGCCAAAAGTAAATTCCTGGCCCTACTTGACAAAAATACAGGTGATGAGATCTGGGAAGAAAAGATCTCCGGTATCAGTATCGATCAAGTGATAGGTCGAGGTATTATGTACTCTGACGCCAAAGGCAGACTAGGGCTCATAAGCTATGAAGGAGAAAAAGTATGGGACAAAAAAGGAATGCTTGAAGTACCTAACCTACGCTACAGACCTACCTTCACCACTGAGCTACTTTACATAGAAGGAGATCTTTATGAACTCGACCTTGAAGCCGGTGACTATCGTCTGATGATTGAAAAAATGGAAAAGAAGGTATTCGAAGGCGAAGATGGACCTAGCGGGATCGAATATGTTGACGGTGGTTATCTATTTTCCAACAGCAATGAACTCATCATGTTAGACCCTGACGGCAGTGTGAGGTGGCAAAAGTTCTGGGCTCCTCCAGGCATGTCTCTGGCAGCTAAAATTGCACTCAGAACTGCACAAGTTGCTATGTACGCCATGGCCGCAAGCGCCTCCGCACAATCAGCCAGGCACAAAACACCTTATGGTGGAGACACCTACTACAGCAAAATGTATGCAGAGCAAGCTGCTGCGTGGGCTGTTGCTGGTACTATGGTAGGTTCGGAAGCAAGGAAGAAGTTTACCGCTACAGTCACCAAAGGTGATGATATGCTAGTCCTTACAAAAGTTGGGCAAGGTGGTCAAAAGAACTCCTCCGGTCTTATTAAAGTAGACAAGCGCACAGGTGAAGAGCTTGGTTCTCTCCTATTAGGAGATAAGAAGCCAACCTACGACTATGACGCGCTCACAAGCAATGTCTTTTTTAAGGCTGACAACAAACAAGTGATCTGCTACAAGATCTAAAGCATCATGATTGGGGTCACCTGTCTATACAGGTGGCTCCAATTTTCATTTGGCATGGCCAATCCTCATGTCAAGCATATCTATTAAGATAAAGCAACCATATCTTAACAAAATCAGTCATGCGACTAAGACATTTAGTATTTCTCCTGCTAGGCTTGTTGGTCATTGCCCTACCTGGCATTGGGCAAGACAGTCAGTTAATCATCAGGCAAGGTCATATGGATGCCATCAACGTGGTGAAATATACCCCTGACGGCAGATATGTAATATCAGCAAGTGAAGATAAGACGATTAAGCTTTGGGATGTCAACACGGGCATTGACGTCAAAAATTTCAGTGGGCATCCTGCAGCGGTCAAGGCCCTTGCTGTTACCTCAGACGGTCAGACTATCATATCCGCCGATGCTGAAGGCAACATATTCACATGGGCGACAGAAGGTAGTCGAGAACCGATATTAAAAATCGAAGCTCATGAAGGTGCCATAAATACACTCAATCTCTTTGATGATAACCAATCAATCCTGTCAGGTGGCTTTGATCAAACCATCAAACGCTGGGATATCAATTCTGGTAAGCTCATCAAGGACCTACCAGAATCAATGACCTCCGAGATCCGAGCAATCGGTATCCACCCCAATCAAAAAATGGCGATTGTCGGCGGACAAAAGACCAACGATGTAGAACTGCGCATCATTGATCTGGAAACTGGCGAAGTGACAGATGATATCCTCAATCACTATGCTGCCTCTGGGGCAGCTAAAGTCTACACCTATGCAGTGTTGAGTGGAGTGTCAGTCGCTACTAGCATAGGCAAGGGGAACATTGGCAAAGACATGCTCGACTTCTACATCATGAACTACAACAATATAGAGTTTAGAAAAGACGGACGGTCAGCCCTCATCTCTCAAAACACCTATTTGCCCATAGCAGCTGCCAAAGGTGAGGAAGAAGAGACAGGCAATACGGTAATCTCTATCGCTGAGATATCAGAGGATGGATCAAAGTTCATGGATGTCAAGCGACCAGAGCGATGGATGCTAGGATATTCCAATGCACGGGCCGTTTTTAGTGAAGATCAGAAAAAAATAATCGTCAATAAGAAGTACTCCATCAATGTCTACGACATGGAAAATGCCGAATTCCCCGAAGGAAGTTATAAGGAGTCTGCTACCTATGAGCCCCCGGTACTTAAAGAGTTTAAAGGCGATGTAGCCTGGCTCAACTCAATAGCCCTATCACCAGACTACCGGACAGCAGTATCTTCAGACAATGAGAACGGTATTAAGCTTTGGGACATGGAGACAGGGCGAATTCTCCGTAGTATGGAAGGCTATGTCCAGCCTGCATTAGCCGTAGATGCTATGCCTGATGGCAAACACATATTGGTAGGTTCGTTGGATCGCGAGCTTACAATGTGGGATATCACCACCGGCAGATTAGTCCGTACTTTCGACCGGTCCAATGATGTCAACTGGATAGATATAGCTGATAATGGAAAATACTTTGTCACAACCGCTGAAAAGACCAGCTTCTTCAAGGTTTGGAACTTCAAGTCTGGCCGCCTTCTAAAATCGATACTCGAAAAAGACCGCTATTTCAATTGGGCGAAATTTTCCGATAATGATATCGAAATATACGCTCGATCTGTATCCACAGGCGAAGGTTCGATAGGCATTGGTATGCTCAAAAGCGATGAAGAGCTTAAAATCTGGAACCGACAAGATGGCAAATCCAAGAAAGTCAAGGACGGGACTGTCGAGTCTCTTGAGGACAAATACAATAGCAATGGGTATCAGGTGAGTTGGAAGCTAGATCGACTCGAACTGAGAAAAGGTGGACAAACCATCATTAACGATAGACAAGCAGGTCACCTTACCGATGCTACCTTCAGCAAGGACGGCAAGTATGTGATCACAACAAATGCGCAGGGTGAAATCGCTATGTATGATATAGTCACTGGTAAGAAAACGATCTCAATGGCACTCATTGGCAACTTCGACTACATCACATATACTCCCGATTACTATTATACTTCATCAAAAAATGCAGCCAAGGCAATAGCCTTTCGCAATGAGAATACGATACTACCATTTGAGCAACTCGAGTTAAAGTATAATCGTCCTGATATCATCGCATCGCGGCTCGGCTATGCTTCTGACAAGCTCATATCTTCATACAAAGCCGCATTTGACAAAAGAATCAAACGTCTTGGGCTGACAGAGCAGGACCTTGGTGGTAAACTGCAGCTTCCTGAAGTGACTCTTGATTATGAGAACCTGCCCTTAGCTACAGACGAGCGTTCCTTCTCATTCAGCGCTAGCGCAACAGATGTGTCCGTTGGACTCAAAGCCATCAAGTTGTTCGTAAATGATGTGCCTGTTTACAGTAGTACAGGTCGTGAGATTTCTTCGTCGGCTGGAGAGAGCATCATACATAAAGCTACCATCGATTTGTCCTCTGGTATCAATGAAGTCAAAGTAGTAGCCATGAATAAGTCAGGCCTTGAATCGCTACCTGTATCATTCGAGATCAAATACAACGCTGAATACGCAAAGCCAACACTCTATCTGGTAGCTATTGGTGTTTCAGAATACCGGCAAAGCAATTACAACCTGGCCTTTGCCGCCAAGGATGCAGCAGATATGGTATCAACCTTGAGTGGCTCTTCTGGTTATGAAAGCATCAAAACCAAAGTATTAACCAACACTGATGCCACTAAGGCTAACATATTAGGCCTCCGTTCATTTATAGAGCAGGCGACTGTTGATGACGTGGTTGTCATTTTCATTGCCGGACATGGAGTATTGGACAATTCGTACAACTACTATTTTGCGACGCATGATATGGACTTCAACAATCCTGCGAATGGGGGCCTTCCTTATGACAACATTGAGCGACTAATTGATGGCATAGCTTGTCGCAACAAGGTACTATTTATGGATACATGTCACTCCGGTGAACTTGACAAGGATGATGTTGCAGATACACAAAAAGCTGTAGTAAAGCGAGGCTCTGTGGCTTTTAGGTCTACAGGCACTATCGTACAATTAAAAGAGAATAGTTTTGGTTTGTCAAACACCTTAGAGTTATCAAAGACACTTTTTGGTGATCTCAAGAAAGGAACAGGTGCTACCATTATCTCAGCCGCTGGTGGTACCGAATTTGCGCAGGAAGGTTTGAATAGTTCTAACGGCCTATTTACTTCGAGTTTGATACAGGGTATCACAAGCCGAAGGGCAGATATCGACCGCAATAGAAGCTATTCTGTCTCTGAGCTTCAACGTTATATTTCCGAACAGGTGACCTTACTATCCGGAGGAAGCCAGGTCCCTACTTCTCGTGAGGAGAATACTAAAAATGATTTCAGGGTTTACTAATTTCAGTGGTATGAGAAACTTGATCTTTATATTGTTAATGGTTGGCTCGCAAGCTTTTGGACAGTCTTATACGGCCATTCATGTGATAGGCAAAATCTATCTACCATCAAAGCAGGAGTATCTTAAGCGTGGCACCAAGCTGTCTGAGTCAGAGAAAATCGAATTTCAGAGTAGCGATGCTAAAGCAGCCATGTTGAGTTCGAGCAGAGGCAGATACGTCATTCAACCGGGACCAAAAAACACCTCTTCCGATAATCTGGCTTTTGCCTTGGGTTCCATTATTACGCCTGTCAAGGGACAAATGAGCACCAGATCGGGTAGCATCAACAATGCTCTGGATTTTCAAAAGCAGTTAGGTGAATCTCCGGTAGCATGGCTCAATGAAAAAATGAGCCTCAATGTATCTGAGACCTCCTACCCCATTGACGAAAACAGGTTCTTCTACATGGCTTATTCTTATAACGGAGAGGTAATCAACAAAAAACTAAGCAACGACGGGCAATCACTTCAGTTCATCAAATCTGAGGTATTCAAGGTGGATGATCAGCCCATTGAGGCTTCTAAAGTAAACGGTATGGAGCTTTACTACTATGATCTAGACAAAGGTGAAGCCAGCTTAATGACCGCACCCCAACTCATTGCAGTATCTTCCGATCAATTGATAGAACTACAAGCTAGCCTCTCCGAAGAAAGCCCGGAAGCCCTGTTGGAGTTTATCAATAGTCTGTACGGTCGGTGCTCTCAAGAACAGCTTGATGCAGCTATTTCATCGCTAAAGTAGCCTGACTTGCAACGTAGACTTCTTCTTGTCGTAGGGGTGATTGCCAACACAATCACCCTTTTTGTATTGAGTTTTTGGCTTATCTCACTACCATGGCTGGCCGGTGATGAGAAGTTGATGATCTGGACAACTAGTCTCGTCAAGTTCTTGAACCGTGAAGTGCCATCCTCCGAGAGATTTGCGTTGATCAACACCTCATATGATCTCATGTTGATCGATAGATATGATGAGTTTGGCTTTCCGGTAGGTAATCAAGCCATTACCGATAGGTCCAGGATGGCGCTCTTACTAGATATCGTAAGCAAAGCACAGCACAAACCTGATATGATGTTTTTTGATATCCTTTTCGAAGCACCGACCCCAGAGGACAGTGCTTTGAGGGCGTCATTGCTGCAGCTGCCACGGCACATGCTAAGCTATCACTTAGATACCGATGAGCAGCCCATCTTACCAGTAATGCCTGGTGTAAACATAGGTTTGTCGGATTATGTGATCGGTAACAACTTCGAAGGAGCGTATAAGTATCAATTGGTTTACAATGACAGTCTTCACCTGTCACCGCTCCGGATCTACGAAATCCTGTATGATACCAAAGCCAGGCAAATAGGCCCCTTTGTACAAGTTGGGGAGCACACCACCCTCAACAACTTCATCATCGACTATAAAGTACTTCAAAAGGATATCGACGACCTAGAGGCTGGTTTCAATCCTGTAAACCTGGGAGAGCTATTGCTCTTACCAGACGAGGATATTCAAGAATACCTGAAAGGGAAGATCGTAGTGATTGGTGATTTTAGGGAGAATGATATGCACGAAACCCTCTTTGAGATCACCGCCGGACCATTGATCCTTGTCAATGTGCTATTGTCACTGGAGGCTATGGATACATATGTCAATTTTTGGTTCTTCCTACTCCTGGGGGTTGTTTTCGCATATGTCAGTTATATGTCATTGACAGATAAGGACATCATCGAAGAAGCCATTCAACGAAGGTTTGGCAATGTACGCCTGGCCAAGTACCTCGCTGGGTTCGCTAGCTATTTAGCTATCCTCACGTCGCTTTCAGTACTGACATTCTTTATTTTCAATATCCACATCAATGTATTTTTCTTATCATGTTATCTATATGGAGTAGATAAAACCAATGGGCTGATCCGTAATTGGATCAGCTAATTAGTTGGTTGGAAGTTGAACAGATTGTAAACCTCGATCCATTTACACGAGGATAATTAACATTACAATAATCCAATAATGACGGCAGAAGGTTATATTCGCGCCTTCAAGAACGCATTTTCATTGCATCACAATTATTGCGTTAATTAGTATATACCTTGCCAAAGGTGATTTCGGTGTGATGTAGTGTCCAAAGAATCAAATCATGGAAAATAGAAAAGCAACCATAAAAGATATAGCTAAAAAACTAGGTGTCTCAGCGTCAACAGTATCTCGTGCTCTCAACGATAAGTTTGTTAAGAATGACGAGATGGTCGCATTGATCAAGCAGACAGCAGAAGAAATGGACTACCAGGTCAATACCATTGCCGCTGGCCTCCGTACCCGTAAATCTAATCTGATCGGAATAGTCGTACCTCGTATTGCAAGCAACTTTTTCAGCAGAGTACTCGCAGGTATCCAATCAGTATTGAACAGTAATGGCTACAACGTTCTCATTTGTCAGTCCAATGAATCAAAAGAGTTGGAAGAACAGCAAGTTAACTCACTGATCCGCTGTAACGTGGAAGGTTTGATGATATCTTGTTCACAGCAAACGCACAGCGAAGCATTCTTTGATAGAATAGCCTCCAAAGGATTGAAGTTGGTATATTTTGACCGCAAAAACTTCAAGACTCAACTACCCGTAGTGAAGATCGATGATGTCCACGGCGGATTTCTGGCTACAGAGCACCTTGTGAAGAATGGCGCAAAAAAGTTAGTTTTCCTTGGCGGGCCACAGGAACTCTCTATTTGTAAAGACCGCTTTGAGGGATACGCCAGTGCAGTTGCAGAACTCGGGGCAACTTCGCTGGGAGCGTATTTTGTGGATACAAAGGAAGAAGTCCTACCAGTCGTCCAAAAACTATTCAATGCTAAACAGAAACCCGATAGCATAGTGACTTGGTCGGATGATTGGGGCGTGCAGGTGATCCTGGCTGCACAAGCCGCTGGGTTGAGTATACCGGAAGAACTGATGGTTACCGGTTATGACAATACGGATGTTTGTACGATAGTTCAACCTAACCTCACCAGTATGATTCACGACCCTGAGATCATTGGTGAAACTGCAGCTCAGACTCTCCTCGACATGATTGGTGGTAACACAGAGACTGTAGAAAAGCTCATGGAGACCCATCTGGTCATCCGCGAGTCAACAGTCAAAAAATAGTTATCAGTCCTCGACGTGCAAGCTGATTGCAGGATTGGTATGGGCGGCTTTCACCGATTGAAAACTGATAGTC
>DIYH01000007.1 GCA_002435755.1 Flammeovirgaceae bacterium UBA6059
GATTCCTAATCAATCCACAACGATGAAGATTCAACTGTAAATGCTCCTGGGACTGTCAATACTATCGATTCCTAATCAATCCACAACGAGTGCCTGTATGAAAAGCTCCACGAGAGCACTGTCAATACTATCGATTCCTAATCAATCCACAACAGATTTTGGACCCAAACGACGCGGAAGTCAACTGTCAATACTATCGATTCCTAATCAATCCACAACATTCTAGAAGCTTACGAAAATCTGGTGGCGACTGTCAATACTATCGATTCCTAATCAATCCACAACGAATGATAAGCTAGATATCGAAGGCAGCTACTGTCAATACTATCGATTCCTAATCAATCCACAACCAAGAATGCTCAGGGTGCCTTGAATCGTGGCAACTGTCAATACTATCGATTCCTAATCAATCCACAACTGCACTGCATCAGGCCCGTCAATCATTCCACTGTCAATACTATCGATTCCTAATCAATCCACAACTCTTTTCAGTGCAATACCTTCTTGCCCAGCACTGTCAATACTATCGATTCCTAATCAATCCACAACTACTACGTGAGCAGGTAGACTTTACGAGCACTGTCAATACTATTGATTCCTAATCAATCCACAACCAGTATATTCAAGACCAGCAACGCACCAAACTGTCAATACTATTGATTCCTAATCAATCCACAACAATGAAAAGTATGTCCGAGCAAATAACATCACTGTCAATACTATCGATTCCTAATCAATCCACAACATTGGCTCATCTCCATCGATGACTACATTAACTGTCAATACTATCGGTCCTTTTTCAATTTATAACGATTGTTCGTTAATTGACAGTTGTGCCCTTCGTTCTCTTATCAAAAAAACTATCCTGCCCAACCTTCCCGATCCAGGCTTCTGTACTGAATGGCTTCTGCCAGGTGTTCTATGCTAATGGTATCACTTCCTGCCAGGTCAGCGATGGTGCGGGAGACTTTCAGTATACGGTCGTAAGCCCTGGCAGATAGTCCCAGCTTTTCCATGGCTGTTTTAAGTAGTGTTTTTCCCGAAGCGTTGATCGCACAGACTTGCTTGGTCATTTGCGAGTTCATCATAGCATTGTTGTACACCTCATTGCTACCTGAAAAGCGTTCTGATTGGGTCTCTCTTGCTTTGATGACCCGGTTTCTGATCTCTTCACTACTCTCGGATTTACGATCAGCCGTCATCTCATCAAAGCTGACAGGGGTCACCTCGACGTGGAGATCGATGCGATCAAGTAGTGGTCCACTCACCTTATTGAGGTAGCGCTGTACTCCACCGGGAGGACATACACATTCCTTGTCAGGGTGGTTGTAGTAGCCGCAGGGGCATGGGTTCATGCTAGCGATGAGCATGAAGTTGGCTGGATAGTCGAGGCTGATCTTTGCCCTGCTAATGGTGACTTTTCTTTCTTCGAGTGGCTGACGCATCACCTCCAGAACCGTACGCTTAAACTCCGGCAGCTCGTCCAGAAACAAAACCCCATTATGCGATAGCGAGATCTCGCCGGGTTGTGGTATACCTCCACCACCCACTAAAGCCACATCGGAGATGGTGTGATGAGGTGCTCTAAATGGTCGCACTGCGATCAGGGATGTATCTGTCCCGAGTTTGCCCGCAACAGAATGTATTTTAGTTGTTTCCAGGGCTTCTTGAAGCCCCAATGGTGGCAGAATGGATGGAAGCCTTTTGGCTAGCATCGTCTTACCAGCCCCCGGAGGGCCTATCATAATGACATTGTGTCCTCCTGCCGCTGCTATTTCTAGTGCACGTTTAATGTTTTCCTGGCCCTGTACATCGGCAAAGTCGGCAGCATAGTTGTCTTGATTATGATAGAAGAGGTCTCGCGTATCATAGTCCAGCGGTTGGATATCACTGTTGCCTTCCAGGTAATCAACCGCTTCGGCAATGGTCTCGACTCCAATGATATCCAGGTTGTCCACAATAGCAGCTTCATAAGCGTTTTCTTTTGGTAGGATGAAACCTTTGAACCCTTCCTTCCTTGCCTGGATGGCAATAGGTAATGCTCCTTTGATCGGGCGCAGTATGCCATCCAGTGAAAGTTCTCCCATGACGACATACTTCTCTAGTTCGCCAAGTTGACCCTGCCCGGAAGCTTTGATAATGCCTAGCGCAATGGGAAGGTCGTAGGCGGACCCCTCCTTCCGGATGTCCGCCGGAGCAAGATTGACCACCACTTTTTGTCGTGGCATGTGATAACCAAAAAATTTGATTGCTGACTCGACCCGCTGTTCGCTCTCTTTAACAGCCGAGTCGGGTAGACCTACCATAAAGAATTTTGTGCCCTGACCGACATTTACTTCGATGGTGATGGTACTGGCATCTACACCGTGGACGGCACTTCCATATGATTTAGCGAGCATGATAGGTGGTGTTACAAAAAGGAGGAAAAATTAGCAATAAATTGCTCAAATCAACCTGAGTATGATCATAAAGACTTAAAGAGGCGATGGAGTTCAGGGAAACCTTCAGGCAGCCAATCGCTCGATCAGCATGATCAGCGCATGGATCACTTTGATATGGACCTCCTGAATACGATCAGCATATCCGCTGTGCGGAACCCTGATCTCAATATCAGCCAGACCAGCAAGTTTGCCTCCGTCATTTCCGGTGAGGACCACTGTGGTCATACCGATAGTTTTGGCAGTTTCGACTGCCTTGATCACATTGCCTGAGTTACCACTAGTGCTAATGCCAAGCAGTACGTCACCTTCCCGACCGAGTCCCTCAACATAGCGACTGAACACATGTTCGTACCCAAAATCATTGGAGACGCATGAAATATGACTGGGGTCGGAAATAGCAATGGCTGGCAGAGAACGTCGATTTTCGCGGTAGCGGCCCGTCAATTCCTCGGCAAAATGCATGGCATCACAGTGCGATCCACCGTTACCGCATGAAATAATTTTGCCCCCCTTATTGATGGAGTCGGCCATGATCTGTGCTGCCAGGGCGACTTGGTCAACGGCCTTCGTGTTACTCAGGAAACTGTCAATGGTCTTTCGACTTTCGATGAGTTCACCACGGATTAGCTCTTGAAGATCCATTAATCAGCGAATTTAGAAGACTCTGAGGAATTACCGGACGTGGCACTACTGTCTTTGTCAGGAGGTGCAAGCTGTACGGTCTCGGGAGGCAATGCTTCCGGGGTTGTACCACTTGCTATCTTATCCTTTTGTATTTCATAGAGCTCCGATTTGAGTGACATCACCTCTTTCTCCAATCTCTTGTTTCTTCTTCTCAGCTGAAACAGATGAATGTTTTCAAGTATCCATTCGAAGATCAGAAGGAGCATACCTGCGGCTGCCCAATACTGCAGGAATTTGAGAAAACTAAACATCCCAAATTGCTTGAACATCGTCTCAGTATACAAACCAAAGTATACTGATGTACCGATGTACCCAAAATAGATGATATAATAGAAGGTCTTGAACTTTCTCATGTGAGTCCTAAGCGCTGAGTTTTGACCTCCGTAAGTTAGTCAGATTGAGATATTTAATTGGAGCCTTGAAAGTGCGCATTGCTGGACGAGGGCAGTGGGAGACTAGAAACTCTGCATCTGCGTAAGCTTGCGGTAGACACCCCCTGTCTCCATCAGTTGCTGATGAGTGCCCTGCTCTATCACCTGCCCCTCCTGGATCACAACTATTTCGTCTGCATTTTGAATGGTACTGAGTCGATGCGCGATCACAATGGAGGTCCTGTTCTGCATAAGGTTGGTCAATGCCTCCTGCACCAGATGCTCTGATTCGGAATCCAGCGCACTGGTTGCCTCATCAAGGATAAGGATGGGTGGGTTCTTCAGTACCGCTCTGGCGATGGACAGGCGTTGACGCTGGCCCCCGGACAACTTTAGCCCCCGGTCACCGATGTTGGTGTCGTAACCATCCGGAAGGGCCATGATAAATTCATGTGCATTGGCCACCATGGCTGCCTCTTGCACCTTATCCAATGAGACAGTCGGGACTCCAAATGCGATGTTATTGAATACACTATCGTTGAATAAGATCGATTCCTGGGTAACCACCCCCATCAGCCTACGCAGCGATTCTAGTTTGAACTCGCGCACATCAATCCCATCGATCTTCACACTACCTTGCGTAGGGTCATAAAACCTTGGTATCAGATCAGCTAGCGTAGATTTACCCCCTCCGGAAGGTCCAACCAAGGCCAAGGTCTTACCTTTTGCTACTGTGAAAGAGACGTCTTTTATTACTTCCTCTTTATCGTAACCAAATGATACATGCTCGAGGCTTAGCGCTTCTTTTACCTCATTGAGGGTCCTCGCATCGGCGGTTTCATTGACGGCAACAGGGGTATCAATTACTGAAAACACACGTTCTGCTGAGGCAAGCCCTCGCTGTATATTGGAGAACGCATTGGAGATGGCTTTGGCGGGGTTCAGTATCTGGGAAAAGATGATGATAAATGCGATGAATTCGGATGCCGACAGGGACGATTGATTATCCAGCACCATGCTACCGCCAATAAGCAAAAGGCCAGCTACCGCAAAAATCCCCAGGAACTCAGAAATAGGCCCGGCAAGTTCAAATTTGGTAGCGATGGACATGTTCTGTCGGCCATAGTTCTTCACTTCTTTTTCAAACTTGTCTACCATAAAAGCACTTGCTGTAAATGCCTTGATGATCCTCATGCCTGTCAGGGTTTCGTCGATAATGGCATTGATCCGTCCAAGAGATTCCTGACTCATCGTTGCGTTTCGCTTCAGCCTTTTGGCCAGGTAGGAAATTATGCCACCGGATACGGGCAGCAATAGCATAGTGTATAATGTCAGCTCAAATGACATGGTGAATAGGATCCCAAAAAAACCAATGATCAATGCAGGTTCTTTAAAGAGTACTTTAAGTGTACTCACCACCGAGCGTTCTACTTCCAGAATATCTGTGGTCACTCTTGAGACTATGTCACCTTTTCGCTGTTCTGTAAAGTAGCCTATGTGAAAGCTATTGAGCTTCTGATAGATACTGTTACGCAAGTTGGTCACTACCCTGATGCGAAATTTGGCTAGCACTATGGCGGACAGATACCGGAAAAGGTTAGCTAAAAAGACAGATGCCACGATCACTGCACACACGTACTGAAGCGCACCTCTTCGTCCAAAATCTCGGATAGTAATGCCGAAGTAATGGTAGAAGACATCCTTGAGATAGTCGACACTGATGCTGAATTCCGGTAGGGTAGAGGCTGTACTCATCTTTTCGGAGGCAACCTGATCAAAGAGTACCTCGAGCAGTGGTATTAAGATCGAGAAATTGACCAGGCTAAAAAGCACGTACAATATAGTGTACATGATGTACTGCGGTAGGAAGACCGAAAATGGCCGTGCATGTGACAGTATGCGCAGGTAAGTATTCATGCTCTGAAACTTCGGCAAATGTAAAGTTTATCTGCTCATCGGATCAAACCAAATCATGTCTCAAGCCTCGCTAAGGAATGCAGATATGTGTTTTGGATTAAAATAGATGGTTGATCCTTGGGGCGTTGAGGCGAATAGCGAACTGAACGAAAGTGGTGGGCTCTACCCCAACGAGTATGTCGCTTTCTTCTTTCCGATAGGTGAACGTGAGGTCGGTAAATAGATTGTGTCGCCACTGATAAGATGCGATCAGCTGTGAGAAAAGTAGATCAGTCGGTACCCCCTGTCCTGTGACATTGCCAAATTCCTGCTCAAATGTGCTATAGGAGAGCAGTATATTCCTGCCCCAGTTTTCCCCAGGATTATCCTCTCCATAGTTCGCTGAGATCAGTCTCCCCATTAGTGATAGTCTATCAATAGGCTGGTAGCGCAGTACAGCCATAAACTCCTTGAAGTTAGCACCAATGGGATGCGCCAGTGGTTGTCTGTAGTTGGTGAAGCTGGTCTGTAATGTCTGGTGAGTGTAGGTATAAGGTCTGGAAAAGTTATACTCTAGCTGCAGATCGAGGTTGGGTATGTTGAGTACGTCAATATACTTGCCTCCAAGTTGAAAGCCATACTTGTTGGACCACCAACCATCTCCGCTAAATACCTCGCTGACCACAAATTCGTCGAATAGAAACTGGCCATAAAGCTGGTAGCTACCGGCGATGTTCCATCTGGCATCTACTCCAAGTACTACATTATCAGCACTGCCGGCTTGCTGTTCGATAGCTGTGTAGAAGATCAGCGGATTGAGATAATTGAGCTCAAACCGGCTATTACCTAATGAATCT
This sequence comes from Flammeovirgaceae bacterium UBA6059, assembly GCA_002435755.1. Taxonomy (GTDB): domain Bacteria; phylum Bacteroidota; class Bacteroidia; order Cytophagales; family Cyclobacteriaceae; genus UBA6059. The sequence continues at coordinate 6,250 of DIYH01000007.1, forward strand.
TCCTTGTTGAAAATGATGCTTTCGAAAAAGCCAAGGGTAAAGTTGTCGGACAAGTTGATACTCAGGTGGTGCATAGTCATGAACTTCTTAGGATACTCTCGCGTGCCGAGAGACCCACTGCCATCGGCAACAAAGAATTGATCCGCGATGAGCTGCGCGTACATGACCTGGTATTGCAGTTTCCAAACCTGGGCGTTGAGTTTGAGAAAAGGGTAGGAGCTGGAAAAATCTGACAGCAACATGCTGCGTTGACCACTGCCGATCACATTTTTGTCATACCCTAGTTGCACACCTATGTGCTTGGTCGCATTGAAGTTGATATAGCCACGGACACTGAAGTAATCAAATCCATGTTCGTTGTATCGTTTCCAAAAACCTTCACCAGGTACTACATTGAAGCGATCGTTCCATCGCTGAACGTAACCAGGGAATACCGCTTGGTTCTCACCTAGGTAAGTATAAAAAGCTACCTTCTCATCTATGACCCCTCGGATTTCCGCTCCACGTGTATTGATGAAAGGTGTGGAGCCACTATTATCATCCTGCCCTACACCGAAGTAGAATACCGGACTGAAATGAACATCAAATGACTCGCTGTTATACCCAAAGAGGTCGTTCTTGTACTTATAAAGTTTCTTGAAGATTGGGTTTTTAGAATAGCGATTATCCGTTTTTGTAAACTCCCAGTTATCGACCCTCAAATAATCAAGATTGAACGCGTCGGCTGAAGATACGCTTACGTTTTCCGGTAGGCTATCCAGAAACTGGGCAATCCCCTGGCGGGCGTAAGGCTTGAAGTTGCTAAAGAAGTCTGTGGAAAAGGCACGTTGCTTGATCTCGTACCTATCAATAAGGTGATAGTAATCTTCATTTAAAGGTACATTTGCGCTTTGCGATAGCGCACGATAAGTGAGACAGAGAAAAAATAATACGATCGGGAGTCGCTTCATCGAATAATGAGTAGTTAGCGGTAAATGTAGAAGATATTATAATTCTATTGGTCGCTTTGTGAAAGTTAGATTTATACCTACTTTTGCAATCCTTTTGTGTAGCGTAAATAATAAACAAGATGAAAAAAGACATTCATCCAAATTATAGAGAGGTAGTTTTTCACGACACTTCAAGTGATTTCAAGTTTTTGACAAGGTCTACCATCGAAACTGAAGATAAGGTAAAGTGGGAAGATGGTAATGAGTACCCTCTTGTAAAAGTCGAAGTGAGCTCTGCGTCACACCCGTTCTACACAGGCAAGAAACTGTTTGTGGATACGGCTGGTAGAGTAGAGAAATTCAACAAGCGATATAAGAAGTAAGCCAAAGCTTCAAAGAAATTTGAATAGAAGTCTCTTGGATAGTGGTATCCGGGAGACTTTTTTGTTCCCAGACTATAATAAAATAGATAGCATTGAAGGGCTAGATGTCAGCCTTGAAGTTGCCGAAGAGATTTTCGTTTCAATTTACGTAAGTACTTTCTTTGAAGGTCTTATTTTTACCCCATGAAGATCATCCTGTATGACCAGCCTCAGGTGGTAGGGCAACTGTTACCCTTTACATACACTCGGCCGGTTAGTGAAATCAGGGTTGGCATCCTCAAAATCTCCGAAAAGTGGGAGCATTATCTTGGCGACTCGGTAGGTTGGTATACCCAACCTCATTTACGTGCCAAGTATCCTTACCAGGAATCTTCTGACTGCTTGATCATCAACGGCTGCTTTTGTCCTAATGAGCAGTTGGTCTCAGCTGTACGGGAAATGAAGCCGGGTCAAGCGTTGTATACTCGTGACCGCTGGGTTGCTATCAGAACAGACCGGCCGGATTGGTCGGCTTACGAAAAGGATCAACTGAAAGGCTTTGACAATGTAGCGTTCGAAGAAGAGGTGATGCTCATTGAGCAGCCATGGCATATCTTCCAAAGCAATGGTCGTGCTATTCGAGCAGATTTTGACCTGATCACGAAAGGGCGAACTTCTGCAAAAATCACAGACCCTCATACCGCAATATATGGAGAGCAGAATGTCTTTGTAGAGGAAGGTGTAGAAGTCAGAGCCGCTGTGATCAACGCTACGGATGGACCCGTATATCTTGGTAAGAACGCTGTGATCAAGGAAGGGGCTTTAATTAATGGCCCTTTGGCTCTGTGCGAAGGTGCGAGTGTCAACATGGGGGCCAAAATGCGTGGTGATAATACGGTAGGGCCTTACTCTAAGGTCGGCGGTGAAGTCTCTAACTCAGTGATATTTGGCTTTAGCAATAAATCTCACGATGGCTTTCTGGGCAACTCTGTGCTCGGGGAATGGTGTAACATCGGTGCAGATACTAACACCTCCAACCTGAAGAACAATTATACATCGGTTAAAGTGTGGAGTTATGCAAGAGAGCGCTTCGTGAATACAGGGCTTCAGTTTTGCGGGCTTATGATGGGTGACCATGCCAAGGCAGGTATCAATACAATGTTTAATACCGGTACGGTGGTAGGTGTCGGAGCTAATATCTTCGGCCATGGATTCCCCCGATCGTTTATTCCATCTTTTGCATGGGGAGGAGCTACGGGCTTTTCGACATTTAAACTCAACAAAGCTGTAGAAGTAGCTGAAGCTGTACTGACAAGAAGAAACAAGACTTTTACAGAAACAGACCGTCAAATCCTTGCCCATATTTTTGAGCAGACTGCTCGCTACCGCAATTGGGAGAATGCCTGATCAATGAGATTTGCTGATATACCTGGCTTAGAAGAAGAAAAGCAGAAGCTGATCAACGCTGTTGAGCGGAATCATGTGGCTCATGCCCAGCTTTTTTATGGTAAGGAAGGCTCAGCGAATCTTGCAATGGCGTTGGCTTTCGTGAGCTTTCTCAACTGCGAAAAACCATCTAAAGAAGACTCATGTGGTGAGTGCGCATCATGTCGAAAGATAGATAAACTCGTTCACCCTGATCTCCACCTGGTATTCCCGGTAGCGCCAACTGCAAAAATCAAAGGGAAGGATGTAGTCAGTGACAATTTTGCGGGGGAGTGGAGATCATTCGCACTGGATCACGTCTACGGAGGGGCCAGTGATTGGCTAGGTTACTATGGCTTTGAGAATAAGCAGGGTAATATTTCTAAAGAAGAAAGTCGCCAGATCATCAAGCATCTATCCTTAAAAGCGTTTGAGGCTAAGTACAAAGTGATGCTCATTTGGTTGCCTGAGTTTATGCACTCGGCAGCCGCTAATGCCATCCTGAAGATCCTGGAAGAACCACCATCAGGCACCCTCTTTATTCTGGTGAGCCATAATTATGAATCCCTACTGACTACCATAACCTCTCGGGTCCAACTGTTCACCATTAGACCCTTTGAAGATCAGGAGATCGTTGGCTTTATTACAGATAAAGAGGAGCTCTCTTCGGATAAGGCACAAAAAATAGCTACACTGGCTGAAGGCAGTCTGAATGAGGCGATAAAGCTGATCAACCAGTCAGAAGCAGATCAGTCTGATATTTTTGGGGACTGGATGCGTAACTGTTGGCAAATGAAATATAAAGAGCTGATCGATAAGTCCAATGATTTCCACCGAAGTAGTAAAGTAGCCCAAAAGTCAACACTTGGATATTTTCTCTCTATGCTACGAGATGCGCTGATCGTCCAATACTCACCAGGGTTGTTACGGGTAAAAGAAGAGGAAAAGGACTTTATTCTAAATTTCAGTAAGGCCATGAACAGCGATAAGCTGGAGTTTATGATCAAAGAGATCAATAGCGGGTTGTATCATTTGGAGCGAAACGCCAATGCTAAGATTCTGTTTTTGGATATCTCATTGAAGATATCATCTATTATCAGAAGGAGTTGACAGACATCTCAATTTGGGGGTGTAACTAAGGATGAATCATATGAATATTAGGATCGGAACAAGGAAAAGCAAACTCGCTCTATGGCAGGCCTATCATATTCAAGATAAGCTTGAGGCTGAAGGAGTAAGTACTGAGATAGTAGAGATCGAAACAAAGGGAGATAAGATCCTCGACGTGACGATTGCCAAGATTGGTAGCAAAGGAGTTTTTACGGAAGAAATAGAAGCCCAGCTAAGGGCCGGGAGTATCGATATAGCCGTACATAGCGCCAAGGACATGCAAAGCGTTCTACCAGAGGGGTTTGAAATAATAGCCTTCACACAGCGTGAAACCGAAAATGATGTGCTGGTATCCGAGGACAGTTCTTTGGTACTTACTAATGGTGTATCATTCACAGTTGGCACGTCTTCTACTCGTAGGGTCGCGCTGTTACGTCATTTCTACCCTGGCATTAAAACAGTAGACATGAGGGGCAATCTCCAAACCCGATTGCAGAAACTCAAGGATGGTCAGTGTGATGCATTGATGCTGGCTTTTGCGGGAGTACATCGCATGGGTTATGATGACATGATCACTCAGCACATCTCACTGGAGGAGCTCACTCCTCCAGTAGGTCAGGGTAGTATTGCTATCGAGACATCTACTAGGCTGGATGAGAGTAAGAAGCAGCTCATCAAAGATACACTCAACTATCAGGACGCCTGGGACTGCCTGTCTGCAGAGCGGGCCTATCTTCGAAAGCTGGAGGGAGGCTGTAGTATTCCCGCATTCGCGAATGCGCAACTAAAAGGAACCGAGGTAGAGATTAAAGGTGGTATCGTGAGTCTCGATGGCACCCAAATGATTAGAGCGAGCTTTAGTGCTTCGAGGCATGAAGCTTACCTGGCTGGTGAACTACTGGCTGACCATGTGCTTAGTCATGGAGGCCAGGAGATACTATCTGGGATAAGGAGACAGCAGGCATCATAATAACTCTGACCTGACATATTCACGAAAAAGCAACTGCTGCTTTAGCAGAGATCAGTTTTTTTGATTGTCTCATGGACTCCATACAAATCCATCTATTTTTGCGACACAAAAGACTAAATACTATGTTGATAAGATCATTCGTTGTGCTCCTTACGCTATCGCTGTTTGTCGGATGCGGAGGAGGTGATACAGACTACCTAGTGACCATCAAGACGCCATATGGTGATATGAAGGCTATCTTGTATGAAGAGACCCCACTTCACAAACAGAATTTTATCAAGCTTGCAGAGAGTGGTCAATATGACAGCACCATCTTTCACAGGGTGATTGAAAACTTCATGGTACAGGGTGGGGATGTCAATGCTAAGCCAGATAATGAAGACGCGATAGACTATACAATCCCAGCGGAGTTCATCAATAAGTTTGTGCATGAAAAAGGTGCCCTTGCTGCCGCACGACAAGGTGATAACGTCAACCCGCAAAAGGAATCCAGTGGATGTCAATTCTACATAGCTCAAGGAGTAGTGTATGATAAAAATGCCTTGACCACAGACTTCTACAAACTGAACATGGCGATTCGCCAGCTTCTGCAAGACTCTGCATACTCCGACTTGAGACAACAATTTGTTGATCTTCAGCAGGCTGGTGACAATCAGGGTATTCAGGATCTCACGCTACAATACAAAGACACGGTGATAGCAAAGTATAATGCTCAAGTCACCAAAGATGTAGCACCTGAGCAGCTATCAGCTTACACTACAGTAGGAGGTATACCTCATTTGGATTATGCTTATACAGTATTCGGCAAAGTGGTCGAAGGGATTGACGTGGTAGACAAAATTGCTGCACAGCCTACCGGAAGGGCTGATAAGCCAGTAGAGGATATCCACATGACAGTTGAGCTGGAGAAGGTACCACGATCTACCATTACCGAAAAGTACGGCTACCAGTACCCTACCGATCCTTCATGAAAATACTAGTCACAGGGGCTAATGGATTACTTGGGCAGAAACTGGTTAGTCTGATTTCTGGTAGTCCGTCAGACCAGCTTATTGCTACCGGCCGTGGAGCTAATCGAAATCCTCAATTGGATGGTGCCTATGGATATCGCGAAATGGATATCACTGATGAGGGCCAAACACTTCGTGTGATTTCGGAAGAGCAGCCTGATGTCGTGATCCATACCGCTGCGATGACCAATGTTGACCAGTGTGAAGAGGACAAAGAAGGTTGCTGGCGTATGAATGTGAGTGCAGTAGGGCATCTGATCCGTGCCTGTGAGACGTCCGGCACTTTTTTACTTCACCTTTCTACTGATTTTATTTTCAATGGTGCTGATGGTCCCTATCCAGAGGAAGCTGAAGCGAATCCAATCAGCCATTACGGAGAGAGTAAGTTGGCTGCTGAGAAACTTATCATTGAAAGTGATATTAGCTGGGCTATAGCCAGGACAGTGCTGGTATATGGCATAGCCCATGACATGAGTCGATCCAACATCATACTATGGGTGAAAAAAAGCATTGAAGATGAGAAACAGATCTATGTGGTCAACGATCAATGGAGAACACCCACGCTTGCTGAAGACCTGGCACAAGGTTGTTATCTAATCGCACAAAAGCGTGCCAGCGGAATTTTCAATATTTCTGGCAAGGACCTTTTGACCCCTTATGAAATGGCAATCAAGACTGCTGATTTTTTTGAGTTAGACAAGTCATTCATTACAGAAACTGATGGTAGCCGGTTCACCCAGAAGGCTAAAAGACCTCCAAGAACAGGCTTTGTACTTGATAAAGCTGAAAAGGAACTTGGTTATTCTCCTAAGTCTTTCGATGAAGGAATAGCTATTCTGGCTCAACAGATAGCACAGAGAAGCTAAATCTACTCCTCGCAATAGATCTTATCGTACTCAGATGATCTAAAGGCTTGTGACCTTATGACTTTGCCATACCTATCGGAATAGGTGACTACATAGAACTCTGCTCTCGGCAGGTGCTGTTCTGCAAAGTAGATGGGATTTTCTTGTGTGCCCAGGTTGACTATGTCATTATATTCAGGAGGTAGTACTTCCCCAATTTTGTTGCTTAGTATTCCAAAACCGTCTTTACCAAGAATACTCAGAACCACCTCATCTTCTGACTCAAGAAGCGGTTGCACCCTTCTGATCTCTGACAAGGTAGATTCACCAGTCTCGATATTGATCACCTGGTACTCTTCTTCCAGTCTGACCAGCGCAGTACTATCAGTCCAGTATCTTACATCCTCATACCAAAATCCAGTTACCTCTGTGCCGTCCCTGGCGTTGATGATGCCCTTCTTATTGTTTTGTGATGCAACCAGATAGTTACTATTGTATTCAGCTAAGCGCTGGGAATACTTCGGAGATATGGTCTTTCGACTGTCTAAATGGTAATATCCAAACCTGCTGTTATCGAGGATGAGGGCGATCTCATCTGACACCAGGCCAATCGCATCATGTTCCGCTTTAATGACGACTAGGCCATTTTCTTTAATAATACCTTTTTTTCCGCGCCAACTGATCTCGAAGAAGCCAGGTGCCAGGTAACTAACATTATCAATGCGTTCCAGGAATAGACGCTTACCCTCACTGTTGTAAACCACACAGGCGAGGCGGTTTTTTACCAAGTAGTACTCTGTTCTCGTTACTGTTTCAGCCGACTTGATGACCGAGACTACCTGATCTGGTTCCAGATCGATGGACTGGCCATTAGAGAATAGCAGCGCGTTCTTACCCTTCTGTCCTGCGAACACGGCCATTTCACCGATGAGGTTCATTGTGTCAAGATCGGTGTACGGTTGACCAGTACTTGTCTGCGGAAACACGGACCACTTTTCATCTTTCTTTATAGAAATCCAGGAATTGCTGTAACGCACATCATCATAAAGCTGAACATCCTCCTGTCTATCATGGTCCTGGAGTATCCGATATCCAAAGGGTTGCCTTAGTATCCATCCTCCAGGCATTGGCGATATCTGATGCACCCTCCACGGTACTACTTCCTTAAGTGTAGTATCTATCACCGCTTCATATTCGTTGTTGGCTACAAAGAGATACTCATCACGCAACAGCTCAACATCATCATATCTGAAATCCGGCTCAAATAGCTGTTGGTTTGCTGTTTGCGCTAGCTGATCAACAGTAGCTATGGCGAATAGGTCTCTCTTCTCAAAAACCCAAAAATCTCCTTCTGTGAAAATATCATCATATTTTGCAGGGATCACTTTTTCTCCAAATACTGTTGCCAGACCTGCCTGATCATTTTCATATAAAACAAAATATTGATGATTAGGAAACACTATTTCGTCATACTCACCTTCAAGGATCTTTGTGCCACTTTTATGTAGTACTATTAAGGTACCTTGATCATCAATTAGCAAGTAACCTCCTCCAAGGTCTTTGACCGAATCGAATTTACCGGAGTACAAGGTAGCACCAGTGCGATTCACAATATTGTTTTGATCGTTTGTTAAGACGATCAAATAGTCGGAGCTGATCTCACCACACAGGTAGTCAGGGTCAACATTATCGTATTGTGGTGGATAGACTTCTTCTCCATGGTAGTTAATGAATCCATAAACACCATCATCGTATATGGTCAGCAAGGGGATGGAGTCCAATTTTGAGGATGACCTAAGTGAGTCAGAGTAATTCTTGAAATAAGTGGAGTAATCCGTGGCTCCTCTTACGGACGAGATTTGATAAAGCCTATTGATTGCTTCGCGATACCAAACAGATTTGGGATAGCTATCCATGAATTTGGTATAGCTCCTTGGGGAGTTGTCAGCTGCCATGATCTCCAGAATTCTTCGTTCAGCATCATTCCTGTAGGGGGTCATTGGAAAATCTACAAGAAATTGAGTGAATGAATTCAGCGTATTTCCGCTGGTACGATCTTCAAAAAGTAGGAGTTCATACCGCTCACGAGCACGTGGTGCTTCAAGAGCGTCGGGGTATTTGAGAAAAAAGGCCTCATAGGCCTGCCAGGTATCATTCTGCTCTACTATCGAGAAAACAAGCGTATTTCGTCGTTTTTCAGCTTCGCTGAACTGTTCCGCCTCAATGTAGCGAGCCATGAAATACTCATAGGCACGAATACTGTTTTTCTCTTTGGCTTCCTCGAATGCCAATTGGTCGATTTGGGACTTGAGTTTTTCAATGTCACTCAGGTCGCGTTCTAGTTTTTCCAGCTCCTTAAGTTGCTTTTCGTCCGAACGTTCATGGTCCTTCAGACTTCTAAGTATAAAGTAGTGAGCTGAATCTACTTTGTAGTCAGGAAACTCAGGGTTACTAAAAATAAGTGCATACACATAGTACGCGCTTGTATTGATAGAATCCTTCTCAACGGACTTGGCGAGAGACTCAATTGCCCCAGCATAATCTCCTTCCAAAAACTCTTTAAGCGCTTTTTTACTTCGATCTGCATAAGCGGATTGACTCAGCGCTATGCCCAGCATCAGAGCGAAAATCAACTGAAATAACTGAAAAAAACTACGCATGATCAGGTAGACCGAAGGCAAAACTAAGTAGCTCCTCCTACTAAAACATGACTAATGGGTTTTATTCGTATCTTTTGAGACATAACAGGTTATGAGTACGGAGGTTAAGTCGCGTCGTTTTAAGAAGAGGTATGTCCTGCTGGTCTTGGCAGTGGTGCTACTAGGAGTATCGCCAGTGCTTCTGGAAAAGCTTCGCGAATATGAAGGGGAGCTGGCCGGGACTATCCTAAGAGAGGTGGTTGAGAAGGAGAGTGGTGGCTATTATACCGTTGTATTCGACGAGGCTTATTTGGCTTTGTTGACTGCCACTATCGAGATTAAAGATTTTCAGCTTATACCTAATCCCCAGATGCCAGATGAAGCCAAGCCTATCAACACATTTGATATAACCATACCTCGCTTATCACTTTCTCTTGAGAGCTTGTTCAACATTCTGTTTTTTAAAGAACTCACGATCAACACCGTACGCATTGAAGATCCTGAGATCTCAATGTCTCGTACCAATGAACCTCAAAAAAGAAGGCCATTCTCACTAGAGGCCGGCGACTTGTACTCTTTGGTATCCCAATACCTTAAGTTGTTTAAGATCGAGTATTTCCAGATTGCAGATGGCGCTTTCAGCTACGATGCTGAAGGAACAGCTGAAGATTCAGCCGCTTTAGCCATTAACAGGCTTAACTTCGAGGCAAAGAATTTTCTGCTTGATTCGGCTTCTGAAGCAGTGAAAAAGGTCTTCTACACTGATCAAATAGAATTAGTGATCCATGACCAATCGCTGTTTTTGTCTGACGGTATTCATCAGTTTAGCTTCGGTGCATTCCACTTGTCTACCGCTGATGGTTTAGTAAGATTTGATGACATCAAAGTAGCTCCACGCGCCAATATGGATGTGTCGTTTTACGAGAACCCTGATTTGATCAACATATTTGATATTACGATTCCTTCACTTCATTTGAGTGGTGTTGACTTTCTCACTGCCTATGCTTACAACAGGCTCTATATAGACAGTATTGCATTGGTTAACCCATCTATATTGATCAATGATGAGATGGCTCCAAAAAAAGAGTCAGAAAATGATTTTACAGCTATTCTTACAGACTACTTCGATGAAGTATACATCAGGTCATCCAATATCACCAGGGCCATGATGGATCTTCATTTGATCGCCAATGATAAGGGTAGAGGTATAAAACTTGAGAACGCTAATATCCGCCTAGGAGACTTCAGAGTGGATAGTACCTTTTTCGGAGATGGTATGAGCAAGGAGTATTTCACTGATATAGAGTTGAGCTTTGACAATTATAAGGCTAACCTACCCGATAGTGTCCATCAGGTTTTTATCAAACACTTCAAGCTATCGTCCTTCGACAATCTGATCGAAATTGACAGTTTCCGATCCTCAGTCAGAAAGGATATAGAGGTCAAAGGCATCCCCGACATTTATGAAATCTACTTACCGGCGGCAGGCCTGACGGGGTTTGATTGGCATGCTATTGCGAATCATCAGCAAGCTGACTTTGGGAGATTCTACATGGATCAACCGGAAGTACAAGTGCACAAATACACCAAGAATAGACGTGGAGATGGAAGTCAAAACATGTCTGCTTCAACCCTATGGTCGAGTATCAGACCTTATGCCCAACTACTTTCATTTGACTCCATCGATATTAACAATGGTAGGTTTCACTGGCTTGAGGATACCGAAGAATTACTTGGTCTCGATTATGTGCAGGTTGACATCATTGATTTTCATATAGATGAGGACGCCCTTGAGCGACGGGACCGGTTCCTCTTTTCCGATGAGATTGCTATTGGATTTTCCGACTTTGATGTCGAAACTCCTGACCGTACTCATATCATTTTGCTAGACACTTTTTCAATCAACTCGAAAACGCGATCAATGCAAATTGATAATTTTAGGTTCCGGCCGATACATGAGGGAACGATTGATCGTCCTGTTTCCTATCGCGGGAGGATCGATCTCCTCGAGATTTCGGGGATCAACTTTCTGAACCTTCTTCATGAAGAGCATTTTTTGCTAGATAAGATCAAGCTCAGAGCACCCGAACTTGATCTTACTCATTTCAGTAGTAGACAGAAGCAGTTAGGTACAAATAGTGGGCTACCTGACTGGATAGACTTTGTCAATATTGGTGAGTTTACGGTAGTGGATGGACAATTCAGATATGCACAAGATGATCTACCCATATTGAACCTTGGTCGGTACAGTGTTTCCGTCCAGAATTTTTCACTCGACTCGGTGCTGCTTGCACGGAATCAGATCGAGCATCGTTTAGAGCAATTTCAATTTGATGGACAATCGCTCTCTGTCCATCTACCGGAATTAGATCACACACTAAAGATCAATCATGTAGGTTTGGATCAAGCGGCTAACAGTGTTAGCCTGTCAGAGATAAGCTTTAAGCCAAATCTTGAAAGTGATTCACTTGACCAATTTGATTTTTTTTCAGAAGCGCTAACACTTAATGGTTTTGATCTTGAGGAAGCATTACTCGATAATCGCTGGAGGATAGAAGATGCACAGCTAACTAAACCTGTGGTTCGTATCAGAAGTGAGTCAAAAAATAAGTCCCTTAGTGTACCTATAAGTATGGATAGCCTGTATGAGCAACTCACGAGTCAGTTTAAATTGATGGAGATAGCATCCTTCTACTTTGACTCGGGGACGGTTGATGTGACTCGTGGTGCACAAGTGGTTCAAATACCTAGAATGGACTTCTCTGTTGAAGGCTTCAATATTCGTCAAGATATTCCTAGAGATACCACTCAACTGTTTTTTGCGGAGGACTATTCGCTTACAGTTTTAAACCCCAGTTTCGCATTCCCACAGCTGCAAGATTCAGTGAGTTTCAAGCGAATTACGCTACAGTCAAGCGGCAGGCGGTTTGAAGTCGACTCACTTTATTTTGCTCTTGGACCTCAAAGGGAAAGTCAACTTGAAGTATTGTTACCACAAATCACCATTGACTGGTTCAGACTGCCCAAGCTCATAGAAGAGCAAAAGCTCCATATTCAGTCAGTAGACCTGGCATTACCACAAATCACCTATGCCCAGGCTCATACTGATAACGATGGCTTGCCTGCAACATTACCATTGGGACAGGTGGGAATTAATGAGATAAGTATTGATACCTTCAAGGTGACTGGCACATCATTGGGCTACCGCAATAATGCTAAGGAAGTCAATACAGGACTCGACTTGAACAACCTTGACATCATGATCATCAATCTGGAAGCTGATACTACTGCTCGTGTTGATGGAGAAAGACTATTTTGGAATAAAGATATCGTACTCACCGGCTCGGATCTCGAATACTTCATTACTGACAGTTTGAACAAAATTAACGCCGGTAGCTACCGTGTTTCTTTTGGAGAGCAGCGCATCACATTGACTGACGCCCAACTCAAGCCAACTTTAGGAAGAGAGGCCTACGCAGAGGCATTTGGAAAGCAAACTGATTGGATCGACCTGGATGTAGATAGCCTTGACGTGATAGGTATTAATTGGCGTGCATTATTCTTTGATAACAGGGTTGATATAGATCAGGTACGGATCAATGGAGTGGGGATGTCGGTTTTTCGAGATAAAAGGGTACCAAGGGAGGGAGAGCAGTACAAAGGTCTTCCACATATGAATTTGCAACAGCTAGACATCCCCATCGAACTTGACCGATTCGATTTAGAAAATGGAAAGATCACTTACACTGAGCATGCGCTGGCATCCTCCACTACCGGTACCATAGCCTTTACCGACATGTCGGCCACTTTCGACAATCTTGTCAACACTCCAATGGCATTGTCCAAAAACGAGATCTTATCAGCCAATGTGTCAACGAAGCTCATGGGTCAGGGAGAGTTATCACTAAACGCTACCGCAAACCTGAAAGATGAGAGAGGTAGTTTTCTTGTTGTCGGTAGACTTGACAAAATGGATCTGACGAAGCTAAATCGTATGATGGAACACGTCGCTTTTGTCAAGGTCAGAAGCGGGCAGAACAACAAAATGGAGTTTAGCATAGAAGCCAATGAAGACTTTGCATTAGGTGAAATGACATTCTATTATGAAGACCTCAAGATCTCTATGATCTCCAAAAAGGATGAAAGCGATAAAGGCATGGGGCCTGCGCTGGGAAGCTTCTTTGCCAATGCATTCGTTATCAATTCTAATAACCCCAGATGGCTGTTTGTGCGGGATGGAGACATCTTCTATGAGCGAAATGTCAACCGATCTATATTCAATTATCTCTCCAAGTCCGTTTTGAGTGGGGTGGTCTCCAGTATCGGCGCTCGCAGCAATAAGCGTGATATCAAGCGAAAGAATAAAGAGGTGATCCGACAGCTCAAGGAGCAGCGCAAGGAGGAGAAAATGCTTGAGGAACGGGTAGGTGTCTATGACTGATCATCTTTTCGTCTATGGCACCTTGCGTACGGGCCTGGATCATCCCCAGGCAAGATGGTTAGCTGCCAATAGCAGTTTGCTAGGGATCTGTACGATTCAAGGGCGACTTTTTCGCATTAGTTGGTATCCCGGATTAGTATCATCTGGTTTGGGCAACAATGATCGGGTAATAGGCGAATTGCTCAGGTTACACGATCCGAAGGTTGCATTGCGTAAGCTTGATGACTATGAGGGAGTATCAGAGGGCGACTATGAGCGTAGAATCGTTGAGGTCAACTTAAAAGGCCGGCATTACAGTGCCTGGGTCTACCAGTTCCTAGGACCAACTGAAGGTCTTAGATGGATACCTTCAGGAGACTTTGTTCGTGATCTCAATATACATTTTGATTGACTTCCGATAGTAAATCGAGTGGGTTCTTACTATTTTTGCCATCCTTTTAGGGGATCGGGATGTAGCGCAGTCCGGTTAGCGCACTACTTTAGGGTAGTAGGGGCCGCTGGTTCGAATCCAGTCATCCCGACAAGAGACAGACCCTGACAGAAATGTCAGGGTTTTTTGTTTTCGTATATCAGAGAAACTGGCTGCCGGATATATTGGAAAACCAAAACTGGCTCCTAGCGACAGGCTTATCTCGGAATTTTCAGATCAATCTGGATCATCAAGTCATCCAGACTTAGCTTTGTTCCGTTGGGCTAGTCCAGCTAGGCAGATAAGATAGACCTTGGCAGATGAAATTGTCGAGGGTTTTAGTACGTTCTGAGCTGGCTAGAAAGCGTATACTGAGAGCAACAAGAGCCAGATGCAAGCTGCATCAGAGTATCCGTGTTTTGCTAGACAACAGCTTGATGTTGCTTGGCTTTGTTTGTACATACAAACCGAATAAACCACAAGGGACCTAAGAACTGGTACAATCAATTACAATTCAGATACTTCCAATGGTAGATAGAGGACTACTTCAAGATCTGACTTTTTTAAAGAATGATAACCAAATCATTCAGATAGCAGAAGCATCTCTAACAAATTAGTGGAGAAATTGATCAGGTTGTGTAAGATCAAGGCGGGAAGGATACTCTTGGTTCTGAGGATAGTCCAACCTAATATGTAGCCAAGAACTCCTGTTACCACGAATGCGTCCGCAGCAAAGCCGAATTGCCAATCTTGAAGATACAGTGAATGGCCAAGGGCAAAAATGATGGTCGTGAACCAGACTCCTGGGTGACCTAATCTATATTTCGACTCCTGCATTAGTGGAATAATGAGCATTAGAATTAAGCCTCTCCAAAGCTCTTCATCAAGTCCAGGCATTGTAGCCTGATAGGCAAGTCTCTCTATGTCCAAAGGCTTACCTTTTGAAAATGCCAATGTAAGTGCGCACATCACGGCTAGGATTATCATCCCGACCAATACCACTGACTTGAGAGACCCTTTGGCCGGACTGATCTTCATGAAGTCCGTTTTTTCAAAAACAGGTTTGTAGAAGAGATAAAAGGTTGTTGAAAAAGCAAGGGCAAGCAACTTCCCTGACCAGTTCATAGTGCTTGCCGGGATCGATAGGACCGCAAATTGGAGCGGAAGGAAGATCAGGACTAAATAGACCGACTGATATAGCAGTAGAAGTCCTATTCTTTTTGCTGGTAAGGTATGGTTGGCTTTAAAACTAAAGATAAGAGGGAGACTCAAAGCTAAGGCAATTAATGACGGTAGTATATTTTGTAGCATTCGCGTAATGTTAAGTTGCCTTAAAGGACGGCATGAGAACTAGAAACAAGGAGCGAATTCTTTCTAAATTGGTGTCAAAACTCGTTTTGGGACTTCATAAAACGCGAATCATTGGCGACAAACCTCTCTAGCTTGCTCCCCGGCATTCAGCTGATATTAGGTGCTCAGCTTATTGCGGTAGCTGCTTTGCATTTGCTGGCGAAAGGCAACAGGTCTAAGGTGTGGTTATCCATACTCTGCCTCATCTACGGACTTTGGTTTTTCAAACATGTGTTTGCGTATCCCCGGGATGAAAGCCTCATGCTATTTCTTCTCATCGGCCCAGGAAAGCCAATTTTCGTCGGGGCAATATTGATGTTTCACTACAAAACTCTGACAAGTCATCTGTCCAGACAGGCTTTGGTATTTCATCTTTCAATACCCGCGGTATATTATGTGACGTTGGTCTTAACTCGCTTCTTTCTCAAGGATCATTTCTCAAGTGAGTTCGAGCTTTTGATTTCGATTGGATTCTCTCTGTGGACATTGGCCATTTTTTGGTATTACTTTTTTCTGACCCATCGCGAGATCATCATCAATGCTAAAACGGTATTGATCCCCAGAGCCTATTCCCGGGTTAGGCTTTTATTCTACTCATTATACTTTTTTCTGCTTCAAATTCCCCTCTGGGATATACTAGATAAACTTGACAAGCATGGAGCATTAAATGGCTTTGATGGTTGGCTGCAAGTCGCTAGCGGTTGGGTCATTGCCCTTGGATATAATGCCGCATACGGCTATTTGCACTTTCTTGCATATTTCGTTTTTCTCTACAGCTTAAGCGAGCTTCCTTACTTGAAAAAATACCTACTGCCTAGACAGACTCGAATCGACGATCAATCGCTTGCAAAGCAAAATGAGCTTAACCGAAAGCTGAGTAAGTTTCTTTACGAGGATAAGGTCTTCAAGAATCCCAACTTGACAGTTCAGTCATTTGCTGCGATGATGGACATTAGCCGTAACGAATTAATCAACCACTTTAAATTGGTCCAAAAATCAACCTTCAAGGATTTCATTAACCGACTAAGGGTCGAAGAGGTGAAGCAGCTCATCCATGATGATCATTACGCAAAATATGACCTAACGGGGATTGCCTTAGAATGTGGTTTCAGTTCAAAATCTACGTTTCAAAGGGTCTTTAAAGAAAAGGAGGGTATGACCCCAGGGGAGTTCAAGGCGAGAAAGGCCGAGATGCTGGATTCAAATAGGAGCGCAGAACCGGTTTAATAGTTAGTTTGGTACTGCGCTTTAGTTACTTTCAATTGCCAGTTTTGAGACTATTCTTGAATGATATCTATCGCTTGCTGTAGTTTTTTATCGAGTGTCCAAAGAGTTAGATTATTGTCCATTGCAGCGGCTAGAATATAACAGTCGATCAATCCCACCCCAGAGGCATAGAGCTTATAGTCTTTAGACAACCTACCAGCCATGATAAATAACTGATCCTCTTCAACCTTAGGTAAATTCTCCCACAACTTAGATATCAGAGCTTCTTCACGTTTGTTCTTTGCTCCTTGGAGTAGCTCTCCAAATACAGCACTTACCGCATAGATATGGTCTTTTTTGAGATAAGTCTTAAGCATGTCGACGGTATCTGGGTCACTCTTTCTTAAGAAGTTGACCCAGACTGATGTATCGACAAGAATCATCAGTCTCTATTGATATCTCGTAAGCCATAGGGCACAAAATCCTCCCTAAAGACCATAGGCTCTTTGTCAATCTCATCAATGATGCCGTCTAACTTTTTATGTCTTAGGTAATGCTCCAATGCGATTATGAGACTCTCGGTAATATTCTTACCACCTGTGGTTTGCCTAACTTCTGCGATAAGCTCATCAGGTATGAGTGCCGTGACTTTCATGACTATAATTTATACGATTTAAGATACGAAAATACGATAGTTAATCGTATTCTAAAATTAAAATACTGCTGGAATCAGAAAAAAAATACCCTACCGGGATCATTCCGATAGGGTATCATATAAGTCAAGCTTGAGTGGTAGCTACGAACCTACCTCTTCTTCTTTCTTTTCTTTAGGAGCAATGAAAGGTGTATCCTTCTCCTTGATCATTTGATTGAGCGCAGGGACATCCTCATCGAGTATTTTGTCGGCATCCACCTTGATCTCCATCCATCGTGTATGCAGATCATCATAGCGTACTTGTTCCCCATCTGTCAATGGAGGAAGATTGCCATCAATGGTCTGCATCAGGTAGTACATCTGGTTGTCCAGTTGGTTGCGGAAGTTGATCACGTCCTGGAAAGTTTTCTGTTTTGGTGAGATCAAACGATTCTCCACACCACCGATGCTTTTTTGGATTTCTTTGCCCTTTTCGGTTACGTCCTCCATGGACTCATCATCACCAAATCGCTCATTGAGACCATTGATCTGACCTCTGACCTGCTGCATTTGGCGAAGATTGTCATAGATCGCGTCAATCTCAGATTTTAGTGTCTCTAGCATTTGACGTTTCTCAGCATACAAGTTTTCGCTAATTGGTTCACGCGGATCGGGAAGCACACTTATCGAGCGCTCCATGCTCACATCACCATAAGTCATTTTGATTTTGAAATCGCCAGGGGTCACCTTATAACCTGGCATTCCGCCTCCACCTCTGGAGCCCATCACACCTTCAGCTGGATCGAAGTTTTCTATTCGTAGATTCCACTCCAGTACATTCATACCAGTTTCTTTGGTAGCCTGAGCCCACTTCTTGTCAGCATCGCTGCTGAAGGTACGGATAACTTCATCTCGATCATTCATGATTTCAAACACTACCGGAATGCTGTCTTCCTCGGCAATCTCTTCGAAATAGTACTTGATAGATGCGCCAGGGAATGGGTTTTCACCCATTGGAGGCTGTCTTCTCATAGCCGACCGTTGCACTGCTACAGCGTCTCTTGGTTGGAATAAGAAGGCTGTGCTGCCTGCTACTTCATCAGATAACTGATGAAGAGGCGTCAAATCATCCAGTACCCAGAATGCTCTTCCTTGGGTACTGGCTAGGAGGTCATTTTGGTGAACTTTCAGATCCGTGATAGGAGTCATTGGAAGATTAGACTGCCATCTTTTCCAGCTGTTACCGCCATCGAATGATAGGAATAGACCTCTTTCAGTTCCTGCATAAAGCAAATCTTTTTTCATCGGGTCTTCTCTGACAACCCTTACCCATGCCATGTCCTCAATACCGGTGGTGATTTTTTTCCAGGTCTGACCATAATCTGTGGTCTTGTAGGCATACGGGGTAAAGTCACCGAACTTATATTTCGTAAAAGCTACATAAGCTGTTGCAGGGTCATGTGCAGAAATGTCAATGGCATTGATCATTCCTTCACCTATACCTGGAGGTGTAATGTTGGTCCAGTTATCGCCACCATCTCTTGTGATGTACATTAAGCCGTCATCCGAACCTGTGTAAATGACATCAGGCGTATGCATAGATTCGGCCATGTAGTAGATCGTCTGGTAGATTTCCCCACCAGCACCTTCATTGGTGATTGGGCCACCACCAGGGCCTAGCTTGGTGCTGTCATTACCTGTCAGTATAGGACTAATTTCTTCCCATGTTACTCCTCTATTAGTCGATCTCAAAAGCATCTGAGCCGCATGATAGATCACATTCGAGTTGTGCTGAGACACATGGATCGGTGCATTCCAATTGAAGCGATATTTCTGCTCATCTGAAGGTTCACCAAGTCCGTTTTCCGGATATGCCTTGATCGCTTTAACCCTGTCCACTTCAAGGTTGTATTCTTGAATGATACCTTGATAGCAGCCCGCGTACATTAAGTTTGGATTGTTAGGATCGAATGCAACGTAAGAGCTCTCGCAACCGCCAACACCTGCAATCCAATCTTTCCAGCTTATACCATTGCTGAATGTACGGCTTGGAGTAGCCACTGACGAGTTGTCCTGCTGACCACCATAAATCCAATATGGGAATCTATTGTCCGCAGTTACTCGGTAAAACTGAGCAGTTGGTTGATTTCTCTGGTTAGTCCAGGACTTGCCCCCATTGAAGGTAATGTTTGATCCACCATCATTGGAGTTGATCATATTGTCCGGATCATCGGGATTGATCCATAGGTAGTGGTTGTCACCATGAGGCACCCTTACTTGAGTAAAAGTCTTACCACCGTCGATTGACTTGTTGAATGGCGCATTCATGATATACACTCTATTCTCATCAACAGGGTCAGCAAACATGTGCATGTAGTACCAAGAACGAGTCCTTATGATACGCTCGGAGTTCATGAGTTTCCATGACTTACCTCCATTGTCTGATCGGTACAGACCACCTTCATCTGATTCGATGATCGCATAAACTCTGTCTGGATTGGCACGTGATACGTCAATACCTATTTTACCCATCACTGCCTTAGGCAGGCCTTCGGTCAATTCATTCCAAGTGTCTCCGCCATCGGTACTTTTCCAAATACCGCTACCAGGGCCACCACTTCGTGCGAACCAAGGCTGTCTCTGATAATCCCACATTGCCGCGTAAAGGATCCGAGGATTGGTCATATCCATACTCAAGTCAACAGCACCAGTCGTATTGTCAACAAAGAGCACTTTTTCCCAAGTTTCTCCACCGTCTTTGGTACGGTAAACGCCTCGCTCAGGAGTCGGTCCGTAGGGACTTCCCATTGCGGATACGAATGCCACATCTGGATTATCAGGGTGGATTCTCACCTGAGAGATGTGAAAGGTCTTTTCAAGACCAAGGTGCTCCCAAGTTTTGCCTTGGTCGGTAGAACGATATACTCCATCACCTGAGGTAGTCATCACACCTCTGATGGGTGCCTCACCCATCCCCACATAGACGACATTAGGATCAGATTCTGAAACTGACACTGCGCCAACTGACCCTGTTTGGAAGAATCCATCGGATACATTTTTCCAATTAAGACCGGCATCTTCAGTTTTCCAAACACCACCGCCGGCTGTACCCATATAGTAGGTGTATGGATTGCCGACAACACCTGTAGAAGTAGTTGATCTTCCACCCCTAAACGGGCCGATGTTGCGCCATTTCATTTTGTTGTAAAGAGCAGTATCATAGTCAACCGTCGGCACGGCTGCTGACCTTCCTCTTCGCTGTGCATCGGCAGAGCTAAAAACAAGCCCCAATGCTACCAGCATTAGTAACACTTTTATTCTCATAGGATTGTGATTTTATGCTTTGATATTCTATTCAATATAGCTGATAGCGGGTGTGCTGAGATTGCTATTTACGCTAGTGGTTTATTAATCGTGATGAAAGTCTTATATCACTCATGAGATTATTGTGAGATCCTAAATAATCACTCATTTTGAGGGGTGTTTTTAGAAAAATGATGGCAGAAACGGACTTTTGCAATACGATATTCTGGTAAGCTTTTAACCTTCCTAAATTTTTCCGTTGCTCCTGCCTTTTTACCGTTATTTTATCAAATTTGCCCCTCTTTGAAAAAATCGTATTATGAAGGTCTTGAAGTTTGGCGGCACATCCGTAGGTTCCGCTGACAATATCAGAAGGGTTGGAGATGTAATCGCCGGTTATCAGGCAACTAAACAGAATATATGGGTGGTCGTATCCGCAATGGGTGGAGTGACCAATAGGTTGATTCAAACCGCAGAATTGGCACTGGAGGGAGATGAAAACTACCTAGTAAGACTTGAGGAAATTAGGCAGCTTCATCATACGACACTCAAAGACCTGAACGGAGGTAAAACGCACGAAGAAGGTAAACTGACGATTGACAGCCTTATAAGCGAGATGAAGGGGCTCCTTCATGGTATTTTCCTTCTCAAAGAGCTTTCCAATCGGTCATTAGACATTATCCTGAGCTTTGGTGAGCGCCTATCGGCCAATATTATCGTGCATTATCTGAATGGACAATCCGTTGATTGTGGCTTTTTGGATACGCGAGAGCTCATTAAAACCGATAGCAATTTTGGCAATGCCAAAGTTGATTTCAAGGTCACGAATGCAAACATCCAATCCTATTTTGAGGAGCATACCGGATTGCGGATCGTAACAGGTTTCATAGCCAGCAATGAGGCTAATGTGACTACTACGCTTGGTAGAGGAGGTTCCGACTACACTGCTTCTATTATAGCCGCGGCACTTGAAGCAGAGGAGGTTGAGATCTGGACAGATGTTGATGGGGTGATGACGGCAGATCCCAGAAAGGTGAAAGAGGCCTATTCTATGCCACACCTTTCTTATGTAGAGGCTATGGAGATGTCACATTTCGGGGCAAAAGTGATTTATCCGCCGACACTTCAGCCTGCTATCAACAAGAAGATTCCTTTAAGGATAAAGAATACATTCAACCCTTCTTTTGAAGGTACTTTTATAGGCAAGAAAACAAGTCCGCTGAAGTTTCCGGTGAAGGGCATCTCTTCTATCGAGCAAGTGTCTCTTGTCAGTTTGATCGGTAGCGGTATGGTGGGCGTTCCCGGCGTGGCTTCTCGCCTGTTTGGATCGCTAGCGCGAAATCAGATCAATGTGATATTGATTACCCAGGCCTCTTCTGAGCACTCAATCACTTTTGCAGTGAATCCTGCCGATACTAAACATGCTCAAAAGACTTTAAAGGAAGAGTTTGCATTGGAGCTTCGCAACAAAGAGATTGAAAAGATAGCGGTTGAAGAAGACCTTAGTGTCGTCGCAATTATTGGCGAAAACATGAAGCATACCCCGGGTATCGCTGGTCGCTTATTTAATGCTTTTGGTAAGAATGGAATCAATGTAGCGGCGATTGCGCAGGGGTCGTCTGAGCTTAATATCTCAGTTGTGATCAATCGACCGAACCTTTCCAAAGCGCTAAATGCTTTGCATGAAGCATTCTTCTTGTCAGATCAGAAGTCGCTCAATATATTCCTTCTTGGATCAGGTCTTATTGGTGGCACACTGCTCAAGCAAATCTCTGAGCAGCATAACTATCTGCTCAATGAACGTTCACTCAAGATCAATGTAGTAGGTGTGGCGAATAGCCGCAACATGGCTTTTAATGAAAGTGGCATTGATCTGGAAAACTGGCGAGAGCTCATCGACTTCCCAGGTAATAACTCGAGCATTGATGAATTCATTGCGAAGATGCGAGAGATGAACCTATCCAATAGCGTCTTTGTGGACTGTACCTCAAACCAGTCAGTTATTAAGCATTATGAAGAGATTTTGAACTCTTCGATTTCAATAGTTACACCAAACAAACTTGCTAATTCTGGTAAGTTCGCGAACTATACCAAGCTCAGAAAAGCGGCTACAGATCATGGTTGCAAGTTTTTATATGAGACCAATGTAGGAGCAGGACTTCCGATCATTGGCACCATGCACGACCTCAAGATCAGCGGTGACAAGATTCGTAAGATCGAAGGTATTCTTTCGGGTACGATATCCTACATCTTCAACTCTTTCGTAGGTGATACTAAGTTTAGCGATGTGGTGAAAGAAACCAAAGAAAAGGGCTTGACCGAGCCGGATCCTAGGGATGACCTTAACGGAATGGATGTGGCACGTAAGATTCTTATACTGTCAAGAGAAGCAGGGCTACAGCTTGAGCCGGAGGATGTGAAACTTGATCCTATCCTACCCGAATCTTGTTTCAAAGTCAATTCTGTGGGTGAGTTTTTTGCTGAGTTGGAAAAGGTGGATGATGACCTTTCCAAGTTGAGAGATCAGGCAGCATCGGATGGCAAGGTGCTCAGGTTGATTGCATCAATGGAGAAAGGCCAAGCGCAGATCAAACTCGAGCAAGTAGGACCTGAGCATCCGTTCTACAGTCTGTCAGGTAGTGATAATATCGTCTCATTTACTACGAAGCGTTACTATGAGCGGCCACTTGTAGTAAAGGGACCTGGTGCTGGAGCTGAAGTTACTTCTGCAGGTGTGTTTGCCGAGATCATTTCTATCAGTAACCACTTCATTCAAGATAATTACAAATTCGGAGCAGCTCATGTCCGATAGAGTCAAAGCATTTGCACCAGCTAGCATCGGTAATGTGGGCTGTGGCTTTGACGTGCTCGGTTTATGCCTTGAAGCTCCTGGTGATGAAATAGAGGCTTGGTTGACAGATGAACCAGGGGTCAAAATTAATAGCATCACCGGTGATGACGGCAGGCTATCATTGGAAGCTGAAAAGAATACTGCTGGCATTGCGATAGCAAGTTTTTTGAGTGTCACAGATCAATCCAAAGGTGTGACTTTTGATCTTCACAAGAAGATGCCTTTTGGAAGCGGTCTGGGTTCAAGTGCGGCAAGTGCTGTTGCTGGTGCATTTGTGGCGAACGAATTATTCGGAAGGCCATTGACTAGGCAGGAGCTAATAGTACATGCTCTAGAAGGAGAAAAGTTTGCCTCTAAAAGTGCGCATGCTGACAATGTTGCTCCTTCGATGATGGGTGGTTTTACGCTTGCACGTGGTGAAGAACCTTTTGATGTAGCCACGATACCTGTACCTGCGGAACTGAGGATAGTGCTCATCTATCCACATGTGGAGATCAACACGAGTGATGCGCGTGGGATAATACCAACAGAGGTTCCTTTGAAAAAAGCGATACGTCAGTGGGGCAATGTTGCTGGCCTGGTCACAGGTATGGCAAAAAGTGATTTTGGATTGATCGGGCGCTCACTGGAAGATGTATTGATCGAGCCTCACAGGGCCAAACTGATACCAGGTTTTGAAGAACTGAAAGCCGCTGCACTTGATAGTGGTGCTCTTGCTTTCAGCATTTCCGGTAGTGGCCCGACTTGCTTTGCACTAACTTACAATGAGCACTTGGCGCAGGCCATTGGCACTGCCATGGGTAATGTGATGAAGTCAAAAGGCATTGACTACACCCTATACCATTCGAAAGTGAACCAGGAAGGTCCAAAAATTCTAACATCATGAAACTGTATAGCACCAAGAAGGAAGCTGCTGAGGTCAATTTTCAAGAGGCGGTATTCAAGGGATTACCAGAGGACAATGGGCTCTACATGCCTTCTTCAATTCCTAAACTACCCGACAGTTTCTTCTCCAGGTTGAGTGACTTGTCCCTACCGGAAATAGGGTTCGAGGTGAGTCGGGCCTTTATTGGGGATGAAATTCCAGAAGCGGAACTGGAAAAGTTGATTCAGGATGCGATGAATTTCCCAGCACCTGTTGTCCATCTTTACGATAGGCTTTATGCCTTGGAGTTATTTCAGGGGCCGACTCTAGCTTTTAAAGATTTTGGTGCGCGCTTTATGTCCCGAATGATGGGGCACTTCCTTCAAAAGGAGAATAGAGAAATCAACATATTAGTTGCTACATCAGGTGACACGGGCAGTGCAGTAGCTCAAGGCTTTTTTAACGTGCCAGGCATCAGAGTCACGATTCTTTACCCAAAAGGGAAAGTGTCATTCGTGCAAGAGCAACAGCTTACCACTAATGGCGGTAATATCACGGCCTTGGAGATTGATGGCACTTTTGATGATTGTCAGCGCATGGTGAAGTCGGCGTTTCTGGATAGTGATCTGAAGAAAGCAATGAACCTCTCTTCAGCCAACTCTATCAACATTGCCCGCCTAATCCCACAGTCGTTCTATTATTTTTATGCTTATGGTCAGGTGCGAAAATCAACTGACCTACCGGTGGTTTTCTGCACACCTAGTGGCAACTTTGGTAATCTCTGTGGTGGTCTAATCGCTTTCCGCATGGGTCTTCCGGTCCATCGCTTTGTAGCAGCAACAAATGCTAATGCCATCGTACCCGAATATTTGAAGACTGGTAAGTTCGAGCCAAAGCCTTCAGTTCAGACCCTAGCCAATGCCATGGATGTTGGCAACCCGAGTAATTTTCCGAGGTTGCTAGGTTTATTTGATGGGGAACATGCCAATGTCGTAGAATGGATCGAAGGAGCAGATCACAACGATGAGACCATCAAGGCGACCATCAAGGCAGTTTACGATCAGTATCAATATACCCTTTGTCCTCATAGTGCCATCGGCTACCAGGCACTCAAAGAGTATCAAGAAGCTCAAGATGAAAAAACTGCCGGTGTTTTCTTAGCTACTGCTCATCCAGCCAAGTTTGCTGATACGGTAGAGCAAGCCACCCATCAACCGCTTGAAATGCCCGAGCGTCTTGCTATATTAGTTCAGCGCGAGAAAAAAGCAATTCCGATGAAGGCTGATTTTGAAGAATTGAAGGAATGGTTACTAGGGTAATTAAGCAATAACCTTCACAACAATCGACTTGCTAATCGGAGTACGACTGCCGTCTGCAAAATGGTTAATTGGCACTAGCATGTTGGTCTCGGGAAAATAGGCTGCAAGATTCTGTTGTGGTATTTTATAAGGAATGACTTTGAAGTTTTCAGCTCTTCTTTTTTGACCATCGTAATTGCTTTCCAAGTGGACAACCTGTTTTTTTTGCAGCTGATTTTTTTTCATGTCTTCGGGATTCATGAAAAGTACCCGACGCTCATTTTTGATTCCCCGATAGCGATCATCCAACCCATAAATGGTCGTGTTAAACTGATCATGTGATCGCATCGTCATTAACATAAATTCATCTTCGGCCACCGAATGTTTTGGCAAATTGCAAACACTAAACTTTGCTTTGCCTCCCGGAACGACAGAAAAATCTCCGACTCTCGCATTGTTAGGTAAGTAAAAGCCAGTCCCGGCTGATTTTGCTGAATAGTCTTGAAAGCCTGAAATCACCTCACTGATTTTCTTTCTGATCAGATCGTAATCTTGTCCTAGTACGGTCCAGTTAATAGGACTATCATCTTCGACATAGGCATTAGCGATACCAGCAACTATTTCCGGTTCGCTCATTAGATAGTCGGTGGCAGGTTCTCTAACTCCTTTCGAGCGATGGACTCTGCCCATACTGTTTTCGACAGTCACGTATCGTTGTTGACCTCCAGACGCATCTTTTTCTGACCTTCCTAAAGTCGGTAAGATTAAAGCTGTTTTACCTGTAATCAGATGAGTACGATTGAGCTTGGTGGAGACCGATACGGTCAAGTCACAATTCTGTAGTGCTTGCGCTGTATATGCCGTATCAGAAGCAGCAGAAAGAAAATTGCCTCCTAGAGAAATGAAAACTTTAGCTTTTCCTTCATGCATTGCCTGTATAGATCCGACCGTGTCATGTCCATGATGTTCAGGAGCATCAATACCGAAAGTCTCTTTCAGGGAATGGTTAAGCTCTTTGGAAACATAATGCATGATGCCTACAGTACGATCGCCTTGCACGTTGCTATGTCCTCTTACAGGGCATGTGCCGGCTCCTTTTTTGCCAATACTGCCTTTCATGAGGAGGAGGTTGACACATTCGCGAATGTTATCAACGGCATTTTTATGCTGAGTCAAGCCCATCGCCCAGCAAATGATAATTCTAGACTTAGACGTGAGCAGCTTTACGGTCTCATCGACTAGTTTCATTTCTACACCCGAAGCAGCCAATAATTCTTGATCGTCGTAAGTAGCGAGATCTACTACTAACTTTTCGAAACCACTTGTTTTTTCATTGATGAAATTATGATCCAACACGTTCTGACCTTGATTTTCAAGCTCAAGCAGCTTCTTCATCATCAGCTTGAGCAAGGATACATCCTGGTTGATTTTTACCGGTAGGTGGATGTCGGTTAAAGGAGTACCACTGCCAATCCAACCGCCAACGGTCTGTGGATTCTTAAATCGCTTGAGCCCTGCTTCTTCAAGCGGGTTGATCGTGATGATCCTACCACCATTCTTTTTACACTTCTCAAGTGACGTGAGCATCCTGGGGTGGTTAGTACCGGGATTTTGACCAATGATCATGATCACCTCCGCATCTGGAAGATCATCGAGCGTCACTGATCCTTTGCCTATTCCCAAAGTTTCTTTCAGCGCAAAGCCACTCGATTCATGGCACATGTTCGAGCAGTCGGGCATATTGTTGGTGCCGAACTGGCGAGCAAATAAGCCATATAGAAATGCTGCTTCATTACTTGATCGACCTGAGGTGTAAAATATGGCCTCATCAGGTGAATCTAGTTGATGCAGTTGCTGAGTGATTAGGTCAAAGGCATCCTGCCATTCAATAGGTTCATAATGAACACTGTCTCGCCTTAATACAAATGGTCTGGTGATTCTACCACTCTTTCCGATTTCATAATCTGTCCATAACGATAGCTGCTCGACAGAATGCTTTTCAAAAAAGCTCTCATCAACTCTGCTGTCGGTCGCTTCCTCAGCAAGTGCCTTTGCTCCATTTTCACAATACTCTCCGAGCTTAGATCGGTCATCAGGGTCAGGCCAGGCACAGCCAGGGCAGTCAAAGCCCTCCTTTTGATTCATTTCCGATAGGACGCTCAGCGATTTGAAAAGGCCACTTTCCTTATTAACATGCTCCAGGGCAGCTTTGATGCCCGGTACGCCTGCAGCATAATCTGAAGGTTCATCGACTTTAAGATCAGTGAAGCTGGTATTGCCGGTGATGGAAAGGTTTCTTTTCATATGGATAAATGAATTTATCCAAAAGATACCAGACTTGCGAAGGTGGTCAAATGTGAGCTAGTCAATGATGGCTGACTCACAGACAAAAGTTGGGATTATGCCTGTTGATCGTATTCTTGATTCAGCTCTTTCCGCTAGTGTATTACCGGTCAAAACAAGCACAGTATCTAAACCGAACTTATTACCTCCAAGTATGTCTGTAGAAAGGGTATCACCGACCATTAAAATCTTGTTTTTGTCTGTGGTAGCACCTCGAGAGATGGTATGCTGATGAGCATAAATAAACATTTGGGCATCTGGTTTTCCAAATCGTATGAAAGTTTTGCGTACAATATTTTCCACCATATCTGCAATACCTCCAACCGCTACAGCGACCTCTTTTCGATTTACAGGATAGTAGCGATCTGTATTGGAGACAATAGTTGGTATGTTGTGTCTTCGCAGAAGGTTGACTGTCTTGTTGATATGGTGATTCCAATCAAAACCTTCATCATCTAAGAATACGAGCACGCTAACGTCATCCGCTTCGTCCATATCCAGATCAGCAATGGAAATGGTTTTTAAGCCAACCGTCTCTATATAATGGGCAGACTCTTTTGTGCCCAGGTAGGCGACTGTTCCGGACTTCACCTTCATCTTGAGATACTCTCGAGCCAACATTCCGGACGAGATGACTTTACTCTTCGTAATGTCCATGAGACCAGCGTCCTGATATCCTTGGGCCAGCTCCTTCGGTCCCCGACTTGCGTCGTTGGTTAGGATATAGTAGTCGATATCATTCTCTTTGAGATATGCGAAAGTATTCTCTATTCCCGGTAGGAGACCTTGATGATTTTTGAGCACTCCAAATGCATCAAAAAAGATAGTCTCGTAGTTCCGGGCGATTGACTTGAAATCTGTGATTTCCATGTTTATAAATTCAGTAGTCGCTTGATGACATCTTCGTCAAATGAATTTTCCAAATTGGGGAAGTAGACCTCATGAGCTTCTTTTTGAAGACGCGATGCATAGATTTCATTGAAGAAATAGCGACCATCTTTGATGACATAATTGAGTATAAAGAAGCGATAAGCTTCTTTCATAAAACTGATTTCCGGTAGGGTGAGGGGGTAAACTTCATGATACGCCTTGAGAAATATCCCAAAGCGCTCTTCCATCAACTGATCAGCAGTATAACTGAATGTGGTCTGGTCTCCTGCGGCCGAGCAAACGCGACTGAAAAAGTAAAAATCCAAAACGCGGCTACTCATCCGGAACCAGTCATAGTCCCACCGAGAGAAGAAATTGAAGTCTTCATCAACTGAGAAGTTGCCAATATTCCAGTCTATAAAAACCGGAATAGGATCATAAGTGTCCATGCCAAGCTTTTTGATATTCTCAAGTAGGGTATGGCATTGGAGTTTGATGTTTTCAATATGCCCACGGTGTTCATACTGACCTTGCTCCGTATCCAAAATCTCAAGTAAATGATTGATGTCATTCTCGATAGACTTGGAATTAGGTGGTAGAGTATTACGTACTTTAAAGCAAGCCTTATGAAACTTAGCCAGCTGCTGGCCTAGCAACTCGATTTTCTTCTTGCTCTGGACTCGTCGCAAACGAGTGCCGACCCTAATTGGATTGTAGAATATCACCCAGGCCTTAAGCCAGCCATTATCATATTGATAGGTGTAAAGTTCACCGTGTTTGGTGAGTGACTTAGCAAGAAAGTTTTCAAAAGGTTCTGTCAGATTGGTCGCAAGCGCATTGATGATAGCGTGATCCTGAACAAAATGCTCGTATTTACCAAAGTAGGACAGCTTACCAATGATTGTCCCTTCGTCTTCAAACCATATTCGATATACGTGATTGGTCGAAACCTTGGCACTGATATCTTCAATGTATTTGATGGGCCTTGAACTATCATAGTCTAGCCATGCTTGCTCTACAATATTGGTAAAGTTGATTACTCCATTCATTGGTGGTAGCGACCATTTGAGGTTTAGCTGCCGAATATATTATGCCGCATGTTAGAAAGCAATCTATCCATGACTCGACCTACCTACCGGAATGAATAACTGAACGGTATATTATAAAGTAAAGGAAGCGACCAATTCGCATCATATTGCCTCCACTCACAGAATGATCACTTAAGGTGCTGACCAGTTTCGCTAACTTCCAATTCTTAAACAACACTCAAAATGAGCTTAACGAAAGATTACAACGGATACCAATCATTTCAATATCTAGAGAAAGATGTTGACTACAAGTACTTTCCATTAGCCAAGGAAGTCGAGCGCGTCAACTCAACCAAAGTGCCCTTGTCGGCAGATGAAGAAGCACGTGCCAAGGCATTCATCGAGAATAACATTCTGATTTCTATGCATGAGCATTTGGGTACATTCCCTGATGACATCATGCAGACACCTGCTTATGTCAAAGAAGGCCGCATGGCAACAGCATTTGACGGACTGGCAGCCTCTCACTGGGATTGTGTGTTTGACAATCTCATGGATGGTATTTGCCAAATTCATTCCAAAGGGGGCTGGAAATGGAGTGAGGTGACGCATGATTTAGGTATGCGACTATGTGATATTGCCCATCAGGATTTTGTAATTCATGCAAGAACTGTTGACGATATCATAAGAGCGCATAAAGAGAATAAAATGGCTTGGGTGGCAAGCATGGAAGGCGCTATGATGATCGAGAATGAGCTGGATCGAATCGATTTGCTTTATGGATTCGGTGTGCGTCTGTTGGGAATCACTTACAGTGAGTCGAATGCGTTAGGTTCAGGCTTAAAAGAAGATCGAGATGGTGGCCTGACCAAGTTTGGTAAAAGAGCCGTAGAGCGAATGAACAAAGTGGGTATGTTGATTGACTGCTCCCATACTGGTGACCAAACCGCGTTGGATACTATCGAGCACAGCACTAAGCCTATCGTATTAAGCCACATTGGTGCAAAAGCACTTTGGAACACCAACCGAATGGCTCCAGATGATGTACTTAAAGCATGTGCTGATAAAGGTGGAGTCATAGGTATGGAAGCAGCACCTCATACGACACTTACCCCTACCAAGCGAGTTCATAACCTGGATGCAGTGATGGAGCATTTTGAGTATATCAAAGATCTTGTAGGTATAGATCATGTGTCTTTTGGGCCGGATACGCTATACGGAGATCACGTCGGACTACACACCGCTTATACAGCAGCACTTTCGCTTAAAGAGTCGAAAGGCAAAGGCATAGCAGGTATGGAATATACGCCTGTGGAGTATGTTGATGGATTGGAGAATCCGACTGAAGGATCTTACAATCTAGTTCGCTGGTTAATCAAGCATGGATACAGCGATGAAGATATGGCCAAAGTGATGGGTACCAACACGCTTCGTGTACTTAAAGAAGTATGGGCCTGAGAAGTACTTGGTATATAATATTAAGTACTTGGACTTGCTTGGGTGCTTTAGCCCAGGGTAAAACCGAACAATTTGATATCCAGGTTCAGCTCTTGGATCACCGTTCCACTAGGGTAGAATGTACCATTGCGGTAGCGCCAGATAGTGGTGTGACCATGTTGCCAATACAAGCTATCAAATATGAGAATGCCAGTATCAGTTCAGTAACCGTCAATGATCAAGGGGCTGAATTAATCGACTACAACAATTTTTGGAAGGTGGAGCACTACGACTTTTCCGGTAGGTCTGCCAAAATAGCATATGAAGTACAATGGGAAGGAGAGGAGGCAGTTATCCCGGTAATGTATGTGCCATGGAAAGCTGCAGATACCGAAGAGGGGAAAATGAAGGCGAGAATACTGCTTACTGAAGGGCTATTTATCGGCAATCATTTTCCGGATGTTATCTTGGATCTAAGTTCTGACGGATCTTATTCGTTTGACTTACCTGTCGTGACTTCACTGATCAAGTTCGATTTAAGGGAGAGTGATGACTTCTATATTTCGGGTACGACAGTTGTTGATCTTGTCATTATTGGTTTGCTGATCATACTTGGTGTGCTTGGCTGGCAAAGAAGAAAAATGCTGATCTAATGGGTGTGATATTCTGGGGGCTATTCGTGGTACTAGGTGCTATCGTATTGGGATACATGATCTGGATGTATTGGGTTGAAAAGCACGACCAATGAATGTTCAGCTACTAATATTCTTTCTCTACTTCGCAGTGGTATTTGCCATTGGTTGGTACAGTATGCGCGCTACCGCGAATGAGTCCGACTACTGGATTGCCGGCGGTAAACTAGGTTGGGGAGTTGGTGGAGCTACCATGGCCGCAACGCACACAAGTGCGGGGACATTTATTGGTACGATTGGCGTCATTTATGAAGTCGGTTGGTCTTTTACATGGGTGCTGATTTCTATTCCACTTTCCTACTGGTTTATGGTCGCTGTATTAGCACCTCGGTTTACCAAGGTGAAAGAATTGACCCTTCCTGCATTCCTTCAACGCAGGTACGATAGTAAGGCGGCTCGTGGGGTTGGCGCAGTAATTATACTCATAGCCACAGTAGTCTACATTCAGGCTCAGATTGTGGCTGGAGGCCTTGTTGCCAACATAGTCTTTGGTATTCCAACCACTCAAGGCATGGTCATTTTCACGGTGATCCTGCTGATTTATACTGTCATCGGTGGCATGTTGGCCGTTGCTTACACAGACTTCTTACAAATGGTGATCATGGTACTCGGGACTGTAGTTTCTGTGCCTATCGCAATTCATCACTTTGGAGGATTAGACAATATGCTCAATGCTGTGGAGGCTGTGAAACCACTAACATTCCAATGGGGAGGTTTCCCAACCACACTACTGATTACGATGAGTTTAGCCTTTTTTCTGGGCTCGGTGGCTACACCTGAAAAAGTAGTTCGCCTTTATGCCATGAAGGATATGAAAACCATCAGAAAGGGGATTTTGATGACCATCATACTAGTCACAGGGATAAATTTGCTAGTCTTCTTTTTAGGCCTAGCGGCAATGGCACTTTTCCCATTGCTTCCTACTGGTGACCTTTCCATGCCTGTAATTGCCAGGGCTGTGCTGCCAACATTCATTGGTACTATCATGCTGGCAGCCTTAACTTCTGCCATGATGTCTACAGTTGACTCGCTGCTCCTTGTAGCTGGTTCGGCATTATCTGAAGACATCTACCAAAACCTGGTGCACAGCAAGGCTTCTGAAAAGCGTAGACTCCAGGTAGCCCGAATAGGTATTTTCACTGTTGGTATTATTCCTCTGATCCTAGTACTCACTGGAGTGGGAGAGGGCGAGTTAATACAGTTTATCGTGGTGTTGTTTACCGCGATCATGGCGGCAGGATTTTTTACACCTGTTGTGGGTGGAGTCCTTTGGAAAAGGGCCACAAAGGCTGGGGCAATATCAGCTATGATTGGTGGTGTAGTCATCACAGGATTATGGAAGGCATTCGGTGATCCACTGATCTATCCTGTTCTTCCTGGATTTATAGTGAGTGTCACTCTTTATATTCTGGTAAGTCTGCTGACCAAACCTCCAAGCGAGAAGAGTTGGGGTGTTTATTTTGATGATTGACAATGTCCAAATCTAGTTCACAGGAAGTTAATCCCATGACATCATACTAATTTGATAACTCGTACAAACTAGTTCATGTCGAAAAAGCCCTTGTACTTTATCATTCACAAGCCTTACAAGGTATTGAGCCAATTTACGCATGAAGATGGTAACCCTGGTCTTGGTTCTTTTTTTGAGTTACCTAAGGATGTTTACCCGGTAGGGAGGCTTGATTTGGATAGTGAAGGCTTGCTGATCCTGACCAACGATCGAAAGCTCAATTACAAGCTGCTCGATCCAAAATTCAGCCATTCGCGGAAGTACTGGGTACAAGTCGAAGGAGAACCAGATAAAGACGCTGTTACCCAACTTCAGAATGGAATAGAAATTAATCTTAAAGGCAAAAAGCATCAGACACTTCCGGCTAGGGTGAACTCAATTAAGCCTACTGGAATAATCGAACGAGAGCCTCCAGTGAATTACAAGAAACATCCGGTGACTTCTTGGTGGGAGATTTCGCTTTGCGAAGGGAAAAACCGTCAAGTCCGCCGTATGTTCGCAGGTGTCGGGCACCCCGTACTACGATTGATTCGGGTAGGAATAGAAGACCTTTCACTTTTTCCGCTAAGCAGTGGAGGTATCAGCCAGATATCTCCAAAATCACTACATCGTAAGCTGTTTGGAGAGTAGGTGGTCAGAGCGGTATAGACCGCAAGTTACTAAGCAAAAAATACTACTCCAGTGCTTGGGTTCTGATCTTTAATGAATAAACTTATTCATCTAAACCAGACCGAAACATAGTCACATGACAGCTGCTGCCAAAACCTCTCCGAAAAACAAAAAGATTACTAAAAGAGAAGTGTCCGGTAGTTTGCTGGTAGAAGTAGCCTGGGAGACCGTCAATCAAGTCGGCGGTATTTACACTGTCATCCGATCTAAAGCGCCCACCATAACGAGGGATTGGGGTAATAACTATTGTCTACTTGGTCCATACATGCCACAAAATGTCGCAGCAGAATTTGATCCTATAGAGGATGCTAAGGACCCTTTTGCAAAAGCGGTGGAGCGCATGAGAGAGAAGGGTTATGGAGTACACTATGGACATTGGCTGGTCACCGGTCGGCCCAAGGTCGTGCTATTTGACTTGAATAGCGTTAATCACAGGCTGGGGGATATCAAGTACATGCTCTGGCAGGATCATGGTATCTCTATGCCCGGAGATGATTTTTTGCTCAACGGGGTGGTCATGTTTGGAGAGATGGTCAAACAGTTCTTCATAGAGTTGGCACAGCCTGACATTACGAATAAGACCATAATCGCCCATTTTCATGAATGGATGGCGGCCTCAGGTTTACCTGCTTTGAGGAAGAATAATGTACCTATAAAAACGGTGTTTACAACTCATGCAACACTGTTGGGTCGGTATCTAGCGATGAATGATCCACAATTCTATGATCATCTTCCTTTCGTAGATTGGGCTAAAGAAGCAAAGCATTTCAATATAGAGCCAAGTGTCCAGCTTGAACGTGCAGCAGCTCACGGTTCACATATCTTCACTACAGTTAGTGAGGTGACAGCCAACGAGTGTCGTTATTTGCTTGGACGGGAGCCGGATGTTATTCTACCAAATGGCATCAACAATGAGCGGTTTGAGGCTTTGCATGAGTTTCAAAATCTCCATATGGAGAACAAGGAGAAAATCCATCAGTTTGTGATGGCGCACTTCTTCCAGAGCTACACCTTTGACTTAGATAAGACACTCTACTTCTTCACTTCTGGTAGGTACGAGTATCTCAATAAGGGCTATGACCTGACCCTTGAAGCACTGGCAAGACTCAACTACCGGCTTCAAAAGGAAGGCTCAGATATCACAATTGTCATGTTCTTCGTGACCAAACAGCCTTATCACTCTATCAATCCCGAAGTGTTACATACTCGCGCTTTGATGGAGGAACTGAGAACTACCGTCGAGGCGATTAAAAAGCAGGTTGGAGATAGACTGTTCTTCCGTGCTGCTTCGAGCATGGATACTAAGTTGCCACCGCTCAATGAGTTTGTCGATGATTACTGGAGGTTGAGGTATCGCAGAACACTGCAATCATGGAAGACAGGTCACCTACCTCCCGTGGTTACACATAACTTGAAGGATGATCAGAATGATAGTATCCTTAATTTCCTTCGTTCTTCGAACCTGGTCAACAATGAAGATGACAGGGTCAAAATTGTCTATCATCCTGATTTTATCAACTATACGAACCCGCTATTTGGTATGGAATATGGTCAGTTTGTAAGGGGTTGTCATATGGGTATCTTCCCAAGCTACTACGAGCCCTGGGGCTATACACCGCTGGAGTGTATTGCTAGTGGAGTCCCTACCGTGACAAGTGACCTGGCTGGGTTTGGAGATTATGTAAAGAAAAACATGCCTCAACCAGAAAAGAGTGGCATTTATGTAGTAAACAGGGACCAGAGGTCGTTTGACGAGAGCGCAAATCAGCTGGCCAACGTGCTATATCAGTTTGTACAGCTTAACAGAAGAGAAAGAATTACATTGAGGAACAAGACGGAGAGCTCAGCGGTGTACTTCGATTGGGATACATTGACCAAATACTATAGTATGGCCTATCACCAGGCTTTTCATGCGTAAGATTCAATAGAGGATATCTAATTCGACATTGTCGAAGAACACGGCACCTCTGGTAACGGGCTCCATTCGCAAAACAACTTCTATTTCATCTATGGGTTGACTGACTTCAGAGTAGGAAGTTCCGTAGGAGCTAAACGCTATCGTACGTCCATTGCCGTTGATCCAGCCAGAGTCGGCGTACCCTACCTGTACACCCTGCCTTTTGATGTTGATAATTAACGAAAGACCTGTTCCCGATACATCCACTAGCTTGATATCGGTAACAAGACGGATTTCAGCTCCAAATGGGACATCCACATTGGTGAACGACTTTTTCCAATCAGCAAAGTCGTAAACGCCTTCACTGGGAGCCGCGACATTTGTCAACCTTTCGATTTTCAATGAGTGGTTCGTCGAGCTAATGAGATCGGTAGTACGGCTTCCTTCAAATTTCAACCTTGACCTTGGATCGCTAACCTGATATGTCCAGCCATGATCATCTGTTTCAAACTCCTCAAGCTCTATTAGTGGGACTCTATTTTCTTTGATTTCAGGTTGTTCTGGACTAGGTGAAGGGAACTCTGGTTCATAGCGACAACCAAGTATTGATACGAAGGATATGATCCACAGGACTCTGATCATACCCTTAATATACTTAATTCAAAAGAGAAGCTTTAGCACATAGCCGACTCAATCTCCCTTTTCAGCAATAGCATCAGCCTTATCGAAGAGTTTCAGCGCCTCAAGGAAGATCTCATTTGTCTGATTGTAGATGGGGAAAAAACCTTCATTGTCCCAGACTCCACGTGCAATTTGAGCTTTGAGGAATGTCCGAATAAAAATCCGGGATTTCATATACTGCTGTTCGTTGTATGAGGCCCCATTGGCTTCTCCAAGCTCAATCAGTTCGCCGAGCATCTCGTCGCTCACAGCAAAATTCTTTCTAAAGTCATTAAATGAATACTTCTCTAGGTTAGCTTGGTTTTCTTCATAGTAAAGAAGCGCATACTCCCGCATGGTATTTGTGTAAAAGAGCTTGTTGAGATAGGCGCTGTTATCTGTAGAGTCAAGTGGCACAAAGACATCTGGCGTGATGCCTCCACCACCATATACAGTGCGGCCTTTGAGCGTTTCGAAAAGCAGAGAATCTGAGACTTGCATACTATCAGCTGAGTAGAGTTCGCCATTGCGAATACGCTCAGAAAAATCCTCATAGTAGTCATCTTGCTGCCCAAGCTCATAGGGTTTCTGGATAGACCTTCCGCTTGGAGTATAGTATCGTGAAATCGTAAGGCGAAGTTCAGAACCGTCATTGAGGCTTATAGGCATCTGTACCAAGCCTTTACCAAAGCTGCGCCTGCCTACAATCAAGCCACGGTCATTATCCTGAACCGCTCCTGACACGATTTCTGATGCGGAAGCACTGCCTGCGTCTATTAGCACAATGAGTGAACCTTGCTCAAATTGGCCTTTTCGATAAGCTCGATGTTCAGCATTGTACCGGGTTTCCTTGCCTTTAGTGTAGACGATCATCTTATTACCTGATAGGAACTCATCGGCAATGTTAATGGCCTTGTCCATGTAACCACCAGGGTTGCCGGTGAGATCGAGCATCAGTTTTGTCATGCCTTGCTCCTGGAGCTTTTCCAGCGCATCTTTAAACTCGTCATAGGTGGTAGCAGTGAACCGATTGATCTTGAGATAGCCGATTTGGTCGTCTACCATATAGGCTACATCTACGGAGTGTTGTGGTATTTTGTCGCGCTCTATCCGGAAGTCCATTAGCTCTTCTACATTTCTTCGCTTAATGGACACGGTGACCTCACTTCCTTTAGCTCCTCTGAGACGGTCGTAGACACCACGATTGTTGATACCAATACCTGCTACTGTTTCGCCATCTACTTTGACGATCTTATCACCAGCCTTCAAGCCGACTTTTTCTGATGGTCCTCCGGAAAGTGGAGACACTACATAAATAGTATCATGGAATATGTTGAATTCTATCCCTATCCCTTCGAACTTACCCTGGAGTTGTGAGCTGACTAATTCCTGATCTTCAGCGGGAATGTAGGAGGTGTGTGGGTCCAGCTTTTCCAGCATGTCATTGATAGCATTTTCAACTAACTCATCCGTATCAACCTCATCCACATAGTTGCGATCGATGTAACTTACGATCTCACGAAACTTGTAAATACTTTGGTAGAGGTCTTTTTTCCCATCACTTGTACCCACCATGGTTGCACCAATGAGTATACCGGTGGCTATTGCAATAGACAATAAGATGGGTAGTCTTATGACAGCTTTCGAGTTGTTGATTTCTTTCACAGAGTCTTTGTTGCGTTGATCCAAACTAGTAAAAATAACAGAATTGTGTTTTTACCTTCAATAGCAAACGGAGGTTTTGTGAATCATGTTTTCCTGTAAAATTGAAAATGTTGGGCTTATAAGGATATTGATTTTGGGATGAGGCGCAAATGGTGATCAAATCTTTATATTTGTACGAATGTCTGCACAGGAAGCACACCGGTCAATTGGTCAGCTCGTTGATAAGGATTACACTTTTGCGCGTCTACTAGATGCCTACGGCATAGCTTTCTTCGATTGTGAGAGCTTGCCGCTTAGTGAAGTCTGTCTGTCCAGGAAGATCAAGCTGGAGACACTCCTGACAGAATACCGGCAGCCACGTTCGGTGACTGAGCCCACTTTCGATCAGCTCAACAGTCAATCTGCCAGTGCAGTTATACAATATCTAAAGCATCATCATTATCTCTTTATCAAGGATTGTTTACCATTCATTCAAAAGCTAATTCAACATCTTAAGCCTAAAAACATAGCTGATAATGAATTGGTAGCTGACCTGAAGTTCGTATTTCCATTGTTTCAGGAGGACTTCATTCATCATATCTATGAGGAGGAAGACACCCTGTTTGCCTACATCCAGCAATTAAATAAAGTACTCCAGACAAGTCAGTTTTCTTCTGACCTTTATTACGAGATGGAAAAATTCTCCATCCAGGAATTGGCCATGGAACACGGTGAAGATGATGATGAGATGAAAGGTATTAGAGGCATTATTGACCAACACAATGTTGAAGATCTCAAAGACCTCCATCTCAAAGTGATCTTCAAAGAACTTCAAAGCTTTGATAGGCAGCTTGATAGGCATGCGAGGATTGAAAATGAAATCCTTTTCCCTAAGGCTCTGAATATGGAAAAGAAAGTCCAGGTGTTACTCTCTTCTAAAATTGGTCTGAACTAGATGGGTCGTATTGTAGCCGTTGATTACGGCTCGAAACGTGTCGGCCTGGCAGCAACTGACCCCCTTAAAATCATAGCTTCCCCCTTAGGCACTTTTCATTCAGCAGAAGTCATTGACTTCATTGCTAAATATCACGAAAGTGAAGGCATAGAGACAATAGTCGTGGGGATGCCGCGAACCCTTGCCAATGAAGAAACCAATGCTACACCTTTGGTGAAAGGTTTTATAACTTTGCTCAAGAAAAAATTACCCAACCTTCCTATAGTTACTATTGATGAGAGATTCACCTCAAAAATTGCGACTCAGGCGATGATCACTGGTGGTATGAAAAAGAAAGATCGACGTGTGAAGGGTAATGTTGATAAAATAAGTGCGACACTCATACTACAGTCTTATCTAGACTCACAACCTATATGATTTACCCAATAGTGGTCTATGGTGACCCAGTGCTTAAGAGAAAAGCCAAAGACATTGAAAAAGGAAGCATAGATGTAAAGGAGCTCTCTGAGGACATGTTCGAAACGATGAAAGCTGCCCATGGTATCGGGTTAGCAGCACCTCAGGTTGGCAAGTCACTTCGCATGTTTATCGTTGATGGTCGACCTTTAGAAGAGGATGATATGATGGATTTCGTTAAAGTTTTCATCAATGCTGAGATCGTTGACGAGTCAGGCGATGAATGGAATTTCGAGGAGGGCTGTCTGAGTATTCCAGGTATCCGTGAGCCAATTTCACGTCGACCTAAGATTCGCATTAAGTATTTTGATGAGAACTGGGAGGAGCATGAAGACGAGTATGATGGTATGAAGGCACGTATCATACAACACGAGTACGATCATATTGAGGGTACACTATTTACCGATCATTTGAGCCCTTTCAAGAAGAGGCTCCTCAAAGGTAAACTGACCAATATCTCGAAGGGTAAATGCGACGCTGACTATAGGATCAAAGCACCACTAAAATCACGCTGAGTTTGGACAAGCTCAGTGTGCATTATATCCAGGCCGACCTTCATTGGCAGTCGATAGATGCTAACCTGGCTAGCCTTGAGGAGGCCATTTGGCATATTGAGGGACATTCTGATCTCATCGTCCTACCGGAAATGTTCTCTACTGGCTTCTCTATGGAGGCACAGTCCCTGGCAGAGCCAATGAACAGCAGGACATTTCGATGGATGAAACAGCAAGCTGCCCAGACTGAAGCTATGGTCATAGGTAGTTATATCGTTCAGGAGAGTGGCCAGTTTTTCAACCGACTTTTTGCAGTAGCACCTAGCGGTGAGTATCATAGCTACGACAAGCGACATCTATTCGCGCTAGCAGGAGAAGATGGCCCCTATACCCAGGGTACAGAGCGGCTGGTATTCGAATGGAGAGGATGGCGAATATGCCCGATGATTTGCTATGATCTAAGATTTCCGGTGTGGTCAAGAAGTGTAAGGCAAGAGGATGACTTGTATGAATATGATTTGCTTGTTTATGTTGCCAATTGGCCATCTCCCCGCATCCGGGCGTGGGATGTATTGTTGCAGGCACGGGCAGTTGAGAATATAGCATATGTGATGGGTGTCAATAGGGTCGGACTGGATGAAAACCAAAAAACTTATCCTGGACATTCTGCCATCATTGACTACACTGGCAAGCCTATGGCACAACATGAGGATATGTCAGCAATAGGTTCTGCAATATTGGATAAGGCCATGCTCAGAAAGTTTAGAGATCGATTTCCTTTTCAGGTGGATGCAGATAATTTCAACATTCTTTAATCCACTCTAATACTGCCGTATTCAACTCTGATTCGGAACTGTATTTCCTGGTGTT
The DNA here is from genome assembly GCA_002435755.1 of Flammeovirgaceae bacterium UBA6059. Classification (GTDB taxonomy): domain Bacteria; phylum Bacteroidota; class Bacteroidia; order Cytophagales; family Cyclobacteriaceae; genus UBA6059. The sequence continues at coordinate 47,422 of DIYH01000007.1, forward strand.
GAGCACCTGTAGATAAGGTTTGAGCTTTTTGTGATCATGATTGTAACTCATCCTGGATTTTGCCTTGTGCGTTCTTACCAGAGTATTACAAAAACGATGGATCCCAGTTAGACTTTCTGCCTCTCGAGCAATATCAAGGTTAATGAAAATACTACTTGATTCCTGCATCAGTCGGATGGCAATATCAATGATGTGTGGCTCAGAATAATTGTCAAAGTCAAACACTGTGACAGGAAGTTCGGTGATACTTTTCCAATCAATATTCACAGTATGGAAAGCCAGCGTAGGTTCATTCAATACCTGTACTGAGATAAAGGCTAACTCCTTTTTGTTAATCATATACTATTACCTTGACGTACTGGTTTGCCCCTCGCTCATCAGCTAGTTGAAGGATGTAAAGGCCCTGAGAAAGATTGGATAATTCGAGCCTATTAACCTCATTTTCACGAATTACAATCTGATCAAGAAGTGTTTGACCTGACAGGGTAATCAGCCTTCCGGTGGAAGCCCTGTTAGAAGTGACGTTTGTACCGTTTAGGGTTGGATTTGGATAGACATTAATGCTCCACTCGTCTCCGGGATTTACAGGAGAGCTATCTGATGAATAACTTAAGCTGTAGATACCACCTTGAACACTTCCCAAAATGATGTTGGTACTATTGTCACCGATGAGACTGGCTGTGCTCAGACTGCCTATTCTTCCTAGTCGTGTAGGTACATTAATGTCTTTCAGTAGGAAAGGTACTGGCTCCTGATTTGATCGGAAATCGGAAATGATCCTCAATTCTCCAGAGTCGTCGTAGGTGATAAGATCATCCCTTGATCCATTTTGCACTACCGCAATTGAGAGGTTAGTTCGAAAAGGATTTACAGTCATGCCAAGATAACCCTGTTCCTCCAATTCGAAATTGGGCGTAAGGCTTGGCCCATTATTTAAATACAGGTCCAGACGACCACCTGATGTACCCACCAATAGATCGATACTTCCGTCGCGATTCACATCATGGAGATCATATTGATCAAGTTCATTGAAGGGCACCTCGTATTCTGATCTTTCTGAAGCCTGAAGACCCATTGAGCTACCTTTGATGATACTGAGTATATGCCCTTCAGCACTATTGCCCGTGAAGATCAATTCCGGTAGGCGGTCACCATCAAGGTCCTTGATCTTAGGCTTGAGGTAGGAGAGTCTAAGTGACGACAGCTCAAGAAAGTCGTCTGTTTGAAGTACAAAGTTTGGGTCAGATGGAGACCCAATATTCTCGTAGTAGCTGAGTCGAGCGGGGTTTTGCTCTGAGAGTATGCTACCTCGATTACCTATTAGCAGATCCATATCTCCATCATTGTCCACATCACCAAGTGCTGGGTAAGACCGTTCTCCAACATCTATCATTGAGGATTGAAGAAAGCCTTTTTTCTGATTTATGAATGCTCCATTAGTTTTCTCATAGGCAAAAACTGAACTGCTATAGTCGTGAAGGTCTAGTTCATTACTACGGGCATTCGGTGAGACGATAAGCTCCTGAATGCCATTGTGGCTAATGTCTATAAGATAAGCTGCAGGAAAGAAGACTACATCGCTCAATTCCGGAAGTGGTATCTCAGCCATTCGGAATAGTGCATTCTCCAAGTCCCCGACATTCGGAAGATTGAACAGGTTGCCACATTCCTCCTCACCGAAGAGTACGTCTGCAAGTCCATCACTATTAGTATCACTCACTGTAAGTGCCTTTCCGCTGATATGCAGTAGACGGTTGGTTCCGTCACACATCTCATTGCCAAATGCAAATTGACCACAAAAGCATTCTTGAAAATCACCCCATTCGCGTGTCACTCGCACATATTTCAGGCTGTCCCTGTGACCATATTCGTCAAAGCTCCTGTTTTCATGATACTCAATCAAACCACCGGTAGCAAAGTTGAATACGAGTATGTCCAGGTCCCCGTCCTCGTCAATATCGCCTATGGATGGCAGATCTGATGTATTGACAAATAAGTTGATAAGGGAATTTCCTTGAGTGACGATAGGGTCTGCTACCAGGCTCCAACTGAGGGAGTCAGTCTGAGCGGCATCATTGTGAAAAACGCGAACCCCCAGGTTAGTAGAGGTAAATAGGTCATGGTAACCATCTCCATCATAGTCTCTTAAGAGTACCCAATTGATCAGCCCATTTGGAAACAGATATTCGTACTGTGGCTCATATTCATAAGATCCATTTCGCCAGAGGTAAGTGCTGAGCTTGTTGGAGGTACGATCAAATACCACAAGGTCAAGCTCACCATCGATATCTAAATCAATCTCACTAAACTGACCTGAGTTGATACCGCCAGCTGTCGGATTAGTAAGTGTCGTATTTCCTTGTGCCACAGGAAAATCAATGAATTGGACGTTATGCTCCTGAGCTTTTCCGAAGGAAATGGCTCCAAAAAAAATTGGAATCAGTACGAGCAGTTTGAAATTCTGAGCGTTCACCATCTAATAACACACCTATCAACCATAATACTCATCAAGACCGGATATTTTTGAGTCCATTATTCCTGAATTTTAATTGATCAAGCATGGACTTTGAAGTCGAATTCCTTTATTCCAAATTTCTGCAATCCAACGGAGTGAGCATAGATACACGTACGTTGGAGGAAGGAAACCTATTTTTCGGGCTTAAAGGTCCGAACTTCAATGGAAATAAGTACGCTGAAAAGGCACTTAAGTTAGGAGCAAGTTTCGCGATTATCGATGATCCAGCCTATCAGAGAGGTGATAAAACTGTTTTAGTAGAAGACAGTCTTACAGCACTGCAACAGTTAGCGACTTTTCACAGAAGCCGCTTCAAGAGACCTGTGATTGGCTTAACTGGCAGCAACGGCAAGACTACAACCAAAGAGTTGATCAACGCTGTGTTGCGTCAGAAGTACATTACACATGCCACTAGTGGCAATCTTAACAACCACATTGGGGTACCGCTGACCCTCCTTCATATACACCCTCAAGTGGAGATTGCCATTATCGAAATGGGAGCGAATGCTGTGGGTGAGATCGCCGAGTTATGCACTTTTAGCCGACCTACCCATGGATTGATCACCAATATAGGTAAGGCGCATATTGAGGGCTTTGGTGGAGTGGAGGGCATTATTCGTGGTAAGTCAGAGCTATATGATTTTCTTAATAAGAATGCTGGTGAAGTATTCATCAATACAGATGATCCTGCATTAAAAAACATGGCTAAGCGTTTTGACCATCCCTACATCTTACCGAGTGAAGGTAGTTATTCACCTTGTGAACTGATCAGTGCAGACCCCTATCTGACATACAAAAGTGACAATGGCGAGATAGTCAAAACACAACTTGTAGGAGCCTACAATATTGGTAACATTGCCTACGCTCTGGCTGTTGCAAAGTACTTTGATGTCTTACCGGAATTAGCCAATCAGGCGATCCGGGACTATGAGCCCGCTAACAACAGATCTCAGCTGATAAAGAGGGGGAGCAAAACCATTATTATGGACGCTTACAATGCTAATCCGACAAGTATGTGTTCTGCGATATCTTCCCTGGCTGATTCGGATGGAGTAAAAACAGCTATTTTGGGAGATATGCTTGAGCTTGGAGATCAAGCAGATATTGAACATGCCGCGATCGGCGTACAATTGAAGGAGGCCGGGATTGATGAAAGCTTATTGGTTGGTGACCATATGGCTGGTGCAAGGGATCAAGCGGTTGGAGCTAAGCATTTTAATGACAAAGAGGCGCTCATTGAGTATCTCAAAAAAAACAACCTGCGGGGTGATACCGTACTTATCAAGGCCTCCCGTGGAATGAGCCTTGAGACCATACTTGAACTAATCAAATGATAATGAATGACTTAACGAACGTACTTGGTTTTCTTCACAACCTTCATCAGAACAACAATAGGGATTGGATGCAGGCCAACAAGAAAGCATATGAAGCAGCCAAAAAGGACTTTAACGGGTTTGTTAGCCAGATAATAGATGGAATAGCTGCCTTTGACCCTGACATAGAAGGCCTGGAACCTAAGCATTGTACCTTTCGCATCAATCGAGATATAAGGTTTAGCAAGGACAAGTCACCTTACAAGAACAATTTCGGAGCTTATATGGCCAAAGGGGGTAAAAAAGGTCATGGTGGAGGATATTATGTACATCTCCAGCCTGGTCAGAGCTTTCTGGGAGGAGGAATTTATATGCCTCCCGCTGATGTTTTGGCAAAAATCAGACAAGAGATTGATTACAACCCTGACCCGTTAATTAGCCTATTAGAAGACAAAGAGTTCAAAGACTATTATGGAGAACTGAATGGTGAGCAGTTGAAAACGGCTCCAAAAGGGTACGAAAAAGATCATCCGAACATCACGCTGCTTAGATTCAAGAGCTTTACTGTGTTTAGAAAAGTGACAGATAGTGAGGTTAAGTCAGGCACATTCGTGAATGACGTGATAACAGGCTTCAGAAAAATGAAACCATTGAAGGACTATCTAAGCGTGGCGATTGATGAATAATATTTTCTCGACAGTTCTTGGTTTGTATTCTTAGACAGCTAAATTTGCAATCCCATTCGGAATTAAGCGGTTAAAGGCTGATTTTCCTTTCCAACATGGGCGCTTAGCTCAGCTGGTTCAGAGCACCTCGTTTACACCGAGGGGGTCGGGGGTTCGAATCCCTCAGCGCCCACCAAAGACAGTCAGAAGTGGCTGTCTTTTTTGTTTCAAGTCCATGAATACTGCGGAGCTAGAGTCTGCTAGTGCTTCCTCTTTGGATCAAGGTAGTTTTGATGACCTTGGTCGTTACTGGCAATTGATGATCACTATGAATACGATCCAATAACCTGTTAGTCGCAATTTTGCCAAGCTCATAGCCTCGTTGATCAATGGTCGATAATCCAGGTTCGTAGATGGCGCCAATCTCCCAATTGCTAAATCCAATAACAGCCACGTCAGTGGGTACTTGTAATCCGGCCTCTTTCACGTTTTTGATAGCTCCGATTCCCAGCATATCTGTTGCAGCGAACACGCCATTCGGGATGATATCTCCGGAAAATAATGCCCGAGATAACTCCAAACCTTCCTCATATTTGCCACTCGTGCCGTGAAGAATCATTTTCTTATCAACAGGCAATCCATACGCCTTCAGTGCATTTTCAAAACCAAGCAGGCGCTCCTGATTAGTGTTTAATGCTTTAGGTCCTCCTATAAAGGCAATCCTGGTGCAACCTTGCTTAATAAGATGCTCTGTCGCCTTGAAACCGGCATCCATATCATCAATTACGATTTTGTCGGATAGTATATCATCAGGAACACAGTCAAAGAACACCAGAGGAACTTCACGGCTCACATATTCCTCAAAATGATCTATAGAACTTGTTTCTTTGGTGATACAGGCAAGCAGGCCATCAATGCGCCCATTAAGCAACTCCTCTGCATTCCTGGCCTCTCGATCGTACGACTCATTAGAAGTGCTGATCAATACATTGTATCCCTGTTTATACGCCACATCTTCAATCCCCCTGATGACTTGAGCGAAGAACTCATGTACGACCTGGGGAATTAGCAAACCAATAGTTCTTGTCTTCCGCTGGCGGAGACTTAGGGCCGTGAAGTTGGGATGATAGTTCATCTCTTTTGCCAACTTCTGGATGGCCTCACGGGTCTCAGGTTTTACGAGCGGATTATTGGACAGAGCCCTTGATACAGTTGAGATTGAAACTCCCAGCTCTATGGCTATGTCTTTGATAGTTACCTGCTCTCGTTTCATCCGACTTTAGATTTCGACCATATCCAAAATTTAATATTTCTTCTGTAGTACGTACTATTGATCCGAATCATCAAAAGAATATCATCAAGGTCGATTTAGTAGACTTTTGGGTCGATTGGAGGCCGATAGGCTATCTTAGAAAATTCACAAAATGAAAATTAGCCATTTTTTTGCTTTTGAAAACGATTGCATTTAGATAGTTGCCAAAATCAAGTTGTATTTATTGAAAATCCTGTTTAATATGCTCGACAGTATTTTCATGGGAGAATACTGTTTAATCAATATTGCTTTAAATCTTTTTTAACAATTAATCACAAAGCGTATCAATATGAAGAAGTTTTTACTACTAGTTCTGGTGTATGTATCTGCTTTGGGCGTAACCCTCGCTCAAGACAGAACTATCTCAGGGACGGTGACAGATGCGGAAACAGGTGAAGGAATACCTGGCGCTAATGTCGTGATCAAGGGGACTCCCAACGGTACCATTACAGATTTTAATGGTAATTTCAATCTTAACGTAACAGATGATGTTACACTCATTTTTTCTTACGTGGGTTATGCTACTTCTGAAGTAGCTGTAGGAGCAAGAAGTGTAATAGATGTATCATTGAGCTTAGATGTAGAACAGTTAGCTGAGATTGTGGTCATTGGATATGGTGAGCAGTCTATTAAGGACGCAACTGGAGCAGTTGCTGCTGTAAGCGCCAAAGACTTCAATGGTGGAGTAATTGCATCTCCCGAACAATTGATCCAAGGTAAAACTGCAGGTGTGCAGATATCATCTAATACCGGTCAACCTGGCGGTGGAGTTCAGTTGAGGATTAGGGGAGCTGGTTCTGCGAGATCGAATAATAACCCACTTTTTGTAGTTGACGGTGTGCCGTTGGGTGCAGATAACACAACTGGAGAAGGCCAAGGTATTGGTGTAGGATCAAGTGGAGCGAGTAACCCACTTAATTTCATTAACCCTAATGATATTGAGAGCATTAGTATTCTCAAAGATGCGTCAGCAGCGGCTATCTATGGTGCCAGAGGGGCTAATGGAGTTGTCTTCATTACCACGAAAAGTGGTCGTGGTGGAAAAAGTATAGAATACTCAACTACTGTTAGTTTATCTACTCCTATTAAATACGACCTCTTGTCAGGACAGGATTTTCTTGATGGAGTAGCAGCAAAGGGAGGTGATCCATCAAATGCAGATTTCGGAGCTAACACTGATTGGCAAGATGTGATTATGAGAAATAGCATTTCAAATAATCATAACCTTTCTTACTCTCAAGGTTTTAAAACTGGTTCTATTCGCGCCTCTTTTGGATATGACAATCAAAATGGTGTTCTGGAAAACTCAAGGTTGAGACGAGTTACTGGAAGAATAAATGGAGATAAGTCTTTTCTTGATGAAAAGATCAACGTTAAGCTGTCAACAACTTACTCTAATGTAATTGAAGAAGCGCCTCCTGTAGGGCCAAGTGCTGGATTTAGAGGTGACCTCATTGGATCAGCATATATCGCTAACCCAACATGGCCTAACGACGCTAGCTTCAGTCCAATTGATGAAGGTGCAGATCAAATAAATCCTATACAACTTTTGAATGGCTATCAAAGTGAGACAACCACAGATAGATTGCTTTCAAACCTGTCTATAGATTATGCGTTCACTGATGCTCTTAAGGCAAAGTTGACTTATGGTTTAGACTATTCGGATTCAGAGAGATTTGCTTTTATGACTGGTGATGTTACCGGCGCAGATCGTGGAACTCCTGGAAACGGGCGTTCATCTAATGACATCATAGAAAACGTAAATCACCTTTTCGAAGCAACATTGAACTACAATAAGACTTTTGACAATATCAAATTAGATATGGTTGGAGGTTACTCAATACAAGAGTTTAATAGAAGTGGTTGGAATTCTCAAGGATGGGGATTCAGCACGACTGATTTCGGTCAAATGCAAAGTGCTTTCGAACAGGCCATAAGCTATTTGGACAGAGAAGGTCAAGCTGCTCAAGGTGGAGGATGGTACCAAAACGCAGGATTTTCACCTAACAACAATTATGTTAACGTATTGCTGCCAACGCCAAATGCAGGTGTTTCAATCGATAATCCTTCTGGCATAGATGTTAACTCAGCTTACATAAATCGATTTGATGTTTCAGACAGACTCCAGTCTTATTTTGGAAGAGCAAATTTGACTCTTAATCAGAAGTATATCGCTACAGTTACAGTAAGAGCGGATGGTTCTTCTAGGTTTGGTTCAGATAACCAGTACGGTGTATTCCCATCGGCTGCATTGGCCTGGGTAGTTAGCGAAGAAGCTTTCATGCCTGACGCATTCTCGTCATTCAAAGTTCGATTTGGCTGGGGTATTACTGGAAACCAGGAAGGTCTTGGATATGGTAACTTCCTAGCAAGACAAAGATTTGCAGATGCTAGCATTCAGGATGGTGGGAATCAAGACATTCCAGGATTGGAAACTGTGGCCCTTGCGCAACCAGCACTTAAGTGGGAAACGACAGAGCAAACAGGTCTTGGTATTGACTTTGGTTTAGGTAATGAAAGATTTACAGGTAGCATTGACTACTACAGAAAAGAAACTTCTGATTTGTTGCTTCGTTTGTTTGCTGCTCAGCCAGCACCTAATGATTTCGTGTTCGAAAACTTTGATGCAACAATCGTCAACGAAGGTTTCGAAGTGACCTTGAACTACAATGTTGTTAATACACCTAATTTCAATTTTGACGTAAGTGTCAATGCAGCAAGAAACGAAAATGAGATCCAAGATTTTGATGGATTGATCGACGTTGGAACAGTAAGAGGTCAAGGTCTGTCTTTCGCGTTTGCTCAGCGTTTTGCTAGTGGAGTGCCACTATTTGCTTGGTTTGTTAGAGATTTCCAAGGTTTTACTAATGAAGGAGATCCTATCATCAATGATGTATCACAGTTTACTGGCACAGGTGCTTTACCTATCTGGAACGGAGGCCTATCTCTTAACATGAGATATAAGAATTGGGATTTGGCAGCATACTTAGCGGGTCAGTTTGGTCACGATGTATACAACAACACATCAAATGCATTCTTTACCGCTGGTGGTTTAAGAAATGCCAGAAATGCTACCGAAGAAGTTGTTAACTCACTTGAAGGTGGCTTGTCCGAACCTTCGGTTTCAACTCGCTTCCTTGAAGATGGTGATTTTGTGAGGATGCAGAACCTGACATTAGGATATAACTTCGGCATGCCTGATGGAAGTGCAATCAAGAATCTCAGATTGTACCTTAATGCGCAAAACTTATTTTTGCTGACAGGATACTCTGGAATCGATCCTGAGGTGACGTCACTTCCAGCAAATGACGATCTTTTGAATGATCTGCCAACTGCCGGTATTGATTACGCTGCATACCCAAGACCGAGAGTCTTTACCTTTGGCTTGAATGCTTCGTTTTAACAAATAGACTTTATAACTAATAATATTTTAGCAATGAAATACCTAGTATTAATTTCGTTAGGAGTCACGTTCTTAATAGCAGGCTGTGACTTAGATATTGAAGAGACTGACTCAATTTTCATTGAGGACAGTGGTGACGGTGGGTTTTCTGGGGTTTCAGATCCCGCAGCTGCGGTAGGAGACTTATACAATACACTTAAAGGAGAGCTTTCCACACATGAGAATCTCTATGCATTGGTTGAAGCTTCAACCGATGAAACCCTAGTTCCGACACGTGGAACTGACTGGGGAGATAATGGTATATGGAGGAACTTCCATACGCACAATTTTGATGGTTCCAGCCAGTTTATGTTGAATACATGGAACCAGTGGAACAAGCTGATTTTCGATGCGACATCCGTTATTGAAACACCTAGTTCCGGAAATTCAGAATTAGCTGATGCTAGATTTATCAGAGCATGGGCGATGTGGGTAGTGATGGATAACTGGGGAATTGTTCCTTTTAGAGGCCCTGCAGACGGAGCAGATGTATTTCCATCTGTACTATCAAGAATGGAAGCATTTGATCTCATAATGGATGACATTGACTTTGCTGTTGAGAACCTTCCTGAAGAGGCTGTATTAGGTCTAACTCAAAATCGGGCCAATAAGTCAGCTGCTCGTTTGATGAAAGCCAAATTCTTGTTGAACAAGTTCATTTATGATGGATCTGGATCGGCAGCTGCTGCTGATATGGCTACTGTGATTGGTCTTATCGATGAAATTGAAGGCCAGGGATTTGCGTTGGAAGATAATTTCTTCGGAATATTCAAATCTGATCCGGATACAGAGTCGATTTTCGTGACTGACCAGAATGTAGGAAACCGTATATGGAGTAGTATGCACTACAATACAAGAACTCCATCGGGTAATGCGACCGGTTGGAATGGGTTCTCTACTTTGGGAGAGTTTTATGATTCTTTTGAAGGTCCAGCAGATAACAACAGGATCACAGATGGAAGCGTATTGAAGGATGAAAGACGTGGCTATGTTCCTCACCCTGATGATGGAAATATCACAGCTGAAAATAACGGCTTTGGTTTCGGATTCTTTGTTGGACAAGCATATGATGGATCGGGTAGCGCACTAAACGATAGGGCGGGTAACCCTTTGGTATTCACCAGAGAGTTTAATGGTCTTGCAGGAAATGGAGAAACCAATGGAATTCGTATACTTAAGTATAGCCCTGCCCCACTGGAAGGATACACAGGGAACACTGATGCAGACGGAGGAGCTTATGCCGGACATTCTGTAGAGTTGAGATTTGCTGATGCATTCTTGATGAGAGCGGAAGCCAAGCTTAGATCAGGTGATAACGGAGGTGCTCTAGCTGATGTTAACACACTCAGAGCGCTACGAGACGCTTCTGCTTTAAGCTCTTTAGATGAGTCAACACTTCTTGCTGAGAGAGGTAGAGAGTTGTATCAGGAAAAGTGGAGAAGAAACGATATGATCCGATTTGGAGAGTACACAAGAGACTGGGAATTTAAGGCGACAGATGCGGTTGGTAATCCGGATAAGAACCTTATGCCTATCCCTAACTCAGCTTTGCTTTCAAATCCTAACCTTGTTCAGAATCCAGGTTATTAGTATTACTTTAAACTGCTTCAAAGAGGGCGTAAGCCCTCTTTTTTTTTGTAGATTTTAGCTTTTAAACGACTAAAGCTTTAGGTATGAGTAGAGGTAAGATTTTTTGCCTTCCAATGGTGTTTGCCCTGTTGTTAGTTGCCTCCTGTAGCGATTCCAGTCAAGACTCAGACGGACCGTTGTTTCTCCTGAAAGACCCTTCTGTGACGGGTTTTGATTTTTTCAACAGAATCGAGAATGGTAAGGAGATGAACATTTTCAAGTATCGGAATTTTTATAATGGAGGTGGAGTTGCCATCGGAGATATTAACAATGACGGTCTTCCTGACATTTACGTAACGGCCAATATGGGCCCAAACAAATTGTTTCTCAACAAGGGAGATTTGAAGTTTGAAGATATTTCTAAAGAAGCTGGGGTTGAGGGGAGCAAGCCTTGGTCTACCGGTGTTGTAATGGTGGATCTAAATCAAGATGGCCTACTGGATATATATGTTAGCAATGCAGGAAACCTGGAAGGAGATAACCATGAAAATGATCTGTATATAAACAACGGAGATCTTACTTTTTCTGAAAAGGCCAAAGACTTTAATCTGGCGAAATCCGGATTTACGACTCATGCTACCTTTTTCGACTATGACAAAGATGGTGATCTCGATGCTTACATACTCAACAACAGTAACATTCCCATTTCAACGCTAGCATTTGCGAATCAGAGGGAAGTAAGAGCGGAGCATTGGGATATTTCGTCATCATTTAGAGGGGTCGGTGACCTACTACTAAGAAATGACGATGGATATTTCACAGACGTTTCTGAGGAGTCTGGCATATACGGGAGCTTGATCGGTTTTGGACTGGGTGTCTTTGTTACTGATATCAACATGGATCTTTATCCCGATATCTATGTTAGCAATGATTTTTATGAGAGAGACTATCTGTATATCAATAATCAGGACGGTACTTTCACAGAGGACATTAAAAATTGGGCTTCCCACTTATGCTTATCAGCAATGGGAGTTGATATGGGTGATATAAACAATGATGGACTCAATGATATCTTTATTACGGATATGCTGCCAGAAGCCAACGAGCGTACCAAGAGTGTCATGGAGTTTGATGACCAAAACATTTTTGAACTCAAGCAGAGCAGAGACTTTCATCAGCAATACATTCAGAACACATTGCAGCTAAACAATGGAAATGGCACCTTTTCTGAAATTGCTTATTACAGCGGAGTAGGCAAGACGGACTGGAGCTGGGCGGGATTGTTTTTTGACATGGACAATGATGGATGGAAAGATATCTTTGTCACAAATGGTCTAAATCATGACCTTACTGACCTGGACTTTGTCTCCTTTTTTGCCGATGAGATCATTCAAAAAATGGTCTTGACCGGAGAGAAGGAAGAGGTGACTGAAATAATCAATAAAATGCCGGTCACGAAGATTCCCAATTATGCTTTTAGAAATTTGGGAGATCTGAAATTTGAGAACATTACCGATGAGTGGGGTCTCGCATTGCCGAGTTTTTCAAATGGCTGTGCGTACGGAGACCTTGACAATGATGGAGACTTAGATTTGGTAGTGAATAATGTCAATATGCAGTCATTTTTGTATGAAAACAGATCTAATGAAATATCAGCTAACAATTATCTCAAATTTTCTCTGGAGGGATCTGAAAAAAATCGAAGTGGAATAGGGGCGGTTATCAAAGCATACTCAGAAGGTCAGGTATTTCTTGTAGAGATGATGCCCTCACGTGGTTTTCAATCATCCATGGATTTTGGGTTAGTAGTTGGCCTGGGAAAGATAGAAGAGATTGATTCTGTTCGAATCATATGGCCAGATGACAAGACGGAGTTACTGAGAAATGTATCAGCCAATCAGACGATTACCTTTGAGCATTCGGATAAACTGGAAATATATCAGTTGAAAGCTGATGAGGAGAAAGAGACCTTGCTCAAAGTTGTTGAGAATGATAAAACAGAGAGTCACAAGGAAAACCTGTTCAACGATTTTGATCACGAAGGGATGATTTCTTTGAGACTCTCGAGAGAAGGGCCTGCACTAGCAGCAGGCGATGTGGATGGTGATGGAAATGAAGATGTATTCATAGGTGGAGCAAAGAATCAGGGGGGTATGCTTTACAAGCATGTTGGTTCTGGGAAATTAGAACCCTCCAATCAGCAAGTTTTTGATAGAGATAATAGGTACGAGGATACTGCTGCTAGTTTTTTTGATTGCGATGGAGATGGTGACCTGGATCTGCTAGTTGGTTCTGGGGGGAACGAGAAGCTAGATGCAAATAAGTATTACCCGAGGCTATATCTAAATGATGGCGCTGGTAACTTTTCCAGTTCTGAGCAGGATGTGCCATTTGAGGAAACAAACATTTCTGTGATAGCACCATATGATTTTGATAGTGATGGAGATATAGACGTTTTTATCGGCTCAAGAAGTGTGCCGTCAGTATATGGAATTAACCCAAAGCACAAACTTCTCATTAACGATGGAACTGGAGTGTTTTCCGATGGTACGGAACGCTATGCGTATGGAATCAATAATGCAGGAATGATCACTGATGCTGTATGGGTGGATGTAGATGGAGATGATATTAAAGACCTCATCACCGTATCTGATTGGGGTCATCCCATGATTTTTAAAAATGATACCAGAGGTCTCTCTAAAGTACCTTCTTCACTGGACAGTTTGAATGGATGGTGGAATACTGTTCAATATGCTGACTTGGATGGTGATGGAGATTTTGACTTGATTTTAGGCAATAATGGAAGCAATATTCCATTTAAAGCATCTGTGGGTAATCCAGCCAGACTTTGGGTGAATGATTTTGATGATAACGGTACTATCGAACAGATCATCACAGTAAACGAGAACGGTGGAGACTATCCTGTCCACGCGAAAAGTGAGATAACAATGCAAATGACCTCTTTAAAGAAAAGGAATCTTAAAGCCTCTGATTATGCGAGCAGGACAGTCCATGAGCTTTTTAGTCCGGATATAATTGAAGGGTCTATAATGAAGTCCGTCAATACAATGGAAAGTGTGATTGCCATCAACAACGGTCAGGGAGAGTTTATTGTTAAGGTCTTGCCTACCCGAGTACAGCTATCATGTGTTTGTGGTATTGTTTGTAGAGATATCAATGATGATGGCAAGCTTGATATAATTGCCGGAGGTAACAACTTTGGTTTTAAACCTCAGTTTTCAAGGTTGGATGCTAGTTATGGACATGTACTGTTAAACAACGGAGAGTTGGATTTCGAATGGAAAAGTTACGATGAGAGTGGTTTTTTCGTGCGTGAGGAAATGAAAGATCTACTTCCCTTCAAAGATCGCGCGGGTAACGAATACTTAGTCGCAGCGATCAACAATGAAGCGCCAAAAATCTTTAGTATCAACTAAGGATCACATGCGATATGAATAGGACCCTACTTTTTAGCGCGCTGGCTATCCTTGCATTTTCATGCAGTCAAAAAGAGACTTGGTTTCAGATGATGAACGCTTCCGAATCGGGAATAGACTTTGAGAATAGCTTAACGGAAAGCGACGATTTCAATATACTTGATTACCTATATTTCTACAATGGTGGTGGAGTAAGTATTGGAGATATAAACAACGATGGACTGGCAGATATCTTCTTGTCTGGCAATCAGGTGTCAAATAAGTTGTATTTAAATGAAGGAAACCTAAAGTTCAGGGATATCACAGAATCTGCTGGGGTATCTGGCAAGAGTAACTGGCATACAGGTTCTTCTATGGCCGATGTTAACAGTGACGGGTACCTCGATATCTATGTATGTACTGTAGTTGGGCTTAAAGGCCTTAGAGGGTACAACGAGTTGTACATCAACAATGGTGATAACACTTTTACAGAAGCTGCTCAGGAGTACGGTTTGGACTTTGAGGTATTTGGCTCTTCCGCAGCATTTTTTGACTTTGACCTGGATGGGGATTTGGATTTATACCTCCTAAATCATGCGGTCCATACACAAGAATCATTCGGTCATGCTGATGTTAGAGAAAAGCGCGACGATCAAACCGGAGATCGATTGTTAAGAAATGATAACGGAAGATTTGTAGATATAAGTGAGGAGGCTGGTATCTATGGTGGAGCAAATGGCTATGGTTTGGGCGTTTCAATACTGGATTTCAATCATGACAGATATCCGGACATCTATATATCGAACGACTTCCATGAGGATGACTATTTCTATGAAAACAACGGTGACGGCACTTTTACCGAGAGTATAAAAAAGTATTTTTCTCATACTTCACGTTTCTCAATGGGTGTAGATGCAGCGGATATTAACCATGATGGATGGTCCGATATACTTACTTTGGACATGCTACCAGATAAAGAAGAGGTCTTAAAGAGATCTGCAGGAGATGAAGACTATGATATACAGCGTCTCAAGGTTGAGAGATTCGGATATCACTATCAGTATTCGAGGAACATGTTGCAGGTCAACCAGGGAGATTTTTTTAACGAAGTAGCTCTTTTAAGTGGTGTTGCCGCCACTGATTGGTCCTGGAGTGTGTTGATAGAAGACTTTGACAATGATTCCCATCAAGATGTTTTTATTTCTAATGGAATACCGAGAAGGCCGAATGACCTGGACTACATAAAGTTTGTTTCAAGTGATCAGATAAAGAATAAGATAAACTCGACTAAACTGGTAGATCAGCAGGCGTTGGCAATGATGCCATCCGGTCAAGCTAGAAATTTTCTCTTCAAAGGTTCTGGAGATTACGTTTTTGAAGATCGTTCGAATCAGATAACACCATATGACCCCACATTTTCCAATGCGATGGCTACCGGGGATTTGGATAACGATGGAGATCTGGACTTAGTAGTTAACAATATCAATTCAGCGGCAAGTGTATACGTTAATCAGACCGGAGGCCACCATTTGAGAGTTCGATTAAATGGGGAAGCTGAAAATACATACGGAATAGGCTCAAAAGTTTTTGTTTACTGTGATGGTAAAACGCAGTACAAAGAGTTGTTCACCTCTCGCGGATTCCAAGGTTCATCTGAACCTATTTTACATTTTGGCTTAGATCAGGCTACCGAAGTAGACTCAGTACGTATTGTTTGGCCTAATGGATATTCGAAGTTAATAACGGGTGTTCCTGCAGAGCAATTACTTGTAGTAGATACCAGTGGATGGAAGCCTCTTCCATATCAAAAAAAGAAAACTGAAGGATACTTTGAGAAAGTACCTGACAACCTCGGATTGGACTTTGTTCATGAGGAGGATAGCTACATCGATTTTCATCGCCAGAACCTGATGCCATACATGCTATCTAATAGAGGTCCGGCTACAGTTGTAGCTGACTTCAATGGTGATGATCTTGAGGATGTTTTTTTTGCAGGGGCAAAATTCAGCCCGACGGCTATTTTTGAACAACAGGGCTCAGGTTTTGTCCAGTTTCCATTACGGATGAGCATGGAAGACTCTGTAGACGAAGCAATTGATGGCGTAGCAGCAGATTTTAGTAATAATGGTGAAATTGATTTGTTAGTGGTCAATGGAGGTGGCGACTTTTTCGGTGAATCAGATGCCTTAGTAAACAAGCTGTATCAACAAGGAGAAAATGGGTTTGAGCAAGTGTCGTTTCCAAAGACCTATGAAAACAGCTCTACCATAGCAATAAGTGATTTTGATCAGGATGGAGACGTTGATGTGTTCATTGGAAGTCAGTCGTTTACGGGAGATTTTGGAAATTTACCCGACTCGTATTTATACGAAAATGATGGAGGGGAATTCCGTTTGTCACAGACCTTTGAGCAACTGGGCATGGTCACCGGGGCTATCTGGTCTGATTTTGATGCGGACGGGTGGAACGACCTCATCATCGTGGGAGAATGGATGAAACCGAGGTTTTTCCGAAATGATGCTGGTACACTCAACGAAGTGAACCTGATGAACTCGGATATTTCAGGCCTATGGCAAATGATTATACAATTCGATGTAGATCAGGATGGGGATGGGGATTATGTGCTTGGCAATTGGGGACTCAATTCAAAATTTGTAGCTGACACTGACCACCCACTAAAGATGTATTATGACGATTTTGACGATAATGGGAGCACCGAGACCATACTAGCAGCGGAAAAGGATGGCGAATACTATCCGCTGGAGACATTTGATGAATTGGCAAAACAGATGGTACACCTTAGAAAAAAGTACAATAGATATCAAGATTTTGCCGGTCAGACCGTTGAACAGATCTTTGAAAAAACGTTGAGTGATAGTGAAGTACTGGAAGTGAATGAACTTAGGAGTGGTGTTCTTATCAACGACAATGGTTCGTTCACTTTTGAACCATTTGATATAGAACAGCAATTTGCTCCGATTTTAGCGGGTTTATCAGCGGATTTCGATGCTGATGGTACTGATGAACTGCTTTTAGCTGGTAATTTTTTTGGTATCAAGCCTTTTATGGGGAGACTCGGTGCTTACCCGGGTGCGCTTCTGGACAATGGGAAATTCACTCCTGCCAATCAACTCGGACTAAACCTGGCGAACAGATCCGTTCGTCATTTGAACATTCTTGATCACAATGAGCATCGATATTTGCTGGTCACGGTGCACAATGACTCGTTGCAGATTTACAAGATCAATCGATGAAAAAAAGAATAGTTCTTATTTTCATTTCTACGCTGTTAGTAGCGTTGTTTTGGTATTTGTTTTTAATGGAGGGTGATGTGCGGGCAAGCTTCAAGCTAAATGCACTACCTGGAACTATTAATCAATTAGCCAAGGACTGGCACAAGGGTACGTCTGATGACAATTTTGAGCAATGGAATATAAACGAGTTCAGTCATACGATCACTGAGGCTGGCAACATGTATTCTTTCCAATGGAACGTAGTAGCATTAAGTGATTCTTCTTCTAAAATCATAGTTACAGTTACACAGCCGGGTAGCTCAATTAAGAATCGATTAGCAAGGCCGTTTTATGAAACTGACATTGAAAGAACGGCTTCTGAAAAACTCAAGGGTTTTTACAAAGAGGCACAAGAGCATCTCGGCAAGATTCGAGTCGAGGTGGTAGGCAGGGAAAAGTTGGATAGTGTGTTTTGTGTCTATGTTCCGGTAAGTACTACGCAGCGAGGAAAAGCACCAGGCATGATCCAGGAGTATCCATTGCTGAGCAATTTTATTATGAGCGAGCAACTCAAAGCCGTCGGCCCTCCGATGTTGGAGGTAGTTAACTGGGACATGAAGAATGATTCACTCAATTTTAATTTTTGTTGGCCGATTCAGTTTGCTGATTCTTTACCTGTTAGGCGATATAACGAACTAAGATTCAAATGGATCTCCGGGTTTAATGGGCTTAAGGCAACCTATTTTGGTAATTATAAGTACTCAGATCGCGCCTGGTATGCGCTCCAGTATTATGCCAAAGAGAACGGGATTGATATTGTTGACCGGCCGGTGGAAGTGTTTCTTAATAACCCTAACATCGAAGGTAATGAACGCCACTGGCAGGCCGACATCTACATACCGGTTGCACCCTAGTTGCCATTTTAATGATAAATACTGCCTTGCCAAGACTTCAAAATGGTTTCCCATTCAAGCCGAATTCAAATAACTTTGTAATAAAGAAGCGATATGAGGAAGTTGATTATTTTTTTAGTGGCAATTATTGCGTTAAGCTGCTCGTCTGATAAGCAGTATCGCGAAAACATAGAGGAATTTAAGAAGGCTGAGCTTTTCAATACCTCAATGAAAAAGCTCTCTGATGTTATCGTTCACGATATCTTTTCTCCACCCGTAGCAAGTCGCATATATGCTTATCCAAGTATTGCGGCCTATGAAGCATTGATCCATGATTATCCTGATTATGTTTCCTTATCAGGACAGCTCACTGACTTTACTGCCCCTCCTAAGCCGGACCAAGGCGTAGAGTACTCTTTTCCATTGTCCAGCTTTCACGCCTTTTATAAGGTAGGAAAAGCTTTAATTTTCTCAGAAGACAAAATGGATGCTTATCAAGAATCGTTTTATCAGGATTTTCTGGACAAAGGTATGCCTCAGGATATTTTTGATAGGTCGATTGCCTATGGCGATCAGGTAGCGGAACACATACTTGATTGGGCAGATAAAGATAATTATAAGCAGACCAGGACCTTTCCAAGGTATACAATATTGAAAGATGACTATGCTTGGAAGCCTACTCCACCAGACTATATGGATGGTATTGAGCCCCACTGGAATAAGATCAGACCTTTTGTTATAGATTCAGCGACACAGTTCGTACCCGAACCTCCAACACCATTTGATATGGACGAAAAGAGCCAGTTTTACACCGAACTCATAGAGGTGTATGAGACAGGTAACGGCCTTGATGATGAGCAAAAAGAAATTGCCAGCTTTTGGGACTGTAATCCTTATGTTTCTCATCACAGGGGGCATGCGATGTTCGCGACAAAGAAAATCACTCCCGGAGGTCATTGGATTGGCATTACAGCTATTGCTTCGCGTAAAGCGGATCTTGACCTTATGCAAACAGTGGAGACCTATACCAGAGTCTCAATAGCGCTGGCAGACGCTTTCATTAGCTGTTGGGATGAGAAATGGCGTTCTATCCTGATCCGTCCCGAGACAGTGATCAACGAATACCTCGACGAAGAGTGGGTGCCATTTTTACAAACCCCCCCTTTCCCTGAATACACCAGCGGGCACAGTGTCATCTCCACCGCTGCTGCTATGACCTTAACGGACATACTCGGTGAAAGCTTTCAGTTTGCTGACACTACCGAGAATGAGTATGGCCTACCCACTCGTGAGTTTGACTCATTTTTGGAAGCGTCTCAGGAAGCCGCCATTAGTCGATTGTATGGAGGTATTCACTACATGCCCGCAATCACCAACGGTGTAGCCCAGGGCAAAGAAGTAGGCGCATTCGTCATTGAAAACCTCGCTACCCAAAAACCTGCTGTCGCCAAAAATGACTAGCGACTTCAGATTAGGATTTCAATGAAGTTGTTGGGCTCTTCTACTCTTTGGAGGGTAGGGAGATGCCAAAACTGTGCGAAATACATTTTATCCAGATTGAGCGGGGTGGGAGGTGTGCAAAGGATAAAATGGATATGGAGTTTTGGTTATGGTTTTTGTCCCTTTTTGACTAACCAAAAAGGGAAGAGTATTAGCCAAGAACTCTTTGACGACTTTCTTGAGATGCCTCGCAGCGTTCAAGACAGAAAGTAAGATGACTTGAATTTCTAAAAGTTGTAAGTCAAAATTGGAATAGTGCGAATATCAGATATTCTTTATTTTCACATCATGCAAACCATCAAATACCCTCTTCTTTTAGTAATTCTCGTTCTTCTCAGTTTCAGTGCATGTCAGACCAACCAGTCGGCACAAGAGACGGCCGAAATACCACAGGAGTACGTGCTGTTCTATCCCGAGCGAGACCTTGGAGAGTTGTTTCAGGAGATCCAGATAAGTAAAGTGTTTGACGATGGAAAGTACTTTGTAGACTTTAACCCAAAGAGAAATCCTTCGGATATAGTTGCCGACTATAATGCCCGGAAAAGCGATGCAGACTTTAACTTGAAAGCTTTTGTTTTGGACAATTTCGATGAGCCGATGGTGCCGGAAACCAAACCACTGGATAGCAAATCCAGCCTTGAGGAGCACATCCCCAATCACTGGGATTACCTTACCAGATCGAGTGATGAAATCAATGGTTATTCTTCATTGATCCCACTACCTGGACCGTATGTAGTGCCTGGAGGACGATTCCGTGAGATCTATTATTGGGACAGCTACTTTACAATGATCGGGCTGGGTGCTACTGGTCGTGTAGGTCTGATGAAAAGCATGATTGACAACTTCGCCTATATTATCAACGAGGTTGGCTTCATTCCTAACGGAAACAGGAGCTATTTCCTGGGACGTTCGCAACCACCCTTCTTCTCAGCAATGGTCAACTTACTCGCTCAATATGAAGGTGATACTTCAGCACTAAAATACCTTCCAGCGATGCAGAAAGAATACGATTTCTGGATGGCAGGTAAGAGCCAGCTCAGAGAAGCAGGAGATGCACATCGCCGGATAGTGATGATGGAAAATGGTGTGATCCTAAATCGATATTGGGATGACAAGGCTGAGCCAAGACCTGAATCATATGCTGAGGACATTGAGCTATCGCATGACATGGATGAAGAACAGAAAAAGCAATTGTTCAGAGACCTTCGTGCCGCTTGCGAATCCGGATGGGACTTTAGTGCACGTTGGTTTGCAGATGAAGAAGACTTTGCCTCGATCATCACAACCCAGCTGCTACCTGTTGACTTGAACAGTCTCATGTACAATATGGAAATCAATCTCAGCAAGTACTACAACGTGCAAGGTGATATGGAAAGATCAAAGCAATTTGCTAAAGCCGCCGAACAGCGAAAAGCAGCTGTACTACAATACTTCTGGAACGAAGGAGCAGGTATGTTTACAGACTACAATTTCCAGACGTCTGCATTATCAGAAAGAAAAACGCTGGCTGGACTGTATCCACTCTATTTCAACATCAGTGATAATGAAAAAGCAGCTACTACTGCTAGCACCATCAGAGACGAATTTAGCCTTCCTGGCGGTGTGGCTACTACTCTCATGGAGTCGGGTCAGCA
This sequence comes from Flammeovirgaceae bacterium UBA6059, assembly GCA_002435755.1. Taxonomy (GTDB): domain Bacteria; phylum Bacteroidota; class Bacteroidia; order Cytophagales; family Cyclobacteriaceae; genus UBA6059. The sequence goes on from DIYH01000007.1 coordinate 68,914, forward strand.
ATGGGATTACCCCAATGGCTGGGCACCCCTACAGTGGGTCACCATCAAAGGTCTGGAACACTATGACCAGACTGACTTGGCTGGCACCATCTCCTCCAACTGGATCAATGTCAACCGTAAGGTTTTCGACAATACACAGAAAATGATGGAGAAATACAATGTCTCAGACACCACCCTCCTCGCCGGTGGTGGCGAGTATCCCAACCAGGACGGGTTTGGCTGGACTAATGGGATTGTGATTTCCTTAATTAAGGGAATGGAGAAGTATTAGCTGGCGTAGTGAACTTCTTTTCTAGGCATCTATCTGGATGAAAATCTTTCACACCCATATAGCTCTTTAAAAGTCATAAGATCCGCAAAATTGATACTGCTATGAATGTTGTTATGTTCTTGTGGGCTTGAACAAAAATAAAGTGTTCGTTGTAGTTTGAGTTTTTCCAACCCCCTTATTTTGAGGTTGTTTTTGGGCGTTTGTTTAATCTTGAAGTGCACATCCGGAATTGCGTGATCAAATTGTATTTGAGATTGATCAAGTGCATCTTGGGTGATACTAAAGTCCTTGTCCATTATGAACAAAGAACTGCCAAAATATAGTCCAGATAACTGATCATAATCGAATACAATGTTGTTTGGGTCAAATTCTGAATGATCTAGTTTATCTTCTAGAATTATATAATTATTCTCAGATTCGTAAAGAAGAAAATTGCCAGAATTACTAGAATATCCTCCTAATGGAGCGAATTCTTGAGCTGTAGAAAGGAGTGATATTGAACTGAAGCATAAGATAAGAAGAGGTTTCATAAGCGTAATTGGTTAATTAGGTGGGAATATTTTGTCAAATGATCTATTAAGCCATGCATAGAATTTCCTGGAAAAAAGACCTGCGAAGAGAGTCAGGAAAATCAGAGTTGTAGGTCGAATAGACTGATCACCACTGACGATCAGTGTAGGAAGTAGGTAGGAAAAGCCAAGCATTATTATGCCACTAAGCATCCCTAAAAGTGGGATGCTCAATACTTTGACTGTTAAAATGCTTTTATCTTCATCAAAGCAGATTTGCTTAAGCAAACGGGTCAAACCTCCTATTATACCAAAGCTTAAAGCAGTAACAAGCACAGAAAATGTATCTGAAAAATCGTCGATCCACGGAAAGTAGTTCTTGCTACTTTGATAGTTCACTTCGTATTTAAAATGCTCATAGTTCTTAAAATCCATATTAATCCCAGCTATTGCAACATTAATCAAGGAGTCTGAAGGGCTTATTAGATATTTTGTCTTCTGATCCATAAGATCAATTGAAATGTATCCTCCCACACCGAAGTATAAGCTTGGTATCAACCAAAAAACAACAATCAATACCCTTATGAACTTAACAAACATGTAATTCTGAATCTATAAGTTGGAACAACGGACACAGCTTAGCTAAGGTCATTGCGATTGGCAAGTCTTACTGACATTTTAGGTTTGTAAGTGTTGACATAGTGTTTAGAAGTGCTTCACGACAAACCTTCTAATATTCTCAATCGCCATCTTTTCAACAACCTCTTGTGAGTTTCCAGAATTGATACCATAGGCGGAGAAGACACCTGCATCAAACTGCTTCTTCAGGTCCTCTGCAAACTCCCCAAAATCGACGGCTGTCGGGTATTGATTTACCGGATCAACAAAACCATTGAAATCAGTACCAATACAAATACAGTCCCAGACATTGTGCTGAGAGGAGTATTGGTCCATATTAACGGCCTTAGCAGCATGGGCAATACCCAGCAGATTATTGACGATAATGTCAATATTATTCCAGTGATCATCTTTAGAATACTTGTCTTGTAGACCGAGTACACGCTCGTCGAAGCTTATTCCCAACAGCCCCCTTGTTTCGCAAATGATATGGATATCCTCATCGCTGACGTTGATGTTCCACGGGTTAAAACCATAGCCTGGCAAAAACTCTGACATTCGCTCGGGAAAGAAGTCATCCTCCTCAAATTCGTAACGGTCCATCATCTGCTCCAATGTGACTATGCCGGAGTAGGCCGAGTGGCTGGCTATGACAGGGATTTTGTCATCATCAGACTTACCCTCATTGTAGGGTTTGATAATGTCATTGTACATCTGATAGCGTGCTGAAGCACTCATGTGTTTTGTATCGATAAGTATCCTATGTCCATCAGCAGTATTGTCCACCAGTTGCCCGCTTTCTTCTTTCAGATGTAGCAGTGCTAACATGGCCTTGTAACCAAGTTGCGTTAGGCCTATTTTTTTATCTCCCGACGGGTTTTCGGTCGGATAAGTAATATAATCCATGTTTACGCTTTGATCAGGATTCCAATCACCAACCAGTTCGACTCGAAAAAGGCTATGAGCATGGCTGCAAAGTCTGTTATCAAAATGATGACCAAAAGTCACGAATAGTATTGGCGGGTCCCATTGCTTGATAGTGTTGATCCTATTCATTAGCTCTTCATCACTTACCTGTACCGCTTGATTGCTCATACTTAAGCTATGCATACCCTCGATGGTGAGTATTGTAGCCGTCTGATTAGGCTCGTTATCCACTTGATTGATGAAGTCCGCCCCTTTGAAGCCGACATTTGGTTCACGCGGATTCTGATAGTCTACATTATCAGGATCACGAGCTACTACCCAGTATCTACCACTTACATCTATTCTCTTTTCGCCTTTTCTGATTTTCAGATCACCGTCCTGATCGTGCTCTATGCGTGCCGAATCTTCTACACCACTCTTTCTAAGAAAGAATTCATACTCTTTGCGTAGCTCATTCCAATAGTCAAAAGCATCATCACGCATGTAATAGATACGGTCTTTGGTAAAGCTCATGATAGCGGAAGTAGTCAATCCCGGAGGGCTTTTTCGTAGGTCCAGCCAACTGCTGTACTTGTCTGGATCGCCAATAGGTGCTTTTCGAATATGATTGATAAACCCATGTTCGAAAGGGTACAGCGACGCAATAACTAACTTGACATTACCATGGATCAATCGGGCCCAATCGCTTTGACTGTATCCGGTTGCCCTTCGTCCTTTGGCGAGTTTGCCTTTATTCGCTTTTTCAATGAACCAAGGGTGCGCTTCAGGATCTTGCAGTCTTGTAGGGTCTTCGATGCTGAATCGAGGAAAATTCATTCCGGTAGGGTGACAGTGGAGGTCTGAGAAGTACATAGCAGATCAGTCTTTGTTTTATGGTTTAGGGAAATAGAAGTAGTTAGTGGATTCGTTCCACTTCTTTCTTACAGGGATGTCATCTTCATCCATACCGTGAAGCACATGATTGATGTCTGCAATGACATCAGGACGGTGGAGGTAGCCCCAATGATCTATCCACTTCTCTGTGCTAGTTGTGGCTGGTTGACCCTCGGTGGTATCCACGATAAACGTTTCGTCATTAAGCGCTCCTCGATTCTTAGGACCTTTAAAACCAAGTCTTTGCTTAAAGTTCTTAGTGTATTTCGAAATACGAAGCGCATCATCACTTCTATGAATGTACATATGTGTTCGCTCAGAGATGGCCCCAAGCCGCTGAAACGCCTTCCCTTCATCAAATACATCATACTCCACATCGGAGTTTAGTAGAATCACCTCTTTAAACAATGGGAAAAGCTTGTGCTTTGGAATGCTTTCGAGCATATGCTTTAGGACTTGGTTGCCCATGGAGTGCGCAGCGAGATGGATTTTATGCTGACACCTTTCCTTCCCACCAATTTCGAAGGCATCAATGAAGAAGCCAAGAAGTTTGGTGAACAGCTCACCTAAGACCTTGCCAGATCGTTCAGCATCTTCCTGATCGTTCCAGTAGGTGAGGAACTTGTGACCAATGGAAGGCCAACTGAAGTACACGATGTTTTCGATCGGCGACTCTCCCTCTACATAGAGTTTGTGCAGTTCATAAATATTCTCCAGGCTGGACTTTAAAGAATAATTGAAGCCATGGATGAAGAACAGTGTGTCAGAGTGTTCCTTATCGCTATTCAACATCTGCTGATAGAGCTGAAAAAACATCCGGGCGGAACCCTTCAACCGATTCTCAATTTGCTCAGCTTTTCTGTTTCTATTGATATTGAGTTGTTCATAACCGGACTCATAGCTATCAGGGATCAGCTTATAACTGACCGTTTCGTTAGCATGATCGAGCTCACACTCTGCTACCCTAAACGAGCGCTGTGCTGTCTCTTTACCTTTGTCGACAATCTTGCCATTGGCTACCCGCCTATTAGTGATTAAATAGATACTCATAGATTATACTTTATTTCTGAGATGTTGTATTCGAGGTTACTACCTGTCGTTTACCAGAATTAGATGTTGCACTTCCTCTGGAGGAGCGTATGGCCACAAGCTTGCCGAGCAGGTCGAACCAAAACGGGGCGCCTAGCGATATAGCAAATGCACTGATCAACCATCCTACAATCGCCAGCCAGAGGTTAAAGTTTTCGGTAGCCGGCCAACCGATATTGAGCATATTCGTATTCTCAGCCAATGCACCTTCGTAGTAACTGATCAAATTAGTTTTGGCAGAGTCGTAAGCTTGTTGGAGTTCTGGTTGTCGGATCAAAGTAGTATCCGCAGATGCCATGTAAGCTGAGGCGCCATCAGCTATCTGAGTTCTCAGGTCAGCATTGGAGGAAAGCTGCTTATAGATAGCAATAGAGTCAATGTTTAGTCCTACTGACACTAGGAGGCTAATCGCCAACGTAATCAGCTTGATTTTTCTATTAAACCAGCCCTGGCCTCTTTCGACAGTTTCGTTAAACCATGACTCTATTCGATCACCAAATTCATTGATCTCTTCATTGGCCTCCTTAGCAAAGGACTTTAGAAGTGACTTGGTGTCTGTACCAAGCCCGGGCAATTCATCGATAGCCTTAGAGATTTTCGTGCCATCACCGTCTAATGTTGAACTCACACCAAGTTTCTTCAGATCACCACCGGTACGAATAAGGTCAAGTACAACTTTAGAGAATTTGTCACTGTTGATGTAAGATGGCAGGGCCCCATCTTTTTTGCCTAGATACTTGATCAAGGGGTGATCGTAAAACAATTTGGACGGATTGCTACCACCCTCATCGAGTGCACGCTGGATGATCTTTTTGAGATTCTTAGCACGCAGACTCATTATAGCTGAAGCGTACTCTACTAGCAGGGTGACAAGTATGCTAAACAGGAGATAGACGAATGCCAGCCCAATGACGATTTCCAAAGTTTCGAATCCAATCATGACTTATTATTTAGTTTTAGAAATTTTGAACTTACCCAGCCTTCGATTTCTGTGGATACTCGGGCCCAATTACCCCTTCTCTCCAGAATAGTAACAGAGGTGCCTTCAGCCAGAGGGGGAGCTATTTTATTGGCACTAGCTTTGGGCGCAGAGCGAATGTTGAGAGCATCTGCGGTGACCGTGGCTGTAGGAGTCAATACATCATCAAATGCATCTGTATCCTCGCTTTGGCGATCATTATAAATAAGACTATTTCTTAGCTTGTCCAAAGGGAAGGCCGGTCCAGGGTCTACTTTCCTACCTGGTGAGATCTCTTCATGCCCAACTATTGTTTTGATAGAATATACCTCTTTAAGTAGTATACAGAGTTGCTCTGTAGCACTGATCTGAGCTTCTGTGAAAGCATGCCAGTAGCTATGTAGCGATTCATTGCGATGGACGGCCCTGGTGACCCATTCGTCAGCCACCTTGGTGCCAAACCAGGTATAATAGCCCTGTTCTCTTTGCTCCAACCTACCTGCATTATCAATTTCAATACCAATACTGTATTTGTTGAGCCCAGACCGATCTTGCCACTGACTTCTACCTGCGTGCCAGGCAATAGTATCAAATGGTACCAGCTGGATGATTTCCCCTTCTTTACCAATCACTACATGTGCTGAGGCTTTGGCGGATGGATTACAAAGCCAGTTGGCAGAGGACCGTGCTGACCGTCCTCCTGTAAAATGGATCACTATGGTATCCGGTAGGTCAGCACTGAACTTTCCACTGATGTTTGGCGAATTCTGTATAGATATTTTATCTCCTGTTAGGAGGTTATTTTCGATTCGCATATTGAAATGGATTTAAGATTTGAGGAATCTGCAGTGTAAGGTCTTGTATACATGGGCACAGCTATCTCGTTGGCAGACTTAGCCCTTTGGAATAGTGCTTTCGTAACAGAAAGCACTGTAGTACTTCGACCTCTATGCTTTGGTTGTGAAGGTGATGTAAATCACCAATATCGGAAGGTTGGAATATATTACAAGAATGTCAAGCGGGATCTCACATTATTTTTTCACGTTTAAACTATTTGTAGAAGGAATTGAATGTATTTAGAAAGCAATACCTATTTCTCGTGATTCTATCATGTCATCAACCAAGCTTTAATCCTACTTCGCAAGTTACACTACATATAGTGGTTCCTGGCAGATATGAACTGGTTGAAGCTATAATCTGATCCATTTCGATTAATCAGGCTGATAGTTTCAATGTGACACTTAAGATGAGTATGTTAAAGTAGACCTGATCAATGCTCCACAAATCTCCTTAAAGACTTAATGCCGTCTGTTCCGTTGGGAGCTATGCTTTAAGAGAGTATTAATTTCCTCTTTCGGCTTACAATAAATATCATTTTGAAAAAAATTCAAGATACAATCGTTTTCATTTTGGTGTTGCTTGGGACGCCTCTGAAATACGCTGGTTTTTTACAATATTCTTAGTAATATGCCCATTCAGTCCTCTGAAAATACCTGTTGACTGAACTACTTCTGACCTGAATTAAACTTGAAATAGATGGAGAGCATTGGCCTGAGTACCATTGATTTTGTGATCATCATTGTATACCTGGTGGGAATCGTATGGTACGGTATCCGCAAGGGAAAACAAGAGAGTTCGGAAGAATACTTCCTGGCAGGCCGTGACATGACCTGGCCCATCGTCGGTATCTCACTGTTTGCCGCCAATATAGGCAGTAACACGCTGATCGGTCTTACCTCAGATGCCTTCAATACCAACGTCGCGGTATACAACTATGAGTGGATGGCGGCTGTAGTATTGATCGTCTTTGCGATCTTCTTCCTACCGTTTTACCTGCGCTCCAAAGTATATACCATGCCCGAGTTTCTCGAGCGACGTTATGACGGTCGTACCCGGTTTTTGTTTTCCGGTATTACCATCGTTGGCAATGTGATCATTGATACAGCTTCCGGTCTCTATGCCGGCAATCTTATCCTAAAGATCATTTTCCCTGAAGTTGAGTCATGGATCATCATTTCGTTCCTGGCATTTGCAGCAGCGGCATATACTATTCCGGGAGGTCTGTCATCAGTGGTACATACCGAAGTGATCCAGGCGGTATTGTTGATGTTTGGCTCATTTCTCGTTACCTATTTTGCCATGGACCAGGTAGGAGGTTGGTCAGGTATGATCGCTGGCCTGGACAGCATGAATACGGCTGGTCAGCTTGAAAAGTCATCAAACGAAGTGCTCAGCCTGGTGAGACCTATGAGCGATGAACATATGCCCTGGCTGGGACTTTTGCTTGGTGTGCCTTTGTTGGGCTTCTATTTCTGGGCCAATAACCAGTTTATGGTACAGCGCGTCCTATCGGCAAAAGACCTCAACCATGGTCGCTGGGGAGCTTTGTTTGCAGGTTTGCTCAAGCTACCTGTACTCTTCCTCATGGTGATCCCTGGTGTAGCGGCCATTGTGTTGTTTTCCGATTTGGATATCAGTTTCCTCAACTACACGATCCCTACCGCAAATGGGCCTCAGATCTGCGAAAATCTGGCTGACTGTCCGAATATGAGCTATCCTGTGTTGATCTACAAGTTACTACCTACCGGAATATTGGGCTTGGTGATCGCGGGTCTACTGGCGGCAATGTCTTCAAGTATTTCTGCCACGCTGAACTCAGCATCAACGCTGATCACGATGGATTTTACACAAAAGCTAAGACCTGATATGTCAAGTAAAGCCTTAGTGCGTGCCGGACAGATCGCTACCGTAATACTTGTGATACTGGCGGCAGCCTGGGCGCCTATGATCGAGAGTTTCTCCTCACTATGGGTCTATCTACAGCAGATACTTGGATTTATTGCACCACCTATTGTTGCAGCATTTGTAGTTGGACTATTCTACCCGAGGGCTAATGCCAATGGTGGTTTTTATAGCTTGGTTGGTGGGTACGCTTCGGTAGCAGTATTTATTATTTGGTCTTTCAACACCTACGGAGGTATCGACCATGGTGCAAATGGCATTCATTTCTTATACATCGTGCCAACGCTTTTCATTTGGTGCTGCTTCCTCAATATTGTGATAAGCAATATGTCTGCAACTCCTCCGCTTGAGAAGACCGAAGGAATGATCTGGACTAAGGAAATCTATAATGCCGAGACAGCCGAATTGGAAGGCTTGCCTTGGTATGAAAACTATAGGACTTTGAGTGTCATTCTACTGATCCTTACTGCGATCATTGTGGTTTGGTTCTGGTAGTTGTAAAACTTTTTTACAGGGGCTCTTGTCGACATAGCCCTTACCAAAATGTATTGAGGGTGGTTGGTTATGACACTGATCATCGAGTTTAGAGATTAAGATAAGCAGCACCCACCTCTACCCTGGAGTGAGGGATGTGTCCCTTTGAGGAGACTATGGGGGTGTGGAGAAACCTAAAACAGAAGTTATGGCAGGCAAATACATAGTAGCATTTGATCAGGGTACGACCAGCAGCAGGGCTGTACTCTTCAATGAAGAGGGCAATATTGTAGGGATAGACCAAAAGGAGTTCACTCAGATTTTCCCAAAAGCGGGTTGGGTGGAGCATGATCCACAGGAGATCTGGAAGTCTCAGATGGATGTCTTTATCAACGTCCTCAAGACCAATCATGTCAAGCCGGAAGAGGTGGTCGCCATAGGCATTACCAACCAGAGAGAAACGGCTGTGGTCTGGGATAAGAATACTGGAGAGCCAGTTTTCAATGCCATAGTCTGGCAGGACAAGCGTACTTCAGGACTGTGCGATCAGTTGAAGGCGGAAGGTCTCGCGGATTATGTGAAGCAGACCTCTGGCTTGGTGATAGATTCTTACTTCTCAGCGACCAAGATCAATTGGATACTAGAGAATGTAGAAGGTGCCAAAGAACAAGCTGAAGCAGGTAATCTGCTGTTTGGTACAGTGGACTCATGGCTGATCTGGAACATGACAAAAGGTAAAGTGCATGTGACCGACTATACCAATGCATCCAGGACTATGATATTCGATATCAGTAAGCTGGAGTGGGATGTGAAGATGTTGGATCGATTAGGTATACCATCATCTATGCTTCCAGAAGTAAAGCCTTCCTCATATCACTACGGTGATCTGGAATTCCGAGGCACCAATATCCCAATCATGGGAATTGCCGGCGACCAACAAGCGGCACTATTTGGTCAGGCTTGCTTTGATCCTGGCACGGCTAAAAACACGTATGGCACTGGCTGCTTTATGTTGATGAATACAGGTACAGACCTGCAGTATTCTAAAAACGGCTTATTGACCACCATGGCAGCTACAGCGGACGGTTCGGTCAAGTACGCATTGGAAGGAAGTATTTTCATAGCAGGTGCCGCGATCCAGTGGTTACGCGATTCTATGAAGATGCTCGATAGTGCGGCTGACTCGGAGTATTTTGCTGGTAAGGCGGGTGATTCGGATGAAGTATATGTGGTGCCTGCTTTTGCGGGTTTGGGTGCTCCCTATTGGGACATGTACTCTCGAGGTGCCATCTTCGGACTGACCCGGGATTCTGGTAAGAATCATATCATCAAAGCCACGCTCGAGTCACTGGCCTACCAGACCAAGGACGTACTATTGGCAATGCAGGAAGACTCAGGTATAGAGTTGACGACACTCAAGGTCGACGGTGGAGCATGTGCCAATAATCTCTTGATGCAATTCCAATCTGATATACTAGGCTCGAGCGTAGAGCGACCAGAAGTAATCGAATCGACTGCTATGGGTGCAGCCTATTTAGCAGGCATCAAGGCTGGTCTTTGGGAGAAAGAAAATATCCTAAAAAACCGGGCCATCGATAGAACATTTACCCCACAGATCGATGTTGCGAAGAGGACTGCTTTATACGCTGGTTGGAAGAAAGCAGTCGACCGAACACTTAACTGGCTTAGCTGACATAATTCAATGGAAACGAACCTTTTTTCCTCACTTCGGAGGAATGAATTGATTGATAAACTAAAGTCCACTTCTTATGATCTAGTGGTCATTGGAGGTGGGATTACTGGATCTGGCATTGCGCTAGATGCGGCTTCTCGTGGCTTGAAAACAATGCTTATCGAGAAGAACGATTTTGCATCCGGCACAAGTAGCAAATCGACCAAACTGATCCATGGTGGATTGCGATATCTCAAGCAGTTTGAGATTGCGCTGGTGAGAGAGGTGGGTCGTGAACGTGCTATCGTGCACCGCCTTGCACCTCAACTGGTCAAGTCAGAGAAGATGCTTCTACCGATGACTAAGGATGGTACTTTCGGCAAGTTGGCGACTAGCGTAGGCTTGATGGTCTATGATGTACTGGCTGGAGTTGAAAAGGCTGATCAGCGAAAGATGCTTTCTAAAGAGGAGACGATGAAGAAAGAGCCGTTACTTGATGAAAGTACTTTGGAAGGTGGTGGTATTTATGCTGAGTACAGGACAGATGATGCACGGTTGACCGTCGAGGTGTTAAAAACGGCCGTCAACCACGGCGCAGATGCGATCAACTATACGGAAGGTATTGACTTCATTTATGATGGGGCGAAAGTCATCGGTATGAAATGCAAGGACTTACTGACGGATGAGGAATTTGAGGTAAGCTCAAAATATGTGGTGAGTGCAGCTGGCCCCTGGGTGGATACATTGCGAAAGAAGAACCACAGTTTCAAAGGCAAAAAGCTTCATCTCACCAAGGGTGTGCATATCGTAGTACCGCATGCGAAGCTGCCGGTTAAGCAGTCTTTGTACTTCGACGTGCCCGATGGACGCATGATCTTCGCTATCCCACGCGACAAGGTCACTTATGTAGGGACTACTGATACTGACTATACTGGAGATCTAAATGATGTTCGTTCTGATGCTGCTGATGTGCAGTATCTCCTTGATGCGACGAACAGCACTTTCCCGAGCGTCAACCTGACGATTGATGATGTTGAGTCAAGCTGGGCCGGTTTGCGACCTCTGATCGAGGAGGAGGGCAAGTCTGCTTCCGAGCTATCGCGAAAGGATGAGATTTTCGTTTCAGACACTGGCTTGATTTCCATTGCCGGGGGTAAGCTCACAGGTTACCGCAAGATGTCTGAGCGCATCTTAGATCTCCTATCGGAAAAATTTGAAGCTGACTACCAGACCAAAGTCAAGAAGGGCAATACAGATCAAATCGTTCTGTCAGGAGGGCCATTCGATGGACCAAAAGAAGTAAAGAAGTATGCTAAGGAATTGTCGAGGCGGTTGGAAGAGTATGGCATAGAGCCTTATTACGGTCAATACTTAGTGTCAAACTATGGTAAACAGAGCAGTTTGATCTTGGATAAGATGGCTGATCTCAACGACAAGAAACCTTTGGTTCGATTGGCGCGAGCCGAGCTCTGGTACACGGTGAATTATGAAATGGTGCATACTGCACTAGACTTTTTTAATAGAAGAACTGGTAGACTCTACTTCAACCTTCCCACCATTGAGCCTCTTATCAAGCCCATTATGAAAGACCTTAAGGGGTACTTCGGATGGAAACGAAAGCGTACCAAGTGGGAAAAAGAAGAGCTGGAGAAAAGCCTTCAACTGGCAGCCAACTTTGAATAGATACTATTAATAAATGGGATGGACGAATTTTTCACCAATAAGGAGGGTTGGCTTGAAGATTTAGCGGGGTGCGCGCCAGGCATCAGCGCTGAAGCATTAAATCTTCTTGATTTTTTTGGTTCGTTTTTTCATCAAGGAAAAAATGAACGAATGTCAGTTCTTTCCGCATTAAAGAATGTTTCAGTTGATTTCATTGGCGTTTGGCTAAATGGGGTTTTACTGATCATTATGAATATTTTCGATTCTTGTCATCGATTAGTATTTAACAACACAAATTCTCTCGTAAGCATTGTATAATCCGCATTCACAGGCGTTACTTGTTGATCACTTTTTCAACAAGCCGAAACTTGATATTCACTTCCAAACCCGACTGGCTACAAATCTCAGCGCCATTAGAGATCGGTTTGTGCGACTGTATGGTGAGCGTGAAGATTTGGATGACCATCTCGGACGCCTTATTGATGTGATGTCAAAAGCTTATGAATCACGTGATAAGGCCTTAAAGAAATCTGACTTTCAGCGAGAGCGGAATCCTGATTGGTTTTTGAGCGAGCAGATTGCCGGTATGATGTTTTATGTGGATCGCTTTTGTGGTGATCTCCCTATGCTAAGGAAGAAGTTGGATTACTTCGAAGAGCTCGGTATCAACTTACTGCATATCATGCCAGTGCTCGAGTCGCCTGAGGGTAGGAGTGACGGTGGATATGCGGTTTCTGACTACCGTAAAGTAGATGCCAAGTTCGGCACCATGGAGGATGTGCAAGGTCTTGCTAGAGATCTTCACCGCAAAGGGATGTATCTGATGTTCGACATGGTGATCAACCATACGTCTGAAGATCATGAGTGGGCGAAAAAAGCCAAAGCAGGGGATAAGACTTACCAGGACTACTACTATTGCTACGATAGTCGAAATATCCCTGATCAATTCGAGCAGTCCCTTCCACAAGTTTTTCCGGATACGGCACCAGGCAACTTCACCTATCATGAAGACATGCGCAAGTGGGTGATGACCGTGTTCAATAATTATCAGTGGGATCTCAACTACACGAATCCAACGGTCCTTATTGAGATGATTGATGTCTTGCTATTTATTGCCAATCAGGGCATTGACATCATACGGCTGGATGCACTGGCATTCATGTGGAAACGGGTAGGTACTGACAGCCAAAATCTGGAAGAAGCGCATATCCTAGTGCAAATCATGAAGGCCTGTATGCAGGTCGTAGCACCGGGCACAATCTTTCTCGCAGAAGCCATTGTAGCACCTCACCACATTGTGAGATACTTTGGCAATGGTCGGTCAGTCAGCAATGAATGTGACATAGCCTACAATGCGACATTAATGACGCTTCTTTGGGATACCGTTGCAACTAAGAGTAACAAGCTGTTAACGAATTCTTTGCATCAAATTCCCAAGAAACCTGAAGGTACGACTTGGCTCAATTATATCAGATGCCATGACGATATCGGTTTAGGATACGAAGATCACCACGCGCAGCAAGTGGGCTATGACGGCCGGGCGCACCGAAGCTTTTTGACCGATTTCCTAACGGGAAAAATAGATTGGTCTTTCTCTAGGGGGATGCCATTCATGGAGGACAAAAGCAACGGCACAGCGCGGATCAGCGGATCGTTGGCTTCACTTGCTGGTCTGGAAAGGGCTATCCAAGAGAATGATGAGTATGCACGAGAATTAGCGATCAGAAGAATCATCTTGTTGCATAGCATCATTATATCCTATGGTGGCATACCTCTCTTATATTCAGGTGATGAGGTTGCCGCGCTTAATGATTATTCATTCCAGTCGCATAAAGATCATAAATCAGATAATCGTTGGGTGCACAGACCCAAAATGAATTGGGAGGAGGCTAAGCTGCGCCATGAAGAAGGGACTGCTGAAAATCGGGTATTCCATGCGACGAAAGTGCTTTTAGCGATCAGAAAGCAATCTCCTGAATTTGCAGATCAGAACAATTGCTATTTAGTAGATGCGCATAACGATCACTTGCTCGGATATATGAGGCAAAATGATTCTGGTAAGACATTCGTGATAGCGAATCTCAATGATCATCCAGAGCGAATTTATTTCGACTTAATGATCCAACTAGGATTCGACATGCGTGCTGGAGTACGCGATAAAGTGCGTGACAAAACAATTGATTTTTCAAACTACGAACTCAAGCTTGAACCCTATGAGTTCTACTGGATAAAACAACAATAAGATGAAGCGAACTTGGTGGAAAGAAGGGGTGATTTATCAGGTTTACCCCAGAAGCTTTAATGATAGTAATGGGGATGGTATTGGTGATGTTCCTGGCGTAATCGAAAAGCTCGATTATATCAAGAGCCTGGGGATCGATATCATTTGGCTTTGCCCTGTCTACAAATCACCAAATGATGATAATGGCTATGATATTGCCGACTACTACAATATCATGGACGAGTTCGGAACCATGGAAGATTTTGATCGATTACTTGCCGGAGTTCATGAGCGTGGGATGAAGTTGATCATGGACTTGGTAGTCAATCACACTTCGGACGAGAATGCGTGGTTTGTAGAGTCCCGAACTTCAAGAAATAACCCGAAACGCGACTACTACATCTGGAAGGATGGTAAGAATGGAGGTCCACCCAACAATTGGCAGTCTTTCTTTGGAGGAGATGCCTGGGCATACGATGAGCAGACACATCAATATTACTTGAGGCTCTTTACCAAAAAACAGCCGGACCTCAATTGGGAGAATGAGGCCATGCGCAAAGATGTCCATACCATGATGCGTTATTGGATGGACAAAGGCATTGACGGCTTTCGCATGGATGTAATATCCCTCTTATCCAAACGAAATTTCGAGGATACCAACTTCTTAGGGTTTAATGAGACCATCGAGCATGTATATGCCAATGGCCCTAAGATCCACGATTACTTGCAAGAAATGCATCGGGAGGTTCTCGCCGATCATGATGTAATGACTGTTGGTGAAGGCCCAGGGATTTCTCTCCAGCAAGGGCTGAATTATGTGCATGAAGATCGCAATGAGCTCAGTATGATTTTTCATTTCGATCATATGTTCATAGATCATGGGCCTGGAGGCAAGTTTGACCCTGTTAAATATGACTTGGTACACTTCAAGGAGATTTTTGCGCAGTGGGACAAATTGATGGTCAAAGGTGGTTGGTCGAGCCTATTCCTGGGTAATCATGACTTCCCAAGAATGGTATCAAGATTTGGGAATGACAATGACTATCACGCTGAATCGGCCAAGGCACTCGCTTTGATGCTTCTTACGATGCGTGGTACTCCCTATATCTATCAGGGCGATGAGATTGGCATGACCAATATTGCTTTCGATGATATCACTGATTATCGTGACATAGAGACGCACAATGTCTATCGCTCGATCAAAGAGCAAAATGGAGATTTGGACAAATTAATGGCCGCAATTCATTGGCAGGGCCGAGACAATGCCCGTACACCAGTACAGTGGGATGCCAGCGCGAATGGTGGGTTTACTACTGGTGACCCATGGATCAAAGTCAATTCAAATTACTCCGATATCAACGTTGCACTTCAGGAGCATGACGAAGATTCTATTCTCAACTTTTACCGTCAAGCCGTTGCATGTCGGAAGACCCACGGAGAATTGGTCTATGCAGACTTTGAAGTAATTGATGTACTGAATCCAAGGGTATTTGCCTATTGGCGCAGATCCGATGAGGCCAAGTATCTTGTACTTATCAACTTTACGGAAGATACACTTCCATTTGCGGTAGCTGAACTCGACCAAGGAGAAACTATGGAAATGCTACTTGCCAACTACGCTTCTCCTACGACGTTGGTCGATGGCCGATTTGAATTGAAACCTTGGGAAGCTGTCCTCTATCAGATTAATTGATGTCGGCTTGATTCACTGCTCACCAATATTGTATATTACGATAGTGGCAAACCAACAATCATCAATCTAAATCAGACTAACCTATGGCAATTTGGGGTATAGACCTTGGGGGCACCAAAATCGAAGGTGCAGTACTTGAGAGTGCAAACTTACCTGATGTACTAATTCGTCAAAGAATATCTACAGAAGGCGATCAGGGTTACGAACATGTGTTGGGTCAAATCAAGAAACTCGTTCAGATTCTTGAAAGTGAGGTAGGGCACTACCCTGAAAAAATTGGGATAGGTACACCGGGCTCAACAGATCCCCAAACAGGCCTACTCAAAAACTGTAATTCCCAACATCTCAATGGACGCCCATTTAAAGATGACATTGAAAAGGTGTTGGGCATTCAAGTGGCATTGGCCAATGATGCTAACTGTTTCGCATTAGCAGAAGCCAGAATGGGTATTGTGCAGGATATACAGCCTGATGCCGAAGTAGTTTTCGGAGTGATTATGGGTACTGGTGTAGGTGGAGGACTGGTTGTCAATGGGAAGGTGCTCAACGGGCGACAAGGCATAGGAGGTGAGTGGGGACATAGTTTCCTCGATGAGTCAGGCGGAGAATGCTATTGCGGTGATGTCGGCTGTGTGGAGACCATATTGTCCGGACCAGCATTACAGCGATATTATCAAAGCATCAGTGGTGTTGAGATTTCTCTTAAAGAGATATATCACAGATACAACGATGGCCGAAGTGATGATTTTGCGGTCAAGACCATGCACAGGTTGACGCATTTCTTTGGTCTAGGTATAGGTAACCTCGTTAACATTATTGACCCTGATGTGATCGTGATTGGTGGTGGAGTTGGGAATATAGATCTACTCTATACCGATGGTTTAGCAGAGGTTAGAAAGCATGTGTTCAACCCAACCTTCGATACACCTATCGTAAAACCCAAGCTCGGGGATAGTGCTGGCGTTTTCGGAGCAGCCTTCCTTGTAGCCTAGAGATCTAGTAGCCCGTCGGCCGTGTCAAGCAAATAATACTTCTTAGCCATGTCACCAGCCACTACTATGTACCCTCTACTTTGTACCTAATACCCTGTACCTAGTACTATGGACTTTGTACTAACTACAAACGAATATTCTTCAAGTTGATCCTATCGGAAAAACGGACAGGGATTTTCATATTCACACCTTTCACTTTGGCCCTGGCCATGCCTTCAAATCGTATCGGTAGCTCCTCGCCCATCAAGATTTTGAGGCCCTGTTTATTGATGATGCTCTCAACAACTTTTAAGTCGATTCTTCCTTTTAATGGAATAGCGGAATCTTCATTAGGCAGTATCAAATGTTCAGACTCTTCCTCAATCACAGCTACCTGCTGACCATCAATACTTACGTTCAAATCTATTTCATTGAGCAGCGCTTTGAAGGTGTTTGGATTGATGACTACAGCTTCTCCTGAAACATATAACTCATTCTTGAGCACATTGCCCAATTTGATGTTTCTGATCTCCTTGAGGGTCGGTGGCTCGGGCTGTTTACATCCGATTAACCAGATCAATGGAAAAATGAATAAAAAGCTTTTTATTGCTGTGTAGTTCATGGTCTTGTTGCTAGCAGGCTAACCTAGGTAATGAGATGCAGATTCGATCTATGATTTTAAATTTTCATCATTAACCCAACGACAATGAACCCCTATTTAGCCGAAATCATTGGCACATTTGTGCTTATTAGCCTGGGATGTGGCGTCAATGCAGGTGTTTCCTTAAAAAAATCTCACAGTCATGATTCAGGTTGGTTAGTAATAGCCATTGGCTGGGGCCTATCAGTGACATTGGCCATTTATGCAGTTGGCAGTTTCAGTGGTGCGCACATTAATCCTGCTGTTACTATTGGACTTGCTGCGGCTGGAGAGTTTCCATGGGCAGATGTGCCAGGTTACGTACTGGCGCAGGTGCTTGGAGCACTACTTGGCGCAACCATTGTTTGGATTCATTATCTACCTCATTGGAAGGCCACTGAAGAGCAGGATACTAAGCTTGGCGTTTTTGCAACCGGACCTGCGATTCCTGCTAGATTCTCCAACCTGGTGAGCGAAATTTCAGGCACTTTTATTCTTCTCTTCGCGCTGATGTTCATTGGTGCAAATGAGTTTACCGAAGGGTTGAATCCCTTGGTTGTTGGAGCTTTGATTGTTGCTATTGGCATTAGTCTTGGAGGAACCACAGGATACGCCATCAACCCAGCACGAGATTTTGGCCCTAGACTAGCGCACTTTCTCCTGCCAATCGAAGGTAAAGGCACCTCAAACTGGAAGTACGCCTCAATACCCATCATTGGTCCACTTTTAGGAGGGGTTTGGGGCACACTCACTTACAAACTACTATTCGAGCAAGCGCTATTGGTGCCCTTTGCTATTGTCACTGTAGTGATCTTTGTTTTCATGATTATGAGCTATCAAGAAGTCAAAAAACTGTCATGAGAAGCCTGCTACTGATTCTTTTATTAGGCTCATTCATGAGTTGTAGTCAATCACCCAAGCGTCTTTCTGATCAATTGGATATCCAAGGGCATAGAGGAGCTAGGGGCCTCCTACCGGAAAACACAGTCCCCGCCTTCCTGAAAGCACTGGATTATAATGTGACCACCCTTGAGCTTGATCTTGCGGTCACTGCTGATGGTCAACTGGTCGTTTCGCATGAACCATGGATGAATCATAGCATCTGTGTTGATTCTGTAGGTGCTGCGATTAGCGAAGAAGCTGAGCGCTCTTTCAATATCTATCAGATGACATATGACGAAGTGGCGGGTTTTGATTGCGGTAGTTTAGGTAACCCTAGATTTCCTGAGCAAGAAGCTATGAATGTAAGTAAACCTTTGCTGCTGGATTTGTTCGATGCGGTTGATGATAAGCTTGGAGATTCATCGATCAACTACAATATTGAGATAAAGAGCAATCCTCAAGGAGACAATCTATTTCACCCTACACCTCAGCAATTTTCTGACTTAGTCTATTCCATAATTAACGGTAGGGTTGATTGGAAGTACATCACCATTCAAAGTTTTGATTTTAGGGTACTTCAATACTTTAATGAAAAATACCCCGATGTTCAGTTAGCTGCGCTCATAGAAAATCAGGAGACACCTGCACAGAACATAGCTACTTTAGGCTTCACGCCTGACATCTACAGCTCGTGGTACAAAGACTTGACCGCAGATGATGTTAGGTATCTCCATGACCAAAATGTCTTGGTGGTTCCATGGACTGTCAACGAACTGGAGGACATGCAAATGCTTGTAGGTTGGGGTGTCGATGGCATCATCACTGACTATCCTGACAGGGCCGTCAACTTAGTCAAGTAATCGCAGGTCGGCCAATTGCCGAATCATAAATCCAAAATCGCAAATCTAGAATCCCAAATGGTATAGCTTTGCAAGCAGAATCAATCAATTCTGGAAAGTCAAAAGTCTGGTTCAGAGTGTTCGAGATCGAGGCTTGCGAAGTTTTGAAAAAGTGAGTTTACTCATGTAAATGATCATTTTCGAAACGAGCGTAACGAAGAGATTGGACAATATGGACAGACTTTATTGAGCAATTGCATAATTACTTATGAGTAAAAAATATGATGTGTATGGCATTGGTAATGCCTTAGTAGATATAGTGGTGGAGGTTGAAGATCAATTCTTCGAAGACCACAAAGTGGAAAAAGGATTGATGACGCTTGTCGACGAAGACAGACAGCATCAGCTAGTGAATGCAATGCACATTGAGGAAGAGCGAATGCAATGCGGGGGATCTGCTGCTAATAGCATGATCGCCCTTAGCCAATTCGGAGGAAGTAGCTACTATTCGTGCCGGGTAAGTGACGACCGTTTTGGTCAATTTTACTTGAAAGACCTAAAGTCTAATGGTGTTGATACAAACTTGACATCAGATACTGCACCTACCGGAATCACAGGAAAATGTCTCGTGATGACAACTCCGGACGCAGAACGCACTATGAATACCTTCCTGGGAATTACTTCAGATTTTGGCATTTCTGAGCTCAACCTGGAAGAGCTCAAGCAAGCAAACTACCTCTATATAGAAGGGTACTTGGTAACATCACCCACAGCTGTTGAAGCCATGAAATTGGCTAAAAAGACGGCCCAGGAAAATGACGTGAAAGTGGCACTTACTTTTAGTGACCCAAGCATGGTCAAATACTTTGCTGATCAAATGAAAGACATAGTTGGTAATGGAGTCGATTTACTGTTTTGTAATGAAGAGGAAGCTATGCTTTTTACAGGTACTCATAATCTACTTGAGGCGAGAGAAGCATTGAAGCAACATGCTAAGAGGTTCGCAATCACTCTAGGAGCTAATGGAGCAATGATTTTTGATGGAGATACCTTCATAGATATTGAGCCTTATAAGGTAAATGCAGTAGATACTAACGGTGCTGGTGACATGTTTTCCGGAGCATTTCTCTATGGCATCACCCATGGACATAGCCATGCTGAAGCAGGCAAAATCGCCAGTTTAGCATCATCGAAGGTAGTTTCAAAGTTCGGCCCAAGATTGGAGTGGCATCAAGCTAAAGAAATACTCAATCATCTGTTTGAAGATTAAGCCATTGAGCCCGTCGGTGATGAGCATCCATGGGTGCCTCAGTATCAATAGACAACTTCAGGCTTGAGTAGTATTTCTGTTCATCAAATTGGACAGTGAGATGTTTCTTAACTCCTAGTCTAATGACCTCAATTTGATGACTTCCTGGTTCTAACTTCTCAATTAGTGAACTCGGTGCTTTACGATTGATGCTAACAATCTCGTCACCCGCTGTGAGATATTGCTCTCCAATACTTTGCGGAACGGTTGATACAACCTTTAAGGAGTCATCTGCAACTTGGGTTCTTATGCCCAGGTAGCTCATCAACTTATCGTTTGGGAAATGAAAGTTAGTCTTGAGTCCAGCCCAGCTAAGTAGCTGGATGAGATCTTCTTCTATTGGCCATGTGCCTTCTAAGTACTTACCAAAAAAGTCAGACATGTCCTGGCCTGTTAGTTCTTGAGTTAAGGCTAGGATATCGTGATGAGTATACCCGCCACTATCAGGCCCAAAACTTTCCCAGAGCATTCTCACCAAATCATCTAATGACTTTTGGCCATCAGTTTCTTTTCTAATCGTGAGGTCGAGCATCAAAGCCACAAGCGCTCCTTTCACATAGATAGAAACCTTCCGATGTGGTGCTTCATTGCGGTAGCCGTCCACCCAGAGATCCTGAGATGAACTCACTAAACTATTCGCATATCTCCCGTAGTTTTCGAAATGCCTCTTCAATAAGCGATTGAGTTCATTCAGATACCATCGTTCGTCAAAGACACCACCCCTTACCAGAAAAAGGTCACCGTAATATGTAGTTAAACCCTCTGCCACATAACCCGTTTCAAAGTAATTCTTCTCTTGAAATCGATATGGGCTAAGCTCTTTAGGGCGTATCCGTTTGATATTCCAATAATGAAATAGCTCATGGCTTGAAACGCCAAGTAGGTTTTCATAAAAGTCCTTTCCACTTGTTGGGCCAAGTACTATGGTAGTACCATTCATGTGTTCCACACCATGATAAATCCTGAACGGAAAAAGCAGCAGCTGGTACTCATATACTTCTTGATCTTCCCAAGGGAGCACGTCGCTTTGTGCTCGCGTATATTTTCGAAAATCTTCGACCAGTTGCTTTGCGTCTTGT
This sequence comes from Flammeovirgaceae bacterium UBA6059, assembly GCA_002435755.1. Taxonomy (GTDB): domain Bacteria; phylum Bacteroidota; class Bacteroidia; order Cytophagales; family Cyclobacteriaceae; genus UBA6059. The sequence continues at coordinate 90,343 of DIYH01000007.1, forward strand.
TCATGCTCGCCGTGAATGGCGAGTACGAAAGGTTTTTTGTGAACTTCGAATGCAATCCTATTAAGTCGGCGACTTACCAGAATAGGACTATCAACTAATTGATCAAAAGATTTGGCAATCCAGTGCTCTTCTTTCTTTTTTAGACATGTTGATACCTTGAAAGCATTAGGAATATCTAATTCGACTTCAATAGTCTCATTCACTGCATCCTTTGGGTAAAGAATACAATTGATTGGATTCACTAACCAAAAGTCTTCATCCAAATAGGTACCACCCGCATCGAGTCGATTGGCGTACACTTCATATTCTATTTCTAAAGGCCCCTGCCAGTCACCCTCAAGTCGCCATTGATGGGTTGAGCTTTTGGTTAAGGTTATCACCTTTCCCTGAATCAAGGCCTTTACCGAATAAATATGTCCAGCAAAATTTCCATATTCATATCGGCCTGGACGCCATTTCGGTAGGTTAAGAATAAGGGCATCTGCCTGTTTTTCCAGAGAAAGACATACTTTGAGTCTTTTGCTCAGAGGATTCTCACAGGAAAGCTTGTACTTCATTTAGTTCAACCTAAGTTCTTTTATTATCACTCGATGGAAACTATTGAAAAGTTCATCAATAAGGCAGTTTTCTGATATTCTAGCAAGCTAACTACAGGAAATTTAAACTATTGACGAAAGTCTTTTATGCGATTGCTACTTATGTAGTCAAATATGTTGTTGAGGGTAAGAGTCTTTACTCTCTCACTTAAAAAATCGTCAGGGTTGTCCTTGTAGGCGGGTGGGGTGAAAATTTAGCGGGGTGTGTGATGGCTTTGTGGGTGGGAGCATTAAATCTTCCGACAGGTGACCCTGTTGACTTTTTTGCTTCGTTTTTGGGTCAAGCCAAAAATGAAGAACCTGCCCGGCTTTAGGGCATAAGGAGATAATAGGGGTGTTTTTAAAATCAGATTAAGTCAGCCAAAATTCAGTGCATTGGGTGCTTTTTTCCAGATTTAAGATTTAGTCGGACACCAGTAGATTTTTGCCTATTATTCATCAAAGGAAAAGTAGGAGTCCCTATGGCTTAAAGAGGGAATTGATTGGGTCTTGAATTCGTGTTGTACTCAAAAGTGTTCTATTCGTAGGTTCTTCATTTTGCCTGTTTAGCTCAGTACCTAAGGGCAGGAATAAATGAACTGAGGATATTAGATTGATTTGTAAAAAGGCAAAAGCTACATATCTTTGCAGCCCGTCTGAGAAATCGCTTTGTTTTGGGGCTTCTCAGACTCCAATAACAGCGATCAAACTAAGAAAAAATGAAAAGAACATTTCAACCTTCTCAAAGAAAGCGCAGAAATAAGCATGGTTTCAAATCAAGAATGTCTTCTGTAGCTGGAAAGGCTGTACTAGCGAAAAGAAGAGCTAAGGGAAGAAAAAAACTAACTGTTTCTGACGAAGGAAAGCACAAGAGATAATTTATTATCCCTAGCCTTTCTTTTGTTCCTGATTATATGGATCAAAAAAAGGCCCATACAAAACTCAGAATCAATGCCTTTCCCAAAGAAGAAAGGCTAAATTCAAAAAAGACAATTGCCCTTTTGTTTCAGAAGGGCAAATCTTTTTTTACTCCCCCATTGGCAACTAAGTACTTGCCACAGGACACGGATTTAGGTCATCACCAAATCCTCATTTCCGTACCAAAAAAGAAAATCAAGAAAGCTTATCAGCGTAATCTCATTAAACGCAGGATAAGGGAGGCCTATCGGCAAAACAAGTGGCAATTTGATTTTCAACGGCACTGGCTGATTGCCTATATTTATTCTTCTACGGAAGTTTTGTCTTACCGGGAGATAGAGGATAAACTAAAGGAATCACTGTTACGTTTATCCAGAATTGAGGAGAAATCGTGAAAATGAAAAGAGTCAAGATTAAACTATTGGTAGCCTTCAGTATTGTGCTACTCTCGTTTACCGCCTTCACTTCGGCTGATGATAAGTATTTCCAGATAGCCAAGAACCTGGACATCTTCGCTACACTATTTAAGGAGATTAATACATATTATGTCGACGAGATCGACGCTAAGACATTATTAAGAAGTGGGATCGACGCTATGCTCGTTTCGCTTGATCCATACACAGATTTCATAGACGAGGAAGACCTGGCCAATTATCGGTTTGTCACAACAGGTCAATATGGTGGCATTGGTGCTCTTGTAGGCAAGCGCAATGGTAAGAATACTATTCTAATGCCTTACGAAGGGTTTCCCGCCTTTGAAGCTGGCCTTCAAATAGGAGATGTCGTGACTAAGATTGATGGTCAGGCTATCGAAGGACTAAATTCTACAGAGACAAGCGAGTTACTTAAGGGCAAAGCAGAAACTTCTGTAGTACTTACTGTTGAGCGATACGGGCAAGAGGCTCCCTTCGACGTGACGCTAACGCGAAAGCAAATTACCATTGACAATGTGCCATATTACGGTATGTTGAATGATGAAGTTGGTTATATCAAACTAGCTGATTTCACCACTGAAGCGGCTTTGGAAGTTAAAAATGCCCTTACAGAATTAAAGTCTTCGAATGCCACAAGTGTCGTTCTTGATTTGAGAGGCAATCCAGGAGGCCTTCTAGATGAAGCTATCAATGTTTCGAATCTCTTCATTGACAAGGGGTCTGAGGTAGTCAGCACAAAAGGCAAGGCTGATAATTGGAATCAGTCTTATCGAGCACTCAATTTCCCGGTTGATACAGAGATACCTTTAGTTGTACTGACCGGGCGAGGAAGTGCATCAGCTTCTGAGATAGTAGCAGGTGTGATGCAAGACTATGATCGTGCTGTTTTAGTCGGTCGCAGAACTTTCGGCAAGGGCTTGGTTCAGTCAACACGTCCCTTGGCCTACAATTCTCAATTGAAGATCACTACCGCAAAATATTATATACCCAGCGGCAGATGTATTCAGGCGATAGACTATAGCTCCCGTAATGAAGATGGTAGCGTCGGTCACATTCCTGATTCATTACGCGTAGCTTTCGAGACTAAGAATGGTCGCACTGTTTATGATGGTGGAGGAGTCAATCCTGATATTGAAGTTGAGTCAAAGCAATACTCGTCAGTCGCAATTGCCCTGGTTAATCACAATTTACTATTTGATTACGCCACAGAGTTTAAGTTCGACAATCCGGATATTGGCTCTGCTAGAGATTTTTCCCTATCGGAACAAGATTATCAAGCGTTTATCACGTGGCTGGATGACAAGGAATTTAATTACACTACAGCAGTTGAGCGTCAGCTCAATCAATTAGTGTTAAGTGCTAAGAGCGAACAGTATTACGATAAGATTGAAGATCAGATTACTGAGTTAGAGTCTCAGATCAAATCCAACAAAGAATCAGATCTCATAAAATTCAAGGACGAAATCACTCTTCTCCTTGAGCAGGAAATTGTTAGCAGATATTACTTCCAAAAAGGAATAATTGAATCCACCTTCAACAAGGACAGAGACTTGCAAGCTGCTATCGAAGTGCTTCAAGATCAGGCTAGATATGGCCAACTTTTGGCCAGAGCTGAATGAGCACAATTCTTAGTATTGAAACTTCTACGGAAGTCTGTTCTGTCGCTGTTCATCGTGATGGTCAGCTTCTTGGTTTTTCAGAATCTCGACGGCAGAAGTCTCATTCCAGCCTTGTGGTTGCGATGATCGATCAACTTCTTTCTAATGCTAATGTTGAAAAGACGGAGCTCTCAGCCATTGCCGTTTCGAAGGGGCCCGGTAGCTACACAGGATTAAGGATTGGAACTTCTACTGCAAAAGGACTCTGTTATGCTTTAGGGATTCCGCTTATTGCGATTGATACATTAGAATCCATGGCGCTTGAAGCTAGTATGCACGTTGTTGGAGAAACATACATAATCCCGATGTTAGATGCGCGTAGAGCGGAAGTTTATTGCGAGGTGTTTAATCAGGATATGGAGATGATCGAAGAACCTAAGCCCGTCATTCTCGATAATGAAAGCTTCGGACATTTTGAGAAGAGATCTAAACTAGTAGTTATTGGTAATGGGGCGGCTAAGGCTGCTGAACTGATGGGAGAAAGAACAGGCGCAATTTTTTGGGATCACATCACCCCTTCCGCTAAGCATATTGGAGAGCTTGCCCTGAAGAGTTTTGATCAGAAGCACTGGGAGGACTTGACATATTTTGAACCATTTTATCTTAAAGAGTTTTATACTCCTAAGCCACCTAAGAGCTTGGCATAACCAAAGATTATGGAAGAGATAGTAAACCGTGTCGCAAAGAGCCCTCTAATTACCTTAGACTTGAAAGAGTTTCAAGTGGCAGGTGAACGAGTCTTTTTTGATTTAAAAGACTGGCTTTTTCAGGAGATGATCTTGAAGGAGAAGGACTTCAGGGCTTATGTCAAGGAACATGATTGGTCTCAATATGCCAACAAACATATTGCTGTTGGGTGCTCAGTTGATGCGATCATTCCCAACTGGGCATATATGATAGTGATGAGTAAACTTTCAGGTGTTGCAACCGATGTGATTCAAGGGACTTTGGACGATCTAGAGAGAAGAATTTATACCGATTTATTCAGGGTGATAGATTTTACAGGGTATCAAGACAAAAAGTTGGTAATTAAGGGTTGTAGCGACATTCCCTTACCAGAATATGCTTTTGGCGAGATCACCAAGTGTTTGCTGCCTTATGCCTCTAGTATAATGTATGGAGAGCCATGTAGCACAGTGCCAGTTTGGAAGCGCGGTAAGTAGGTAGGATAAATCTCAATTTTCCTCCCTCATTATACATTTAAAAAGGTGGGGATGTATTAACTTCGCCCTCCCGTTCGGGTGGAGCGGGGAATTAGTATTGACA
>DIYH01000003.1 GCA_002435755.1 Flammeovirgaceae bacterium UBA6059
TATTTCAGGACGAGACATTCAAAACAAAGAGGCCGAACCTTTTCAGGTTCGGCCTTTTCATTGAGCAAGCGAATGCTAGATGCCCCAGTTTTCAAGCTTGTGACCTCTAGGAGCTGTAGCTTTTAGTCGGTCCTTGATTTTCGGTAGATACATGGTGTTGTACCGCAATCTTGAGATGTGATTTGGGTTCTCTTGATCACCGTTCCAGCAGTGCTCCGCCATATCACCATAGTCTACTTCACCTCCGTAGTAAGGGTCTGTAGTACTCTCAAGAAACTGTTCCGTCAAGACCACTGCGTTATTCAAATAGTAGTTATCCATATCACCACAGTAGATGTTGACTTTCCCTTCCAGGCTTTTGCCAATTTTAGCCCAGTCACGCTCCATTATGTAGCGCAAGTCATAGTTCTCTTTCCAGTAGTTGGCAACTTCGGGATCAATCTGGCCTGTAAGTTTATCCCAAATAGGTTTCGGGTAACCATCTTCGCCAGCTGGAGAGTATACTGCTTGCCAAATGTCCCACTGGTCACCTGATCGCCCTTTAGAACCTAAAGCCATTTCACGGTGATTCATCATTTCCAAAGTGGCAAACAACCGACCCTTGTTATCTCTCCTACCTGGTCGTGCTGTTTTTCTAAACTGTCCTGTCGTATAGTAGGCGTTTTCATCTTCATATAGATTGACTTGTGTGTAAGCCCTGAAGTCAATTGGATCAGGACAGGCTGCAAAACAGCCATTATACTCATTAGGATAGAAGACCTGAACAGCCAACGCCTCCCAACCTCCGGTGCTTCCACCATAAAGGAATCGGCCCCAGCCTTCACCAACACCATTGAACATCTCCTCTACATGTGGGATGAGCTCGTAGGTGATCGCATCTCCATATGGACCAATATTCGCCGAGTTAACAGCATAGCTATCGTCATAATAAGGATTTTGATGCTGTATCTCAATGGCAATAAATCTTGGAAAATCATCACTCACCCACTTTTGATATAGATCATATGCCTCCTTTTCCTGGATGTACTGATATCCCGTGATACCAAACCTGGCGGTATAAATACCATCATCAGGATCAGCCGTAGGTGGCTCAGTTCGGAATCCTCTGAACGTATTAGGAAAATGACCATGGAATACCATCAATGGATACTCTGTGGCATCCTCCTTATTGAAACCATGAGGGACCAACACGTTGGCTTGAAGGTACATTGGTCTTCCCCAAAACTCTGTCAATAGATCGCTCTGTATCCTGATATGCTTGATGTATTCACTATCTGCAACTGGCTCAATTGGAGGTATCTCATTTTCAATCTTGATCTCAATCACTTCACTGCTTGAAGGATCGATACGTACCTTCTTGGGTGTACTGTAGATGTTCTTGGGCGAAATATTCCAATGCTGCCCTTCACCCTGATCCATAGGCAGCTTGACCGTATATCCTGTAGAAAGATTAAAGGTTTCATATTTATGTAGTAAGGCCTGCACATAGTACTCACCTGCTGGGAAATCACTTAAGCCCTTTATAGGATAACCAAATTCATTAGCAGTAAAAACAGCAGCCACACCTGGCTTCAACCCTTCTACATCAAGGCCAAACACCTGTTGGGTGTTGTCATTATCATTAATCTGAAAACGCGGTTCCCGCTCATCATTGTTAGAGATGAGTAGCAACATACGTCCGTCGAAACCCTCAGTACCCAGTGATTCATCGTAGGTCACCGAGAAGGTAAGCGAGGTTGCACGATCACCAGTTGGTGGCTGGCATTGTACAAACATGAGTAGGGATAGGAAAGCGCCTATCGGAATAAGTTTTTTCATAGTATTGATAAGTTGGATCCTTAATGAAGGTAGGCAATAACTAACCCTCTAGACATTTGGTCTTGATAAAGCGTCCTTTTTCGTGATAAATGGATGAAAATCAAACCGATAATGATGTGATGCTTTTTCTTATATTGGGGCATGCGGAAGGCCTTATCGATTCTTGGTGTCATTGTTCTGGTAGTAGTCATCTATGTGGGCTACACTTTTTACTCTACCGGTTTTTTTCGAACTATCAAGCCTATCAATACTGACAAAATTATCTCTAAAGTAGCTTTACCAGGTGTTGAGGATATCGAAGTAGAACCCGAAGAGCGGTTCCTGATCCTGTCGTCAGATGATCGTGCAGGACGAAGAGATGGCAATCCAACGCAAGGCGGTCTCTACCTGATGAACTTGGATGACAAACATTTCACACCTAAGTTGTTAACTCAGAATTTCGAAGGAGACTTCTACCCACATGGCATCAGCATGCTCAAAATAGATAGCACCACCCATAGGGTTTGGGCTATTAATCATGTCAATAATGCCCATACTATTGAGATTTTTGACCTTTACAATGCTGACAGTTTGATGTATATCAGCACATTGACCAATAAGTTGATGATAAGTCCAAATGACCTGGTAGCCCTATCAGAAAATGAATTTTATTTCACCAATGATCATGGCTACACAAGCAATTTGGGAGTCCTGGCAGAGAACTATCTTGGATTAAAGGCATCCAATGTCGTACACTCCAATAACGGTGAGTACAGGATAGTAGCAGAGAATATCGCATATGCCAATGGCATCAATTATGACGAAAAAAAGTCCCTAATGTTCGTGGCATCTCCCCGTGATTTTTTGGTCAAAGTATATCAGAGAAACCCCTCGGGATCACTGGATCATATTGAGGATGTCTACACTGGCACAGGTGTTGACAATATAGAGTTTGACAAAGAAGGTGCGCTCTGGATTGGTTGTCATCCTAGCCTTCTTTCCTTCACCTCATACGCATCAGGTTCAAAGCCCTATTCCGCTTCAGAGGTCATTAAGATAGATTATCATGGAATTGATGACTACAACCAGGAGACGGTATACCTGGATAACGGATCCAATATGGCAGCAGCTACTGTGGCGCCCTACTATGAAGGTAGAGTCTATATAGGCAATGTGATGGATGAGCATTTTCTGATTCTCGACCTCAATGAATGACCAACCGGTAGTCATATTAACTGGTGCTGCATCAGGTATCGGAGCTGCTCTACTTCAACTACTCATCGAAGAGCATTATCGGGTAGTAGCTTCAGATATTATCGACTTCCCAAAGAATAAAGCCTACCACATTTTCAAATGTGATCAGAGTGATCCAGGTCAAATTGATCGATTGTTTGACTTTACAATTGAAGAGTTCGGCCATGTCGATATCTTCATTGCGAATGCAGGTTTTGCGTATTTTGAGAAAACTGAAGTTGCTGATTGGAAAAGGTCCAAGCGAATCTATGAAGTGAATACACTTGCTCCTATTTATGCTGCGCATAAGATGAAGGAGTTGCATAAAAGGCAATCTTTTCAGATGATGATCACTGCAAGCGCAATGTCTTTCTGGCCCTTACCAGGATATGCTCAATACTCAAGTACAAAGGCTGCCCTGCATTCATTTGCCATAGCGTATAGGCATGAGTTGGAGAATGGACAACACCTTCAGTTGGTCTATCCTATTGGTACAAGGACAGCTTTCTTTGACAGGGCGGATAGTAGTCCACAACCGTTGTTGACACAGTCAGCCGAGCAGGTCGCTGAAGCCATGTTAGACGGCATTAAGTACAAACGTAAGTCGATCTACCCTTCACTACTGTTTCGCCTTGTTCTGCTCGCCAATCAAATTTTACCAATACTGAGACCAATTGTGATAGCCATAGAAAAGCGAAGTTACGTTCAATGGCTTCAATCAAAACATTGAGTTAAAAAGTTGGCCACTCGAAGATGAAATATCTGTATACTCTCGCCACTTGTCTATTCACTATAGTATCACTTGGGCAGACTCCACGGCAGGAAGTCATCGATGCAAAAAACCGAAAGGCTTACGATCTATTACGCAAAAGTCATCGCGAATCCGCCTATGAAATTGCGCAGGAGACCTATGAGTTGAGTGAAGAAATTCAATATGACAAGGGCCTGTTGTGGGCTAAACTCATCTCCTCAAACTATCTATTCTATACAAACCGAATCGATAGTGCCCAATACGTACTCGAAAGTTGCCTTGATGGTAGTTATGAAACTGCTCCTATCGAGGAATTTGGTATAGCTTATTGGTATCTCGCAAGGATCTACCGCAGAAAGCAGGAGTTTGGTCAGGCCAAACAATTGTATGATCAGGCTCTAGAGAAAATTAAAGAAATCGATAAGCCCTATTTACAGGGATCAATTCTTAATGATGTAGGTGTCTTGCATGGCATGCAAGGAGAGTTTTCGGAAGCACTGGACTTCTTCGTCCAAGGTTATCAAGTAATGGAGTCAGCTGGACTGGAGTTCCAGGATTATACCTCTACACTGAGCAACATCGCAATGGTGTATAGCAGGATGGGTGAGTATGATCAGGCGCTCGATTACTTAAGACCAATACTGGAAGACAACCTGCAACGTCAGGATACGATGAGTATAGGTAAGTCTTACAATGCAATAGGTGGAGTATACAATTATCAGTTGAAGTACGACAGTGCCCTGGCCTACTACCGACTAGCCACGCAGTGGGCCAGGTTGGCCACGGATATCAAATCAGAGAGCATAGGGCTTCTCAATCAGGCAGAAATGCTATTTGTTTCAGGTCACTACCAAGCGACACTTGACAGGCTTAAAACAGCACTTGAACTAGTCAAAGAACCTTATACCATCTCCCCTACTGAAAACATCTTTAGGCTCATGGGTAAAACTTACAAGGAGCTTGGCCAACCAGATAGCGCACGTAGTTACTACTGGGCCTCTATGCATATGGCAAGCAGTGCCGGCCTGAAGAAAACATTAGTTGATGTATATGAAAGCTTGTATGATCTCTATCGCGAAGAGCAAAGAAGTGATTCGGCACTCTACTATTTTGAATTACATCAGGCTTACAAGGACTCAATTTATGGGGAAGAAAGCGATAACAAGTACTCGGATTTGAGAGTTCAGCTTGAGACTTTAGAACAACAAAAGGAGATCGCACTCCTTGAAGCAGACAAAAAAGTCAATGAGCTTAGGTCCAAAAATCTCCTCATGGCCAGCCTATGTGCTGGTCTGATGGCAACAACAATCATCATCATTTTGGTCTATCGTCGTAAGAGACAACAACAAAGGATCATACTACTGGAGGCTGAAATGGAGCAAGCTAAAGACCAGCTTACCCGGCAGACACTCCACATGATCCATATGAATAACGGCCTTGATCAGGTAGAACAGGATATCAGATCTTTAGATAGAGTAGATGATTCGGGTAGGGTATCGAAGGTGATCTCCAAGATCAATGTCAATAAGGCCCTGGATAAAGAATGGGAGAATTTCACTACTTATTTCAATCGCGTCAACACAGGTTTTTTTGACGAACTTACAAGTACTACTAAGGACCTCTCTAATCATGAATTGCGCATGTGTGCCTTGCTCAAGCTCAGACTTTCTAACCATGAAATAGCCACAATATTGAATATCGAAACTAAGAGTGTTCGGATGGCAAAGTACAGGTTGAAAAAAAAGCTACAACTACCGGAGAACCTTGACCTCAACGATTACTTACAATCCATTAACTAAAAAATATATTCTGTAGACGCTATGTAGACGGCCAAAAATAGGCCTCAGTAGCATATGTGATCAGCTTTGTCGACTGATCCTATATGCTATGACTACTACTAACAATAAAGCTTCGCTTAATATTGAGTTAGCTCTCGGTGACCTGATCAGAATACTGGTGCTTCTATCCATCATAGTAATAGCCAGCAGTGCGAAAGCTCAAACCAACAATATACTCGTTTTTGTCTCCCATGAAGATACCTACTACTCTGAATATATCGTAATGGTTGAGGCGCTGGAAGCACTGGGCTATGCCATAGATGTGCGGTCAGCGTCCACCATGTATGCTACCAGCTATATGATTCCCGGAGGCACTGATATAGAGTCGACTGCAAACACATTACCAGGAAGCAACTACGCCACTTTTACAGCACAGTTCCAAGAACTTTTTGGTGCCACTTGGGATGCAAGTGTCAACTCCACACCGAGCAATATAACAGTAAGCGGCTCTATTCTGGATGTAATTGATATGTCAAACTATGATGCATTGGTCATACCCGGTGGTACTGGGGCTACAGCCTATAGAGTAGATGGGACCTATGCAAGCCAGGGTGGAGGTGGAAGGTTGATCTCTGCAGGTACAGTTGAAGCTGTTGCCGAAAAACTCAATGAACTGGCTATAGATGCTCTAATGAATGGCAAACCCTTACTAGCTCAGTGTCATGGTGCCAGCCTACCAGCTTACTGGCGTATCCCGGGCACATCCGGCCCTGGCGAAGAAGCCATCGGGTACAGCATACTCAAAGATGGTTTTGCCACGGGCTATCCAGAGCCAGCAACAGGAGTAGCTCTTTCAAACCTTGACATCACTCAAAAAACAGATGACCGTGTAACTATCTCAAGTCCCCACACTGATCTCAACGCTGGTGTAGATGCTGAATATAAGATCATCACTTCAAGAGACTGGTATCCGCAAACAGTATCCTATGCCACTCGAGCTCTAGTCAATGTATTAGAGAGTTATCCTACATCCATCAGTTTATCCAGTAACAGGTCTGTATTGATCCTCCATGGTGGGGCGGTCGATGAATCTAACTGCTCTGCTGCTAATCCTGCTAATGATGTCCCTTGCAATTATGGTACTGGTGCTGATTTGCCAGCCGACTATGTGCATTTGAGTACCCTACTTTCGAGTGTCTCAAGTCGGGATAACTACAGTTTCACTGTAAATGAACTCAATATCATAGGTACTCTTCCATATGGTGTCAATGATGAAAATAACATCCTCAACTATATAAATAATTACGATGTGGTCATCTACTACAAGCACTGGTCCACAGGGATGAATGATGCATTGCAAAATGCGATGGTGACATATGCTGACAATGGCGGAGGTGTCATCTCTCTACACCATGGGCTCTACAATGATCTTTTTTATGGTTCAGGAAAAAATGTATTAGTCGAACAGCTATTTGAAGCACAGTCCAACTCTACAGGCTGGGGTGCTGATCGCACCACTTACAGTCTGGTCTCAAGTAACTACGGCCACTTTATTACTACACATGGAATAGATTATCCTGAAGCCTTGACTTGGTCGAGTGCCTCGCCTTTATCATCTTCAAACACTAGTCTTTCATATTACTCGGCAATCTCCATCTTCGATGAGACTTATACCAACATGGCATTCGAACCAAGTGCTACCTTCGGCTATGGTCTCAACGAGATCACTCCACTGCTTTCCAATGACGTCAATACCAACACCCAATCTAACGTATCAGGTTTTTCCAAGCTTTTTGACCCTTCTGGAGATGGTACGGTCGGAAAGGTGGTCTACCTGCAGCCCGGTGAAAACAGAGATAACTATGCCATCAATAGTCTATTTGGTCAAATGATCCGTAATGCCGTAGCTTGGGCTGCACCTACTGCGGCTTCCCCAGTGGTACTACCCGTAGAGCTGGGGCACATGGATATAATCATCAAACCTCACCATCACGTACTCACCTGGGAAACATTCACCGAACTAAACAACGATCATTTCATAGTTGAGCGTAAGGGTGACTCTGGAGAGTGGTCTCCTATCGGAATAGTGGAAGGAATGGGCACCACAAACTCAAAACAACTTTATTACTTTCAGGATGATGCACCACTCATCGGTACCAATTATTATCGCCTGAAGCAAATAGACTTTGATGGAGGCTTTGAGTATTCAGAGATAGTCTTTGCCTTTCATCAGCCAGCAACCCACGAACTTGTTTTGTATCCTAACCCTGCCCGGAACAGTTTTCAGGTCAAGGGGAATCTTCATCAACCAGCCTCAATACGTATAATAAATAGCACTGGGAAATCAGTATTGCAGATGAGCTATAAAGGCGAACCCATCCGGATTGATCACTTACCTAACGGTCTCTACCAAGTGCTTCTAGGTGATAAACTGGTTGTCTCCTCTACCTTAATCAAAAGATGATCAACCTATCTCAATCACTACGTCATCAGTCTCCGGGTGCGCTTGGCAGCAGAGCACATAACCATCGTCAATTTCGTTTTGGGACAGGCCGTCAAACTCTATCATCTTCACCTTTCCACTCTGCAATTTTCCTCTACAAGCGGTGCAAAGCCCACTCTGACATGAATAGGGCATATCGACATTTTCTTCCAATCCCTGCTCCAGAATGGTTTTGTTAGCTGGCACGTCGAAAGTGAATTCTTCCTCATCTATGATAATCTTGACGGGCTGAGATGAGCTAGCAGTAGTTGATTCTTCACCGAATATTTCTTTTGGTGAGGTTTTCCCTGCTTCAAAGCTTTCAAGCTTGATATGGTCCTTAGGTACTCCAATAGCCTCCAAACCTTCTACAACTATGTCCATCATAGGGCCGGGACCACAAGTGAAAAACTCTGTGTCTGTAGCATCCATTTTGGGAAGGTCGTCAATAATTAATTTGACTTTATCTACGGTCATCCAGCCTGCATACCCTTTCCAATGCTCCGGAGGATTATTCAAGACATGCACCACATTCAGTCGATCATTATACTGTCCCTGCAACTCTTTCAATGCATCATTGAAAATGATCTCGTCCTCAGATTCATTAGCATAAACGAGTGAGACGATGCTCTGCGGTTCTTCGAAAAGAACTGACTTGGTGATTGCCATCAAAGGCGTGATACCACTACCTCCTGCAAAAAGCATAAGATGACGCTTCCTGTTGGATGTATAATCAGTCGTAAACTGTCCCATAGGCTCCATCGCCTCAATGCGAGCCCCAGCAAGCAGCGTATCGTTGACATGATTAGACATAGCTCCGCCCGCTACTCTCTTGACAGTAACCGCCGGAAACTCATCTGTAAACGGAGAGCTACAAAGTGAATAGGCTCTTCGTATTTTCTGCCCTTTAACAGTTTCTATCAAGGTAATAAATTGACCTGCCTTATAGGGCATCTCTTGCTTACTGATATCAAAGACAATACTCACCGCATTAGCCGTTTCCTTGATAATTTCCCTTACAGTCAGTTGGAGGTATTTATCCTTGGTATGTTTTACTTCTTTGTTCTTATTTTTCTTAAATAAACCGAATGCCATGAATCAAAATTTTATGGTAATAAACCGCCTACGAGACGAATTTGTTGTGGCCGCAAAACTAAGAAAGGAGGACTAGATATTCAGCCAATAAGAGAGCTTCAACACCAATGCACGGTTCTTTGAGCCTAGTGTTTCCGGTAGGTAATTGTCGGTATAAACAATAAAGAAATCAGACACAGGCTTGAAGCGATACTGAAGCCTTGTATTGAGGTTGATATTATCTATTTGGTTATTGTATTGGATGAAGGTCGTCCAGAATATCTTATCGGTAAAGGACACTTCCAATCTCGGTCCTACAAGGAAGAGGTCTGCAGAATTGTAAGGAGCGGGGAGCGTCACTCTGTTGTATTGGAAATTAGCTGATATACTTCCATAAGGCTGGAAACGATACCTCAGTTCACTTCTGAAAAAGAAACGGTCTCCATTAAAAAAGCCTCCATTAAAGATATCGACTGAGTAGGACAGCAGTTTTCTCCTATCGGAATCATAAGAAACACCATAGCGAACGTACTCAAAGTCCTCACCCGCTTCGAGTTCAACACCATCAGAATTGGTCGGATCAAAGTCGTCTCTCAACAAGATAAACTCGTTAAAACCAATAAAGGACAGCTCCGATGTATTCGCAAATTGAAAACTATACCAAAGTCGTTGACGCTGATCCGTCAAGTTAAAGTCACGATCTGTGATCCACTCCAAGCCAACACTTGGCCCATGACTAATCAGCTTTTTGGAATTGGGATAAAACCTGTAAGTTATTTCCGGATTCGTCCTCCAAATGTCTTTTCTAGGCACAAAACCCACTTCAGCATTGAAGTTTTCACCAATATATTGATGTCCCCCCTCTATACTCAGGTTACGCGAGTTATAGAACAAAAAGGATCCATGCGATGCATTTCGTGGCATATTCTCAGGGGAAAATGAATGATGATAAAAAGCCTTACCACGCCACTTATTATCGTTGGAACTAAGGTTGAAGTCAATTCCGGCCACCCTGTTAAACTCTGTGAGTTCATCTTCCGGATCAACATTCTCGAAGCTAGTTTCTCCGGTCGTTTCTCTATTAACGAATATGAACCCTATATTGGACCTTTTAAAAACCTGACGCTGAACAGTGGCTACCGTGAAGTTTTGGCCCGCTACCCCAATTGCTTCATCCTGTTCGGTTTGCATATTGAGAAAACCAACTCTCCAATTTTGGTTGATCTTCCCACTTAGCCGTGCCCCGGCAATGATCCGATTGCTGACCGTATTACCTGCTGTATCTTCGGCAATACCTATTCTTCTTGAGAAGAATGGATTAGCTCTACTAAAGCCAAATTCGGCAAATAGGTCCCTATTTTCAAGGAAAAACTGTCGCCGCTCCGGAAAGAAAAGTTCAAATCGATTGAGGTTAGTTTGCTGCTGATCAACCTCTACTTGTGAAAAATCCGGATTTACTGTTAAATCAAGATTGAGAGAAGAAGTCACTCCGATTTTGGCATCAAAACCGGCAGCTCCATTAACTTCAGTTGGTACACCGTTTTCAAAATCTCTTGTTGCATTACCAGCTAGGTAGGGTATTACAGTCATATTCGGACCGTTTTTCCTAAGTGGCTGAGCGAAGTTCATTGAGCCGGTGAAATTCAAAGATGAAATCCAAAAATTGATCGGTACAGGAATCCAGGAAGACCTTTCATTTCTCTTTAAGTCGTTGCGACCGAAATTGACCTTCCAAAAATCAACACCATCCTTAAATCTGAAGGTCTTGAAGGGAACGCTCATTTCGACTACCCAGCGATCTTCATAGATCTTGGTCTCGCTATACCAGACATTATCCCAGTCAGAGTCAACACGCTGACCATTAAAAACCAGTCCTTCGCGCTGTACATTGTAAGGGGTAACATTAAAAGTAAAACCATTCGTGGCATCATTGAAAGGGTCAATATAAACTACAAAAAGATCGTTTTGACCGAAATCAAAATCCCTGCGCAAAGAAGTATTGATGAAGCCTTCTTCTATACGATCATCATACATAATCGCCGCGATATACATATTCTGCTTATCATAGGTTATCATAACCTCCGTCTGAGCACTCGCGAGCATTGTATCGTTAGGAAAATTGAGCATGAAATCATCAGCCTTCTCTGCATTAAGCCATATAGGCTCGTCCAGAACGCCATCCAGCTTGATCTCTCCTTCGGTGGGTTGTATACCCAATTGATAGGCCGCATAAGGTCCGGCTTTATCTTTATCACTTGCTTTAAGCAAAAAGCTGCTGAGCAGGCTTAAGCCAATGATTATCAAATATTTCACTAGTAGGTCGAGTTGTCTTTAAATTGGTTTGCAAAACTAACTACCGACTAAACGGTAACGTTTGGTCAAGGATGCTTTTTGTAGGATTATTCCATGGACGGTTTTAACTGTTTGCGGTCAGTCCAAATGCACTTAATGACTTACTTTTGCGCCTTAAGCGCAACTCATGAACCTATCTGCTCTAACCGCCATTAGCCCTGTGGACGGGCGCTACCTAAGGAACACTTCTGCCTTGATGCCTTATTTTTCGGAGTTCGGCCTCATTAACTATCGAATATTCGTAGAGGTGGAGTACTTTATTGCCCTCTGCGAGCTCCCGCTACCGCAATTGGCATCCTTTGATAAATCGAAGTACGTTGCACTGCGCCAGATTACTATTGATTTTTCAGAGTCGGATGCCGAGATGATCAAAGACAAAGAGAAGGTCACAAATCACGACGTGAAGGCTGTAGAATATTTCTTAAAAGATGAGTTTGACACACTAGGCCTATCGAAATTCAAAGAATTCATTCATTTTGGGCTTACGTCACAGGATATCAACAATACTTCCGTCCCACTTCAGTTAAAGGAAGCATTGGAAAAAGAATACCTACCAATGCTCAGCAAGGTATCTGAGCATATACTCGATTTAGCAAGATCATGGTCCGGAGTACCCATGCTCGCAAAAACTCACGGTCAACCTGCCTCACCTACCAATTTGGGCAAAGAGCTTTATGTCTTTCATGAGCGATTAGAGGAACAGTTAGGTTTACTTAAAGGTATACCTTTCGCAGCAAAGTTTGGAGGCGCTACCGGCAACTTCAATGCACATCATGTAGCTTATCCACAAATTGATTGGGAGGCTTTTGCAGATGATTTTGTCAAACAATTTTTGGGACTAAAACGCAGCAGCCCTACCACTCAAATAGAGCATTATGACCATTTAGCGGCCCTCTTTGACGGGTTGAAACGCATTGACACAATACTCATTGACATGTGTCGTGACATCTGGCAGTACGTCTCAATGAACTACTTCAAACAAAAAATCAAGGAAGGTGAGGTGGGTTCATCTGCTATGCCACACAAAGTCAATCCTATCGATTTTGAAAACGCTGAGGGCAATTTAGGCATGGCCAATGCTATATATTCATTCCTATCGGAAAAACTCCCGATTTCAAGACTTCAACGTGATCTTACGGATAGTACAGTTTTAAGAAACGTGGGTATGCCGATAGCTCATTCTTTTATAGCACTTAAATCCATTGAAAAGGGGCTAAACAAATTGGAGCTCAACCAGGAAGCTATTAATGTTGATTTGGAAGCTAACTGGGCCGTAGTAGCAGAAGCGATTCAAACCATCTTAAGGAGAGAAGGGTATCCCAATCCCTACGAAACGCTCAAAGGTTTGACCAGAACCAATACAAAAGTGACGCAGGAAACTCTGTCAGCATTTATAGACACACTTGAATTAGCTGAGCAGGTAAAAAATGAATTGAGAGGAATATCACCTTTTAGCTATACCGGTATTCTGCCAGCAGCATTACACTAGCCAGTGCGGTCTCCACTCTTAATTCCGCATCGTTTCATCTTTTTGTTCAGAGATATCTTCCAGAAAGGACCATGCTTGAGTGTCATGAGGGACTTCACCTTAAAATTGTTCCAAAGTCGCCTGGGTTCTATGATACTTCCCGGCAGCAAGGGTGTTTGTACAGCATACTCAAAGCCCATTTTGCGAGTGATTTGGAGCACACAGGGATTGCCGTAGAGTATACCACCTGTACCGTTCTTAATGATGTATCTGATGCGCTTTTGCTTAGGCCGATTGGATTTTGAATCATCCTCTACCTTCAATCCAATCTTTTCGGTTGGCAAGCTTTTCTTGATATCTTCAGATTCTTGAGCCAGCGATTCGAAACTAGCCAACCCAAAAAAGACTGGTATCAAAGAACAATACAACAAATGACCTATGCCCCTCATTCCTAAGGAATTTAGCCCCAAATTAAATGAATAGTCAATGCAATACTATCTTTGCAAAAATTCATTGTCTTTCATAGTGAAAAAGCTCATAAGCCTGTTAGTTCGCAGAATTCCGCGAAAATATCTACAAATCATCAGCCCTCCATTTTTAAAACTTATGGGTCTCATTTATGCAGGTAACGATGTGGAGTGTCCTGTATGCGAAAAGACCTTTAGCAAGTTTTTACCCTATGGCAGGGTTTCCCGAGCTAATGCACTTTGCCCAAATTGTTTGGCACTGGAACGTCATCGCCTGATGTACCTATATCTCAGAGAGAAAACTAGCTTTTTCTCTGACAAGCTCAAAGTACTACATGTTGCACCTGAAGCCTGCTTCATCAACCGATTTGAGGCCATGTCCAATCTTGATTATATCACAGCCGATATAGAGTCCCCTTTGGCGAAAGTCAAAATGGACATCCACGATATCCCATTTGAAGAAAACACTTTCGATGTGGTGTTTTGCAATCATGTCATGGAACATGTGCAAGATGACATCAAAGCCATGAGCGAGCTAAAGAGAGTACTTCGTCCCGGTGGTTGGGGTATTATTCAAATTCCAATATTTCATCCCGTCCCTGATGTTACCGATGAGGACACCACGATGACCGATCCAAATGAAAGAGAAAGGAGGTTTGGGCAATCCGATCATGTGCGACTTTATGGTAAAGACTATCCTGACCGTCTAAAACAAGCTGGGTTCCAGGTCAAAGCAGATCAATACGTCTATGAGTTACCCTCTGACAAGGTAAAGAGATTTGCATTGCCAAGTGATGAAGAAGTTTTCTTAGTCTCTAAGGCTTCTTAAGCATAAGACTAAAAGCTGCAAGATGGATTAGTAAAGTTCAATATACTTGGCATTTGGATTGATTCCGGCCTGTTTCCTTACCCACTCATAGACTAGCCCGATTCCATATCCAGTCAACTGCAAAAAAGCCACTACTGGTGTTAGTAAAGCTACTACAAGAGACCTTGTAGAGATCAGTCCACTTAAAAGGATAAGAAGAAAATAAAAAGCGTATATCGCCAAGCCAAGGTATCCTAAAAAATTGCCTAACAAAACGAGCACCGTAGCGATCAGGAGTCCAAGAACAAAAAATGTAGGAAACAGATACGTAAGCTTAACTTGTCCTTCATGGAATCTTGAGATATTGATTCTTGCTCGTCCAAAGTACCTTGCTTGCTTGAAAAACTTGATCATATCAGTACGCCGCTTATGAACAACTGCTGCATCTGGTATAAACGCAGTAGTGAAACCTTTTTTTAATAGCCTCACGGTAAACTCGATATCTTCACCCATAAATGGAATAATATAACCTCCAGTCTTTTGATAGACTTCTTTTTTCATACCCATGTTGAAGCTTCTGGGATGGTATTCACTCACACTCCGCTTATTACCCCTTATACCTCCTGTAGTGAACAGAGAGGTCATAGTATGATTGATTGCTCTTTGTATTACCGTAAAAGATGAATCATCCGTATCAGGTCCACCAAAGGCATCCACATCATTGTTATGTAAAAACCGATCTACGGATTGCAAGTACTTTGATGGAACGGTACAATCCGAATCCAGAACGATGAAATAGGCTCCCTTGGCATTTGCAAAACCATAGTTCCTCGCAAAGCCCTGACCTTCATTCTCCTTGTATAAGTATTCAATGTCAATGTGGTCTTTGTACTTGTTAACGATACTTTCGGATCGTTGAGTTGAACCATCCTCAACCACAATAACTTCAAAGTCTTTATACTCTTGATGGACCAGGGATTCAAGCAGTTCATCTAGTTCATCAGGTCTATTATAAACAGGGATAACAAAAGAATACTTAGGCATTGAGGTTGATATCTTCGGCTACTAAGTAGTCATTCTCTCTGGACCTTTGCCTCACCATCATTTCTGCTAAGAACCCCCCTAAGAAAAGTTGAACACCGACTAAGACGGCAACTAAAGCTATAAAGAAGAGAGGCTGGTCTACAACATCTCGCACCGGTAAGTTCTGCGATAGCCGATAAACCTTCTCCGCCACTAACCAAATGGTGATTGCACTTCCTGCAAAAAAAGATAATGTACCTAGACTCCCAAAGAAATGCATTGGCCGCTTCCTGAATTTGGAAACAAAGGAAATAGATAGTAAGTCGAGAAATCCATTGACAAAACGCTCCCAGCCAAACTTTGTAACCCCATACTTCCTTGCCCTATGCTCAACGACCTTCTCGGTTATCTTACCAAAACCCTGACCCTTAGCAATAAATGGAATATAGCGGTGCATCTCACCATATACCTCTATGCTCTTAACAACCTTGTAGTTGTATGATTTTAGGCCGCAGTTAAAGTCATGCAACTTGATACCTGAAAACCAACTTGTGATGAAATTGAAAAACTTTGAAGGGATTGTTTTAGATAATGGATCATGACGTTTCTGTTTCCATCCCGAAACAAGATCGTAACCTTCCTTTACAATCATATCATAGAGTGCAGGGATTTCATCGGGACTGTCTTGTAGGTCCGCATCCATTGTGATAACAACACGCCCGTGAGAGTTTCTGAACCCTATGTCCAATGCAGCGGATTTTCCGTAGTTCCTGTTGAACCGAATACCCTTGATTGCTGGATTTGATTTAGAAAGTTGCACGATTTGTTCCCAACTGCTATCTGTACTGCCATCATCTATCATAAGAACCTCATAGTCGTACTCCAAAGGGATTACTACCTTTTCTATCCACCCGCAAAGTTCTGGAATAGATTCTTCTTCGTTGAGTAGAGGAACAACAATCGAAAGGTCTTTTGTCGGTGACTCAATCATCGGTTGCAAAGTCAGGTTTCTTCTTTTTGATGAAAAGTGCCGCAATCGCAGCTAGTAATGCCGCTCCTAACAGAATTGCCCAAGAAGACTTGAGTTGTCCTAGAGGCGTATACTGTTCTGGAAGGTCTTGTTCCAAACTGGATATTGTTTCATCAATGATATCATCTGAAACACCGAAACTGAGCATCATCTGCTCTTGAGCCTCTACAACAAGCCTCGCCAGGGTTTGTGGTAACTCAGGATCAATCACATTGAAAAGCAGAATATTGAACATAAGGCCTACCAAACTCGAAACCACTACCACAATGAAGGCATATTGAAATGAAGTTCCATAAGTCAGGAATCCACCAGATAGTTGCCTGAAACCACGCCCAAAAATCACGGTCAATATGGTAAAAAGAACAAAAGTGAAAAGCGAAAAAGTCCACTCGACCATAATGGCTATATCAATCATGTATACCAACATTGTCAATACAATGCTGACCAGACTCATGATCAACCCGTTCCACGCGGCATGATTTACAAGACTTGAAGGCTGAGATACGTCTGACATCTATTTTGGGCGTTTCCTCAAAATTATTGAAATCATAATGGTCAACATTAGGCCGATGATTGATTTTTTCAAGAAGTCATCTATTGCTAGGTCAAACGCCGTAATACGCTGTAGCTCGGCCCTAGACTCCAA
Source organism: Flammeovirgaceae bacterium UBA6059 (assembly GCA_002435755.1). Classification (GTDB taxonomy): domain Bacteria; phylum Bacteroidota; class Bacteroidia; order Cytophagales; family Cyclobacteriaceae; genus UBA6059. Next base: position 16,910 of record DIYH01000003.1, read on the forward strand.
ATATGTCTGTTCTCCCATTTGATCTATGACTTGGGCTTTGCTTCCTTCCAACAACTCTTGTCTGTTAGATATGTAATCTGCTAACAATTGTGGATCTACCAATTCCAGAAATGTAACTATCCATAGAGAAGAGACACATGCCATCAGCAAATAGAGGATTACCCCCACAGTCATTCCCTGCCAGTAGTGCATGATACCACCATTGCGGTAGTCCCGAAAATCCTTGAGGCCGAAAAACAAAAACAAGGGTATGAGGACCAGGTCCACAATGCGAGCTTCTATAAGTGGATTGGCATCAAGAAAGTAGAGCGCCAAGAATAATCCTACTGTTAACAATCCAGCAATAGACCCAAACCTTAGTGGTACGACTATCAATTGGTTCCTCATGCTGTTCACTCACTCCTGACGATAGAAGCCCCTCTTATCACTGCCGTAGCTCGCCCTTGTAACTTTCGGCCAAGCAATGGACTATTCTGAGATTTGGACCGGTTACTCAAAGAATTATAATCCCAGCTAGCACCTGGGTCTACAAGGGTAAAAAGAGCATGACTCCCCTCTTTCAGTTCCGGTTGGTCTAACCCGAGTATGTATCTGGGAGCTGTAGTTATTTTAGGAATAGTGATATCTAAAGAAATCTCCTCCCTTAGTTGCATTAGCCAAGGCCAGAAAGTCTGCAGCGTAAGCATGCCATTATCTGCTAAGTCAAACTCCAGCTTCTTCGATTCTTCATCTTGCGGGTGATGATTAGAGACTATGCAATCAATCGTATCATCTTTCAACCCAGCTATTAGTGCAGTCCTATCAACACCACCTCGAAGTGGCGGACTGACCTTGAAGTTGGTGTCATAATCCTCAATGTCCTCATCAGTGTATATCAATTGATATATCGCCACATCACATGAGATTTTTAGGCCTTCAGATTTGGCTTTCCTAATAAGCTCGACAGAACCAGCACTACTTATACACGAGAAGTGGATTTTACCGCCTGTATATCTCAGCAAGGAAAGGTCTCTTTGGATGATGATCTCCTCAGCTACCGTTGGGATACCCTTCATTCCTAACCCTACACTGGTCATACTTTCATGCATGGTTCCAAACATGGACAACCATTTATCTTGTGGCAAATTCATGAGGACACCATCGAATGGCTGCAGATACTGAAGCGACTTCATCAGAATATCAGTATGCCATAGAGGTTCATGTCCATCCGAAAATGCAATAGCACCCCCATGATGCAAGTCCATCATCTCTGTTAGAGCTTCCCCTCTAGCATCCTTAGTGACCGCCGCAATAGGATGTATTCGACATGGTACATCAGAGGTTTGTTTTAGGACATAAGCAACATCGTTTTTCGTCTGAATGACAGGGTTGGTGTTGGGTACAATGGCCACATCAGTAAACCCAGCTGATAGCGCAAGACGAACCCCGGACAGTAGATCTTCCTTATGCTCTTCCCCCGGATCCGAAAAATGCGCTCTCATGTCAAACCATCCGAGACTCAAGTACTGACCATCACAGTCTATTACATCTGCCGACTTTGTAAATATCTCTGAGCCAATCTTAGAAATGAGCCCATCATCACCTATTAGTATGTCTACTTTAGTGTTGTGCCTATCGGAACTAGGAATAAGGACTTTCGCCCTCTTGAGTAGTATTGACATCTATAGAAATCTTAGTATCAGCACCTCTGCCAATAAAAAAATCAAGCACAAAATTAGCGCATATTTCCATAAGTTAGCTCCACCATAGGCAGCTCTTATTTCGTTGGTATACGACTCACTAGATACTATTTCAGATACATCTACATTGCTAAGATCTGAAACCATCTCTTGTAATTCCTGGGCCCTAATGTTCGAAATTTGCGATTCGCTTTTGTTGTGATTTAGCGCTATCGACGCTACCTTTTTTTCATTTTGTAGCACATCGTAAAAGCCGACTGCCGATTCATCAGTTTGCAACTCCATAATCAATTTATTATTCACAATTCGTTGATTCGGTACAAGCGTTCCAAGACTTCCTCTGAGTTGGTACACAGTTTCGTAAACCAAAGAATCAAGCTCTAAACTGATCAGTCCATCATTGATAGAGAAGCTTAACTGATTGTTTTCTCTCGCGCTATTCAAGGCTATCTTGTACATCACGGGGACAAAAAGTGCATGCCGAGAAAAGTCTGAAAACTCTGTTTCCAACGGACTGGACATCAAGTAGCACTGGCCCATACCCTTTGACACCCTGGTCAGAAAGGGCTGCCCGTTAATAAAACTGATCAAGTTAGAACCTCGGTTTGTCCAGTCAAATACGGCTGTGGCTGTAGGTGTCTCATAACGTCCCGATATGTCATCAAATATGTTCTCAAAGAATGGGTTATCACTGTTAACCGGAGCAAGGGAGACCCTTACCGGTGCTCTTTTCATACCAAATGGCATTTGCAAAGTAGTGCTGTAAGATATTGAGTCAATCCGCTCTGATGGCACTATTAACACAGAAGTGCCAGATCTAAACAATGACTGAGTGAAAGGCTGAAGTGCTGAGTTGAACTGGTCTAGTCCGTTGAAGATGACAAGCTGAGCTTCCACAGCACTACTGTAGTCGACATTACCTACATCATAATACCTATAACGAAATAGTTGGTCATTGGCGAACACTGCTCCTAATGAAGTGGCTTCATCATCACCAACTTCCACTATGTTGACTCTATTCGCCAGCTTAAGCACAAAATAATATTCATTATCGAATACGACAGGATAGTCTTCAATTGAGATGCTGCACTTGTTGACAGGAGAAAAGTCCCCGGTAAGGTCAAAACTCAACTCAACAGAGCCTCCCTTTACTATATCGACGGTTGTAGTAGCAAACTGATTGTCCTCAATAAATAGCTTGACCAGAGCATCAAAGGCATCCTCGTCTCCTCCGTTGAGAATTCTAACAATCAGCCTGTTATCTTCACTATTGAATAAAAATGGCTTTTCTAAGAATAAAGTATCCACATATAGGTTGGGGACAGCCGCTGTACCAATGGGCAGCAGATTATAGGAATTTACGCTATCTAGGACAAGGGTCTGTCTGACTTCACCACTTGTCGATTTTTGGTAATCAGAGATAAGGAAGACATCTGACCTATCAATAACAAATTGATCTACCTCCATCCTACTAATCACTTCAGATATGGTTCTTGACTTATCAGAATACGTCAATTCTGTGCTGAACTCCTTGATTTCATCGCTGGTAACGGGAGAGTTACCAGAAGCACTAAAATCATTAGTTATAAGCTTGTATTGTGTCTCCCTTGGATACAAGTCAACAATGGCATTGATCAGGTTGTAAGCTTCATCAAAAGCCGTAGTATTGCCAAGTACAGGTGCTGACATGCTTTGAGAGTTGTCAAGGTAGAAGTACACCATCTGTGTTTTCAAGCCAGCACTTTTTTCCGGTAGGTAGGGTTGGGCAAAGGCCAACACCAGAAACAAAATAGCAAGCAGCCGAGCAGCTAGCGCCAATAAATGCTTCAGCCTGATTTTCGAGCTACTTTTCTTATTAACCGCCTCGAGAAATCGCACATTAGAAAAGAATACCTTTTTGGGTCTTCTAAAGTTGAACAAATGAATAATGACTGGAATTGCTAAGGCAGTCAAACCCCACAAGAAAGTCGGATACAAGAAATTCATTGCTGGTAAAGCTAAATAAGGTGCCCCTATTTAACGCAGGTATTATTTACCTGTTGGATTTTATTCATTTAACGGTAGCATGACAATAATCACAATTCAGACAACATTAGCTTTATTAAATTTGTGGTATGCAGTTTCGATGGCTAATCCTATTCTCTATACTGTTAAGCCTTTCTCAAGTGAAAGCTCAAGTCTCTCTTGATGATGTCAAGACTAACTTTCAAAACAGTCTGGATGCAATAAGCTTGATCAATTACGATAGCTCGGAGTTTGCTTTGAGCTCCTACCGGAACAAAAAACTAACAGTTTACATTTTCTTAGGCCATGAATGTCCCATATGTCAAAAATATGGTCATACGCTTCGTACTTTTCATGAGGAATTTCAAAAGAAGAACATCGACTTAATAGGCATAGTACCGCTTAGAGACGTTGGGATAGAGACTATAGCGGAGTATGTCGAGCTTTATGACTTCAAGTTTCCCGTACTTTCTGATAGGGAGCGCATTTTTACCGACATTGTACAGGCCACAGTTACACCAGAAGTAATCATGGTCGATAATAAAGGAGACCTCATCTATCGAGGAATGATCGACAACTGGTTTTACGCTTTGGGCAAATATCGAAGAGTGACTACCGAATTCTACCTCCGAGACGCAATAGACGCTCATCTTAAGCATCAGCAAGTTGTTGTTCAAAAGACCGACCCTATTGGTTGCTTCATCAACATGACCAACTATTCTACAAATTGAGATTCATGTTCAGAACGTTTTGCACAATTGCAATAGTGGTATTGCACGCTAACCAAGCTTTCACGCAAGATCAAGAAAGTGTATTGACATTCTATGAAGATATTCAGCCAATCATACACACTCATTGCACACCTTGCCATCAACCCGGAAAGTCTGGGCCATTTGACTTAATCACATATGAAGATGTCGCAAAACGAGCTGACTTCATTTCCTACGTTACTGCTACTAAATATATGCCTCCATGGCAGGCCGATCCTTCCTATCGCACTTTTCTAAATGAGAGAATCGTGCCTGAAGAAGAGCTTGAAAAGCTCTATAAATGGATTTCAACTGGTTTGACCAAAGGAGATGAAAAGAATAAGCACAAAGACCTACCTACCAACTTCGGCCCTAACCCCTACCGGAAACCAGACGTGTCTTATCGAATGACCAAGCCATTCAACATCCCTGGGAATCAAACAGAGGAGTTCCGCTTTTTCAACATCCCGACTAACCTGCCGGAAGACACTTATGTTGAGGCCATTGAGTTTATACCGGATAATAAGCGATACGTTCATCATAGCCGAATAATGGCCGATACTACTAATGAGATTAGAGGTATTGATGGCCTATCGGAAACAGATCCTAAGGTCTACGATTACCAGACCAAACCGCTATCTGACGAATTCATGTATGGATGGGTACCTGGAAACTTCCCTGTGTTCTATCCTCCTGGTACCGGCAAAAAGCTTTACGCGAATACTGACATTATTCTAAACATGCACTATGCCCCATCTTCCGTTGATACAACTGATCAATCCACAATCAACTTCTATTTCAACAAGGGCAAAGTAGATAGAGAAGTGTATACACTTGGCCTAGTTGAGCGCCATATTGTTGATAAATTCTTTCTAATCAAAGCAAACACTCGAGAGTCCTTTAGGATAGAATATGAAATTGAAAATGATATATCCCTAATCTCCGTTCAGCCTCACATGCACTACCTTGGAGAGTCATTCATAGCCCATGCAATTACTAAAGACAGTGTTGAAATCCCATTAATCAATATTCCAAGCTGGGATTTCAACTGGCAAACTACTTACCAATTTAAAGAGCTAGTCAAGGTTCCGGCGGGCTCAAGGATTATCGCCAAAGCGGTTTTTGACAACACAATGGGGAATCCTCTAAATCCGTACATACCACCTAGAGATGTCACCTATGGCTGGGGTACAAAAGATGAAATGATGAATCTTATTATGTACTACGTCAAGTATCGAGAAGGTGATGAGGAGATCGATTTAGTGAAGCTGCGTAAAGAGAAATTTGAATCATCAAAAGTTACCGGAGATCAGTAGATCTTGTTCCTCGATGATCGATATTATAGGCCTATTTTGTGAGTGATGACCCATTCAGTCGCTTTCCTATAATGATTAAAAGGTTAGTGGTTTTATGGGTACCGATTTCACAGAACTATTTCGATAGGGTGATTGGGGATGCTGATTTCTTGAGTTTAGCTCATAA
>DIYH01000045.1 GCA_002435755.1 Flammeovirgaceae bacterium UBA6059
CTGCTCAGTATAATAGCTGCTGCATCATCATTAGTAAGAGTTATTGTTGCATCATCTGTGATGTCTACCGGCAGATTGGTACTAAGATTGGACAGGCTCACTGTCAGGTACTCATCCGGCTCAACTTTGTTGTCTGCACTACCGGTAAGGGCAATGGTTTGTATCTCTCCGGCATCTCCAATAAATGTAAGCATTTCATTCGCCAGTGGAGTATAATCCATATCTGCATCTTGTGCAGTACCATCTGCTGTGGAAACTTCTACAGTGAAGCCGTCTTGAACTGCATTGTCCAGCACAACTGAAATCAGGATCTCATCAGCATCTTCATTCACAATGAGGTCTTCGATGGTGAGCGAGGCTGTAGTTGTATTGATATTAGTTACACTTACCATTTGGTCGGAGACATTATCATAATTGTCATGTGTAGCATCTGTATCTATACTGATCGTAACATTGACAATATTATTTTCATCAAGTGTTAGATCATCCACACCTGTCACTTCCACTATCTGTGGTACGTCCCAGTTGGTAGTAGTAAAAGTCAAACTTGAAAGGTTTGAAGTGACTTCATTTTCGTCAGACGATACAATGTTGAGGACAACATTACCTTCAGGTTCTGAATCCAATACCACCGAAAATTCGTCCGTTGTACCATCTTCGGAAACCTCACTACCTCCCATCGTTTCAGAAATAGTAAATCCAGCATCATTGATAAACGCGATCGTTACATCACTAAAAGTATCATTACAAACTCCGTTGCTACTGGTCCACCTTAAAGTATATGTCTGGTCTAGTTGACCAGAAAAACTACTGGTATTACTGTTAAGTGAAGTAATCATTCCATTTCCGTCCCCGGATTCTATGGTCCAGGTTCCCTCGGCATTAAATCCGCTTATTATGTTACCTTCCAGACTCGTTGATGGGTTAGTGAAAGCACTTCCAATGGTCTGGTTATCTCCAGCATCTGCTATGGTAGGCTCGTCATAAAACACGACTGTCATCTGATCAGTATCAGAGCAAGCTTCATTTTCTTCAGTCCATTCTAAGGTATAGGTTACACCAAAAGATCCGCTAAACAAAGTGGTATTTGAAGATGAATTGTCCAGGTTACCACCAGCGCCGCTAACGATATTCCAATTCCCTATACTACCTGTGCTGAAAACAGCCGCCAAATTGGTAGAGCTACCGCAAACTTCTTGATTTGGACCTGCCTCAGGGCTAACGATCTCGCTTACCTCTATATCATCAGAAGCTGAGTTGGTACAGCCGTCAGCGTCTGTATAGGTGTAGGTGAGCGTATGTACTCCTACGCCTGCTGATGCAGGATCAAAACTGTAGGTCATACCATTACCATCATCGGTCACGCCTGTACCACTGTAGACACCAAAGTCTCCTGTCGCTGTGCCTTGAGGTGGTGTTCCTCCTCCCAAACCGCTTTGTACACCTGCGTCAACACACAGGTCTGCCAGGGCAGTAAAGGTCAAGGTAGGTAAGGCAAATACTTCAGCATCATCACTTGAGCTATTTGTGCAGCCGTTAGCGTCTGTATAGGTATAGGTGATCGTATGTATTCCTACGCCAGCAGTGGCTGGATCAAAACTGTAGGTCATACCATTACCGTCATCGGTCACACCTGCACCACTGTAGACCCCAAGGTCTCCTGTCACTGTGCCCTGGGGTGGCGTTCCTCCGCCCAGACCACTCTGTACGCCTGCGTCGATACATAGGTCTGCTAGGGTTGTGAATACCACAACAGGTAAGGCAAATACTTCGACATCATCACTCGAGCCATTTGTACAGCCATTGGCATCTGTATAGGTGTAAGTGATCGTATGTACTCCTACGCCTGCTACTGCAGGATCAAAACTGTAGGTCATACCGTTACCGTCATCGGTCACACCTGTACCACTGTAGACACCAAGGTCTCCGGTCGCTGTGCCCTGGGGTGGCGTTCCTCCTCCCAAACCACTCTGTACACCTGCGTCGATACATAAGTCCACCGGGGCTGTGAACGCTACCACGGGTAAGGCAAATACTTCGACATCATCACTTGAGCTATTTGTGCAGCCGTTAGCGTCTGTATAGGTGTAGGTGATCGTATGTACTCCTACGCCAGCAGTGACTGGATCAAAACCATACGTCATACCATTACTATTATCAGTTATGCCAGGACCCGAATAAATGCCTCCTGTTGGGGTAGCTCCTCCAAGGCTAGTCAGTGCAGTCCCATCAACACACAAGTCTGCCGGAGCTGTGAACGCTACCACGGGTAAGGCAAATACTTCGACATCATCACTCGAGTTATTCGTACAGCCGTTAGCGTCTGTATAGGTGTAGGTGAGCGTATGTACTCCTACGCCAGCAGCGGCTGGATCAAAAACATACGTCATACCATTACTGTTATCAGTCACTCCAGGACCCGAATAAATGCCTCCTGCTGGAGTAGCTCCTCCCAGACCACTCTGTACACCTGCGTCGATACATAGGTCTGCCGGGGCCGTGAACGCTACCACGGGTAAGGCGAATACTTCGACATCATCACTTGAGCTACTCGTACAGCCATTAGCCTCTGTATAGGTATAGGTGATCGTATGTACTCCTACACCAGCAGTGGCTGGATCAAAACTGTAGGTCATACCGTTACCGTCATCGGTCACACCTGTACCACTGTAGACACCAAAGTCTCCTGTCGCTGTGCCCTGGGGTGGCGTTCCTCCGCCCAGACCACTCTGTACGCCTGCGTCGATACATAGATCAGCTGGGGCTGTGAACGCTACCACAGGTAAGGAAAATACTTCAACATCATCACTCGAGCTATTCGTACAGCCGTTAGCGTCTGTATAGGTGTAGGTGAGCGTATGTACTCCTACGCCTGCTGATGCAGGATCAAAACTGTAGGTCATACCATTACCATCATCGGTCACACCTGTACCACTGTAGACTCCAAGGTCTCCTGTCGCTGTACCTTGAGCTGGCGTTCCTCCTCCCAAACCGCTTTGTACACCCCCATCAACACACAGGTCTGCCAGAGCAGTAAAGGTCAAGGTAGGTAAGGCAAATACTTCGACATCATCACTTGAGCTATTTGTGCAGCCGTTCGCGTCTGTATAGGTGTAGGTGATCGTATGTACTCCTACGCCAGCAGTAGATGGATCAAAACTGTAGGTCATACCATTACTATTATCAGTTACTCCAGGACCCGAGTAAATGCCTCCTGTTGGGGTAGCTCCTCCAAGGCCAGTCAGTGCAGTCGCATCAACACACAAGTCTGCCGGGGCTGTGAAGGTTACAGTAGGCAGGCCAAAAACTTCTATATTGTCACTGGTAGCGTCTGAACAACCTCCACCGGTCGTAAATGTATAGGTTATTGTATGTGTCCCTACTCCGGCTGCTACTGGATCAAAACTATAGCTTGTACCATTACTGCCATCCGTGACACCAGGTCCTGAGTAAACTCCACCCGTTGGCATCCCTCCGCCAAGACCGCTCTGTACGCCTGCATTCAAGCATAGATCCGCTGGAGCCGTGAAAGTTGCTGTGGGTAACCCAAATACTTCTATATCATCATTCGAGCTATTCGTGCAGCCATTGGCATCTGTATAGGTATAGGTCAACGTGTGTACACCTACACCTGCTGATGCAGGATCAAAACTGTAGGTCATACCATTACCATCATCGGTCACGCCTGTACCACTGTAAACCCCAAGGTCTCCTGTCGCTGTGCCTTGAGGTGGTGTTCCCCCACCCAGGCCACTTTGTACGCCTGCGTCTACACATAGATCAGTCGGGGCTGTGAACGCTACCACGGGTAATACGAATACTTGTACATTATCACTTACAGAACCTCCGTTAGTATAGCTGATCGTGTGGGTGCCAACACCTGCCGTGACTGGATCAAAACTATACGTCATACCATTGCCTTCATCTGTTACACCGGGCCCGGAATAAACACCTCCTGTTGGGGTACCTCCTCCAAGACCGCTCTGTACGCCTGCATCAAGACATAGATCAGCTGGTGCCGCGAACGTCAATGCAATTAGTGACATGTTATTATCAGTTAAAGTCCCCTTTGACAACCGATTTGAGTTGTTATCTTGGTAGACGACTGTTCTCCGCGTATCCAGTTCTTGCCATTGAAAGTTTGCAGTTCCTGACTGATCAGGTAATGTAAAGCTTATGTTGGCGACATCTGTCCATGAACCTCCGGTCGCCAAAGCTGTGCCTCCTGCATCTGCTCCTGTATACTCTATATTGAGTGATACCGTATTGGAGGCAGGTGATGTCAACGTCATGGCTTGATAGTTCCCTCCGCTAAAGTTATGAACAGTGCCCAATACGGGTGTATTGATCTCCGTGCCCGAGTAAGTAAAAACCAGATTGGCTGATCCCAAATTTTCTGCCCCTGTAAGCGACATTTGGACCTTAACGACTAAGTTGGACCCATCATTAGAAATGCGCTCTAATCTCAGATTGTAGTTCTGAGCAACCCCTGCCAAGGGCAAAATGAATATTACTGCTAAAAAGAATATTGAAATTCGCATGGTGGCTAATTCATTCTGGTTGAACTTGTACTACTTAGATATATGCAAAATGACCATTGCCAGGACCTTTTGAAATTTTGTTATGGGGACAAAAGGGGGACAGGTTTTGATTACTTTTGACTGAAATTTATTGGTCAAGACCCAACCGTTATCTGATATTAAGGAAGCCAGAGGGAGGTTTTTTTCTTTGAGTGAATCTCCAATAACTATTTTTGCAGGTGTACGGAGTATCAAACTGCATAGCCAGCTCATCATACAATCCATCATACTAGTTTGTTGGTACCTGGCTTGACTTACCAGAATTAGGTTGTTGATAGTCATTGCGGTCTATAGCATTGACCTGACCGTCAAGGTTAAAGTCAGCGGTGGATGAAGCATAGTTGAATGCTCCTCCATTTTGTGATCGCCAGTTGGTTAGGTCAGCGGAGTTCACCTGACCATCACTGTTCTGGTCTCCAGCCACCATGGCAAAGACACTTCCCACTTGAATAGCACCATCAGCACCACCACTGTAGCTATTAGCCTGGGTGGTAGTAAAGTCGAAACTGTATTTTCCTGAGACCGGAGCTACTGCATTGGCTGACATAACCGATAGATGATTGCGATGGTGGATCACTATATAATAGCTGTTACCGTCAACCTGGCCCATAGTAAAGGTATTACCATCAACATCGGTAATAGCACCATCCGAGTGGAGTAAACCCGCCCGATTGGTACCAGTTTTGGTGCTTGCCAAAACGCCAGTTCTAAGCTCTATTTCTACCCAGTCCACAGCCGTACTTGGAATACCGGCTGAAGTCTCATTTAGAATTCCTCCGTACACCGACACAGGGTTATTGGGTAGATCATTATTGATGAAGGTGGTCATTGTTGTTCCTGCTAAGGGCCCTTCCAAATAGACCTTAAGATCCAAACTAGCCGGACTTACCGTCGAGGTGAAGTTGATCACATAACTGCCTTCATCCTCATCATCATTGGCGATAGTAACATTTCCTATCGTTTGACTCGTGCCTGATGGCTCAAATCGCACTGTAAATGTTGCTGAACCTGATGCCGGTATTGGGTCGACACTTATAGCAGAGGATATGCTGAACCCGGTTCCGGTAGGAATAACTGAGAAGATGTCCAAGGCCCCATCTCCTGTATTCTCTATTGTGAACTCAACTTCTTTGTTGTCCCCAATCTGCACATTACCAAAAGGATAAGTATCATTGTTCAAAACATCGGTCATGGACTGTCTGACATTGATCTCAGGAGCAGTAGACGCAGTTGCATTAACTGTAAATGAGCCTGTACATGCATCAAATGGCGTTGTGTTTGATGACTCCCAGTTATCCTTATTGTTGATTGCAGAGAGCAGTTCCACTTTGGTACCTGATGTCAGCGTACAGTTGTAACGTGCATTGTCGATCTCTGAAACTCCTGGAAACAGGCTCAACGCAGTGGCTCCATTGGTAAGTCCTGTAGGCAGTGCTGAAGACGTAGTATTGCCCTCAACTGAGCCTGTGTTCCAACCTGTAGCGGCATCATAATCCAGGGCATTGTAATCGCCATTGATTGCAGCTATAAAAGTCGGTGACGCTATCGAACCTTGATAGCAAATGATTTGATCCCCGGCGAAAGGTGTAAGCTTAACCCCTGAAACAGAGCCAATGCTCGGTGAGAAGGTAGTCCCTGATACATTGACTATTGTCCCCGATGGTATGACCGATCCGGTAGTTACTGAAAGGGTCTCTTCACTATTGCTATAAAAAGCACTACCTGTCCAGCCGGTCGTTGTGAAGTTCAGTGTTTCTCCTACAGGTATATCTTCCAGTACAACAAAGGCCCACCTATCGTCTCCGTCTGTATTGTAAACTACAAAGGCTATATCACCCACGCCCAGTTGAGCATTAATTTTCCCTAATGCAAATAGGTATACTGAAAAGAATATCAAGAGTCTCATCACCTTCAAAATGTGATGGTGAAGGTGATGATTATGATCAATACATCAGGGTGATATAAGGATCGATCTCGGGGTATAACTGGGGTATAAAGCTCAAAACCTCATGAGATAAGCGCGCAATTCATCTGACGAGGAAAATCCCAGCTTTCGGAATAGACGCTGAATCGACTTTTTTACACTATCATACTCTACATTGAGTACATATGATATGTCTTTGTGGGCGAGGTTGATCTTCATAAGTATGCAAAGGTCGATCTCATTTTTTGTCAAGCCGCTGTGTGTAGAAACAAGATTTCTGATATAGTCTGTATGTACTGCATCAAACTTTAAACGAAAGTCTTCCCAGGAGAGCCCACCATCTTTTCTTCTATCTATACCTTCGGATAAATTCTTTAGACCGTACTCAATCAACCATTTTTGTTCTTTTGTTTTCAAATTCTCCAGTTCAGAACGGAAATCAGCAATCACCTGGTTTTTCTGCTTTAGCTGATCCGCATAACTATTTAGTTCTATATCTCTCATAGCCAGTTGTTGCGAGAGTTTCTCTTCATGGAGCTGACTTATTCTGGCTTTGTCAATAGCCATTTCTTTTTCCAGCCTTTGGCGAGCAATCCTCTGGCGTGCTGCAAAAACCAAAATGACTATGATCACAATCAAAGCTATTGTGGCATATGTCAATATCTCCTGTCTGATTTTGAGCAACTCGCCCTCTTTGTTCATGACTTCCAAAGCCCTTTCCTGTTTATCAAACTCAAATTGAGCGGTCAGCTCAGCTATCTTCGTTTCATTGATTGTCGCTTGAAGTGAATCCTTTAGCGCCGAATACTTCTTTTGAAACTCCAGTGCCATATCGTAGCGATTTTGTACTTCATAAGCCGTACTCATAAACCCATAAATGTCTTTGAGTAATCTCGCATTTTCGGAACCCTCAAGCAGATCCATAGCCTCTTGACCAAAGCTGATAGCTGACACCCTCTGACCAAGCTCACTCTCCAGCCTTCCTTTGTTGAGTAATACCCTGGCGATCCCGGGCTTATCTCCGATCTCCTCACGCAACTCAATGGCCTGCTCATAGTATTGGTACGATGCTTCTTTATTTTTCATGGAAGCGTGAGCGAAACCAATGTTTTGAAAACATTGCGCTGCATTTTGTTTATCCCCCAAAGATTGAAACAAAGACAGTGCTCTTTGATTATAGTCTATAGATAAACCAACATTTTGTCTGGAAAACTCCAGGACGCCAAGGTTTACCCATAGCTGTGCCTGACGAAAGTCCAACCCTTCCTCTTCACAGATTTGAATAGCCTCCTTGAGATATTTCTCTGATTCATCCAACTCTCCTATTCGTTGTTTGATGAGTCAGATGTTGAGTAGATTGGTTACTTCTACATCAAACAAACCAAGTTTTCCAGCATAGCTGGCCCCTTCAAAATGATTTTCAATGGCTTCAGCATAAGCAGAACGCCTCAATAGTTGAGAACCGAGTGTGGTATACGCATAGGCAAGTCCTTCATCAAACTGGCTCGCTTCAGAAAGTTCAATCGCCCTATCCAGTAATTCACGTGACTTCACAAGCCTGGATTGATAGTTAGCGACAGCCGCCTGCACCAGAATGGCCCTTATCCGACCTTCGATGAAGTCAGACTGCACTGAAGCACTTAAGGCCTCTTCTAAAAGGCTGTCTGATCGTGATATGTCAATGGTCATGATGAGGCTGGCCAGCCTTACCTGAGATAAGATCAGGCTGTCTCCCGTTTGAGTTTGAATCTGCTTGTTCAAGCTATCAATTTGTCGCTGGGAGTGCTGCGCTAAAACGACGTGAGTAGCAATAAAAAAAACAGAAAAGCCGTCTTCATCGACTTAATCTATCCATAAAGTTCTAAAAGAAAAAGGTGATCTCTGTCCTGGTTTAAGAAGTCGACACCTAAATCAAGATTGCAAAAAAAGTCTGGCCTGAACTCAAATTGAGCTTCTTCCTTAAACGATGTTTTGCCTTTTTCACACTGTCAGGTGTGATACTAAGGACACGAGCAATCTCTTTGGTGGAGAGGTTCGCTTTGAGATATATACAGAGTCTGAGGTCATAAGCCGTGAGTTGTGGGTAGGATTTTCTAAGATGATGTTGAAACGGTTTGTTGTCCCGCTGCAACTCCATGATCAAATGATCGACAAGGCTCTTTTCTGCTACGGTCATATTGACATCTAATTAGTTGGGACCTGACTTGACCTACCGGAATTGGGCTGTTGGTAGGCATTGCGATCTACAGCATTGACCTGACCGTCAAGGTTAAAGTCAGCGGTGGATGAAGCATAGTTAAATTCTCCTCCATTTTGTGATCGCCAGTTGGTGAGGTCAGTAGCGTTGACCTGACCATCAGCATTCTGATCTCCTGCCACCATTCCATATACTCCTGTGGCCAGCTCAACCATAGGTGTGGTACCGAACGCTTGTCCTTGTCCTTTGGTAAAGTCGATGGTGTAAGATCCATCACTCTCACTTATTGCAGTAGCAGACATTATGGAAAGATGGTTGCGATGATAGACCACTACATAGAAGTCTGCACCTGTATTCCCTGATAGGGAAATGGTAAGGTCGCTCGTACCGTTAATAGTTTTGATGCTACCGTCACTCATAAGGAAACCTGCTGCAGAGCCTACCTTTGTAGCATTGTTTGCAGTAGCGGGCGAAGTTGCCTCACGCAACTCCACTAGTACCCAGTCTACTGCGCCTACCGGAATACTTGTAGCACTACCTCCCAAGTGACCATTGAAATTGTATGGTTGTGTTAATGGGATGTCGCCATTAATGGTAGTATTCATCGTTGAGCTGCCATAGGCACCTTCCAGTAAGGTGGTAGCTGCGATAATCGCAGAAGAGGGTGCAATAGGGCCACCTGGCTCAGCGGATATTCGGATGTTGTCCACTACCGCCTCTTCGGCTGAATTGCCGATTGCGACAATTCGTATAGACATAGCATTGGCGGTAGCCGGAATGGAAAATGTAAAAGCAAAATCTGTAAGTGTCGTTGTAAGAAAGCTAGCACCTGAATTACCTGCACCATCTAAATCAGTATCTTCAAAATAGTTTGAACTTGATCCGCTTACACCGCCATAAAAAGCTCCACCTATCGTGTACATACCCGTCTCCAAGTCTCCCTGAGCAGGGACACTCCCTGCCAATGTAGCCCCAGTACTGATATTGGCATCAAAGGCATATTCTATTTTGATGTAATCGGCTGTCTCGTAACGACTATTGAGCTCCGTGGAAGCACCCAGCAGGAGTTCTACCCTGGCCGTACCATTTTGATAAGCGGATACATCTACTGTCTGTAGCGTGATGTAGCCTGGCTGACCTGTACCTAGCGGATTATCACTAGCATCCATATCCTCACCACCAAAGGCATAGCTACCCTGCTGTCCTGAGTAGGCCTGAAAAAAATTTCTACCACTGGTCGTACCTGACGGATTAGGACCAGCAGGTAAAGTAGACACATCCCACCTCGTCCACATGTCACCACCGCCATCGTTAAAAACATTTGCCCTATAAGCTGTACCATTACCATCGGTCTCAAAGTCAACAGTCAGCAATGGTGAAAAAACAAAGACACTTTTACCCTCTGCACTCACCGTTAAGGTTGTACTCAATATCAAAAGCACAAGGCAAATGATACAAGCGTATCCCAGACCAATGGCTCTGAGCACATAATTTGCAGCGAATTGAAGTGGTTGGAAACTTCCCATAGTGAAGACACATTTGATTGTCTTACAAGGATGTTTAAATGTGCGCTATGATCTTGGCAACCTTTGCGGACATAGAGCGGACGGCAGACGGACAAAGAAGCTCTACCTAAAGTTCAGCTATGAATGACTCAAAGGACTTGTTGTCTTCGAAACCAAATTTCGTTCTTAANNTGCGGACATAGAGCGGACGGCAGACGGACAAAGAAGCTCTACCTAAAGTTCAGCTATGAATGACTCAAAGGACTTGTTGTCTTCGAAACCAAATTTCGTTCTTAATCGATGCTTAGCTCGGACCACACTTGTCCTGGAAATGTTCAATATTCCACCGATCTCTTTGTTAGATAAAGCTATCTTGATGAGAGCAAAAAACACCCTATCTTCATTTTTTGATAACTTCTTGGTGAAGACGGGTAACACACTAGAGAAAGTAGATTGCGACAATATCTTATGAATAGAACTTACTGAAGGTAGATATTGTGATCTGATAACATTCCTGCGAAGCTATCACATTAGAACTTTCATGAACACACTATATGATAAGCTTTTACTCATGTGCACTCACTTTTTGAGCAGGCTCCTACTCAGCCATCGCTCATCTGATATGATCTGGAGTAGGTAAGTCCCTACTGACAGCTCCGTAGTAAGGTCAATATTGGCAGTGACACGCCCCGTCTCATCAGCTTGCCACCAACCGTTGACTAACTCCTGCCCCAAGAGGTTGAGCACTCTGTAGTCGAGTTTCTCTTCGGCAGACAGGCCTTGAAGGCGTACATTGACATTGCCAGTAGTGGGGCTGGGATAGATGCTAACCGCAAAATCGTCTTCACCTCTGTATATACGGATAATTGAGGAGTACTCAAACGCACCATCAAAATCCACCTGCCTGAGCTTGTAGTACCATGTCCCGACCGGAGCAGTCTCATCGAAGAAGGTGTAATACCGAGGCTCATTGGTCGTGCCATAACCATCGACTGTACCGACTCCTGTCCACTCAGCACCGTCTTTTGAGCGAAGTACTTGAAAGTACTCATTATTGAGTTCAGTAGCTGTGGTCCACCGCAGACGAATGCGCCCTGTTTCATTGATTGCTTCGAAGCTAATCAGCTCGACTGGTAATGGTACACTCTCGTCTGATAAGCCACTTGCGGTCAGCAAGGTACTATTATCCTCAAGGTAAGCCACGGTCGCCTGTGTACTAGCTACCTCCCATTGGAAGTCCGCTGTACCCGTGTTGTCTAGGATAGTGAAGCTGACAGTAGCCACATCAGTCCACACTCCTGCGGACAGACTCGTGCCCATATCATCGGCCTGAAGCTCTATATTGAGCGATACGGTACTGATCTCCGGCTCTGTCAGTGTCATGACAGCATAGTCACTATCTACTGCCTGGTCAAAGTTATGTGCTACGCTGAGGGCTGGTGAGTTGACCTTCGCTCCATTGTAACTAAAAACAAGGTTGGACGAACCTACTGCGGCGGTAATGGTATAAGACTTTTGTACCTTGATCTCAAGGGTGCTTCCATCGTTGGATTCCTCCACAAATCGCAGGTCATAGCTCTGTCCTGTGGCGGTTGAAGCAACGCTGCTGATCAATATCATGATCAAAAGGATTTGAAAAAGACATATAAACTTTAGATTCCTTACAATGTTTTGTAAACCTAAGCCTTGCCACTCTAACCTGAGCAACCTAAAGGGTAGACAAGTAGAGGACATAGGCCATAGCCTCTTCTTGATCTCCAACGGCACGCTGACCTTTTGCCTAGTATCCGAATAATGAGGCATAAAAATGAGACCTGACAAGTGTTTTGAGTTCTGCATTTCGACTTGATCAATTAGTAGGCACCTGGCTTGTTCTGTTGTTGTTCCGTTTCTGGTATCCGTTGCGATCTACGGCATTGATCTTACCGTCAAGGTTAAGGTCGGCTGTACCATTGGTGCTGTAGTCATAGGGTCGCCCATTGTGAGTACGCCATAGGGTGAGGTCACTGGCATCTACATCCGCGTCTGCGTCCGCATCACCAGCGATCATCCCATAGCGACCACCTGTCAGTGCTTTCAATGCCGCTGCATTCTGGTAAGTGGCGGTCGACGAGCTGGTAAAGTCGACGGTATGCTTACCTTCGCTTTCGGCGATGGCACTGGCTGACATGATAGGCAGATGATTACGATGATAGACCACCATATAGAAGGCACCACCGGTGTTTCCCGATAGGGCAATGATCAAGTCACTTGTGCCATCGGTAGCTTTGATACTACCGTCGCTCATGAGGAAGCCAGCCGCTGAGCCGACCTTGGTAGCATTAGTTGCGGTAGCGGCAGAAGCTGCTTCTCGTAGCTCTACCAGCACCCAGTCGACTACTCCTACCGGAATGGTCGACGCTGTACCTCCGGTGTGCCCGTTGTTGGTATAAGGTTGTGCCAGCGGGATATGGTCATTGATACGGGTACTCATGCCGGTACCATTGTAAGCCGCCTCCAGCAATACTGTCGCATCGACCGTAGCTGATGCAGGCAGGTCATTATCGATGATAGTGATATCCTGGCTGGTAGTACTGCCTAAGATCAAACCAGCCGATGGATTGCTGATCGTGAGCGTAGCGGTTTCTGTTCCCTCAATATCAGTGTCATTGAGAATGGTAAAAGTAACCGTACCTGCAGTCTGACCATCGAGGATCGTAATGGTGGTATTGCTAAGTGTATAATCCGTACTGGTAATGCCGGTACCACTAACACCCAGATCAACCGTTTGGTCGCCTGTCACTGCACTGGCAGCTATAGCCGTAACCGTAATCACTGTACCATCAGCTT
The DNA here is from genome assembly GCA_002435755.1 of Flammeovirgaceae bacterium UBA6059. Taxonomy (GTDB): domain Bacteria; phylum Bacteroidota; class Bacteroidia; order Cytophagales; family Cyclobacteriaceae; genus UBA6059. Next base: position 13,036 of record DIYH01000045.1, read on the forward strand.
CTTTACCCGAATTGGCAGAGACAGAAAGGTTTACTTCTACCGCAGCAGGATCGTCAAAATCAATGCCCAAATTACTGCTGGCCGTCCCGGTGGCATTGATGACATTGGCTGCATTCCCTCCCGTAAAAGCACTATTGGCAAAGTCGAAGGTAATATCAGCCACATCATCGGCATTGGTGTGATGGGTTGCGTTACCTGTGAGCATTAAAGTGGCTCCATCTTTTGCAGCATTGGTGATCACCCGATTGGTACCATCAGAAGCTACTGCTACAAATAAGCCATTGCCATAAGTAACCGATTCCCATGAGTTATTTTCTGCAGCAGTTCTCCCCGTCCAGGTGATGCCATCAGGGGAAGTCATTATGCGATTGGTTCTATTGAGAGACACTGCTACAAACAAACCATTGCCATAGGTAACAGATGTCCACCAGTTGTTTGCTGCTGTTCTCCCGGTCCAGTTAATCCCGTCAGGTGAAGTCATTACAAGATTGGTACCACTCCGGCACACTGCTACAAATAACCCATGGCCATAGGTAACCGAATTCCATTGATTATTTTCTGCTGCAGTTCTGGCCGTCCAGGTAATGCCATCAAGAGAAGTCATCACCCGATTAGTACCAGAACCAGCCACCGCCACAAGCAAACCATTGCCATAGGTGACCGATCTCCATTGATTGTTTTCTGCCGCGGTTCTGGAAGTCCAGGTAACTCCATCAGGAGAAGTCATCACTCGGTTGGTACCACTCCTTGATACTGCCACAAACAAACCATTGCCATAGGTGACAGATTCCCACGAATTATTTGCTGCTGCAGTTCTCCCGGTCCAATTAATGCCATCAGGGGAAGTCATGACTCGATTCGTACCATCAGAAGCCACTGCTACAAATAAGCCATTGCCATAGGTAACTGATCTCCATTCATTGTTTTCTGCTGCAGTTCTGGAAGTCCAGGTGACTCCATCAGGAGAAGTCATCACGCGATCGGTACCATTCCTCGATACGGCCACAAACAAACCATTGCCATAAACGACTGACAACCATTTGTTAGATGCTGTAGTCGTTCTGGCTGTCCAGGAAACCCCAGGTTTCTCAACAGTCAATGAAGGGGTCAACCCAGCAGGAATATTGCCCAGGGTGACGTCAGTACCTACGACTAAAGAGTTTTTAAAGGTATCGCCTGTTAAGGTGGCAGTAATACTGCCGGTCACAGCGCCATCATTGGCCACCACTTCATTGAAGCCGGTATCTCCATAGGTGATGCTTGGAAAGTCATTATCGATAATCGCTACATCTTGAGAAGTGGTTGTCCCCAAAGTCAGACCGGAAGAGGGGTTACTAATCGTTAAAGTGGCCGTTTCTGTGCCCTCAATATCCGTGTCATCCAGAATGGTAAAAGTAACCGTGCCAGTAGTTTGACCATCGAGGATCGTAATGGTGGTATTGCTTAGCATATAGTCTGTACCGGTGATGCCTGCTCCACTCACTCCCAGGTCAACCGTCTGGTCTCCCGAAACCGCCCCGGATGCTGTAGCTGTAGCCGTAATCACGGTACCATCAGCTTCTGTACCCGAATTGGCGGAAACAGATAGGTTTACAGTAGGATCATCAAAATCCACCCCTAAATTGCTACTGGCCGGCCCGGTGGCATTGATGATATTAGCGGCATTCCCTCCGGTAAAAGCACTATTAGCAAAGTCGAAGGTAATATCAGCCACATCATCGGCATTGGTATGTGGATTGGCATTGCCAGTAAGGCTTAAAACAATCCTATCATTTGCACTACTGGTCATTACGCGGTTAGTTCCATCAAAAGCCACCGCTACAAACAAGCCATTGCCATAAGTAACAGAGGCCCAAGAATTATCTTCTGCTGCTACTCTGGCTGTCCAGGTGATCCCATCAGGAGAAGTCATCACGCGGTTAGTTCCACTATAAGCCACCGCCACAAACAAGCCATTGCCATGAGTTACAGAGACCCAACGATTATTTTCTGCCGCCGCTCTGACTGTCCAGGTGATCCCATCAGGAGAAGTCATTACGCGATTGGTTCCACTTTGCGCCACTGCTACAAACAAACCATTGTCATAAGTAACAGAGGACCAAAAAATATCTTCTGTAGCGGATCTGGCTGTCCAGGTGATCCCATCAGGAGAAGTCATTACGCGATTGGTTCCTAATGTAGCCACTCCCACAAACAAGCCATTGCCATAGGTAACAGAGACCCATAAATTATTTTCCGCTGCAGTTCTGGCTGTCCAGGTGATCCCATCAGGAGAAGTCATTACGCGATGGGTTCCATCAAAATTCACCGCCACAAACAAGCCATTGCCATAGGTAACAGAGATCCAGCTATTACTTGCCGCGGCGGTTCTGGCCGTCCAGGTGATCCCATCAGGGGAGGTCATTACGCGGTTGGTTCCATCTCGAGCTACCGCCACAAACAAGCCATTGCCATAGGTAACAGAGGACCAAAAATTATCTTCTGGTACAGATCTAGTTGTCCATGATTGAGCAGACTTTTCAACCGTTACTGATGGGATTAAACCTATCGGGATGTTATCCAAGGCAACATCAGTGCCTACCGCCAGCGTATTTTGAAAAGCATCACCTGCTAAGGTAGCAGTGATACTTCCGGTCACAGCGCCATCATTGGCAGATACCTCGTCAAAACCCGTACCACCGTAAGTAATACTCGGAAAATCATTATCGGTGATCGCTATATTCTGAGAAGTTGTAGCACCCAGTGTTATACCAGTTGAAGGATTACTAATGGTAAGCATAACAGTTTCCGTTCCCTCTATATCCGAATCGTCTTGAATGATAAAGGTGACCGTACCGGTAGTCTGACCGTCCAGTATAGTGATGATGGTATTGCTGAGGGTATAATCCGTCCCGATGATGCCCGTACCACTCACTTCTATATCTAGTGTTTGATCTCCAGAAACTGCATTCGCCGCGGTAGCGGTAACGGTAATCACTGTACCAACCGCTTCTGCTCCGACATTTGCAGAGACAGATAAGTTCATCTCCTCTGGTGCTCTCAATGTAGCAAACCCTTCACTACCTTCATCTCCGGTTGCCATTACCTTCACCGCATGGGTAGCATAAGTGTATTGGTTATAGCTAGTCAGACTAGAGATGATTGGGCTAGCACTCTTACCATGATCTCCATCAGCAGTGCCATCACCGCCATTGTCTGCTCTGTCCCCGTCCTTGCCTATTGCTTTAAGACCAGCATTCCAAAACCCAGCAAGAACGAATAGAAAGGTGAATACTATGGTAAAACGGGCGGTCATGTCAATCGGTGTTGGAGGTTATCATCGCGTCTATCTCAGCGGCAGATGAGCTAGTTGGTATGCGTGTAGCGTGAGTGTCCATCAGATATTTTAATCACTGCATCTGTCAATCAGATTGCTAAAAACTCTTTTCCCGGTTTTTTAAAATGGTAGCTCGGCCATTTTCAGGATAGGTATGAAAACCGTTATATCCTATGGGTCAAGCAAGACGAAAGTAGCAGAGCTGATCAAGGAAGCCCTGTAAGACGGGTTTACAATAGGTTTACATATGACTGAATATTGAAAATGAATGCGTTTAGAGCCTCCTTACATATTCTGTCAGGGAACCAGTAATATTGGTTTTTTTTCTCAAACGGTTTCTGGCCATTTTTACGGCCTGGACACTCACTCCGGTGATATCAGCGATTTCTTTGAGGCTCAGGTCTAGCTTGATAAAGGCAAGATGGCGCAAGTCATTAGTGGTGAGCTGTGGATGTGCAAGCGTCAACTTTTCAAAGAAATCAGGATGAATCTCCGCAAAGACTTTTTTGAAGCTTTCCCACTGGCTGTTTCCAAATTCGTTGGTTGCGATGAGCCGATCTATTTTATGTTTCAACTCAGCATCATTAGCCCTGGTCTTTAGTTTTTCCAGTGAGTCCAGATGTTGCTGTCGCTCCATATTAGCAATCATGAGTCTCCTGTCCTTTTGAGAAACTTCCATCCTTGAGCGTTTATAGGATTGCTGGGTTGAGTGCAACTCCTGAGCGGTCTTGATTTTTAGAGTATTGAGTTGCTCATTCTCACGAATTGTGCTGCCATAGTTTCTCCCAACTGCTATGGTCAAAAAGATTACCTCAAAATACCAACCCAACCTCATGACAATAAGCTGTGTGAAGAAATCCGGTAGATAGCCATAAAGTGCCAGCAGGTGCGTTATTCCCAATACGACATAAAGAAACATGCCTACAGTGTAAATCTTAGCTTCCGATTTGCCTTTCAGCCAGGCAACAATACCCGTAACCAGCATGATGAAGACGTGAACTGCACCTACAACAACAAGCCGTGGAAATATATCCAGGTCAACACCCAAAATAATCAGCAAAGCCATACTGAGGTGTATCGAAGCTTCTAGAATGAACATTTTTGAAAGTACTTTGGCGTAAGATCGAACATTCAGAAAGTGATTACTGAACAGCGCGGAGAACGATAGAAAGAGGAACACACTGATGTAAAGTAATCTGTTATTCCATAAAGGTGTTTGTGGCCATAAGTACATCAAGCCAATACCGCTCCTGGTGGCAATAAAGATGGCCACAGTAAGGGTGTACAATGCGAAAAAGAAGTAACTTTTTTCTTTAATTGAAAAGCCCAAAATCAACGCATAAATACCTGCAATGAGCATGAGGCCCAACCCCATGCCTACTTCTAAAGTCAAAAGATTGTCTCTGAGAGAATAACCTCCAGCTTCAAAAAAATGGATGGGTACGGTCATGTTGCCCCTACTCCTGACGTTTAAGTAATAGGTATGGTAATTAGTATCGGGAAACTTAAGAAGGAAGAGATGATTGCGGAAGGAATGTGCTCTTTCTGAAAACGGTAGCTCATCTCCTGATTGTTCGATGGAAATTACTTCTGACCCTTCAACACCATAGCAAATAACTCTGTCAAGTGTAGGAAACCCTACCTCCAGGTAGTAGTCATTGCCTGAACCCAACTTTTTTTTTGCCTTGATCCTGATCCAATAATTATTGGATTTTGAAAGCAAATGCTTCTTCTGATTTCCCGGCAGAAATTGAGACTGAACGTTGCTTTTTAGCACTTCATCTATGGTCAGCGTATGATCTGTTTCTCTCAGATAGCTTACTCCGACATCCAGTCCAGCATTATCATTGAGGTCAAGGGCCTGATCAGCATCTCGGGCTTGAAGACTGTTCATCGTATTGCCAAGAAGCAATGACAGTACGAGCATCCAACATGTACGGTTCCAGTTGATCATTACGTGACTTGAATGATCTCAATTTGAGTTAAGTTATTAAAAGTAGTACTATCCCGGGGTTTTTAGGTGAAAAACGTCGGACCCAGACCGAATGGTTCTTGCTGTGATCAGATCAATGATTTCCACATCAATTGTGAAAACCTTCGCTATGGTTGATTAGTATCTCGATGTTACGATTTTCAAAAACTTCTCTTCTGGCATCATCTTTAGTTTCTTTCTCATTCGATGCTTTGCTTTCTTTACACTGTCGGGAGTGATATTGAGAATATGAGCAATCTCCTTAGCTGAGAGTTTAGTCTTGAGATATATGCACAATCGCAGATCGTTAGACGTAAGTCACGGGTATGACTTTTTAATACGGATTTGATTGTCTTACAAGGATGTTTAAATGTGCGCTATGATCTTGGCAACCTGTGCGGACATAGAGCGGACGGCAGACGGACAAAGAAGCTCTACCTAAAGTTCAGCTATGAATGACTCAAAGGACTTGTTGTCTTCGAAACCAAATTTCGTTCTTAACCGATGCTTAGCTCGAACCACACTTGTCCTGGAAATGTTCAATATCCCACCAATCTCTTTGTTCGATAGAGCTATCTTGATCAGGGCGACCAGTCGCTGTTCATACATGGTCAGGTCATTGCCGAGTCGCTCATGGGCCCGATCAAAAAAGTCTGGAAAGAGCGAGTCAAAGTAGAGTCGAAAAGCGGTCCAGTCCTTTTCATCATTGATGGTAGATCTCAGCTTCTCGATCAATTGATCTATTTCTTGCTGTTGATCTACCGGATGGGACAGTTCGTTTTCCAGCTTTTGCTTCACCTCCTCAAGGTGACGGTTTTTGGATAGCAGTTGATGAGCATACAGTGTAAGCTTTGATTTTTCTGATTCAAACTCTTTAACCCTTAGCTCTACTTCTTTTTGAGCAATGAGCCTATCCTTATCACTGATGACCAATTGATTTTTGAGTTGTCTCCTTCGATACAGGCCCCAAAGGGCTACTACTGCGATAAGCACCGCGAAAGCAGTTAGAAGCTGGTTCTTTTGCTGGATCCTCAAATCCTTGATTTCATTTTTTTGTAACTGAATCCTGTTTTCATTTTCGAGCTTCTCTAATTCAAAGGTTGATGTCAACTCGGCAACCTTGGTTTGATTGGCACGTTGTGCCAGCGTGTCTTTCGCGACAGTCAATTCTTTGTGCACTTCGAGCGCTTTGCGAAAGTCAGCCTGCTTCTCATAAGAACTGAACTGTAACTCAAGGATCTCGCTGACTAATACTTCATTATCGAATCTCTTTGCTAGGGTCAGCGCCTCTTCGAGCAATCGCAACGCCATGTTGGTGTTTCCCATATCAAGGTTCAATTCTCCTTTGTAGCGCAGTACTTTGCCATATCCAAGACTATCACCCGACTGTAGCCGCAGCTCGATCGACTGATCGTAGGCTTTAGCAGCCTTGCCATATTCTCTTAGCTTGGCATAGGCAAAGCCTATGTTTTGGAGACAAATAGCGGCTTGGGTATAGGCTTTGAGATCGTCAAAGTAAACCAGTGCTTGCTGCTGATACTCAATAGAATTGCCATAATTCTTTCGTTTTAATTCGACGATACCGAGGTTGCCATATACTTGCCCGTACCTGTGTACCAGTTCATGTTCCTCTGCTATGACCAACGCTTGTTGTAAATAGGTTTCTGCCTCCTCATATTCCGTCAGAAGTTGCTTAATTACCCCGATATTCATGAGATAGGTGAGTTCAAGATCGGGCTTGTCGAGTGTACGGGCAGAAGCTATGCCAGTAATATGGTTTTCATAAGCAAGAGCCAACTCGCCTTTGTTGATATGTAATCCGCCCAAACCTAATTGGCCATAGGCCAAAGCTTCTTGGTTGACAATCTCTTCTGCAAGAGCTATCGCCTCCAGGTAACCTTTCTTAGCTTCGACAAATTTTGACTGAAACTGGTAGAGGGTACTCCTTACTACTAGTGCAAGGCTCATTCCGCTTCGGTAATCCAGACTATCACAAGCTCGAATGACCTCATGGATCAACTCTTCAGCCTGAGTATGAGAGTGATAAAGTAGCTGTCGGGCAATGGTGATTTGAAGGTCAATCTGTTCTTCACCCTCCAAAGCAGGCACCAAGGCCCTAAGACTATCAAGCTGTTTTTGAGCATGACTCTCTACTGAGAATAGTACAAAAAACAATGAGCCAAAAAAGACTCTCAAAAATGAAGTCTGATGCATAGACTTCAATATAAGTATTTAGTCAGAAACGGATCATGGCATCAGTGAAGCATTCAGAAGGTCTCAACTTTAGCTTCCTCCTCAGCCGATGCTTGGCTTTCTTCACACTGTCCGGAGTGATATTGAGGATACACGCGATCTCCTTGGTGGATAGGTTAGCTTTAATGTAAGTACATAACCTAAGATCGTGTGCGGTAAGTTGAGGATAGGACTTCTTAAGATGATACTGAAATGGTTTGTTGTCACGCTCCAACTCCATGATCAAATGATCAACAAGGCTCTTTTCAGCTACAGTCATATTGACATCTAGTTAGTTGGGACCTGACTCGTCTTACCAGAATTGGGCTGTTGGTAGTCGTTGCGATCTACAGCATTGACCTGACCATCGAGGTTGAAGTCAGCGGTGGAGCCGGCATAGCTGAATGACCCACCGTTTTGCATGCGCCAGTTGGTGAGGTCAGTAGCGTTGACCTGACCGTCACTGTTTTGATCTCCTGCGATCATACCGTAGACACTGCCAACTTGTACCGCTCCGTCAGACCCATTGCCGTAGTTATTGGCTTGTGCTACAGTAAAGTCAAATGAGTAGATACCTGCGGAAGGACTCACTGCTGAGGATGACATCACTGAGAGATGGTTGCGGTGGTGGATGACTATATAGTAATCCGAACCATCTACCTGGCTCATATTGAATGCATTACCATCCTTATCTGTAATGCTACCATCACTATGCAATAAACCAGCGCGATTGGTTCCTATCTTCGGGCCCGTGGCACTATTTCTTAGCTCTACCTCCACCCAATCTACTGCTGTAACTGGAATGCCGGTGGAGGTTTCGCTGACCACTCCACTATAGACACTTGTGGGGTTGACGGGCAAAGCTGTATTAAGGGTCGTACTCATCATAGTCCCAGTAAGAGCACCTTCAAGAAATACTTTGAAGCTCAAAGTGGCTAGGGTGACGCCAGAGGTAAAGTTGATCACGTAGCTGCCTTCATCAGCATCATCACTCGTTATGGTCGCACTGCCTGAGGTCTGATTGGTAGCAGTTGGCTGAAAGCGTACTATGAAAGTCGCCGATCCTCCAGAAGGGATTGGATCAACACTAATACCAGAAGATATACTATAACCCATTCCGGTAGGTGTAATAGAAACCACGTCTAACGGAGCATCACCAGTATTTTCTACTGTAAATATGACATCCTTACTATCACCTATCTGGACATTGCCGAAAGGATAGGTGCCTCCACTAGCAATATCATTAGTAGATTGTTTAATGTTGATCTCGGGGGCTGTGGTAGAGCCAACTGTGGCCGAAGTACCAATTTGATTTGTTCCACCTGCCACATCGGCAACAAAGCTCCAGTTTGATATATCTGAAATCTCAGTATATAGCTCTGCCGCCGAGCCTGTCGTTGGGCCTGTATAAGCCGAGAGCTGACCAAAAGTGCTGCTTGCACCAAGGCTTCCTCTTGAAACTAGTCCACTACCGTTTGAAAGGCCAGTAGGTGTAACACCTTCGTTTACATCTAAAAAGAAATGATTAGTACTATTACCAATCGATGCTGCATTATCAGTGCTAGTGAATAAAAGAATATGATCACTGGTAGACAAGCTGGCGCTCGGAGAAGTATCGGCATATGGCGAACCACCGCTTGATGCAAAACCAAGCTGAGAAACTGTAGCTCCAGTAACGGACCAGGTAGAACCTGCATCAGTAAAGGTGATAACAGTTCCGGCACTTACGTTTGCGTCAATTGTTACCCTCCAGGTATCACCGGCATGATCTATTGTAGCTCCATCTACGGAAGCCTCCGAAAAGAAAAACTGATCACCAACGCTCAGATCGGCTAAAGTGATTATTGAAAATTCATCGACAGCAGTACTTCTGTAGCCAACAATCGCCAGAGAATTTGACGGAATAGCCTGTGTCCCAAGCAACCCTACGATGCTGCCTTCAAGATTCCTTGACTCTGTTCGCTCGGTATCATCAGAAATAATTGTCCACTCTACATCCCTCTTAGAACTAGCATGTAAAGAGGCTACAGATATCTCCTTGCTTGCTGATAACTGCGGTCTTGGGCATAGGAGTGTTAATATACTGGTTAAGACAAAGAGCCTAACAATCTCGGAATTGAGACTAGATGGCTTAAATGATGTATCTACCATTGAAGAAATCCTTTTCTTCAAATACATCAAAAAATATGGTTAAGAGGGTCAGTCTAACAACGACACTGAGCAGACAGTATACGTGACATTCGGCAGACGATCAAAGATTCCTTAAAGTGTCTTCAAGTTCAGTACTTTGTTTGAACTCCATTTTGTCTCTTAATCGGGCCTTGGCACGTACTACGCTATTTCGTGATATGGATAGCGCATTGGCAATCTCCTTGTTAGACATTCCAAGCTTGATCATGGCCATAAGTCGTTGCTCATATTGTGTAAAGTCAAGGGTAAACCTGGCTTTTATATTGGGAAAGAACTCTGGATACACTTGATCGAAATAGAGCTGAAAAGAGGCCCAGTCTCTTGCATCCATCAAAGCTTCCTTTACCCCTCTAAGTAGGTCTGCCCTTATTAAAAGATCAGCAGCTGATTCATCTTCACTTGCATATCGCTCTGATAACTTCTGATTTTCGAGTAACAATACCTCTATCTTCTCATTTAATTTCTCTCTTTCCAGGACAAACTCATTATCACGTAATGTCATCTCCTGCTCCATAAGTTTTTTGTCTAGTTCTGTGATTGCCAGCCTGGACTGGAGCATTTTACGGTTAGCAATCAGCCAAACCAGGATCAGCGTAACAATCAATAGTCCACTTACCAGAATAATGACGGTACGCTCTTTCTCCAGGCTGGCTATTTCGGCCTCTTGCCTCATTAACTCATTCTCCTTCGTGATCTGCTCATTGTCAAACTTTGCAGTGATCTGCGCAATGCGTTCATCATTGGAAAGGTCTTCTAGTGAGTCTCGAAGCAAAATATATTTTTTGAAATTGTCCAAAGCCTCATTGGGTTGATCATTTCTCTCATAGACCTCTGAAAGCAGTTTGTGGATCTGACTTTTTAATTGATTGTCAACATCTCCTAAGGCTTTCAAAGCCGACAGGAAATAGGTTATACCTTCATTGAGACGGCCTAGTGAAACCATAAGCTCACCTCTGTTTTTACGAACAAAAGCTACACTTCTGCTGACTCCAAGCTCGGTCCAATATTGCTCAGATACATCGTAGCAGTTGTTGGCTTGTACCTCCTGATTCAGCGCAGCATGACAATAGCCTTTGTTCATCAAGACATGGGCCATTTGATTTTTCATTTGAAGGCTTTCGAAAATCTTCAGGCCTTCTTCATAATGATTGATTGCAATGCCATAATTACCATCGGTAGCCGAAACTACACCCAGGTTCACATAGATCTGTCCCTGCCGAACTAAGGCCACTCCCTTTTGATTCTGAGATACTGTCAAGGCTTGCTTGTAGTAGCTCTCGGCAGATCGAGTTTCTCCTTGATACTGTCTAATAGCACCCATATTGATCAAGTTAGATACTTCCACATCGGCTAGCCCAGCGGCCTGAGCGTATTCAACACCTTTAGCGCTTAGAGCTAAAGCGGTATCATACATACTTTTTCTTACAAAAGCTGTCGCCACACTCAGATGGGCATAAGCGAGCCCATTGTTGAAACTGATTTCTTGTGAGATGCGGATGGCTCTGTCAAGTATTGTGATCGCACTATCGATTTCAAAGCGATTGACCGTCATAACCCCTTGGTTGATCAGTGCCATGACCTTACCTTCAGGATAGGGAAGTTCATCTGACAAAGTCAATGAGGTTTCAGCATACTCCATAGCCTTACCAGGGGTAGTATACATTATGCCTTTAGTCAACCTGTTCAAAACATCAACCCTGTCTTTGCCCTCAGCTGACTCAAGTAGCAACAGCAGACTGTCAAGTTGGTCTGTCTGACAGGCTGCAGAATTCCAGAAACAAAGAAGAAAGGAAAGAGTAAATAGTCTCACCAAAAGCATAGCCAGACTAAAATATCTGATACCTAACTCATACTGAAGTACTACTAAAAGAATTCGAGAAAAGTAGCATCAGATCTTAATCTCAGCTTTCTCCTTAGCCGATGTTTGGCTTTCTTCACACTGTCCGGAGTGATATTGGAGATAAGGGCGATCTCTTTGGTTGAAAGGTTTGCCTTGAGATAAATACATAGCCTGAGATCATAGTTAGTCAATCGCGGATACAATTTTTTCAAATCACTTTGAAACTTTTGATTATCCTTTTCCAAGCCAAATATTAGATGCTCCACTAAGCTCTGTTCAGTAGCGGTCATATCAACTAGTTAGAAGGTACCTGGTTTGACTTACCAGAATTGGATCGATGGTATTCGTTGAGATCTATAGCATTGATCACTCCATCTAAGTTCAAGTCAGCCCGACCATTGCTTCCATAGCTAAAAACTGCTCCATTGGAGGTACGCCAGCTTGTCAAATCGGAACCGTCCACGGACAAACTCCCATCAGAATCCCCCGCTATCATACCGTAGACGTTGGTCTCTAATAGTACTTGTGAACTTCCAAGCGCCTGACTCGCTGCGGTAGTAAAGTCGTATGTTAGCGTGCCACTACTCGCATCTACAGCATTAGCCGACATCACAGGAACATGATTGCGATGGTAGACGATGAGATAGAAATCCGAACCAGAATTTCCTGATAGACTTATGTTCAGATCACTTGAGCCATCTACATCTTTGATCTGCCCGGTGTTCATGAGAAAGCCAGACCCGGAACCAACAGTAGCACCAGAGCTGGTTTCTCGAAGCTCTATCACCACCCAATCTACAGCTCCAACAGGAATAGAACTGGCCGTGCCACCCGAGATGCTGTTGAAGGTAAAGGGTTGAGAGAGTGGAATTTTGCTGTTCAAATTAGATGTAAGATCTGATCCGTCAAATGCCCCTTCTAGAAACACGGAGGCAGATAGAGATACTGAAGTAGGTGCTGAGGGCCCTGTTACGGCCGCCTCAAAGTCAAAATTATCGAAAGCCATCGTCACAGCATTCGAGCTTCCAACATCTGAGGTAGTCCCTTGAAAAACAATTTTATAGACGTTTTCCCAATCCGAGTTGAAGGTGAGCATACCTGACTCATAGGGTGAAGAGTTTCTAGCATAAGTTATAGAGCCATTAGCATCACTTACCGTGAAATCAACATCATCTGAAGCTACTTCAACATCTGAAGTATTAAACCCTTTCACAGTAAAGTTCTCTGTTAGCAATGAATTAGGATTGGCCGTATCAAAAGCTCTCACCATACCTTCAAAGACGCTTGCTTCCAAGGATACTAGCTTAAATGGACTTCCATTGGCACTTTCAATACTGATTTGAGTGATATTGTTAACTACACCAGGATTGATAGTTGGATTAAAATTAAAGGTGATAAACCTTCCATTGCTTATAGGAAAATACTCGATACCAAGTTCACTAGAAGATGAATTGGCTACAGCGCAATTGCTAGAACTCACATCAGATTTATAAGTCAGACCGTCCAAAGTATAACCTGTGGAGTTAATCGTAATTGGAAATATCACTGCGTTATCAGAAAAATCTTCATCTGATGGAGGCTGAGCCATAGTAATGAAAGAAAGCAAAAAGTAGAATACACTAATGAGCGCTATTGAACAAAGTCTCAGTGCAGATGGGAACAGTGAAGATTTCATCAGACAATAATCCGAGCCGATACCAAAAGAAAAAAGAAGTCAAGGTGGGCTTATGGTGGATCTTAAGTAAGGTGGCTATAATGTGGGCAACCTCAAAAAGCCATTAAGTATGTCGTTAGATTTTGTTCTGAGTGATTCAGACCAAACTTTTTCCTTATTCGATATCTGGCTTTCTTCACCGTCTCCACAGAAATCCCTAACAAGCCGGAAGCCTCCTTCATCGATAGGTTAAGTCTAAAGAGGGCACATAGTTGTAATTCATGTGGGGTTAAGTCAGCATGGCTTTCAGCAAGCTTATCAAAAAACGACTCGTGAACTGCTTCGAAAGAAGTTCTAAAACCTTCCCAGTTTTTCTGATTCATTTCGAGAGATTTGAGGGTCTTGTTCACCTGATCAGACGAGATCGCACCCATCGATTGGTTTAACTCTTCTTTGAAATGGTTCAGTATTTCGTTTTTCTCAGCAATCACTAAAGCTTGAGAAACCAGTCTTTTATCTCGTAATTCTAGTTCTCTCTCCAAAGCGATAGCCTTAAGCCGTTCGTTTTCTTCGCTCAACTTGACTTGTTGGAGCTCGCGTTGCGCTTCTTTTTTCCGCTTATTAGAATTAGAAATTCTACGGTAACCAATGAAGCCAAGAACGCTTAGTGCAAATAGTACGAGTACCCAATTTCTTTTGTTTGTTGATGAGGCTAAAGCCAGTTCTGATGTTAGTGATTTGACTTTTTCCTTTTCCAAAAACAGGTTAAGCTCCTTCTTCTCGGTTTCAAATTGAATGGTGCTTCTAATCAATGCATTGGAGTTATCCCTTTCATTGATAGAATCCTGAAGGATCATGGCTTGCTCCAAATACTCCATACCCTCGGCAAATTGACCCAGATCTTTATTGGCCTTTGCCAAATTGACCAGCAATGCATGTTTATAGGCTGGTACATCTTCATCATCTAGAAGCTCCAACCCCTCAAGTAATCTACCTTTAGCCTCGTAGGGCCTGCCTTTTCGAATGAGATCTTCACCCAATAGATTCAGTGCTTTCGACATCTCCAGCTTCTGCTCCTGATCTTGAGCATAACTCAGCGCTTCATTTGCATAAAAAAGGCCAAGCCTCTTACTTCCTTTTTCGATTTGAAGCAACGCTAACTCATTATAGGTCTCAGCAATACGTGTCGAATTGATATCTTTTTTCTGCTGGAGTGCGGCAGTTGCATATTCCAGCGATTTTTCAATTTGTCCCAATTTCCTATAGCATCGAGCAATATGATGCAGTGCGTCAGGCTCATCTCTTTTCAAACCATTATCTCTGTAATACTCCAGAACTGGTGTGATCCAATCGATGGATCTCTGATAATCTCCTAGCGCTTCATATAAAAGCGCCATATTGAAACCAGCAAGGTTTACTGCTCTGACATATTCAATGGAATCTGCGTATGCAATCGCTTGATGATAATACTCATATGCTTTGTAGTATCTGGCCCTATCGAGATATATATTACCAATATTAGACAACATCAGCGCTTCTCCTTCTCTACCATTATGGGTAGTGTCTTTTTTATGATTATCCAATGAGATGCGATAATAATGCAGCGCCGAGTCCAGCTCGGTTTGGAAATAGTAGTGATTACCAATATTGTTCGTTAGATCGGCTATTGAAGCATAATGATCAGTTTTACTGGCACGATCCAATCCTTCTCTAAATATTTTTATGGAAGACTCTATATCTCCTAGCCTCTGGTAAATTGCCCCTATATTGTTAATAACGAATAACTCTCCTTCGATCACGTCTATCGCACGATAAGTCACCAATGCACTGTCTAACCATATAAAGGCTTCCTCGACCCTTCCTTGGGCAAATCTTACAATGCCTTTCTGGTTATAGGCTAAAGCCAGCCCTTTCCCAAATTGATTTTCATGAGAGAGCTGCAATGAACGCTCGACGTAGTAATCCGCAGAATCCGCATTGAGCCAGGTGAACCTTCTGGAAATGGTATAGAGCAGTTTAGCATTAGTAGTATCAGGCTTTGAAGCGCTGACCAGCAGCTTCAAACTATCAATTTCTTCCTGTTGTCCGTACAGGTAAGCACTCGTGCCAAAGAATAGTATTATGAGAAAGTTTAGGCACTTGTAGGGGGACATCATGGGGACAATATAGCCCAATAATCAAATCCATTAACTAATCTCCTATTCTATGGACCCTGTTGGCTTGATGTGGACAATTGATTAGGTGGACAGATTGTGGGCAGCCAATTGGCCGCTTTAATCCCTTCTTTACTTAAGCCAGCTTCTTCCGTAACCTCTGCTTCGCTTTCTTAACGCTCTCAGGCTGGATATTAAGAATAGTAGCAATTTCTTTTGTAGTCAGGTTTGACTTCATATAAGCACATAGACGCAGCTCATAAGCTGTTAAGCCAGGGTGATCATCTTTCAGGTGATTGAGGTATCCTCGGTGTAACCCTTCCACTTCTTGTACAAGGTGCATTACTAGCCTTTGTTCCTGTAATGTCATGACTTGATCTAGTTAGAAGGTACTTGATTTGACTTACCAGAATTGGGTTGCTGGTAGTCGTTGCGGTCTACCGCGTTGATCACGCCATCTAAGTTCAAGTCAGACCGACCATTGGTACCATAGCTAAAAACTGCTCCATTGGAGGTACGCCAGCTCGTCAAATCGGAACCGTCCACAGACCAACTCCCGTCAGCGTCTCCAGTAATCATACCATAGACATTGGTCTCCAATAGGGCCTGCGAACTTCCCAGTGCCTGACCTGCTGCCGTTGTAAAGTCATAAGTCAATGTGCCACTACCGGCATCTACAGCACTAGCCGAAATCACAGGAACATGATTCCGGTGATAGACGATGAGGTAGAACTCTGAACCAGAATTACCCGTTAGGCTGATATTCATATCGCTTGAGCCATCGACATCTTTGATCTGCCCGGTGTTCATGAGAAAGCCAGACCCGGAACCGACCGTAGCACCAGAGCTCGTTTCTCGAAGCTCTATCACCACCCAGTCTACAGCTCCAACAGGAATAGAACTGGCCGTGCCACCCGAGATGCTGTTGAAGATAAAAGGTTGGGATAAAGGGATGTTGGGACCTAGCACAGTGTTGAGATTATCGGAAGAAGCACTATAGGCGCCTTCCAGGAAGACCTTAGCAGATATGGTGGCAGATGTTGGGGCCGAAGCGACTTCAGGGATCACTATATTATCGATAGAAAAAGTTACGTTTCCACCTCCCTGCTTAGTTACCGTAAACGATGTGACACTATTCCAATTTAAATTGGCAACTCCTGCGGTTGTACTAGCTGCCGCAACGTTCACAGCGGTATTAGTTCCACCTGTTGGAGTTATTACAAATGTGTGACTGCCTAAACTAGCATCCACAAAAGCGGCTGAGGTAATATCTATCGCTGAACTGAAGCTAACGGTAAGACTTGAGACTGCCGTTGATGTCCAAACTGCATTTCCTGAAAAGTTTACATAGATACCTCCCGAATTGAACAAATCTGGTGTTCCTCCAGTAACTGTCATTGTAATGCCGTTTACGGTTTCTGTAACGTTGTTGCCATTATCTACAGCATCAGAAAACTCGAAATTATTGGAAACAGCGGGCACATCAGTACCGGCAGGACCATTCCAAATGATATTATCCAAACCTCCTCCATTTAAATACTGAGTACTTCCAGTGCCGTTGTTAGTAAGTCTTATTTCATCAATGTCATTAAAATCGTCATCACCACTCAGGTCAATAGGATTGTTTACTGCACTAATATTTGTTGAGAATACAGCCCCTGAAACGGCTGAGTTGTTCTTATAACCCGTAACCGTCAAGTTATGGTCAGAATTAGGGAAGTTTGCGAAATCGCTAACAAAAACAAATGATTCTAAATCAAATTCAGAACCGTCAGTGGTTTTAAATGTAGCCAGGGTCGCGTCAAATCCTGTAATCATTACAGCACCTGCTGAATAGGCCGTAGTATTGAGGTTAAGGCTCGTTCTATATTCATAACCATCATTATTAGAAGTTGACGAGAACTCAAAAGTTCTTCCATTGTTGATAATCGAGAAATTGTCCAGGTTCTGAGCGTTTATATAATTCTGATCATCGAAAGTAATAGTGCTCTGAGCATATGCCACATGAGCCAAGAAAAAGGAAAGGATCAATACAATATAGGCGAACTGTTTCATCTTAAGAGTTTTTGCTGATGTTTAGATGAAATAAGCTCCTAATAAAAGAAGGATGAAGAATCGGAAGGGACAAATAGCCCCCTAACAGCCTGAATAACGGGTTATTGGCAGGAGACATTTGTCCCCCACATGTCCGCTAATTGTCTGTCTGAGCTGTTTTGGCTAGATTTTGCTTCTTTTGGTTTAAAAAGTTCTCGAGCAGCTTTGTGTCATCGAGACGCAGTTTGTTGCTCAACCGCGACCTGGCTTTTGAGGCACCTTTAGGGGAGATACCTAATACGGTTGAGATCTCTTTTGTACTTAATCCTAGCATGATCAATGCAATCAATCGCTGCTCATTAATGGTCAGATCAAATTCACCGAGGCTGGAATAGACCCCCGGGTGCAGCTCATCGAACAAATAGGTAAAAGTGGCCCAATCAGAAGCATCTATTCTTGGGCTTTTAAGGATAGCCATCAGTTTGTCCAGTTTATCCGAATCGGCTGATATTTGATTTTCAAGTTTGTGGATTTCATCTTCGTATCCAGTAATCTGAGAAGTTAGTTGATCCAATTTCTGATTAAGTAACGACTTTTCCTGCTCCTGAATGATCAGTTGCTTCCTAATACGAGACCTGTTCACGATGTACAGCGAAGAAATACTAACGAGGAGTGTTAAAAGGAGCATTATCCAGAGGCCTCTTTGCTCCTGCTCAAGTTCTACTATTTCCTTTTGCTGCCGTTCAGTTTCAAGCTCTTTTTGAATTTGTTCGTAATCATATTTAGCGGTCAATCTATCTACTTCATCCTTGCTGTTCTTCGCATTTACGCTATCCTTGGCCCAGTCATAGACTTTATAATAGGCAAGTGCTTCCTCATTACTTCCATTGATCTCTTCCAACTTGTACCTAAGTTGTGCCAGATCCTTTAAGATGAAGTAGTCATTGACCTCTTCGGCTATTGACCAAATTTCATCAATCAACGTCATACACTCCTTAAGTTGAAGTGACTCAAATAATGCCTGCGCCTTATACCTGTTAACGCTTAGCAAACCTCGAGCACCACCTACTTCTTTTCGAATATTGATGGCTTTGTCATAATACTGAATAGCAACTTCGCTGGATTCTATTTCACCACTTATCCTTCCGAGATGAATGTAAATGATGGCAATCATTTGTTGAAATCCAAGCTCCTCAAAGATTTCCAGTCCCTTGACATAGTATTCTCTAGCTACAGAATAATTGGACCGATCAAACTCGATGTTACCAAGATTACCATAGATCTGTCCAGTCCTCATTTGGTGATTCACCGACAGTGCAATATCCAGTGCCTCGATCAGATTATTCTCAGCTTCATCCAGCTCTTTGAGATAGGTGTTGACTATCGCTAAATTCATTAGACAGGTCATCTCAAGGTTTTGGTTTCTTATTTGCCTTGCTACATCAATGCCATCGTGAAGGAGAGGAAGCGCTTTAGCCAATTTGTAACTCCTGATATAGGAGCCTGCTAATGCGTTAATCGCTCTTCCAAGATAGAGTTTATCGTTAAGATTCTCAGAGACTTCAACCGAGCGCTCCAGAAAGTAAATAGCCGAATCCAGTTCTGATTGGATATTGTAGGCTGCACCTAGCATATGGTAGCCCATGGCTTGTCCTTCATTGTAGCTGAGTTGATCTGATCGCAAGAGCATCTGCCTCGATAAAGTCATAGCACGTTGAGGGTCAATATTGACAAGTCGATTAATTAGAATGAATTCTGTGTCAATTTTTTCCGTGCCTGTTAACTTCGGAATTAACCGTTCCAGGCTATCAACTTCGGACTGACTAAGGGCATCAAACTGGGCAGTTTGAGTCAGCAAATAGCAAATAAGAATTAAGAGTATTCTCCTGATGCGCACCTCGAAATATACGTAAATCTCTCATATCCTTTTCTAATATCGGATTGGATAGCACCAGAATCAAGGCCTGGCGAAAAACTGGGTCCAGCTATCATAGGAACTAAATGCTAACTTCTTCCTCAGTCGATGCTTGGCCTTCTTCACACTATCCGGGGTGATATTCAGTATATGGGCAATTTCCTTAGTGGACAGGTTGGCTTTAAGATAAGTGCAGAGGCGAAGATCGTAAGGAGTGAGTTGCGGATAGATCCGCTGAAGGAGTAGCTGGAAGGACTTATTGCCATGTTCCAACTCCAGGACGAGGTGGTCTACAAGGTTCTTTTCTGCGACGGTCATTATCAGATGGCTCAGTTAGAGGGCACTTGACTTGATCTACCGGAATTAGGTTGCTGAAAATCATTGCGATCTACGGCATTGACCTGCCCATCGAGATTGAAATCTGCCGAGGAGCCAGCATAGCTGAATGAGCTTCCATTTTGCGTCCGCCAATTGGCAAGGTCTGTTCCATTGACCTGGCCATCAGCGTTTTGGTCTCCCGCGATCATCCCATAGACACCTGTGGTCAGTTCCACCATTGGTGTAGAGCCAAAGGCTTGCCCCTGCCCTGTAGTAAAGTCAATGGTATGAATTCCTCCACTTTCGCTTATGGCGCTAGACGACATAATGGGCAAATGGTTTCGGTGATAGACCACTATATAAAAGTCCGCACCACTATTACCCGATAGGGAAATGGTCAGATCGTCTGTACCGTTAGTCGCTTTGATACTGCCATCGCTCATCAGGAAACCTGCCGCCGAACCTACCTTCGTAGCATTATTAGCGGTAGCAGCTGAAACGGCCTCACGGAGCTCTACTAATACCCAGTCTACTGCTCCATGTGGAGCCACTGCAGTTTCAGTGCCCGAGTGGTTGTTGTAGCTGCTTCCGCTGTAAGGTTGTGTCATAGGAATACTCGAATGGATCATGGTACTCATATTCGTACCACTATACGCTCCTTCCAGGTAGGCCTTAGTAGAAAACATCACAGACGAAGGAGCAGTAGTCAATACACTCCAGGTCAAAGCATCTATTGCAACATATTCTAAATTACCGGATGTAGAAATAATGATTTCATCGACAGCATCATCCGAATAGTCGCTCATACCTTCGGTGGCAAAATCAACGAATGTGTAGCCGTTGTTAGGAGAAAAAGTTGCCACATTCGAATAACCGGAACTCTTTGAAAAGGTGTAGACCGTAGTATTATCTTTCTTCCCGGTAACAGTCAGTGAGCCAGAATGCGCAGCTAAAGACGTAGTAGCAGCAAACACATAAAAGCTGGACACCAATATATCGGTACCATCGTCTGTCTTTATCGTCACTGTAGTGCCGTCATTTCCAGCTGTCTCACCAGTATTATCTATAAATCTATTGTCAGGTGCTGAACCATTCCAGCCACCTCCCGATAAGGAATTCAGATCAAAGTTTGCCCCTACTATTAAGAAGCCTTGACCATTATCACTGAAAGCGGTGGTACCTACTACTTCTGACTCAAAGGTTTCCGTAGTTTGAGAAAAAAGATATTGAGGAAAAACAATCAAAATAAGTACAATGTATTTGCAATTCTCCATACTATAGTTGTTGACTGGAAAATTGCATTAAACACTGCTATAACATGTAAGACAGAGCCTTGACAAAGAACTGACAAGCGTCAGATAAAGAACGTACTAAGACTGATTTTGAATTAGGTCCTCCATCTCCTTCACCTCGTTATACCCTAACTTTTCCTTTAAGCGGATCTTGGCCCTCACTACACTATCACGCTGAATATTCAGAGCAACGCCAATCTCCTTATTACTCAGATTGATTTTCATCAAAGCCACCAGTCGTTGCTCACTGAATGTTAATTCTGCATTGATAGTTCTCTTTAAATGCTCGAAAAACTCTGGATAGGCCCTATCAAAATATAACCTAAATGTTGTCCAGTCATTTTCGCTGCTAATCGAATCCCTTAGTTTCACGATGAGATCATCTACCTCTTTTTTTCTCAAAAAATCTTCTGTCAGCTGGGTCTCCAAAAGCTCTTTTTTATCTCTTAAAGACTCATAGGATTCTAAGAGTCGGTCTGCATAGGACTGTAATCTATCTTTTTCCGTCTCAAACTCCTTTGTCTTTAGGGCTACTTCTTGCTGGGTGATCTTAGTGGTCAACTCCTGCAGTCTTAACTTTACTTTTAAACGATTTCCATTCCATAGATACAATGCAACCACGAGCAAGAGCATGCCTACAACAAGAGCAATAGCCTGATGCGTCCTTTGAAGTTTGAGGTCACTTATCTGAAGTATTAGCTCTTTTTCTTTTTCCAGACGATTGATCTCTGACCTTGCCAGCACTCTGTTTAGGTCGGCCTCCTTTGTTTTTGCTCTTATCGAGTCCTGATATGTTACTGATCGCTTGTAGTGATCTAAAGCTGACTTATTATCTCCATTCAGTATGTCAGCTTCGGACATTTGTTCATAGACCTTTGAGAGATTTTGATGATCTCCGAAACCTAACAATATCTCTTCAGACATTTTTAGGACTTTGAAAGCTAAGTCGGGCCTTTGCTCTCTAAGATATACCTCAGCCTTGTGCAGCAACACAAGTCCCTCTCCTCGTTTGTCTTCAATACCTTGCCAAAGTGCTATAGACCTGTCGTAATAATCGAGTGCTTTACCATAATTCTCTAGTTTGGTATTTGCCAAACCTAGATTGAGGAGAGAATTGGCCATGGCTAACTTGATGTTGCCACGGGCGAAAATCTCATAGGCTTGATGGTGATATTCAACTGATCTACCAAAATTGTTCTGTTTGAATTCAACTATTCCTAAGTTTCCCAAGACCTGGGCCTTGCGATAGTCCAAAGCAAGCCTCTGTGTTCTCTCCAATGCGTTTAACAGGTAATATTTTGCATCTTCATAATCCTCTAATGTCTGTTTAATTATTCCCAGATTCATTAGGTGCGTCAATTCGTAAGAAACAAGTGATGTATCTTTTGAAGCGATTTTCAGACCCTGAATGTGCTGGTAGACCGCTTGCTCATACTCATGTTTTTTAATTAGTAGTGCCCCGTAGTTCAAATGAGCCCCTGTCAAACCCTTGTTATAGTCAATCGATCTGCATAATTCAAGCGCTTCATTCAATAGGGCTTCAGCACTATCTGTCTTACCATTGTTACTCAAAAGCCCAGACAGTATTATCCAACCAATTGCCTTCTTTTTTTTAAAGCCTTCGGTGCTTGCTGTATTAATGGCAATTCTAACAAGACTATCAGCCTTACTCGGGTTTATTTGAACTAATCTGGAAGCGACTTGCAATTGCACTTCAACAAGGTCTTCTCCTCTTAGAAATTCGAGCTGTTTGGTTAGGCTATCCATTTGGAGTTGCGCAATCAAAGGATGACCAAAACAGCAAACAATTATAAACCCTAACGAAAGGTATTTGAAGGCAGACATAATCGGAGCATGTCCTTCGAATATAGATGGTTTACGGACGTTTTACATCAAAACATCTGACCAAGAAACAGAAGGTGACAGAGATACTTTCTTCCTCAACCTATGTTTCGCCTTCTTGACGCTATCTGGAGTAATGTTCAGAATACGGGCGATCTCTTTAGTGGTAAGGTTGGTCTTCAGATAAGTACAAAGTCGAAGGTCATAATGGGTGAGCCTTGGGTAAGCTTGTTTTAGCCGATGCTGAAACGACTTATTGTCCCTCTCCAACTCCAGTACCAGATGATCGACAAGGTTCTGTTCTGCAATAGTCATGGTCAAGCAGCTTAGTTTGAGGGTACCTGTCTTGACTTACCAGCATTAGGTCTTTGGTGGTCATTGCGATCTACTGAATTGACCTGACCGTCCAGATTGAAGTCGGCAGAAGAGCCAGAGTAACTGTAAACTCCCCCATTCTGTGAGCGCCAGTTGGTGAGGTCAGCGCCATTGATCTCTCCATCAGCATTTTGATCTCCTGCGATCATACCGAACTTACCTCCGGAAAGTGAGGACAAAGCAGTTGTACCTTGGTAGGTATGGGAAGAACTAGTCGTAAAGTCTATAGTATAAGTACCTCCACTCTCAGAAATCGTATTGGCTGACATGATTGGTAAGTGGTTACGATGGTAAACCACTACAAAGAAGTCTGCATGACTATTCCCCGATAGGGAAATGGTAAGATCATCTATACCATCGGTCGCTTTGATACTGCCATCGCTCATCAGGAAACCTGCCGCCGAACCCACCTTCGTAGCATTATTGGCGGTAGTAGCTGAAGCGGCCTCACGGAGCTCTACCAGCACCCAATCAACAGCCCCGGATGGAATGCTGGAAGCACTTCCTGCACTGTGCCCATTGAAGTTGTAGGGTTGTATCAGTGGAATGCTAGAGGATAGTGTTGTATTCATGCTAACGCCGTTGAACGCTCCTTCCAAAAGAACGGTGGCTGCTACTGTGGCAGAAGTAGGCGCCAACGTCGTTACATCCACCTTGGTCGGGTCCATTTGCACATTGGGCGGACTCTCATCGTCCCGGGCTACCACATACACGCTGTATGTCGTACCAGATGAAAGCCCGGATACTAGCGCAGACAGGGAAAAGGGATCAGCAAGGTCAAGAGCACTTCCTGAAGCTATCGTACTTACTCCTCCACTACCTGTCCCGTTGATTACTTCAGCAGCTGTAGGAGCTGCAGCGCCACTCGCCAAGACCACATAAAAAACATCCCCGGCTTCATCGATACTTGCCTCTAGTGTAAAGTCTGATATCGTCACTGAGCTTACTGATGGTCCAATATCGAAAAGAGGTGGATTCGTGTCTGAAACACCCCCTCCACAGGCTGGGCTATTGGTCCCTGCTTCCAAAAATTGGAGATCATCTAAGACACCAGAAGCTGAAAACTCCATTTCAACTTTGTCAACATTGTTGAAGTAGTCATCATTCGGTTCAATCTTGCTAAAAATAAATCCAGCTGAAACCGAAGGGTTGTTACATCCTGAAAGCTCCGAACCATCCTTAAAAGGCTTCATGCTTATAGTTCCGGAACCGAATCCACCTGAGGCTTGAAAACTTTCAAGATCAAACTCTGATCCATCCGCAGATTCAATAGTCAAAACAAAAGGTGAACCGGAAAAATTAGTGATCTGAAATGACTTGCTTCCCCCCACTCCGCCATCTTGCCCGATCTGAATGTTGATGCCTGTCCCTCCCGTCCAAGAGTATTTTATACCGTTTAGTGTGTAGGGTGAACTCGGTATAAACCGTCCTCCACTTGAAGTATTGACAGAAGACCAACTTTCTGTAAAAGGCAATGTCGGTCCTTGAGCATGCAGATTAGTATTTGACAAAAGTGATAGAGTGACTACCGGAATTGTCGTGATTTTCAAAAGTTTGAAAAATAAAGCTAACCTCTTCATAATGGTACGTTTATGTCAAGCATAAAACTCCAAAAATGAATTCAACACAGACGTCAAACAGCTTAGACAAGAGTAAGACGATAGTAAGACTTTATTGGTACTTAAAGTGAAAACAGGTAGTTGAATAGATGCTTATCGCTTTCCAGACCCATTTTTTTGTAAATCCTATATCTTGATTTACGAACACTGTTGGTAGTGATCATCAGGCATTCGGCCAGGTCGTAGATGTTCAAACCTAGTCTGATCAGGCAGCAAACCCTCAACTCATTTTTGGTGATTTCAGGATGTTTGTTAGTTAAGTTATGAGAGAAACCGGGATGAATTTCATCAAATTTTAAGCCAAATTCGATCCAGAATGCACCATCCAGACCACCTTCTTTGAGTCTGGTCATCAGACCTTCTACTTTGCTGCTTTCATCCGATTTCTTTCGTTTACCTTTAATTAGTTTGTTCTCCTCTCGTATCTTGTCAATTCTACTTTTTTCTCTCCACAGAAGAAACAATAACACCATAACAGAGGCTATGGAAATGATCAATATCCAAGTATTCCTCTGTTTTAAACTGACCTCACTATTTTCTAGCTCCACTATTCTCTGCTGATAGCGTGTGGTATCAATGGCGCCTTTTCTTGCAACGAGGGAGTTATTCAAATCCACATTGAATAAAGAGTCTTTGAGAAGGGACAGTTTTCTAAGGGTAAACAATGCAGAATCGTAGACGCCTGATCTTTCATAAACCTCGGTCATAGTCTCTAAAACCATTTTCATATCATCGGGTCGACTGACCTCTTCCAACAATGCCAGTGCCTGATATGCCTGATCAAGCGCCTTATCCCAACTCGCCTTCTCCTTATATATGTTAGCGTTATTGATATACAATCTCAGTAGTCCTATCCGGTCTTTTAGATCTTCACGTACCAACCTGCTCTTCTCATTATAGTCAAGTGCCTTATTATAGTTTCTGGCTTGATACTCTACATGCCCTAAATTTGCGAGTGCTAAACCGATACCATATTTATTCTCTATTTCTTCAAAAATGTGAAGCGCTTCTTCAAAGTTGTCTCTCGCTATCGTTAGGTTTTGCCTTTTGTTTTCGAGGTTACCCAAACTCGTCAGAATCATTCCCCTGTCCCTTACCCTGTTATTATCAGTTGCGATCTCCAATGCTTGTCTATATATACTGTATACTTTTTCGTACTCTTCAGTGATCATGTAAGTATTCGCGAGGTTATTGAGTGCATTTATCTGGAGCGTAACATTTTGTAATTCTTGAGCAATTTCAAATGCCACATATAATACATCTGCGGACTTTTCATACTCGCCTATGAAGTAATATGCATTTCCCCGTCCATTATAGGCAATAGCCTGATACTGCTTCAGGTCGTTTTTTATGGCATGGGATTCAAGAGCTTTTGTGAGCTGAATAGATTCCTTATATCTCGAAGTTCTATTCAGCGCTATTATTTTGGCGGCTGTGACCGTTGCGTATCTTACAGGGTATAGCTTAAGTTTTGCTTCGGAGAGTAATGTATCAGCGAGGGATTCGAGCTTAGCAGGGTTTCTGGCACTATAATACCTCAGTATACTTATACCAGCATCAAACCTAACCGAGTCGACATTGGTGGTTTCATAAATTGTCGTTAGACTGTCGACTTGTGTTTTTTGGGCTGCAGAATCATTATTAGTAAATAACTGAATGAGGAAGGAAACTAGAATCAGATGTACCCAGTTGGGTTTTCCAAGTAACGTCATACCAAAAACGATTGATCTTTACCTGATACTCTTTGGTAATTATCTATAAAGCACCCTTTGTTAAAACACTAAAGTGGATTATTTGATCACAAGTTAGCTTCTATTGTTAAGACATAACTAAGACAGCTTTGAGACAAGTTTCGGACAGCTTGATAGAGCCTGGGAGGTAAGACATTTTTTGTACATGCTTCATGTTTATGCTTCTAGCTCTATGTTTTGATCACATATTATCTGGTGATCTCTGTATCTGAGCATACCCGAGCAAGACGTGATGCAATCAAAACCACTAGTAATGCCAACAGTGAACAAACTGGAATACCTTAGTCTACCAAACCAAGCGGTGAAGCTGAGAATTGAGTTCTTTTCTACAAGAACTTTAAGAGAAAAAGGCCTGCTTTGGATTGATCCTTAACTTCTTCCGTAACCTATGCTTCGCCTTCTTGACGCTATCAGGTGTAATGTTCAGAATTCTGGAAATCTCTTTTGTTGAGAGATTGGCCTTCAGATAGATGCAAAGTCTTAGGTCATAGGGCGTAAGGTTTGGATAACATCTTTTCATTCGTACCTGGAAGTCTTTATTGTCTTGTTCCAATTCCAGGATCAGGTGGTTAACCAAACTCATTTCTGCTATGGTCATAATCACCTTAGTTGAATGGCACCTGTCTTGACTTACCAGAATTGGGCTGCTGGTAGTCATTGCGATCTACGGCGTTGACCTGACCATCGAGATTAAAATCTGCTGAAGAACCCGTATAGTTGAATGCTCCACCATTTTGTACACGCCAGTTGGTAAGGTCAGTGGAGTTCACCTGACCGTCACTGTTCTGGTCTCCTGCTACCATACCAAACTTACTTCCGGCAAGTGAGGATAAGGCGGACATACCTTGGTAAGTGTTAGAAGAGCTGGTGGTAAAGTCAATAGTATAGGCAGACCCACTCTCGGAAATGGCGTTAGCTGACATGATCGGTAGGTGATTGCGATGGTAGATCACTACGAAGAATTCTGCACCACTATTTCCCGATAGGAAAACGCTCAGATCATCTGTACCATTGGTCGCTTTGATACGGCCATCGCTCATCAGAAAGCCTGCAGCCGAACCCACCTTTGCTCCATTATTCGCGGTAGCGGCTGAAGCGGCTTCCCTAAGCTCAACCAGTACCCAGTCCACAGCTCCAGACGGAATGCCGGAAGCACTACCTCCACTGTGCCCATTGAAGCTGTAAGGCTGGCTTAGTGGAATACTGGAAGTAATGGTCGTATTGAGATTGGTACCGTTATAAGCTCCTTCGAGAAATACCGTGGCTGCAACGGTTGCTGAAGTCGGAGCTGTAACTAGAGCAGGCCCATCAAATTTTTGGATACGATGGTTCCCCCTATCGATTACCCAAAGATCTCCAGCAGGGTCAAATGCCAAGGCAACAGCGCCCGAAGTAGCATTGAACTGAGCATCACCTGTACCAGAAGTACCGAAAGTAGAACTATTGGCAAATACACCATTGATGTCCGTCCAAATCGAGATACGCGCATTGTTTCTATCAGCAATGAGAATAGTACCATCAGGTGCAACGGTTATACCGTTAGGCTGGTTAAAATTACTAGCTCCAGAACCCGAAGAACCAAATTTTCCCATAAAAACCCCTTTGTTTGTGAACTTTTGGACTCTGGCATTTCCTCTGTCGACCACAACCACATTACCTGCGTCATCAAAATCCAAATCGACGGGACCATTGTTCGATGCGAACTCTCCATCACCGCTACCAGCCGTTCCGCCAAATTGAAATAAAAAAGTGCCACTCAGATTGAAAGCTTGGACTCTTTCATTTAATCTATCGGCTATATAAATAGTATCTCCAGAGTTTATTGCAATACCTGTTGGCTGGTTTAACTGCCCCGTACCACTTCCATTTACACCAAATTTGAACTCGAAGGCTCCTGAATTACTAAACCTCTGAATTCTATGGTTGCCCCTGTCTACCACCCAAATATCTCCATTGCTATCAATAGCGATATCCACGGCCCCATTGTTAGCGGCAAATTGGCCGTCCCCACTACCTGAACTGCCCCATTGTGTCACAAAAGATCCAGAAACATCAAACTTTTGAACTCTTTCATTATTCCTGTCAGCGATGTAAATATTACCTTCAGTATCTATAGCAATTCCATTAGGTTGTTCAAATTCGCCGTTGGAGGATGAGCTCACGGTGGTGGTTCCAATTTGAGTGATGTAAGTATACTGTCCATAGCTGTAACATATGCTTTGCAAGAGCAAGTAGATTAGAAGATAGAGCTTCATTCGTCCTTGTGTTTTAATACAACTAAAGTTCTTGGAATCAGATTCTCTCCCGGAATAAATCAACGGACTACTAGCCGACATAATCGGATAATCTCAGGACTAAGCTTCCTGGATGAACTGATCTAGCTGTGACTGACTCTCAAAGCCAAGTTTCTGCCGTAACCTGTATTTGGCTTTAACCACACTATCAGATGAGATGTTGAGGATATGTCCGATCTCCTTATTGGAGAGTGCTACCCGCATAAGCGAAGCAAGTCGCTGATCATGAGGAGTGATCTCAGGTGAGTTAGCAAGCAGCATATTGAAAAATCCGGGATAAGCTTTTTCAAATTCGATCTTGAAGTTCAACCAATCATGCTCATTTTCCAGGTTGGGTGTCTTGTGCTGACTGATGAATGATGCAGATTGCTTTGCAGATAGTTGCTCCTGCTCAATTTGCTGTTGGAGCTGCTCAAGCAACTCGTTTTTATGGATCAATTGGTTGGTGAAATTAGCAATTTGCTCTTGTTTCAGGATGATCTCCTTTTGGGCCAGTTCGGTTTCTTTTTCCAGAAGGGCCCGGTCCCTGTCCGCCTTGACCAGTGTATATCTATAGCGCAACTGCTGTATGTAGTAGGCCACAGAGCCCGCGATCAGGATGATGATCAATCCGCTCAGCAGTGCGTTTCGCTGGTAGGTAGTCAACTCATTTTCCTTTTCGATCACTGTTTGTCTTGCAAGTAGTTTTTCCGTTTCATATTCCTTCTCAAGTAACAATATCTCATCTTGCTTCGCTTCATTCATTACCGAATCCGCCAGTACTCTTCCTTGAGACAGATAGTAATACGCCGAATCAAACTGTCTCAGTTTTTCGAAGGACGCTGACATTTCCAATAGCAAATCTCTCTTGGCAATGATAGACTTGGCTTTATCTGCATAAACCAATCCCAGTCTGTAGTTTCTAATTGCCTCTTCATGGCGTCCTAAATCAAAATTGAGATAGCCGAGGTTATAATAGCTTTCTGAAATGTTGTGAGGACTGCTCAGCTCTAGACGTACGTCCAGCGCTGACTGAAATCCATCTACGGCCCCATTTGTGTCACCACTCAAATAATCGACGATCGCTAGGTTGTTGTACCCATGTGCTATACCTCTTTTGTCATCAAGCTCCTGGTGTATTTCCAAACTGAGGAGATAATAATGCCTAGAGGAATCCAACTGTTGTTTATTAGAATAATAGTTACCCAGGGCATTGTACAGGCGTGCTAACCTGTATGAAGGCAATATGTCGACATAGCTATAGGCCTGCATGTAGTACTCAAAGGCCCTGTCCAAATCTCCCATGTAGGAATAGAGACGTCCAAAGTTGCAAAGTACGGTCCCAATTTTGGTCTGATCACCCAACCTTTCTGATAAGGTAAGTGCCGCCTGGTACCTGTCTAGTGCCATTTCATACTTGCCTTGAAAGTGATAGGACACCCCTAGAGCATAGATGACCCTCGACAACAATTCGTCCGCATTGCTCAACTTCTCGACTTCTGTTTGAACACCGGTCAGTACCAATATTGAAGAATCGACCTCACCGGTACGATAGAGCACCAGTCCCTGCATATAGCGGGATACTAAAACACCCAAGTCATAATCAGACCGTTTAGACAAGCGCTCCAAGGTATCTGATAAGACCAAAATAGAGTCATTGGGCTCCAAAGGATGATCCGATAATTCGAAAAGCCATTCTATCTGCTCATTGAGCTCGTCAATTGGTTGGGCTGTCGCACGTGAAGCACCCATCAAGACTATGCTTGTCGCGAGAGAAAGCATCGACGCGATGACATTGATGTGAGTAGGGGTACAAAAGGGGTACATGCAATAAATACTTTTAGCTTAGGTTATCGGCTAATCAACCAATGGCTTTAAGAGATGTAAACAATCTACGAACTAACGGACTTAAACCGGACGATTTAGTAGTCTCAATCTAAGATCGACTGACTAAGAGGAAATCCAAAAACGCATGAGGGACAAATACCGGACAGAAGATCATCGATACCGGACAAACCAACTTCTTGACCGATTCCAGATAGAGGTTTCCTAGGATTCATTTGGGTAACCAACTGACCAACGGCGCATTCGAGTATCACCTACCTGATCATTGCTGATGTCGTTGGTGAACTGACCAACCTGCGACGCACAGACATATCACGGCCTTCTATCAATAAAAAGCACAACCCTAATGTAAACAGCGGTCGAATGAATTGCGTCAGATTTCCATTGCTATCTGCTACCACGGTCCCGTTGAGCAAGTCCTCTCCTGCAATACTCACCAGTCTGTACTCTAATTGCTGATAAGGCTGAAGGCCACTTATTCGGAATTGAACATCCCTCTCAAAGGGATTTGGAAAGACCTTCACCTCCGGATGGTCAAACAACAGGGCCACATACACTATGTCAGAATACTCGAATGCACCGTCATAGTCAACTTGTCTAAGACGGTAGTACCGGCTCCCCTCCACAGGCTCATCATACCAATAGTATACCTGATATTTGGTGGTGGTACCGAAACCAGACACAGAGTCCAGCACATGCCATACAACTCCATCATCAGAGCGCTGTATTTCGAAAAAGTAGTTGTTTGTCTCAGAAATAGTAGCCCAGTCCAACAAAACGGTGCGCTCCTCGGGATATGCACGGAAGTATGCCAAGTCCACGGGAAGAGCAGTGCTTGTGACAGACATATCGTTGTTTTCAAGTAAGCCACTCGTCAGAAGGCTACTATTGTCTTCGGCATAAGCTATCGTTTGCGTGGTGGTTGATTCAAGCCATTGAAAACCGGCCGTACCTACATCATCAGGAAGGGTAAACGCGAGTGTAGCGACATCTGTCCAAGTAGCTCCCATGGTTACAGAAGTACCGCTATTGCTGCTCTGCAATTCAAAATTGATCGATGCAGTATTCGAGGTAGGTTGTGTAACGCTCATAACTCCATAGCTGGCATTGGTACCAGCATCAAAATTAGCTGCGCTGATCAATGAAGGTGAATTGACCTCTGCATCGTTGTAACTAAAAACGAAATTGGATGAGCCTAAAGCACCCGCAGAGCTGAAAGAGACTTGCACTTTCAGCACGAGCGTTGACATATCGCTCGACATCTTGACAAACCTCAAGTTGTAACTCTGGCCATATATAGCGGTCGAGCCCAGCAAAAGCAGGGAAACCAAAAAGCTAAATACTCGAGAAAGTCTACAGCTGCCATTGCACATAACTTATCGAACAAATTCAGGCAAATCAGCAACAAGTAGAAATTTGGCATGGGGACATATGGGGGACATCAACAAATACTCTACTAGAAAATTCAAAGACATCCGGGCAGTAAGTTTGACCTTGAAGAAGCTATGGTTGGTGTTATAGATCAAATCCACCTTCTCACTGCATAACAATTGGTAATCAACTCAAAAAAATTTAGGTTGACAACTAAACCCTTAGGTAATGAAACACTCTTTGGCCTTTATAGCTATATTGATTGCGCTAGTAGCATGTCAACCTAGTCAACTCTCTTTAAATGAAAATCCTGCATCTGTATCAAAGGAAGCCACGTCCGGATATGACTCTCTCCTTGCGGCTGAAGTTGGGGCTGACCCTTATGGCATGCGCCAATACGTGATAGCTTTCCTAAAAAAGGGGCCAAATCGAGATTTGGACTCGCTGGAAGGAGCTCAACTCCAGCGCGCCCACCTTGACAATATCAAACGCATGGCCGAAGAAAACAAACTCGTACTTGCGGGACCTTTCATGGACGATGGAAACATCCGCGGCATTTATGTATTTGCGGTAGCCAGTGTAGAAGAAGCTGAAGCACTGACCTCAACCGATCCTGCCATACAGGCTGGTAGCCTGGTCATGGAACTAAAACCATGGTACGGCAGTGCGGCCATGATGAAACTCAACGAGATCTATCCACGCATCACAAGAGAAGACATCTAGTCTAGAACTGATTGTTGATATTAGCCCATTTAGCTCACTTGGTTCTCACTAGGCCTTCTGTACTTTTGCGGCTTAGTGAGCACGGCCAAAAAATCGCTTCGGACCATTATCAAAGTAATCAGTTGGACTGTGTCCATATTGGTATTGCTTATTTTGTTCGTGATACTCGCTATACGAGCTCCGCATGTACAGACTCGCCTGACGGGGTGGGCAACTTATTGGTTTTCTTCTAAGACAGGTGCCCAATTTCATATTGACCGCCTATACCTGACTTTTAGAGGCGACCTGCAGGTCAATGACCTGCTACTCGCAGACCCTATTGGGGATACGTTGCTCTACTCCTCCAGCCTCGAAGTAAGAGCATCCTTACCTGGATTATGGTCTGGAGATATCGCGCTTACCAGAATCACATGGGAAGGAGCAGAAGCCAATATCCAAGTTGACAGTTCCGGTATTTTCAATTTTCAATTCATTATTTATGCTTTGGGTCCACCAAAGCCTTCTAATGAACCCAATCAGGCTGAATCACTTAACTTATCGCTAGGGTCCATTCATCTTCAGAACATTGACTTTAGGTACCTGGACCAACAAAACGGAATTGATGTCTCGGTCGACCTTGATCGGCTAGAGTTATTACCAGGCAGTCTCAAACCAGACGAACTGCTGTTTGAAGTAAGGTCAGCCACTATAGAGGGGCTACAGGCCCGTGTCGATCAATGGGTCACTACTATAGACACGAATGATAATCCTACAATGGCCCATCAGTTACCGGAAATCATTGTCGATGCTCTGGATATCCGGCAAGTTGACTTTCAGTACAATAGCTTGCCAGATACTTTGGCGCTCAACTCTACAATCGGACAGCTTGGATTGGAAAAAGCCAGGTTAACACTCGCTACGTCATCTATAGAAGCTCAGCGGCTGTTGCTCGAAGGCTCAGCAATGTCTATGTCCATTGCTTCAAGCATTGACACAGTTATAACAAGCACTTCGACAGATGTCTTTAAATGGCCTGAGTGGAAAGTAGACTTGAAAGACCTGGACATCAAAAACACGGCATTCAGGTTTGACGTGGGACCCGCTGCAGCCCATCCTCTTTTCATCGATCCTCAAAAGATGAGCTGGCAGGTCGATGCGCTGGATGCTACTGACATTCACTTTGCCCCGGCAGACGTTGGTCTCAACCTGAACCAACTTCATATGTTAGAGAGTAATCATGGGCTTGAGTTAGCGGCCAATATCAGTGTCCAACTGGATAAGGAAAAGGTAAACTTGAGTATCATCGACTTATCTACAGCACATTCGGAGCTAAGTGCTAATATCAAAGCAGCTTACGAAACCTTCGATTTATTGATCGATGATCCGACAAACATCAACGTGCTTTCTGAAATCAAGACTTTAAAGCTCGGAACTGAAGATCTACAACAGCTTGATTATCTGCTTCAGGACTACCCTCAATTTGCCATTCTGCTTGAGGAGTCAATTGGGTTCAACGGCAGCATTGACTACTCCCCTACCGAATTGGATCTTGACAACCTTCAACTTAGCTGGTCTGATCAGACAAAGCTCAATGTGGATGCACAGTTGTTTCATTTGTACGACAGTACCAGGACTGTCCTTGACTTATCACAGTTACTTCTGACCACCCAAGGTGCAGACATGTCAAAGTTGAAGGCCGCTTTTGATTTACCGGTAGACTTACCCAACCAAATAAGATTGAAAAGTGATATTCAAACCAGTCCAAGTCGAGCCTCAGGGAAACTAGCAGTCGATTCCAATGAAGGTGATATGACTATAGAGTTTGAATTGACAGACTCACTTGCACAATCTTACTACGATCTAGCCATACAGTTTCAGGGCATAGACCTTGGAAAATGGCTTGAAACCAACCAACTCGGTAAAGTAGATGGCGGTCTAATAGTATCAGGCATAGGATCTCAACTGAGTAACATAGTGTCAAAAGGTAGTTTACAAATCGAAAAGCTGGAACTACTTGATCAGCACTTAGCAGACATTAATCTCAACCTGAATATTGATCATGGACAATACGACCTTAAGCTTGACATAGATGAGCCATCCATTGCGGGCACATTTGCGGGGACAGGTCAATTCAGCTCTGCTAAAGACATAAGGGCAGACATGCACATGTCCCTCGATCGTTTTGATCTGCAAGCATGGCAACTGGCCAAAGATAGTATTATCGTCAGCTCAGAAATCGATCTTGCCCTAAAGCACTCTTCAGAAAGCAGCAGCTTATCAATTGGCATAGCAGAATCGAGATTTCTAACTTCTGATAACCAACACGTGCTAAAACCCATTCGACTGAACTTAAGTACTGATGAGGACAGTACATCATTCAGCATCGTGTCAGGACTCTTGTCTGCAGACGTCCAACTAAACAGCTCTATTGATACCCTTAGCGCAATGAGTAGCCAATGGGAGGATGATTTCCCTACTCTCTATGCATTTCATGAAGGTGAGCTGCTAGACGGCCTCATTGCGGTAGCTGATGTAAAGGTCCATCCTACGTCCGATGAGTTTGAGCAGATCTGGCCGCAGGTCAGAGTGGAAGACACAATGAAGGTCAAATTGAACTTGAACCAACCAAAGGACATCTACGATCTGGACATAAGCATGTCGGCTTTGACGTATAACAACATATCCCTATCCAATGCACAGTTGGTCGTATCGAATAAAGCAGATACAATGGCCTACTTACTGGACCTGGATGGGTTGCGGAGCGGACCCGTACAAATCTCACACCTATCCTCGGGAGGTTGGTATCATGACCTGCATTGGCAAAATGGTCTGGCTATAAAAGGAGTTCGCGAACACCTAATGCTCAACATTGATACTAAGCATCGATGGTCATCTGACACGGTGTTCACTCATATCATTCCTGAGACATTAGTTCTGGATAGTCTCTCGTGGACCCTGCCTCAGCATAATCAAATTGCCTATCACCAGGGTAGACTGTATTTCAGAGATTTTAAGTTGGGCCATGACAATGATCTCCTGGAAGTCCTTACAACAGAAGGGCCTGAGGAGGCAACTCTGAATCTCAGGTTTCAGGATTTTGAGTTACAGACGCTTACTTCTATGATCAATGCGACACGTTATCCGGCCTCAGGAGAGATCAATGGTTTCGTCAACATCACTGGAAGTGGTGAGCTACCTGCTGTGAGTGCTGATCTTGAGATCCAGGACCTGGTGATGCTACAGCAGCCCCTCGGTCTGCTGCAATGGAGGTCGAGCAGTGAGCAGTTCAATAGTTCTTCCATAGATCTCAAGCTGACGAGTCCTCAACTGGACATCATGGCCAATGGTCAGTTTGAAGAGGATGGTCAGCTCGACCTCAATCTCCATCTGAACAGGGTCGACATGTCTGTGATCGAGGGATTTGCGGAAGGAAAGATCAAGCATTCTAAAGGGCATATCGCCGGTAGACTTCAAATCATAGGACCGGAAACTTCACCACAGTATGGTGGTGCAATTAGTTTTGATAATGTATCCTTCACCGCCACGGATGTCAATGCTCCGTTCAGGTTGGAAAATGAGTCAATCTCTATCGAAAATGAAATGATCAGCTTTGAGCGCTTCACCGTGCTCGATCAGCAAAGCAATACACTCGAGCTAAATGGCAATATCTCCATTGCCGACTTTTCTGATCCCCACTTTGACTTTACCATATCGGCACAAGACTTTCAACTCCTCAACTCTACCGATGATGACAATGACCTCTACTATGGACAGGTCACTGTAGATATCGACCTATCGGTGAATGGTAGCCAAAGCATCCCAACCGTCAGTGCAGTTGCCAGGCTTAATGAGGGAAGTCAATTCACTTATATCCTACCGGAATCTCAGCTTGAGATCGAAGAGCGTGAAGGGGTGCTGATGTTTTTTGATCAGACTGACTCCTCTACACTTATAGAAGCCGCGAGAGAGCCTCCTAAGATCATTGATCTTCCTGGCGTACAGCTCAATGCTAAGCTGGAGGTGGACCCGGAGACCAACTTCAAAATGATCATTGATCAAAGGTCGGGGGATTATCTGGAGGTCGGTGGTAAAGCCAACCTGAATATCAACATTGACAGAAAGGGTAAGGCCATCATGATAGGGGTCTATACCGCACAAAGGGGGGCCTATGAGGTGAAGCTCTATGAGATCGTGCAGCGCAGGTTTGAAGTAGTGCCCGGCAGTAGGATCATATGGACCGGTGACCCGTATGAGGCAGAGCTTGATCTCACTGCCCAATATAACCTGAGGGCAAGCATACGGGAACTGATGGAGCAACAGGTAGCCAACGCAGACCCTACTACCAAGGTCGCTTCACGGCAAGACCTGCCTTTCGAAGTACTGCTCAATATCCAGGGCAGCCTTGAGCAACCTTTGATGTCATTCCGGCTGGACATGCCAGTGAATGCGCGCAATGAGCTGGGCGGTAATGTCTATGCCCGTATCAATCAAATCAATGAGGATGAGGAAGAGCTCAACAAACAGGTCTTTTCTTTGGTGGCCTTCAACCAGTTTTTGCCAAGCGCGGTGACCAACGCTACGGGTGCTACTACAGCCAACATAGCCAGGTCCAGCGTCAACCAGATACTGTCTTCACAACTCAACAATCTCTCCAGCAGGTACATCAAAGGGATTGACGTAGACTTCAATCTCAACAGCTTTTCTGATTACCAAACGGGCAATACCGGTGAGCGTACTGAGCTATCTGTGAGCATCAAAAAGGCACTCTTCGATGATAGGGTCATCATCAGTGTTGGCAACAGCGTAGATCTAGATGGTCAGACCCGCCAGAACAACGAGTGGGCGGCAGATGTGAGTGTGGAGTACCTGCTGACAGAAGACGGCCGCTACAGGGTCAAGGGTTTTCAAAAGAACTCTTTCGAAGACCTGGTAGAGGGTCAGGTGATCATCACCGGCCTTTCTTTACTCTTCAGAAAGGACTTCAATCAGTTCAGGAATATCTTTAACGGGACGGACACAGCAAAGTGAATCTGCGGGCCCAACATATCACCTCGTGTTTACTGCGGACCGCCCTGCTGTTCACGGTAGTGCTATACGGATGCCATGTCTCGAAATTCATACCTGAGGACGAAAAACTGTATACAGGTGCCACAGTGACTATCGAGCATAGAGGGCAAATGAAAAAGGCGGGGCGGATGAAATCAGAGCTGGAAGAAGCGCTCCGTCCCAGGCCTAACAGCAAGACGCTTGGTGGCCGGTTCAGGCTATGGGCACATTACAAGGGGTCTCGTGAGCGCTCTGGTTTTCTCACTCGATTTCTCAACAGGAAGTTTGGTGAGACGCCTGTCTATTTGAGTGATGTTGACATATCACAAACGGAGCAGTTCATTACTAACAGGCTGGAAAATAGGGGCTACTACTACTGCAGTGTAAACGGCACGGTCACTGAGAAAAAGAACAAGGCGAGCCTCACTTACGAGGTGACGAGCAGTGCTCCCTATACCCTGAAAAACTACCAATACCTAAGAGATAGTGCTGTAGTAGACGGCCTTATCAGCAACCAGGTGAGCAAGAGTTCCTTTGTGGAAGGGGACCTTCTCAACCTTGATGTACTCAAAGCTGAACGCGCCCGCATCAGCGACGAACTTAAGACCAAGGGATACTACAACTTCACAGAAGACCTGTTGTTGTTTCGGGTGGACACTAACCAATATGAGCAGCGCCGATTTGACCTTTTTCTCGATCTCAAGTACAACCTGGATCCTGCCTTGCTCAAGCCCTATGTGATCAATCATATCTATGTACATACGGACTATAGTCTTGAAGATGCGACGAGCGACAGTCAGGACACCACGTTGATCGACGGCTTCTACTTCATAGACAAAGATGATACGTATGACGCCCGGTACCTTCCTCCTTATCTTACGCTCACTACCAACACACTCTTCAGTACAGAACGACAACTACAAACGAACCGACGGCTGTCCTCCGTTGGGATGTTTAAGTATGTCACCACGAGATTTACTGAAGCGGATACAGCTCGCATTGGCCCGGGTCGACTAGATGCCAACATCTACCTCTCACGCTTCAACCGCCACTCTGTCAGCGCAGAAGTGCAGGCGACTACCAAGTCCAACAATTTTGCAGGGCCCGGCTTGATACTTTCTTACCAGAATATCAACTTGTTTGGCGGTGGAGAGGTCTGGAAGTCTTCACTGACGCTTGGCTATGAGACCCAGGTACAAGGTGGCAGTACTGACGATCTCAACTCGTCCGAGATAAGCTTCCAGCACGAGATCGTCGTACCGCGCGTCATCGCACCTTTCAAGGTGGATGCTTCGGGAGGTTACTCCGTACCCAAAACAAAGTTTGCCATTGGCTATAGTATCCTTAATAGATCGCAATACTATCGTCTGACATCCTTGAAAGCTACTTATGGCTTCTTTTGGCAGACGAATCGTTATGTCCGTCACGACCTGACCCCTATATCACTCAACTTTACGAATACATCCAACATTACAGCTGATTTTGAAGAGATCCTGGAGGCCAATCCTTTTCTCCGGCAAAGCTTCGAAAACCAATTCATCCCTGGCCTGATCTACAAATGGCAGTTTAACGAAGGGCCCAAGGAGGACAAGCGCAATAAGATATTCGTGGAGTTCACCCTGGATGTGGCTGGTAATATCGTCAATAGCATTGGTCAGCTATTTGGCGGTAGCGAAAGTGAAACCATGTTTGGTCTTACCTATGCCAAATACACGCGTGGAGATATCGACTTCAGGTATTACATAAAAACCGGCAGGTCAGGCGCACTCGTGTGGCGCGGCTATGCCGGGCTTGGGGTCCCTTATGGGCGATCAGTATCTCTGCCTTATATCAAGCAGTATTTCTCAGGTGGACCTGGCAGTATCAGGGCATTCCGGGTACGGTCGCTTGGCCCTGGCAGCTATCAACCTCCGCCTGAGTCTGACAATGCCTTTTTCGATCAGGCAGGGGATATCAAGCTTGAAACCAATCTTGAGTATCGTTTTAGCTTCTACAAATACCTCAAAGGTGCGCTGTTTGTCGATGCGGGTAACGTCTGGCTCTTTAACGAGAATGAGAGCGTACCTGGCGGGCAATGGAGCAACCAATGGCTAAGTGAGATTGCCCTGGGAACTGGAGCTGGCCTGAGACTAGATATTGACTTTCTGGTATTGAGGCTTGACCTGGGTATACCGCTACGCAAGCCGTTTTTGGCCCCCAGTGAAAGATGGATCGACCGGTTTGA